>JBAVQU010000021.1:0-126571 GCA_049694315.1 Candidatus Zixiibacteriota bacterium
CTGCCTCTTCAGCTCCACACTGAACTTCCGTTTCGGATTCATGGCACCATCCTTTCTTGGTATCAAAATACCAATCCGTGCCAAATCCTCCTAACCTTTTGTGTCCAGTCTCAGGGGTGCAGTCCACCTGATACAACGGAAAAAAACCAGTTTGCCTTTCCTTGTTCATGCAGACTGCGTAATCATTGTTAGCTGGTCCAAAGATAGGCCAGCGCAAACAAAGAGGAGGTGTGTCATGCAGAAAGCTGAATTGAAGAGCTTCGCGAAACCGGATGAGGTCCGGCAGTTTCCAAAGGGACGGCTGGAGCTCATCAAGATCGGGGGGGCGACCGTCGGTCGCGCTACCTTCGAGCCAGGCTGGAGATGGTCAACATCGCTCCAGCCCATTGCCAAGACGAAGAGCTGCGAAGCCCCGCATTTCCAGTACCACGTGTCAGGCGTGTTGAAGGTCCTGATGGACGACGGAACCGAGTTTGAGTGTCGGCCTGGCGACGTTTCGCTGCTCTCCTCGGGTCATGACGGCTGGGTGGTCGGAGACGAGCCGGTGGTTGTCGTCGATTTCCAGGGGATGGTCGACTACGCTAAGTCTCGGTAGTGGTCCCGCTGGCCATCACGCGTTTAGGTTTATTTCAAGACCAGCTCTAATTCGCGGTTGGAGATCAGAGCGCTAAACCCCCTGCCGCTCAACCCAAGTGTTTGACAGATCCCCAAACGGGGAATCCTGGTGACTGACGCAAAGAAACAAAAAGCTTTCCCTCTCCCCTTGGTATGTACCGCACGGTTCATACCCTTGTGGGAGAGGGTAGGTTGAAAATCCCGTTCTTCGATTTACTCAGGATGGTAAGCGAAGTCGAACCACCACAGGCGGGAGAGAGGGGGACTTTCAAAATATGTCAGGACTATCTTCTGGCCCAACGTAAAGCATTTGTACGATTCAGGAACTCTTGCGTAACAAGTCTGGTAGAAGGAGGTTGTCAACCGTCCTTCGGGACGCTTGACCAACACCCCGCGCGTTACGGCAACCGCTGAGGGCCGGCGTTACACACAAATGGAAAAGGAAGTGAGGATGAGGACAAGATTCTTGTGGCTGCTTGCTGCCTGCGGATGTGTGCTTATGCTTTTGGCATCCTGTCAGAAGAAGGTCAGTTCGGTTACTGTTCCGGTAACTCTCGATCACAACCGCATGCTGGTTGATGCCGAGATCCAGCGAAAGGACGGAAGCTGGCGCAAAGCTCGTCTGTGGATCGATACGGGGAACCCGGATTTCTTCATGAGCGAATCGCTGGCCCTCGATCTGGGGATTGATCTCTCTCAGGCTAAGAAGAAGACGGCGGCTGGGAACGTCCCGCCCTTCGAAGTGCAGCCGCCCACCGGCCTGCGGATCGGCCAAATGGAGCTGAATTTCAAAGGCGCAAAGTCGATGGTTATGTTCGAGCCGCGCTGGCTGTTCAACGCGATGCACAACGACGCCAACCTGCCTTCCACTGTCTTGCAGAAGTACCAGGTCGTTTTAGACTATCCGAATAAGCAGCTCACGCTGGCCAAACCGGGGAGCCTCAAGCCCCGCGGTGTTCGCGCCGCCGCGGGCATCAATCCCCAAACCGGCATTGTCCAAATTGATGCGACCCTGGATGGGGATAGCTCAAGCTTCGCCTTGGATAACGGCGCTTCCTACAGTTTCGTATCCGACGAGGTGCTGGCCCGGCTTTCCCAACGTCACCCGAGCTGGCCTCGGACCAGTGGCGCGCTTGGATGCGCAAATATCTGGGGATGGTGGCCCCAGGAGCCGACCTGGCAGGTCATGCGTCTACCCCAGATCCAGTGCGGATCGGTGCGTCTGTCGGAGGTCGGCATGGTCGGGCTTCCGAGGTTCTTTCCCAACGGATCGAATCTGGGGGAATGGTACTCAAAGAAGACGGCCCGCCCGGTAGATGGCTTTCTGGGTCCAAACGCATTCAAAGCTTTTCGCGTGGAGATTGACTATGCCAACTGCTCAGTCTACTTCGAGAAAGGCGCGGAGTTCGAGTCACACGACATGGACTTAGTCGGCCTCACGCTGCGCCCGGAGGCGGACGGCAGTTACCAGGTAATTGGGGTCGCCCAGAGGGATGGAAAACCGGTGGTCGAAGGTGTTGAGCCGGGCGACGTGCTGCTCCAGGTGGGAGATCTCAAGACCACCGGCGCCACTATGGGAACGGTGGTGGACGCACTTAGAGGAAAACCGGGTGAGGTTCGTACTCTGGTGCTCGAACGAAACGGCATTCTTTTCGGAGCCACAGCCAAGGTGGAACGGTTCTTGTAGCTGATGGGTCAGGTTTTAGGTGCACTGGGCTCTTGACCTGCTGGCTTCCCCCAGAGCTGTGATGAGAAGAAGAACTCACCTCCGGTGTCCCACACTCTCTCACCAAGCTGAGAATCTGGCCAAGGGCGCGGGAGAGCGGCGGGCATATTGTTCCGGGTGCGTCTCAGCCGGCCAGCATTGATCGGTAACGGGATTCTGGGTTTTACGAGGATCAGAGCATTCGGATGAAACATTCTATTCAGAAAGTTAGTAACTAAGTTAGAAAATCTGCGCCCCCGACACCTTTCGTTTATCAAATGCGCAGGATACCGGACCCACCAGGCTGTCTTTGGCTGACGTTATGTGAGATAAGGCTTCTTAAGACGAAACCATACAAATCAAAATTAGCGCCCATTTAAGAAAGGAATCATTAGACCATGAAACAAAATAAGTTAATTATCATACTTGCAGTAATTTCAATCTACTCGTTTGCTTTGATGCATAAGGTAAACGGTTGTAGCATGTTTGAAATAACCATGCTTGGTAAAACAATGGTTGGTAACAATGAGGATTATTGGAATCCCAATACTCGGATTTGGTTTGAACAAGGGAAAAATGGCGAATACGGAGCCGCCTATGTTGGATTTGATAATTTTTGGCCGCAAGGCGGGATGAATCAAGCGGGTCTTGTATTTGATGGTTTTGCAGAGGATTACTTAGCGATTAAAGATACATTGGGGAAAAAGAGTCTCGGTGTAAACTTTTTAGAGGATATAATGAAGAAGTGCGCTACTGTTGATGATGCAAGGAAATATTTTAGCCGATATAATTTGTCCGGGTTAGAAACGTCCATGTTTTTTTTCGTTGATAAAACAGGCAGATACTTGGTTGTTGAAGGCGATTCTCTCATCACCGGAAACAAGGAATACTATATTGTCTCAAACTTTTACCCTTCACAGGTAAAAGACGAGACCAAAATACCTATCCCTCTTTATCATAAAGGGAAAAAACTTTTGGAAAGCCACAGAGACACAACCGTTAGCTTTTGTGCTTCTGTTATGGATACGATGCATCAGGAAAAGGATTGGGGTGGTGGTACGATGTACACAACCATTTATGATTTGAATGAAGGAACTATATACCTATACTACTTTCATGATTACACCCATGTTGTAAAATTTAGTTTGAATCATGAACTTGAAAAGGAGGATTACAGCCTGGTTATCCCCGAACTATTTCCGGAGAATAGAAAAGGGCAGGATTTTTTTAATAATTACAATGCGATTAGCAATGAACTGGACCTGTTTAAAGATGAAGGCATTTTGAAAGATTCACTGCGTTACACCTATGTTACAAATACTCTTTTTGCAAAGGATATAAGGTTGATCAGCATATTTTCAAATAAGGTTAATGAAATTGGTAATTTGTGGATGGATAAAGAAAATTATGGTGCAGCTATTAATGTTTTTAGAGTCAATGTAAAACTATCGCCTGATTCATGGGTTGCCTATGAAGTATTAGCTGACGCATATATGAAAAACAAACAATTCGAACCGGCATTGGCAAATTATGAAAAATCAATTGAGATAAACCCTGACAATTCTTTGGGAAAGCAGCAAATAAAGATATTAAAGGAATTAATTAAGAGGTAGGGCAAAAACCCCGTCCCCGGGTGCCCCACCGCTTGCGGTGGGTTTAGATTCATTTTGCGAACAGTAGGTATGTCAGGAGCCCTGTGCTCCTGACTTTCCCTCTTCCCTTGGGGAAGAGGGCAGGTTGAAAATCCCGCCCCTCAACAGATTCAGGGTGGTGACAGTTCGATTTTGCTCACTGTCCCTGAGCCAAGTCGAAGGGAGCGAAGTTGAACCACCAGGGGCCGGGAGTGAGGGCGCTTTCAAAAGTCACACAGCTGTTCTAAATGACAACTCTAAGCCTCTTCTTCTTCATATCCGCTCAATGGAACCCATGCACTTTTTTCGGTTCCGATGACTGTGCTGTAAGAATGCAGCATCCCATAGTTGAAGCAACGAACCGAATACCAGACGATATCCCGATTTCGACGGAGTTCCTCCTTTATCTCGTCTGTTAGCATCACGCTGGTCTTGTACTCCGAGTGAATCTTTTCAATGATATGGGCCTGATCTTCTTCAGTCAAAAACGAGTAAAGAGGCGCCAGAGCATGTTTATCCACCATCTCCACCAAATCCTCCGGATAGACATCTTTGTCGGATTCAGTCTCAATCACCACCGCGCTCAATTGGCCAAACAAGCCTCCCGGCTTCTCCCGGGCAGAGCCGGGGTAGGTGGTGATCACCGGAATCTCCATCTTCAGGATGATCTTTGGTTTCTCCGCCACGTAAGAAGCTTTTGCCGAGTATGTGCACAGGTATCGAACCAGGCACTTTTCTTTGGATACCGGAGTCAGCTTCTCAACGAAAAGAGGATAGTTGAAATGAATCCTGACGGCTTTGGCCTGCAGCTCTTTCAGATAGTCCAGGATGTTGACCCGCAGCGTTTTCGTTCCGATTCTGTCCCGATGCTCGTGCAGAATCTGAATGAACTTGTCGATCCATCTGGCTTCGAATTCCTGGATGATCCGCGCATTGATGGAGATGTCCGCAACCGTGAATTGGCCTTCCGGGTATGCTTTGGAAGCCACCCTCATGGGAAACGGGAAATCCTTCATTCCCACGTCTACCAGAAACCTCTTTTCTTCTGCCATTTTATGCCTCCTAATTAGGTCCCGCCAGAGGCGGGACACTCCAATTTTCTGATTTCCTCTCTTGCCTGCCTAAGCTATTGCCCAGATCACTTTACACGCGATTTGATATTCTGATACTCCTCTTTTCCCAACGTGAGCTGTTTCCCCGCCGAATCAAATGACTTGCGCCCATGTCGAGCCCCCCACCCAACAGCCTCTACCGCCTGCCAAGTCAGGGGACCCGGCGGGCACACAAGAACCATAGAGTCTACCAGAAACACGTTTTTCCACGACATGAGATATATTCACTTAATCCCCATTTTTCTAATAGCCAAAACGCCTCTTTCGTCACCTTTCTCATAACCATACCAAGCATCCCTTACCCTCCCTTCGCTATCGATGACATAATTAAGTGGCACAGCGCTCATCCCCTGCAACCTTTGATAGTCCTTAAAAAAGGTTTTGGTTGCACTCTCAGAGGAGTCGACAATGACCGGGAAAGTGACTGAATTCTTTTTCAGGAAATCTAACGCAATCTTCTTGTCGTCTGCACAATTGAGTCCAATGATTATAAGTCCTTTGTCCTTATGCTTCCTGTATAGTTGTTCAACATAGGGTATCTCCTCTCGGCAAACCTGGCATCCCACTCGCCAGAAAACAAGCCACACCGCTTTCCCGCGCTGGTCGGACAGCCTGAATCTGCTTCCTTTGGTTGAGGTCAGATCAAAATCCGGTGCCTCTGTGCCCGGTTTTAGCAACCCTTCCTCCAAACTGGGAGGTTGCCACTGTTGCCAATCTGCAGGTGGTTTCCAGGAGAATTTATCCATCAGTATTTCGTCATCCGTGGACACATTGGACCATTGCTCGTGTTTGATTATGTCAGTTCCAACCCGAATAATCTCTTTTAACTTTCGGGGGAGATGATCAGCTTTGGAGAGCCAAAGATACCGGCTTCGCTGATGGTTCATAAAACTGACCTCAATGACCTCACACTCCTCTTGACCTATCTTCTCTGCCCCCATCCACCTTACACCATCCAGGTATGAGTCAAACGGATCGGTGTATCCGTGGAAAACACTGGGTTCGATGATGGTCATGACTGTGTTTAGCCCTAACCTATCAATTTCGTGGGCAATGGAGTGCATGCCCGTGGGAGTCCTTATTTTTGTATATACGTTAAATCGAGTTTTCGCATAGCTCGTTGAATCATCATACTCATATTGAGGCCGTCCGTTCGGCCAGTAAATCCAGAAGTAGTCACCGTCGCCGACAAGTATTCCCTTACTTTCACTCCCGTACCTCATCCCCTCTAGGCGCGCATAGTTTGGCTTCTTCATCCAGAGCTGATATGTACAATGACCCATTTCCATCCCTCGAGTTTCCCACCAATATTCGCTCTCATAATTCATCGTTTTGGCCTTTTTGATCGTCTGGATCATTTTGTCATACAGAGCGTGTGCTTTGGGCTCGTCTCTGAACAGGAGGTTAGATGGTTGCTCTTGCTGTGCCCAAGCCACAAGATAAAGAAACAAACATGCGAATACTCCCGGGACCGTCATACATATTATGGGTCTGTTCCTCATCTGCATTACCTCCAATTACCAAAGCACCCGATGATTCATTTCAAGTGCGACTTAATCTTCTGATATTCCTCTTGTCCAAAAGTGAGTTGTTTGTTTGCCAAGTTGAATGACTTGCTCTCCTCCTCCACTCTGGCTATCCGGTCAACGGTGGCAGGATGAGAAGCTAAAAGCTGATCCACAGCCGTGCTCTTTCTCCCCTTTTCCATCTCCTGGAATTTTCCAAAAAGCTGAATCATCCCTTCGGGATAGTATCCTGCCTTGGTCATGTAATATGCCCCGTCGTAGTCCGCTTCAAACTCATTCTGCCGACTGTAGCCCTGCAAAATCACTGTCACTCCGGCACCTATCGCCTTTTGGGTGATCTCGCTTGATTCTCCCAAGGCTATGGATAAGAGCACCTGAATGCCCAAAACCTGCTGTAGTCGTTTCACGCTGTGCCTGGCCACCACGTGTCCGATCTCATGCGACAAGACTCCCGCCAACTGAGCTTCATTGTCTATGGTTTTCAAAAGACCGCTGTATACGTAGATGAATCCCCCGGGACAGGCAAAAGCATTGATTTCCGGAGACTGCAGGACCTTGAAATGATAAGAAAGGTCAGTCCGGTCGGAAAGCTGGGCGATCTTCTGTCCCACGCCGTTGACATACCTGGCTAAGACCGAGTCATCCGCGACCTTGTTTTGAGATTCCACGTCTTTCGCCATGCTCTGCCCAATGGAAACCTCCTGCTCGGTAGAAATCAAGATCAGACTCCTTTTGCCACCGGGGCCCGTGGTGGCACAACCGAAGAGCAAAACCGAAAGACCGAATAAGGCGAATAATTTGAGATATTTTCCTTTGTTCATCTAACTTGCTCCTCCTCTGGTCGGGTGTAAGGCTGATACTTCCGTTTCGACCCATTTCGAAATACTGACTCCCACGGACGTCACAATCTCTCACTTCCCGGTCTTCCAATTATACAATTTATTCCTTGCTTTGCCAAGAGTTCTTTCTTCTTTTTGCGTTGGGTCAAATACGAATTGCTTCGAGATCAAGCAAGCTTTGACGTCGAGACGTTCCTTTCACGTGCTCCAAAAGCGAATGCCCCCTCGGCGTTGGAAAACCCAAGTGATGGCCCACTGACATGGATTGTCAGTCGTCCGGTTACGCCCACCGAATCCTAAGAACCCTAAGAAGACAGACCAAGAATCTGGTTCCATTTGTCGTAGAAAGAAGTGAGGCCACCAAAACAGGACTGGAGTCCGGTAAGATGCTCTGGTGGTGTCATCGAAGGTTCCCCTGGAAACCGAGGTAGAACGGGCAACGACCTAGTCTATCGGACTCAAAGGGCATTCTGGCCGGTTGGCTGAGAGTGTGAAGGCAAGTTCAGCCGTTCCACTAGGAGGCGCTCATTCATGATACAGAAAACTCCAAAGATAAACTTAAAAGGATTGTGGTTAGAGGACCTCGAGAAGATTATGGGGGAACTCGGGGAGAACAAATACAAGGCTCGCCAGCTGGCCTCATGGATCTATGCCAAAGGCGTCAGTGATTTTGCCCAAATGACCGAGCTTTCGAAGAACCTCCGGGACAGACTTGGCAAAGTGGCCCTCATTGAAAGCGCCAAACTGGTGAAGAGTCAGACTTCCCAGAAGGATCTGTCCGAGAAGTCCCTTTTTGAGCTTTCGGACGGAGAGAAGATCGAATCAGTCCTAATGTGGGAAGGCAACCGAGTCACGGTATGCGTGTCCACTCAGGTGGGATGCCCTTTGGGTTGCACGTTTTGCGCTACGGGCAAAATGGGCTTCAAAAGAAATCTAACTGCCGGTGAGATCGTCGACCAAATCATAGCGCTTCAGCATCACAAGATGACTCACGTAGTGCTGATGGGAATGGGAGAACCTCTGCTGAACTACGACCAGACTCTTCGAGCGATAAGGATCATGAACAACGAGATGGGGCTTTCCTTTGCGGCAGGGAAAATCACCTTGTCTACTGCGGGCATTCCGCCGATGATCAAGAGACTGGCAGACGAGAAGTTGAAATTAAAATTGGCTGTCTCTTTGAATGCTCCGACCGACGAGAAAAGAGATCAACTCATGCCCGTCAATAAGAAATATCCTCTGAAGGATCTGCTGGTGGCAATCAGGTATTTCACGGATAAGATAAGAAGAAGGGTTACCTTTGAATACGTCCTGATTAAGGACATAAACGATTCCGAAAAAGATGCTGAGGCGTTGGTCAAGCTAATTCACGGTATCCCCTGCAAGATAAATCTCATCCCTTACAATCCTGTGGCCGATTTGCCTTACGAGAGACCCTCGGAGGAGAAAATCTCTGCGTTCAGAGACTATCTTTATCCCCGCTGTCCTGCTGTTACATCAAGACGAAGCAAAGGCGAGGACATCCTTGCCGCCTGCGGACAACTGCGCACCCAACTGTAAAAAATCCTTAAATCAGAACTTACATTGCATCGGGGTACCTTACCCCGATGCAAGTTTAGGTCAGGGATAGGGGTAACCCTGACCAACAGATGGGCTTTGTGAAATCCTGCTCTTGCGGGATTGCCTCCAGTCCTTGAAGACACTATGCATTCTTTGGGCGACCGCGAGGGTCGCCCCTACGAGATCCCACCCTCTCCCTACCCTCCCGCCAGGGGAGAGGTAACAACTCGTATATGATTTGAGAAAATCCAGCCCTTTTTACCTTTGTATGCTTCCACCCGATAATTGCCTGGGTTCTTCGTTGAGTACTCCAAATTCCTTCCCTTCTTTTCGCTCACGATTCTTCCGTCAGCTAAAAGTCTGATCTTGCATTTTTGGGGAGTCATTGCCACCAACGAAATCGCTTCCGAACAAAAGATGGTGTCACCCATACCAGCTGTTCGGTCTTTGCCTTCCGCATGAAACTCAAATCCTCTGCCATCCCCCTGGCGATGATTGGATATGAAGAGACGGCATTCTCTGATAGCGTCGATCACCTGTCTTTTGGCGGTTTGACTATCTGAGGACAGTGGTTCTTTCAGAAGTAGATGGACCCTCAGCGACTGGAATTGGACTTTATAGGGAAAAATCACGAATGTGAATGGTCCTAACCTGAAAGGATGTGCATGGGCGTCCACCCCGCTGATTCCGCATACTTTTCTCTGTTTGTTGCATTCATCCCAGAATCTTAGGGTCTTGGGCGTGGGACTGGTGAGAAAACGGCGGGGAGACGTAAACAACCGGAAACGGTTGGTGTGAGCTATGCCTTCCATCCACTCCGACATCTGATTCCAAATCTCGATTCCATCGAAGCCTTCAACCTCCCATGCCGTCCAAGGATAAGGAGGGAATTTGGGGTGATTCCTGGTCTCATCCGGATGAGCAATGATGCCCAAACCGCCGCCTTCTCTTATGCCTTTGACGTACTCCTTGGCCTCCAACTCCCCCGGCAGAACTTCATTCACGTCGAAGGCCAAAAAGTGATTTTGGTTTCTCTGGTCATGTATCTCATAGCCGACCAGAACCAGAGTCTTCCCATGCCATCCTTCCAAGCCAAGATGCAGAGAATTGAGGGTCATGTGATCACAGAACAGGAGAAAATCCAATCCCAATTCCTGTCCGATCTTGATGATTTCTGCCACCGGCTGGCCACCGTCTGAATCGACGGAGTGAATATGGGCCACTCCGACATATTCGTGCCCGTCACTCGGATTCCGCAGACGTGACAAGACTCCTCCTCTAACAGTGCCCGGTATTCCTTTGTCGGCATCGAGGCTCGTATCGAAACTCGTTTGTGCGAAGCTCGCTGCTCGAAAACTCTTTCAGTCAATTGCTGGTGTTGGACGAAATAGTCTCTCACCGTCTTCGCCTCTCAGATCAGCGGGTAGTTTTTTCTCCATTTGATTGTTTCGCTTTGTCACAATGACACTCGACTGAAGGTGTCTCTATTATCTTTTCCGGCTTCAAACTTCGAGTCTCGAAAGTCGATACGAGTTTCGTCACCGATAACCGAGCTTCGATCACTCAAATCCTTTTCTCGAACCTATCGGGGACTTTCAATAATACCAGAAGACCAACTAACATCATTACCACCAAAATGGCAACTGCAAAACGATATTGAATGGTCGAAATCACCTGAGGAGAGAAAGTAAAACCAATCCTTTTGAGTAGTCTCACGACACTCCGAACCATTAGGTTATCAGCCTTGAAATAAAGAACTGCTACTCCCCAGAGAAGCGGCCCAACTACGGCAGCCACCCGACCGGATAGGGCATAGAGACCAAAAAACTGACCCAGTGTTTCCTTGGGAACCAGACCGGTCAGAAGTGGCCGGGAAGCAGTCCAGGTGGAGCCCAGCCAGATTCCTATAAACGGACCTATGATCCAGAAGACTGTTCGGCTCGCAGTAAACATCACTACGGACAAACTGATGGTCCATCCCAAAACGACGTACACCAAAGTTTTCTTGGGGCCGATCAAATCGCTGACGTAACCGCACAGGAATGAACCGACCACGGCAAAAGTGGTGGCGACGATGAAAAACCACAGCTTTATCGAATCCGGCAATTCCATCACCACCTGAGCGTAGACCGCCATGAAAATGATCACCGTGGCGATGGCGTCTGAAAAAAAGTAGTTGGCCAAAAGAAATCGTAGCACACCCGGATATTTCTTGGTGTTGGATATTCCGTCCCACACTCGCCGGAATGCCTCCTTAATTTTGACATTCTCTGTATTTTGTTCCGCCTTTTCTTTCACCCATAAGAATATGGGTAGACTGGACAGAAAGAAGAACAGTGCGGTTGGAATGAAAGCATCCTGCCTCCCGCCTTGAGTGAAAGGGAGCTTGAGACCAAAGATGTGCCCGTCCACAAAAGGCTTAACCAGAAGTAAGCCCACAATTGCACCTACGTATCCCAGTGCCACCCCCCAGCCGGAGACTTTGCCAATGGTCTCCGGAGTACTTACCTCCGGAAGAAGGGCATTGTAGAAAGTCAATGCTCCCTCATAGCAGTAATTGGCGACGCCAAAAAGGATCAAAGCCACCAGGACTTTGGTGGCGACGTGCTCCACCGCATTGCCGGCTATGCCCAAAAAGAAGGTTGACAGAATGCAGCCTGAGGTCAGGGTGAAGAGAAACGGAAGCCGTTTTCTTTTCGCATCGGAGACTGCTCCCAAAGCCGGCATGGTGAAAGCTACCAGAAGCATGGAAACGGCATAACTTAAGCTATAGAAGATGTCCTCCGTATGATTATCCACCACGATCCATTGGGCAAAATACATGGTGACTATGTTCATGGAAAAGATGGTATCGGCAAAGTCGTAGCTCGCCCATCCGAAGACGGCCCGCTTGTTCTGTTTAGAGGAGCTATTCATGGGATTCTGAAGTCCGAAACTCAGGACGGATAGCCACGCTTCGTGCTGAGCGCACTCAGTACGAAGCAAGGGCTGTCCCTACATTGTTTCCCTTTCCACATTTGTGGAGAGGGGGATAAGCGTGAGGTCATCTGGCGGCAATCCACAAGCCCAATCCGATGCCCACCATGTCTGCAGCCAAATCCTTGTAGCTGAATCTGCCGTGGGGAGTTCTCCTGTCGTGGAATTCCTTTCCCAACCCTAAGCTAAGGGTCAGACTCGCTGACAAATAGGCTGAGGACTCTCGGCGGTTGTGGTAGAAATGGTGAAAGATGTCAAAGAAGACTCCGGAGAAAAAAGCACTCACTCCTACATGCTGTGCTTTGTCCCAGGCTATCCATCTGTCAGGGGCCTTGACGGTATCTTTCTGCGAGGGATGAAAAGCAATTGAAACACCGCAGGATTGATCATCACAAAAGACCAAAACCGGAATCGATAGCCATATCAAAACGGCAAGGCCCGTTACCCGCAAGAAACTCATTTGTCTCATAGCTGCACTGTTCACTCTGTTGCGGCCTGCACAAGCACCATTCTCTTTCCACGACTACAGTAAGAGATCAGGCACTTCGTTCCTCCATGTCGTCCATAACCGTTTGGATCAATGGTTTCAGCACCGGAACGTCTCTCCTTACTACCCCCAGAGAATTGCTTCGCCAACCCCGAAATATCCGTGAATCAGCTTATTTCTCATCGCCGCCATCTTTTTCCAGGGAACGTCTCGATATTTCTCTCTTATTGACTCAGGGATATTCCTTGTCGCCTCTCCAATGATCTCAATCGCCCGCACCACGGCAAAAATCGTCCTCTGGTCCTCCACAAAGGTCTCAAGACTCGTTCCCTGGGTGAACTTGGTGATAGCATCCAACGAATCGAGAATATCCTGAACCTAGTCACTATATTCTCGCTTATTCATATGTAGATGACCTATACCAAAATGCGCCTGCCGATGGGGGGTTTTAGGGCTTTCTTCGACACCAGATCGACTTTCGCACCCAATATCCTTCTTGAATAATCCTCTAAGTCCCCATACTCAAAAAGGCTTATCGGCTTCTGAAATTCTACCAGAACGTCAGGATCACTCGTTTTCTTCTCTTTGCCCCTCACGTATGATCCGAGAATACCGATGGCTCTCGTTTTGAACTGATCTCTCAGAGAAACTTCTTTTTTCTTCAGAGTCTCTGTGGTCTCCTTAATCGTGTTCCTTTGACTCATGGTCTCCTCGTTGACTGGCTCGAATTCGAGGTGATTGAGCGAATCTAACTGAAGCTCCGTTACGATTCCAGCATTTGAGAATTGTTTTACAGTCCCAATTCCTCGTCGATTTTCTGCATACCCTCCAAGCCCAGCTTGACAAACTCATCCAGAGAAAGTCCGATTTTCTCACAGGCTCTAATATCTTCCCGATTGGCTCCGGCGGCGAATCTCTTCTCTTTGAAGCGGTTCAAAACGAACTCCACCGTTACGTTTTTCAATTTCTTGGTAGGGTGCATCAGAGCAGAGGCAACGATCAAACCGCTTAATGGGTCGGCCGCAAAAAGAGTCCAGTCCATCTTGGATCGTGGCTCCACCTTCCGGGGATGAGATTTTATGGCATAGAGTATCTTCTCGTCCAAGTTGAAGTTCTTCAGCCATTCGCAAGTCAGAAGGGAATGGCGATCGAAATCGTTCACGGTTTCATCATAGTCCAAATCATGCAAAAGGCCGGTTAGTTTCCACATCTCCACGTCCTCATTCAGACGCTCAGCCACTCTTCCCATTATTGCCTCTACCGCCAGCATGTGCTTGATCAAATTTTTGCCTTTGACCTTCGACTGCACCAAATCCAAAGCCTCTTCCCTTGTCATCTCTCACCTCATTCTCTCAGGTGTAAATTGAGAACTTGACTTAACGATCTACACTCTGCAATCTGCGATTTGCGGTCTTGATTTCAATCGAAAAACTCCCAATAAAATCCCCACCAGAAGCTTCTTTGTGGCATGGAGTAATCACCGGTCAGCCGGTAGGACCGGTTGGTGATGTTGCGAACTGCATAATAGAAATGGAAATCCAAGAAGCGCATGGTGATCTTTCCATTCACCAGAGCCACTGCGGGTTCCCGGTCCTTCTGGTACTCATCCATGAACCGTTCCGATATGACTTGCCCTTCCAGTCTCAGTCCGACTCCGATCTCTTTCTTTAAGAACTCGTTCTCAAATTGAACATAACTGAAAAGGGAGTGTTCCGGCGAATAGGGCAATCGTGTTTTCCTGTCTGAGTTTTCGCCTCGACTAAGACAATACGAGGCATATGCCTGCAAATGATTAAGGAACTGACCTCTCAGATTTAGGTTGGCTCCCCAGATCCGCGCTCCGGAGTTTACCGGTTTGAAGTGTCCGTAATAAAGTGTCGTGTCTCCGTTCGACCACCAGATGGAATGGTCAATCTTTGAGCCGAACAGATAGCCGCTGATTCTGTAATTCTCTTTTTTTAAACTCGCTCCGAACTCGGACGAGAGAGACTCCTGTGGTTTCAGGGTTTTATCGCCTTCTTCCATATAGTCTGGAGCGGTATCCTTGAAGCTAATCGAAAAAGGAGGCCAAAAACGATCCATGAGAGATGGAAAACCAACGAATCTTTGTGCCGTCCAATACAGGTCCACCCCATTGGAGAGGTTGCAAGATAATCCGGCGCCTCCCGAAATCCCGGCATCAAGTCCTTCCTGCTTACTTAACCTCGAGGACAGGATCAGCGAAACGGTCGGACGTAACGTGTACAGATCCGCGATCGAAACGTAGCCACTATAAGCGGCATGCTCAGACGTCAAAGCTATTAGGCTTTTCCTCTCGGCGCACCCTTCGATTCTGATGTCGCTTTTCTGCCTCATCAGAGTCTGCGTGGCCGTCAGACCGATCGCCTCCTCAACTTTCTTGGTCTCGAAATCGTAAGCCCGGCTTTTGACCTCTTGGTTGTCTCTGCCGTAATGCAGATCCAAGTTCAGAAGGGAATGGATATCTTCCTGGAAGAGGATGGCACCGCCAATTCCCCAATTGTTCACCTCTTTCCTGGCGTCTTTGAAGCTTGCATCCGGGAAAAGCGGGAGTCCCATTTTGGTTTTGTATTGGCAGGCCGACAGCCTTAGGTCCATTTTCTTAGTCAGGCTGTACGTAGCCTTTGCCCAGGTCGAGAAAGCATCATAATCCGAGTTAATCAGATAGCCATCTGACTTTTTGAACTCTCCGGTGGCATAGATCTTTCCCTTGGTCGAAATCCCTCTTCCCAACTCCACCTGTTCCCGGTGAAAACCGTAAGGACCCCGATCGGCCATCACTTTCGAGTAAGGCTGGTCGCCGTCAAAGTCTTTGGTGACGATGTTGACGCCTATGGCTCCCGGACCGTCTCCGGATAGGTTAGATAGTCCTATAGGCAGCAATTGCAGCCTGGAGACAGAAGACACAGGAATTGCGTTCAGATCCAGATTCCCCTTTTGGGGAAAATACAAGTCCGCTTGCTGAAATGGACTTCCATCCGTGAAGATATTAACCCCACGCGCATTTCCACTGAAGGTGGCTGCCTCCGGCTGACCCCAAGGCCCGACCTTTGTCGTCGATAATAGACTCCACTGATCGAACAAGTCTCCGACATTTTCTGCTATGGAATTGTTGATGTCTTCTGAAGTGATTTCCTCCAACGGAGGAAAATCCTTGGCCATTCCTTCCGTGAACGGATCACTTTGAAGAAATGCTCGAACGGATATGCGAGTGAGCGTGTCTGACAGACCCGGCTTGATCAGCGAATCCGATGAGTCGGCATTCGCACCCAGAGAATAGTCCCGGGGCTGCGACAAAGCTTTGGAAAATAGCAGAAAGAACAGCAGTAGAAATGAGAATCTTCTGGTCAATCAACTTTCCTTCGAAATGAGTTTGTTCTCTGGGAGCAATCTCTCCACCGCTTCGATAGCCATCTCCGGTGTGATCAAATCCATGCACAATCTGGCCTTCTTATGACATCTTCTCTTCCCGTGTAGACTGCACGGGCTGCACTTGACGTTGGCACAAAGAATCACGGCGTTTGCCCCGGTCGGAGCAAAACCCAAGTGGGGATGGGTCGGACCAAAAATCGCCACCACCGGCACCTGCAAAGCCCAAGCGATCTGCATGGGGCCCGAGTCGTTGGCCACCAGACAAGCACATCGCTTTATCAGGCTCATCAGCTTTCTCAACGGCAGTCCCGTCGCTTTAACCATCGTTCCAGCCGGCATGCCCGTGCTTATTCTTTCGATGAGTTCCTTATCCCCGGCGTCGCCTAGCAACAGGATTTTGCAGTTCACCTTCCGGACCAAAACCTGACAGACTTGTCTAAACTTCGCTTCATCCCATCTTTTGGTCTCCCATCTTGCCCCGGGATGAACTCCCACCACAATATCATCCTTTTTTACCTTTTCCTCAAGCAGAAAATGTTCCGAGAACTCAATGTCGGCTTTGCTTAGGTAGAGGTAGGGCGCCTTGTCTGAAGGGGCTATGTCCAGCTTCTCCAAGACTCCAAGATAGGAATCTATGGTGCGAACGGGCTTTGTCTTCAAGAACTTGAGACCAACCATGAGAAATCGGGAAAGCCGACGTTTGTCGTATTTCAGTTTGACCTCCGATTTCGTCAGATGACGGACCAAAGAGCTCCGCAGATTGGCATGAAGGTCAATAAGCAAGTCGAAATCGTGGGATCGCAGCTCGCGGACCAGCCTTAAAAATCCCCGGAGACCTTTGTGCTTTCCGTCTTTGTCGAACTGGCTTACGGAAAACATCCGAAGATCGTCTCTAAATAGATCCGCATATTGGGTTTTGGTCAAGAAGAATATGTGGCTGTTAGGAAATCCGCTTTTCAGCGCCTGGATCACCGGAGTGGTGAGGACAATGTCTCCCAGCGAGCTGAAGCGCACAACCAGGATTTTGAAGACGTCTTTCTGCATCTTTCGGTCCATCTCCGGACTCTTTCTCACCAACGCAAAACCCGGCGCTGGACCTTGTCTCCGACCAAGAAACTCATCTTGAGAAAATCGGAAGCGAAGCCCCGATCGCCGTACAATGATAGCCCAGGTACTGGAATTCTCCTCTTCCGGTCAAGCTCAGCAGAAGATGGTGGTCAGACAGCCCGTCACCAAGGAGGTGACTCCGCCACCAACGTAAACCCTCAGGCCACGATTCGAGTTGACGTGGTAGTGCACGTCTTTGGCTTTAAGCAAACGAGCACCCGATACAGCAGACAAAGACGGGAAAAATGAGAACTCCTTCAACGCTGATCGTTTCGTGGTGAAGCTGCTTCAACGTCGAGTGGCTCAAAAAAAAGCTCTGGTGATCCAGAGCTGAGTTGGGTTCCTTTGATTCGCCGGCTTAGAATAGATTGTAGTTTATTCCGCCTATGAAACCGACGTAATCGTCTATTTCCAACTCACCGATCAGGTGCATGCGCGACGAAACCTTGAGTTCCGCGCCCAGGGCCAAAGCTACATCGACATCGCTGTGGCTTGAACTCCCCCCGCCATCCTCCTTTCCGTTCCCGTCACCGGACTTGTCGGAACTGGTGCGCGCCCATCGCAGATTCAGACAGCCGTAAGGGGTAACACTCTTGTCCTTGCCATACTCGATCTTGTAAGAGCCGACAGTGTTTATTCCCAGTCCAAAGATGCTGAAGTCCGAGATCTTGGCATATTCCATCCCCCCTCCGAAAGAAAGGTCGATCGGATCTCCGGTAGCCCGCTCCATGAACCAGTATTTCGCATCACCGCTTAGAGCCAGGCCGGTATTGTCGCCGCCGCCTGAGTTCAAATTGACCATCGCCAGCTTCAAGCCTAAATCGACGTATCTGGCCATGCCGAAACGATACTGCCCAATAAGCGAGAAGGCATGTTCATAGACTCCGAGATACCCTCCGACAAAGCTGTCCCCTCTGTGCAACGTGGGCGCCGGCGAGAGTTGTCCCAAGAACTGGGCTGATGCGGAAGGGATCAGAAAGAACAGAACCACCAGTGCGACTGCGAGTATTTTCCTCATGCTCATCCTCCTAGGCTGCACTCATAGTGGTAGGAACTATAATAAGACCTCCTGCTTTTGTCAACTCTTTCTTTGCGGAAACCACCAGAAGCTTTCGATGAAGCTATCGTAGAAGCTGGTAGGAGCGATTCGTGTCGCGCTTCTGCCTGATCCGGGCTGCCAACCCGGTTATCGATAGGCAGATTGTTTCAAAAGAAGTCAGGTGGGGATGAAGTCACTCACAACGCGTCAGGTCGTACTCCTCTACGAGGTCTACGGAAGGTTCAACGTAAGTCCGGCCAGTATCGTGAGATAGCGGGTAGGATCGCCCTTCGTCTGAATTACCGTGTATCTCGCCTCAGCCGAAAGCTCCCACGGTATGGCGGGAAAGGACAGGAGTACACCCCCTACGCCATGGAACCCTATTCTGCTCTGGTCCTCGGGTACATGGATTGACGATCCTTTGTAGGAAAGACTGTACACCAGTCTATGCATCCCGGCCCCGGCTCCCAGAAATGGTTTCACAATCGGGAAAGAAAACACATACTTGGCGGTGCCATTTAGCGAGAAATCATGGGTTTTGAAATCCGCCTTAGGCTGATCATCTAAAGTGATCTCTTTCTTTCTCCAGGAGTATTCAGCCGATGCTTCCAGTTGAATGATCCGCAGAGTGCCGATTTTGAGGTGTACTCCGACCGTAGGCGTCCCCTCCAACCAATTCTTACCGCGGTTAGGAATGGAATTTAAGTTGTTGTTCCGGTAGCTCTGTACTATCCCACCCCTCACCCCTATCCCCAACCCGGTGATAGCCCACCCTTCTGTACCGACAAGAAGGAAAACGCAGAAACACAAAAATAAAAGGTACCTTTTCATCTTCGAGTCCTCCCGTTAGCTTCCGCTGCCCCGATCTGAACGGTTTTCATTTGATTCCCAGAAATCCGATCATCCTTCCGCTATTCTCCCCCTCTCGCCTGTAAGAACAGAACATCTCACTTTCGCAAAAGGTACATCTTTCAACTTCGAAAATCCGGTGCGCTTTTACTCCGCAACTTAGGAATTGTTGCCGGTTGGCGCAAGACAAATCGAGAGCAAACCTGCCGTCCTTTGAGTGATTGACACATTTCGGATCAAACAGCACCGCCAGATTCTCCGACACCTCATAACAGCAACTTCGGATGCATGGACCGAATAATATGATGAGGTCCCCGGCCCTGGAACCAAAACTGTGCCTGGCCTCTTCCACGATTCTCCGGCTGATTCCGAGAAGGGTCCCTTTCCAGCCGGCATGAACTAAGCCGATCACTCCTTTTCTCTCATCTAACAAGAAAATGGGTAGACAATCGGCCACCTGTACGGAAATAAACACATCGTTCCGGTTGGTCAAAATGGCATCTCCTTTGTACCTTTTTTTGAGTCGGGTTGTCGAACGTAGAATCATACATTCGTCCCCGTGCACTTGTTGAAGAGAGACTAATTTCCTCTCCGAAGAGGTGATCTTCGGCAAAAGCCGCCTGATCTTCCTCCGGTTTTCACGCCCTTGGGGATTTTCATCCCTGACCACGAAACCGTGGTGAGTGAAACCATGCGCCTCCAAAACCGGGAAGGAAAGCCACCTCAAACCATCACTCTGCTGAACGTCGAAATCACTCGCCGGCATCTTTCGGTATTTCCTCCGTCCTCTTGGATCTCTCAACCTGTATGACCCCCTTTACTTTCCTTATCTTCTTTAAGGTCTTGTTTAAGTGGTTTATGTTTTTCACTTCAACGATGAAACTCCCCAGGGCGGTGGTCTCACCGCCTTTTATTTCCGCCCCCCTGACGTTGGTGTCGGTATCGGCGATGGCTTCAGTGATGTCTCTTAATATGTTCTTGCGATCCTCCACTAAAACGTCCAGTCTCACCATGAAAGATTGATCCTTTCCCACGTCCCATTCCACTTTTATTTTCCTTTCATCCTGCGTCAGCATCTGTAAAGCATTGGGACAGTCGGAGCGGTGTATGGAGATGCCCCGTCCCCTGGTCACGAAGCCCACGATCTCCTCGCCCGGCACAGGCTGGCAGCACTGGGCGAAGCGAAACATCAAATTTCCCATGCCGCCGACTCTTATCCCCTGGGCGGCTCCTCGGGCCTTGTCCACAAATCGCTTGATGATCGAAGGCTGAATCTCTCTCTGCTTTTCTTCCGGGAGAAGCTTGCCCAGAACGGATTGCATGGAGAAGCTTCCGTTTCCCAGGCCGAAGAGCATGGCCTCAAAATTACGGAAATTCAGACCCATGGCCAGGTCGGAAAGCTCCTGTTCGGAAAGAGGTTTTAGATTGTGCTTCTTCAGTTCCCGTTCGTAAATATCCTTCCCCAAATTGATGCTCTCCTCATATCCCTTTTGTCTCAGCCAGTGTTTGATCCTGCTTCGTGCCCGGGGTGTTTTGACGATCTTCAGCCAATCCTGTGAGGGATTTTGATGCGGAGAGGTGACCACCTCCACCTCCTGTCCGCTGGAAAGAACGGTATTCAAGGGGATCATCTTTCCGTCCACCTTAGCCCCAACGCAGTGATCACCTACCTGACTGTGAACCGCATAGGCAAAATCCAAAGGAGTGGATCCTTTAGGCAGTTGCTTCAGTTCCCCTTTGGGAGTAAAGACGAAAATGTCGTCCCGATAGAGATCGATCTTGAGGTACTCCAAAAACTCCGACGGATTGGTCAGGTCCTTTTGCCACTCCAGCATCTCCCTTAACCAGGTCATCTGTTTGTCCGAATCGTCCGGCTCCTTTCGACCCTCTTTGTACAGCCAATGTGCGGCTATGCCGTATTCAGCCGTCCGGTGCATCTGATGAGTTCTGATCTGTATCTCCACCATCTTGCCCCGGGGACCGATCACCGTTGTATGAAGCGATTGGTACATGTTGGACTTGGGCAGGGCAATATAATCGCGGAAACGATCCGTCACCGGCATCCAGAGAGTATGAACTATGCCCAAAACATGATAGCAGTCTGCCTCCGTATCCAGGATGATGCGAATGGCAAAGAGATCGTATATCTCCTCAAAAGGTTTTTCTCTTTTCTTCATCTTTCGATAGATGGAATCAAAATGCTTGGGTCTCCCGACTATCTCCGCCCTTATCCCTGCCTTCTCCATCTCCCTACTCAAAGGCTTGGTGATCTCGGAGATATAGGCTTCCCGATCCTCTATTCTGGCGTTCACCTTCTTGACCAATTCATTATAAGCCTCCGGATCCAAGTATTTCAGGGAGAGGTCCTCCAACTCCCATTTCACTCTGGCCATTCCAAAACGGTGTGCCAAGGGAGCGTAGACTTCACGCGTCTCGGAGGCCACCCTCTTTTGCTTTTCTTTGTCCAGAGAGTCTAAGGTTCTCATGTTATGCAATCGGTCTGCCAGCTTGATGATTATCACCCGGATGTCTTTAGCCATAGAAAGAAGCATCTTCCGGAAGTACTCCACCTGCTCCTCTTCTAAGCTCTTGAATTTCAGCTCTCCGATTTTGGTGACTCCGTCCACCAAGAGGGCTATCTCCTCTCCGAACTCCTGCCCGACCTGCTCGATGGTTACGGAGGTGTCCTCTACTACGTCATGCAACAGGCCTGCCGCGATGGTAGCCGAGTCCAAGTGCTGCTCCGCTAAGATAAAAGCCACCTCCAGACAGTGTTCCAGATACGGCGTCTTCGATTCCCGGAACTGACCGCGGTGAGCCTTCGCCGAAAATTCGTATGCTTTTCTAACCAGTGAGATGTCGATGTTAGCGTTGAATGCTTCGACCGAGATTATGAATTCTGCCAGATTCACTTACACCGCCTTCTGAATCGCCTTGGAAATCAGGCTCGGCCTTCAAATCGCTTCGGATTGGTTCCGCCAAGTAGTCGCTCTATCCATCGGACCTTCAGGCCAACCCACGCATCGGACACAACAGCCTTGAACTTGCTGGGTAACGGTCTCACGGCCTTTTGGTCTGGGCAATGTCTGGCTTATTTTTCAAGACCGCTTCCACCTTGGATACAATCTGCTCGGCCTTGATCTTGTCCATGCAGTTATAATGCGGACAGCTTACAGGTTTGCACTTAAAACAGACCGGCACCGGTGGAAGAATAATCTGATGTCCCTCGCCATACGGTCCCCACCTGATGGGACTTGCGGCAAAGATGGGACAGAAGATGGCCACCGTGGGGGTGCCCAGCGACGAAGCCACGTGCATCGGTCCGGTGCTGTTCGAGATCACCACGTCCGCCTTCTTCAAAATGGCCGCCAACTGCCTAAGTGTCGTTCTGCCGGCCAAATCAAGAGATTCATGATGCATGCTCCGTTTTACGAGATCAATCAGTTCCTTCTCCTGTTCCGAGCCGGTGAAGATTATCCGCGCCCTGAATTTCTCGATGAGCATGTCCGCTGCCTCGGCGAATCTCCTCGGTGGCAGGTTGAGAGAGGAATTGCCGCTTCCCGGATGAACAACCACCGCCACGTCTCCCGGTGCGATCTCGAATTCGTTGAAAATCTGATAGGCGAAGTTCTCCTCCTCCGGGGTAACATACATTTTGGGCAGGACCTTCCATTTTGGAATCTCCAGAGGTCCAAGCAGGTCTAAGTTGTACTCGGCCTCGTGACGCAGATTCACCTTTCGGTGTACGTAAACCTTCCGATTAAGGAGGATCTGGTAGAGGCGGAAGCCGGTCCCGATTCTGTACCTTATCCCTGATAGAAAAAGCAGAAGGGCTGACAGTAAGGTCGGTCGTAATAAGATGCCAATGTCGAAGCCCTTCTTTCTTACCTCTTTGACCAGGTCGAAGAATCCGTTGATGCCTTTGTGACGATCTTCTGTGTCATCAATTATCACATCGTCAAGATACGGATTGTGTTTAAGCACGTCCGCGGCGTAGCGAGAAACCATCACGGCCACGTGCGCCTGGGGAAAACCGGATTTTATTACCTCCAAGACCGGTGTGGATAGAACCACGTCCCCGATGCGGTCGGTTCTAACCACCAGGAATCTTTCCTTGCCTGTTAGCTTGAGCTTTCTCATTTTTCTATCGAGAGATTCACATCGGTATCCATAGAATATACGCTGTTATCCCTTCTGCAACGTGGACTCTTGCAACGACCGGGAAACACGCTCTGGTGACCCTTCCTCACCTTTGGGCTGGTACAAATGCCAGAGCTTCACGTATTTGGAGAAAACGTGGAATGCCGAGGAAACAGCCAAAATAACTCCCGGAAGACCATCCAAAAACCCTCTTTTGAAGAAATACATCTTAAAAAAGGTGACAGCCGGTCTTAAGAGAATATCCGGCAGGCCCGCCTTCTTCCCCTCTTTCAAAAGCTGCGTTGCGTCAATCGTCGTATACCGGTTCAGTTTCGATAGATAGTGATCAAAATCCGGGTCGGTCCGATGCAGAAGATCGTTTTTCATGTATCCGCATTTTCCGCAAACCTCCACTTCCTCGTGCACCAACCGGGCGGTGAACTTCCCTTTGTCATTTCTGAAAAAACGCAGAACAAAATCCGGATACCATCCCCCATGTTTGATCCATCGGCCCAGGAAAACCGACTTTCTGGGAATGAAGTAACCATCCAAAGGTTGTTCAGAATCTGCTATTCCTTGAATTTCTTCACGCAGCTTTTGGGATACGACCTCGTCTGCATCCAGGGACAGCAACCATTTTCCAGAGGCCAGCTTTCTGGCGTGCTCTTTGGCTGGACCGAAGCCTTCCCACTTTAGCTCGAAGATCTTGTCAGTAAACTCGGAGGAAATCTCTCTGGTATTGTCGGTGCTGTACGAATCCACCACAATGATCTCGTCTGCCCAACTGATGCTTTCCAGACAGCGCCTAATATTGGTCGATTCATTGCATGTGATGACCACACAAGAGATCTTGTTCAAGCTTCTCCCCCTCCGGCAGAAAGATTCACGACGGTGGTCACTCCCAGAACAAACATGATGAGCATATTCACTTCCGCATCGGTATAGTAACACTGGAATAGGCTGGCGAAAAGAAAGCCAACGATGGCACTGGCGCCACCCATCTGCACCGCGTATCGGAAACCATTCTTTTTTTTCTTGGCCATCGCCTTGATGGTGGAATAGAGGAAAATAATCCACATACTCATATAGGCCAGCAGCCCCAGAAACCCGGAGTTGACCGTTACGTTCAGGAAATCATTATGCGGATGACAGGTGGTATCATAGTATCCCTCTACTTTGTAACGGTCAAACAGCCGGCTAAAATTGCCCAGCCCGATCCCCCAGATGGGTTTGTCCTTTATCATGTTTATTGAAGTCAACCATAATCTTATTCTGGTGGACTCCACTTTATCTTTGGATAAGCTGATTTCCTTAATCCTGTCCCAGCTGGTGGGTTCAATTAGGTAGATCGCCACAAAGAGCAATAACATACCCAAGGTCAGAAGAATGACGAACTTCTTGCCCCTCAGAAAACCAAAAGTCAAAACCCCCATTGCCGCTCCAAACCAGGCGCTGCGGGCATAGCAGAAAACCAGTGACAGCCCTATCACTATGGGTGCAAGGAAATCCATGATTCCGTGAAAACCGTATCTTCTGTTGGCCAGAGCCATCGCGGACGTCATCAGAAAAGCAAGCATGTAATACCCGCCGAACGTGAGATGATGATCAAAGAATCCCAGACTGATGTATACCTGTCCTCGTGCCTCAAGCTGGCTATGGCGATACAGGTCCATTCCCGAATAATGCTGCCATATGGCGTAGAATCCCACCAGAACGGAGACGGAGATCAGAATGGTCAGAAGTTTCTTGACTTGGGCTTCCTCTTTGACATGATTGACGATCAGGAAGAAAATCAGCAGCAACCATTCCTCTTTTAAGGCCAAAAGACTCTGAATCTTGTAAGGGGAGAATATGACTGCGATCGCCTGAGTCCCCACATAGAGGAGAATCGGCAGGTTCAAAGGTGTGTAGATAAACTTTAGGCTTCTGGACAAAACAGATTTCGTCAACCAAGCCAGAAGCGCCAGATTGACCATGGTCTGCGCCCCGGCTATCGACCAAGGGGAAAAGGCCGCGAAACCACACAGGGAAAACCAGATTATCTTGTCCGCCGTCTTTATCGCATTTTCTCTGGTCATGATTAATAGCCTAAAGATTCTCAGGCCGAGTGTTCACCTTGTGCTCGTCTGCCAATTGTGATGACGACCCTACATAGAGCTACAAGAAGAAGGGAAATGTAGGGGCGACCTTTCCCCGCACTGATCCCCTCCTTGACGGGAGAAATGTGGTTCCCCGCAAAGCCAGCTTCCTGAGAGGACAAGTCCGTCCCTTGCCGAGGTTTTCCGAGAACGACGTACTGTGTTCTCAAGACCTGTTAACTCAAGAAGCTGACGAGCCTTGGGCGAACCAGGTCAAGCGCGCCATCCGCACACGCCAGAGAACTTCTCGGATTTGCTTCTTAGAGTTCCAAGCTGCTAACCCAACAGGCTAAAATATACATCTTCCGTTTGCTGAGCAAAGAGATTTAACGTGAATTTTCCCGTCACGATTCGGCGACTTGCTTCTCCGAATTCTCTCCTCCTCTTGTCATCTTGCAGCAATTGGACCAGGGCACAAGCCAATTCATCTGCATTCCCCGGTTCCACCAGAAGCCCGTTGACCTGATGTTCTACCACCTCGGGAATGGCATTGACCCTAGTTCCCACCACCGGTTTTCCCATGGACATGTATTCCAGAGCCACCCGGCAGATGGTCTCTGAGCCCACGGAGCACACCACGCCCACGTCGAAGAGAGAGATGATCTCTCGAACGTCCTCGACCTTCCCCAGAAACCGAAATTTCTCCTGCAACCCGATTGCTCCTACCTCCTGTTTCAATTCCGCAGCGTTTATTTGTGCATCCTCGCCGCATACGATGAATATCACGTCGGGTATCTGCCGAACGACCTGTTCTGCCGCTTGAATTAGGAACCGGTGCCCTTTGACCGGAGAAAGCCTCCCTACGATTCCCACCACCAGACTCCCTTCCGGGAGGCTCAGGTTCCACCACCATGTGTGGTCACTGTCCCGCGGAGAGAAGAAATCATGATCTATTCCCACCGGAACGTTGATCAACTTATCCTGCGGCATATTCAGGTGTGTCAAGTAACTGGTCCTTAGAATGTCACAGGTGGTTATGATCCTATCCGTAAGCCCCCGATTTAGAAGTCGGCCAAAAAGATCGCCTTTCGGGGATCTCACGTCACCCCTGGTTCTCACCAAAGGAACTCCCAGCCTGAATAAGCTTCTGGCCAGCGCGGCAATAGTGTGACCTTCCCCCCGGTGAGCATTTATCACGTCGATTCTTTCCTTCTGGACCAAATTCACCATTCTTTTGACGTTGCGCGCGATCATCCACGGGTCTTTGTGGCTCAGATAAAGGTCATCGCAGACTGAAAGTCCCATTTCTTTGGCTTTCAAAAGGGGCGGGCTGTGGGGATCGCCAGCGACTATCACCTTGTGCCCTTTCTTCTTCAAGGCATAGGACAGGCTCACCGCATAGTAGGCGCAGGCATTATACCACTCTACGTTGATCAACTGTAAGACGTTCAATCTTCTCCGCAATTCCTCTCTCTTCGATTTCCTGCAAGTCCTTCAGGAGCTTAAGGAAGACTCCTTGGACCTCCTCCACCGTGATTAAGTCTAAGCAGGAAAGTTCGTGGCATTTATCTTTGATTTTGTCGCAGTCGGGGCAGTCCATGTCGCTTTTTAGGACTTTGTGTCGACAGGGATCGGGATAGGTCCAGTTTGTCGGGTCTTCAGGTCCGAAGACAGTGATGGTTGGTTTACCCATGGCCACGGCGATATGCTTGGTGCCGTTGTCATTGCCGATATGGAGGTCGCACCTCTTCAGCATGGCGCCCAGTTGAAAAAGACTTCTGGTTTCCTGGCTTACTGCCGGTTTCTCTCTCATCAGACTCTTGACCTCTTCCACCACTTCTTTCTCATCCGGTCCCCAAACCAAAATCACATTAGCCCGAAATTCGGAGATAAGCCAGTCAGCCAATTGGGCGAATCGGTTCAAAGGCCACCGCCGAAAACGCCTCCGGCTGGTGGGAGAGATTGAAATTGTGAACTTACTTTCCTCAAGACCGTTTTCTTTGAAGAACCTTTCTGCAGATGCCTCGGCTTCTTCCGGGATAAAGAAATCCAGTTTCAGATCCTGACTCTGCCAACCAAGCCTTCTTAGTACTTGCAGTTTATGGACGGCGGCGTACTTAGGCACTCCATCGTCTTTCACCACCAGGTTATAGAACAGCCTTCTAAAGTGAAGATCGTGTCCTACCCGGCGCTTGGCACCGGAAAAAAGGGAAATGTAAGCGCTCCGGGGGTTGCCCATGAAATCTATCGCTAAATCAAACGACCTCTTCCTGATTTCCCACATCTTTCGGAAGGAGTAGAAAGGATTCTGGTACCTCTCCCGCTCCAGGACAATCAACTCGTCTAAGTAAGGATTCAGAGCCAGAAGATCCGAAGACTCCTTTTCGGTAAGGAAAACAATGTAGCTTTCGGGACAACTTACCCTCAGGGCACGCACCGCCGGAGTGCACAATAGCACATCGCCGATGCGGCGGAGTTGAACCAAGAGTATTCTCTGAGGGCAGTTCATGGTTTGATTTGCTGACAGAGGGGTCGGAGTTTGTCCCGGGCCGGGAGTCACAATTCAGAAGCCTTCAGCCGAAATGTCCGAGGATGAGAAGCGGTGAAAGGCTACTCTCGTAAAAGGAACAAATCGGCGCAGCGGTATGTTAGCCAAAAACTGATCCGAGAGCTCTGTCTCTTTGGGTTGGTCGCAGAGACCGTCCGCAGGATCTTCCGCCCTCCTGGTGACTATCGATCTGCTACCTCGATTCGAAGTGGTAACGCGGTGGCCCTTCCTGTTCCGCCGACGCAGACATTGCTGCCAAAGTTTCTGCGTGTTGCTGGCAGTAAGGACGACCACTGGGGGCGTCCGTGCGTCCATTTGATAACCAGCGGTCCGCGCCACTTTTTTTCGCGGAAGTCTTACAGCCGGGCCTTACTTATTCAATTTCTTTTGCACCCGGTCAATGTTACCCCGCACGAATTGGATCTCCGGTTGGGCACTGTTCGTTTCGAAGATGAGAAGGGCGCGTTTGTAGTATTGCATGGCTTGAGAGAAATCCCCGTTCTGTTCCAATACCGAGCCGATGTTGGTCAGATCGCCGGCCTGGCCCATCATATCCCCGCTGGTGCTGTCAATAACCAAAGCCTGACGATTATACTCCAAAGCCTTCTCTATGTTCCCCCTTTCCTGGTAGATCAGACCGATGTTGCCTAAAACGCTCGCCTCGCTCTTTCTGTCACCGGCTTTCCGGAACAGCAGCAGTGATTGCTCAAAAAGAAGGACGGCACTGTCCAGCTTGCCGCCTGCCTTATAGGTTAACGCTAAATTATTCAACTGCGCCGCTTGAGTAAACAGGTCCGTCTCTGGTTCCTGGATCTCAAGTGATCTTTTGTGATAGACTTCAGCGCTATCCGTGTTTCCCTTCATCTGATATATAAACCCTATGTTAGCTAGCGCATTCTTTTCACCGGAGCTGTCGCCCATGCGTTTGAAAACTCCAAGCAGGTTAAAGTAATTCTCTATGGCTCCATTCAAGTCATCGGCCAACTTTGAAGCCAAACCCAGATTGGAGTAAATCACCGCCAGGGCCGAATCATCGCCCGTCTCCTTGCCGACCCGTTCCGCCTGATAATAGTAATTGATGGCCGGGCCGTATTCTTTCAGAAATGCTTCCGAGTTGCCCATCAGAACGAAGAAATCGAGCCTTTCCTTGTCAGAGAGATTCAAGTCCAAGGCCTGTCGGAAAACCTCCAAAGCCCGGGAATGCTCCCCTTTCATTTTATATTCCAGACCCTGCCTGAAGAAAAGCTGAACCTGCGGTTTGTCCGTTTTGTTCAACTCACCAATGTAATCTTGAAGTTCGGATAGAAACCTGCTCACCCGATTTGATTGGACTGCGGATGGCTGCTCGGCTGGAATCGTTTGTTCACTTCGCCTCTGCTGCCCCTTCCGTGCCATTAGTCTGATGTCCACCAGGGCTAAGACCAGAACGATAAGAAACAGGATCAATCCTTCCCTGACTGCAAAACCTTTGGATTTTTTTTGCCTGAGGTCAAGGTAAATCTTTGCGATGGAAAAGACCAAAATCAAGATTAGCGATACTAAGATGACGGTGGACCACATACCTCTCTCCTTCCTGACTGGAAAACTCATTCTTATGGCACGCCGCGCGCCCGCCCGATAGCGACTTTGACTGGGGACTAAAAGTCGAAATAATCGTGATAATCAAATGAAAAATCTTCCGGAAGATATTCGCCTAATCTGGCGTCAAGTGTATACTTTCCGCGATAATCTCCCTTCGAAATCCTCTCCACAGCTTCGATCAACCAGTCTGCGTCCTGGCGGGTATTGTAAAAACCGAAACTTACCCGAACGGCGCCGGGAAGATTAGCTTTGTATGATCTTTTGATCTCCTCCTTAAGCTGCCTGGTTTGTTCCTCTGTTATGCCCAAGAGGCTTTTGATGTAAGGGTGAGCGCAAAAACACCCATGCCGCACCCCAATGCCTGCCTCGTAGCTCAATACGCTGGACACCAAGGCGTGATGGACTCCAGTCAAGTTGAAAGGGATCACCCCCAGGCGATCCCCCTCCAACAGATCACTTCCATAGATAGCCGTGCCTTTGATTGATTCGAGGCTCTCAATGGTATACCGGGTCAATTCCTTCTCATGTTGGGCGATGAGGTCCATCCCGATTCCCTTTAAGGTCTCTATCGACTGGGCCAGGGCCACTGCCCCAACCACGTTTGGAGAGCCGACCTCTTCTTTGTTGGGCAAACCGGTCCACTGGACTTCATCTCTGGTAACCAACTCTACCGTCCCTCCTCCCACATGCTCCGGGTCCCCCTGCAGGAAAACCGACTTCGGTCCGATGAGGACTCCTGTGCCAAACGGCGCATACAGCTTGTGGGCCGAGAAAACCAGAAAATCGATGTGCTCCGGATCGTCGTCGGGTCTGACATCGACCGAGCGGTGAGCAACCAATTGAGCTGCATCCACAACTATTTTTGCGCCGCACCGATGGGCCAACCCGGCTACACGATGAATTGGTGTCACGTAGCCGGTGACGTTGGACGCAGCGGTGATGGCCACCAGTTGAATCCTTCCGTTGCCGTTCCTCAGCTTGGCTTCGATGTCCTCCAGACTCAGCCCCCCCTCTTGTCCACCTCGGCATAAATCACCTTAGCCCTTCTTCTCCAGGGGAGATCGTTGGAATGATGCTCCATGCCTGTGGATAGCACCACCGATCCCTCTTCGAGAGGAAAACGATAGGCCAGCTTGTTCAGGGCCTCAGAAGTATTCTTGGTAAAAATGACCGCATTCGACGAGAGGTCCGCCCCCACAAAGTTCCCTGCCACCTCATGTGCCGAATCATACACCCAGGACGACAGCATGGATTTGAAACCGGACCCCCGGTGGACGCTGGAGTACCATTCCATGAATTGGCTGACCTTCTCCAGTACCGGCAAAAGCGACGGGGTGCTGGCGGCGTTGTCCAGATTCACGTACCTCCGTAGAGACCCATCCATAAGGGGCACTTGTCTATCCACGCCCACGATCAGATTCCGAAGGCGACTGAAACGAACGTCGAGATCCTCTGCCGTTGCCTTAACAACGCCCATACTCGTTTCTCTCCCGCCTCCCGGCACGTTGGGGTTTCGGGCCATAAGTCCTGTCGCTCAGCAAAATAAGTCAACCCCTCATTTTGTCAAGAGGAAATTGGACTGTCCCTGCTCGGTCGCCGCGGTTAGTGCGGCAGCCAAATATTCCCTAAACAAGTGTATTGGCCTTTCGTATACCAACAAGGGGATTTAAGCGGCGACCTAAAGGCGGAGGAAAAACTATGTTTCAAAAGAAGAAGAAAGAACCCCATAAGGAAAAGAAGTCGGCGCTGGCCGTGGTGAAGGAATATGTTGAGTCTTTCGGCATAGCGCTAGTCATGGCGTTGATCATCAAGTGCTCAGTGGTGGAGGCGTACAAGATTCCTTCCGGCTCCATGGAAGACACTCTGCTGGTAGGTGACTTCCTCTTAGCTAACAAATTCATTTACGGGGCGAAGGTTCCTCTATTGCCCATTCATTTGCCTGCATTCAGGGAACCCAAAGCCGGTGACATAGTGATCTTTAAGTATCCGCAGAATCCCAAGGTGAACTACATAAAAAGGTGTGTGGCCACGGAAGGGCAAACGGTGGAGATCAAAAACAAGGTGCTGTACGTCGACGGCAAGAGATTCCCCGATCCTGCTCTGTCCAAATATGCTGATCCTACCGTCCGCCCGGCAGGTCGAGACCCTCGCGATAACTTCGGACCATACAGAGTCCCGAAGGGTCACCTGTTTATGATGGGAGACAATCGCGACAACAGTGCTGATTCGCGGTACTGGGGACCTCTCCCCCGGGAGCTGGTATTAGGCGAAGCCATGATCATCCACTGGTCCTGGGCGCCGGACGATAACGCTCCGGTGATCTCTGCCAATGACCTTCTTTCCGTGCCGAAAAACGTCGGATATAACGTCATTCACTTCCCCAGCCGGGTGAGGTGGAATAGGATTTTGAAGATCTTGAGATAGACGTCCTCAAAGCCCCGAGACACAGCATCAGGGATTTTGGAGCCCTGTCCGTTCCCCAGCTCCAAAATCCCTTTTTTGTTGGCATCGCGTCACTCAGGTTGTCCCTCTCGGCCAACCTCTTCGTCGGGTACCGAGTGGGAGGCACAGGTACCAGCCAAGGATTGGCTTCATTTCTCTTGACTCTCCGATTTGTTTGCAATATTTTGGTCGTGAGAATGGCGACGGAAAATGAGTGTCGGGACTGACAGATTGATGATTTCCTTGGAAGCAAGGGATTTAGGGAAGTGGTTTGGCCAGAGGAAAGTATTTGACGGAGTCAGTTTCTTGATGGAGGAAGGAGAATCGCTGGTAATTACCGGCAAGAACGGCTCGGGCAAGACTACGTTGTTGAAGATTCTCTGCGGACTGACCCGACCCACAGAAGGCGAAGTCATTTTGTCCTCTGACGGAGAAACCATTCCCCAGGCGAAGAGCAGAAGCGCATTCGGTGTCGTAATGCCCGATCTGGAGCTGTACGGTGAACTTACCGCACGTGAGAATCTTAAGTACCTGTCCCGAATCCGGGGTTTGTTTCTCCGCGAAGACGAGTTGAGAGAAAAGATCGCCCGGATGGGATTGGCTGGCAGAGACAATGACTTAGTCTCTTCTTTCTCCTCGGGGATGAGACAACGACTCAAATATGCCTTTGCTTTACTACACCAGCCACAGATTCTCCTTCTGGACGAGCCGAGCGCCAACTTGGACCAAGAAGGAACCGCGTTAGTGGACGAAATCGTGCAAGAGCACAAAGAAAGAGGAATAGTGGTATTGGCGACCAATGAGAAGGCGGATTTCAAGTATGGAGATCAAATCGTACAACTGGGCACATGATGCGACTTGGCTCTTGGCAAAGGATCTGAAATCGGAGTTCCGTACCCGTTACGCTCTGAATGCCGTCCTCATGTTCGCCCTGGCCACCTTAACCGTAATAAGCTTCTCCATGGGCGTCCTCTCCCCGGATACCCGAGCCATCTCTTCTCTTTTTTGGTTAGTGGTATTGTTTTCTTCGATGTCCGGTCTGGCTCAGGTATTTGTCAAAGAAGAGGAGAGCAGGACGGTCAACACGCTGAGGTTGATTGCCGCAGCGGATACCGTGCTCTTGGGGAAACTCCTGTTCAATTTGACCCTTCTCCTGATCCTGGAAGTAATAATCGTTCCCTTGTTCGTGATCTGGTTGAATGTGCCGGTCGCAAACCTGCCGCTTTTCCTGCTTGTGCTTTTGCTGGGAAGCTTGGGACTGGTGTGTGCTACCACTATCATCGCCGCCATCATCTCCAAGGCTCATGTGAGGGGAGCTTTGTTTGCCGTCTTGTCCTTTCCGCTTCTTCTGCCATTACTGGTAGCGGCTATTGACGGAACCAGGTTGTCCCTGGATGGGGAGACTCTGTCCGCGGGTTGGGGCGATCTGAGACTGCTGGTATCATACTTGGTGGTGATGTTTACCGCCTCAATTCTACTGTTCGACTTGGTATGGAATGAATGATGAATGAAGCAAAGAAAAACCGTTGAATCAACCTGTGGTCGACTGATCGCGCACCTGGGTGCAGATGGGCGACAGTTTTCAATCGGGAACCCAATCTCTCTTATCCGTGAGGAAGTCTTCTGTATCGAATCTGCGAACCGTGTGACGCTAAAGCTAAGCGGCAAGGGTTAGACTGATGTTCTGGAGAATATCGCTATTGATCTGGATGTGTGGTGTGATCGTGGCGGCCTTCCTCATCCCCCAACCGCAGCCGCAGATGGGTGAGGTCTCGCGCATCTTCTTCTTTCACGTCCCCTTGGCCTGGGTGGCGGTTTTGGCTTTCTTAGTCTCCTTTGTTTTCTCCATACTTTATCTTCGAAGAAGGGATTTGGCATACGATGCCAAGGCATACATTTCCTCCCGTCTGGGTCTTTTGTTCGCAGTCCTGGCCACCGTATCCGGATCGATATTCGCAAAATCAGCTTGGGGATCCTTCTGGAATTGGGATCCGCGTGAAACATCCATTTTCGTGTTGATTCTGATCTATGGAGCATACTTCGCATTGCGATCAGCCGTGGAACCGGCGGAGAGGAAGGCGACGCTGTCCGGTGTCTACTCCATCTTAGCCTTTGTCACCGTACCGTTCTTGGTCTTCGTAATACCCAGAGTCTACCAATCTCTTCATCCCGCGGACTCAGTGATGAGCGCCAAGCTCCGAATTCAGATGCCGTTTTCAATCTTGACCACTTTTGTGGCCGCGCTTCTGGGATTCACTTTTCTTTTCATCTGGATGTTTGAACTGGAGTATAAGATAGACAGAACATCAAATGAACTCACGGAGGAATGAATTGTCCTCAAACTATGTGCCCATGGTCGTGGTATTGGTGATTTGGATCGGTTTGTTTTTTTATCTGCTGCGGCTGGACCAGAAAGTGAAAAGAATCAGGAAGGGATGACAACCTTTCGGTCCCTGGGATCGTAAAAAGCTTCTCTTCCAGGGAATGAACCCGGTTTTTCGCCGTCAGGCTGCTATCGCATGAACGAACGGAACCGCGCAATTCTGAATGCAGTTGCTCCTCCAAGGATTATCCGGTTCTTCCTGGCCATATTCCTTATCTCCGTCTTAGTCCTGACTCTGCTCCGGGTTGGATTTCTTTTGAGACACTTCAAGCTTGCTGCCGGCATACCGTTTTCCACACTTCTTCATTCTTTCGTCATCGGGGCAAGATTCGATGTGGTGGTTCTAAGCTACGGCCTCATCCCGCTCTTCCTTCTGAGCTATGTACCCTTGATCGGCATGGATCGTCTCAAGGCGACGCGGGTGATAATTGTGACTGTTTTTCTGGCGACCATGGGTCTTGTTTTCCTCTTGAGCTTTGTGGACATCGAGTTCTTCAGCGAATTCGGCACCCGGCTGAGCGGCTTGGTATGGGAATATCTGGATCATGCGGATATGATTTGGTATTCCGTATTGTCGGGCTACCCGGTGCTTCCCTATTTTCTGCTGTGGGGAGCCATGACTTTTGCTTTTGCCCTCGCGGTGACAAGAATTAGCCGAGCCATATTCCGCGAGAGGCGAAGAGAGGGGATTTGGGTTCGCTTTTCCTACTTTGCACTGTGCTCCGGACTTCTCGTCCTGGGGGCGCGCGGGCGTTGGCAGCTGGCCCCCATTGACTGGGGCACGGCCTATTTCAGTCCGTACGGCTTTGCCGACCAACTGGCATTGAACGGGGTCTATACTCTCGGCAAATCATATTGGGATGATAGTCAACACGAGAGTGGCGAAATCCTAAGGAGGTACCATTACTTCCCTTCATCCCAGGCTCTGTCCACCGTTCAGAGGCTGCTGGCTAACCCCAAGGAGCAACTTTCCGATTCGGCCCATTCACTGGCCCGCTGGTACTACCCCGGCACGAGCAACAGCAAGATCAGAGACTACAACGTGGTGATAATTCAATTGGAAAGCTGGCTCGCCCGTTACGTGGGGGCGCTGGGAGGAAAACCAGATGCGACCCCCAATTTCGACAGCCTGTCTGGAAAAGGCGTTCTGTTGGAGCACTGTTATGCCACAGGCACGCGCACCAATCGGGGGATAGTCTCAAACCTATGCGCATTCCCTTCGCAAACCGGACACTCCATCATGAAACGATACTGCGTCAACCGACCATTCGACTCCATCGCCGAGATCTTGAGGAAAAGAGGCTACCCGAATATTGTGGTGTACGGCGGCGACCTGCAATTCGACAACATGGAAGGCTTTTTAAGAAACCAGGGATTCGATACCTTCATCGGACAAGAGGATTTTCCCCCTGGTTCCAAACTAGGCAAGTGGGGAGTGCCCGATCATTTGATGTTTGAGCGGGCCAATGAAGAATTTGCAAAATTCGGAGACAAACCGTTCTTGGGAGTCATCGTCACAGTGAGTAATCATGAGCCTTACCTTCTGCCCTCTCCCCGTTTTGAGATCTTTCCTAAAGACGTTCCTCAGTCAGAATTCCTGAACACTTTTTACTATTCTGATTGGGCACTGGGCGAGTTCTTTCGCGAAGCAGAAAAAGAGCCCTATTTCAAAAACACCATTTTCGTCCTGGTGGCGGATCATGGAAAATTCATGGAATCCCAAATCGAGCTTCCCGTAGATAGATTTCATATCGCCTGTCTGATATACGCACCATACATTCTCGGTGATTCCCCCCGCAGGATTTCGACTGTGGCCAGCCAGACTGATCTTATTCCCACCATTCTGGGCATTTTGGGGAGACCGGCCTTTCACCAATCCTGGGGGCGGGACCTGCTGTCACTTTCCTCGGAAGACAAGGGTTTTGCCATGATGATCGACGGGAACCTGGTAGGGTGGATGGAAGGACCTTACTTTTTGGTTGAACGAACCGGCGTAAGCTCTTCACTCTACAACATTTCCGATGATCCTCTTCAAAAACACGACTTATTCTTGGAGTTGCCCGAAGTTTCCGAAGGTCTTCAAGCCAAGGAACGCTCATTTCTACAGCTGAGCACTGAAGCAGCATCAGGACAAAAAGCCCCTGCCCCTTGATTTAATTTCCGCTCGGAGTGCGGACCCCTGCCGTCTACCAAAACGGATGGGCCAAACCCCTAAACCCCACCCCACAGAGGTTTAATGCGCCGTATTCACTCTGGAGTGGAAACCTGAATGAATTCCCAACGGACCCCGGTTGAATTGCCAGTTTGTGTGATCATATGGTGTGGGTCTGTTTTCCGATCAAGCCGCAAGTGAAAACGCGTACCTTCCGCTATGCAGAAAAGTGTTGTGATACCGAGCCGGGTGACTTATCTTGAGCTCGTGGCACTGATCTGGCACTCTATCCATGACTTCAAGTTGTTGTAAATTTGAATGGATAAGTGAAATTCAGAGTTTCTGTCGCATTTCCCATTGCCGGCTTGTGTACGATCATTTATCTGTGAGTCGGTCGACGTTCTTCCTGAAGAGGAATTCGGGCAACAAGCAACCAAGAAGATGAAGATCATAATTGCTACAGACAATTATTACCCCCACATTAACGGCGCTTCTCTCTTCGCGCAAAGACTCGCCTTCCATCTCAAAAAACAAGGCCACTCAGTCTTAGTCATCGCCCCGTCGCTTACCACTCATTCCGAATTCTCTACTACCAACGGAATCCGCATATTCGGAATTCGCTCGGTCCCAATACTTATGTACCGGGGATTTCGTGTCTCCCTCCCTTTCTTCATGAAGAAACGGATGGAAGAGATCATACAGGAATTTGATCCCGATATCATACATTTCCAAGGTCACTTCTATATTTCCAAAGCCGTTCTTTCGATTGCCCAGAAATTAAAGATACCTACATTAGGAACGAATCACTTCATGCCCGAAAACGCCATTCATTATCTTCATCTTCCCAAGTTTGCAGAGAATCCGATTAAGAGATGGGCTTGGAAACAATTTCACTCAGCCTTCGAAAGAATGGATATTGTCACTTGTCCAACAGAGACTGCGGTTCAAGTCGTTCGGAGTAACCACCTCAGAAAAAACGCCATGGTTGTGTCTAACGGTGTGGATTTATCAGAGTTCCATGCCGGTAATGACGGGACATATCTTAAGGAAAAATATAAGCTGCCGGATGAACCCATACTCTTATATGTGGGAAGGCTGGACAAGGAAAAGAATATCGATATGATTCTCCGGGCCTTAGCTCTGGTGACAAAGAGAATCAATGTCCACTTTGTAGTGGCGGGTGACGGAGAAGAAAAAGCTGAGCTTAGGAACTCGACGAAAGATCTTAATCTTGAAAAGCTCGTTACCTTCACCGGATACGTGTTAGATGAGGATTTACGGAACATATATCGGATTGCCGACTGCTTTGTTATTGCCGGAGCCGCTGAATTGCAGAGTATCGTTACCATGGAGGCGATGGCTTCGGGATTGCCGGTGATTGCCCTGAATGCATTGGCTCTGCCTGAACTGGTTAAGCCCGGGGTAAATGGGTATCTGTTTGAATTCAACGACATAAATGGCTTGGCGCAGGATATCATGAGGATCTTTTCGGATGATTCCCTCCGAAAAAAGATGGCTGCCGAAAGCTTGGAGCTTATCAAAGACCACCGCATCGAAAATACTGTCCATAAGTTTGAGTCACTCTACCAGTCGCTGCTTAAAAAGAATAAATAGAGAATGATAAGCTCAATGAGCATGAGGTAAAAGACTGGGCTGGTGATTTACCAAAGGACATGGTTGACCTACGAATTACTAGCATGATGTCAGATTCAAATCCCCCTTAATCCCCCTTTGCTAAAGGGGGATTTCTACTCAGGCTGATTGTCGGGCAGCTTGCCAAATGGGTCGCAACCGGAATTTACAAATCTTCGTGCGGGGCTGGGAGCCCCGCCTACGAGCTTGCTGGACTTGCTGGGCTGGCTGGGCTTGCGGATAGCTGTTTTTCATTTTTCCAGTCGTCCTGCTGCATGAACTATAACATTCAAACCAAAGGACATAGCGAACTCCCGATACTGATGTTACTGACATTTCTGGCGTTACTGGCGGTTGTTTTAATTTTTTTCCATTCCTACTGAAGTATGAGCTTTGCTGTTCATACAAAAGGACATAGCGGATCTGCGATACCGGTGTTTCTGGCGCATCTGGTGCTTCTGGTGTTTGTTTTTATTTTTTTTCACTTTCATCGCAAGTGATTGAAGTTTAATACATTAGATATTGTGTCGGGTGAATTCAAAGTTCAAGGTTCAAGGCTCAAAGTTCAAGGTTCAAAATTCCAATTCAAAATTCAAAGTTACGCATTCCATAAATTCGGTAAGGGTGCATGAACAATATATTCCATCTCCTACAAACAAGCGCGGTATCCGCTTCAACATTGAAGCTGTGGCGAATTTGTTTTTTGTGGTAAGAGAGACAACGGGTTAGGTCGTGGGTTTAGAACCCCCTGAATCCCCCTTATCAGGGGGACAACCCCCTAAATCCCCCTTTGCCAGAGGGGGATTTCAAGTCAAGCTGATTGTCGGGCAGCTGTCCCGCCCTTCGGGTCTGAGCCTTCCTTCGATACTGAGTCTCAGGACGAAGTGCAGGGTCGAAGACCAAAAGCGGGATCGCAACCAGACTTACAAACTACAGGTTAGGTTGTTGTCGGACAGATAAAACGCCCGACACCCTTCGACTATGCTCAGGGTAAACGAAGGTCGGGCGCTACGCATTTAAGGACCAAGCTCACGGGGGCAATGGAGTGTAGCAAAATCCCTGTCCGGGTGCATGCACTGGTCAGACGCTTCATATTCAGTGGGCAGGTCAGAAGCCCCGTACTCCTGACTTATCTTGGTGTCAGGCGCGCAGGGCACTCGAACTCCGGACTTATCTATTTGTTACCAGAGGCGTTTGGTCGGTTGCTTTTCTTTTCGATTAAGGCTTGAAGGTCATCTATATCCTTCTGTGCTTTGGAGTTCTCTTCACGAATATCCCACAAAGATGGTCGTTTATCTGTTCTGAGGACACGTCGAAACACCTGTTCGGAGAGATAACCCACAATGAAGGTGCCCAGTAGAGTTAGGCCACCAATCTTCCACCCATTATTCCAGAAGACAAGAACTACCATCACAAGCCAAATCATTCCACATACACCAGCGATACTTACAGACCAATGTCCTCGACCTGCAATTCCAAATGTCATTGCTATAATAGCGATGAATGCAAGTAACAAGTAGAGAATCACAAGACTTGATCCCTCCTAACTTCTTTTTATATGGTTTCCATATAAACCCACTCTAGGGTTTAGCTTCCATTGAGCTTTTAGGTCAGGAGCCCCATGCTCCTGACTTATCTTGGTGTCAGGTGCGCAGGGCAGCTCACCTACTGGCTATTCCGACTCCATGTCTTCGATTTGTCTTTTCATCTCTCGCTTTTTGATTTCCAGCAATTTATTGAATTCTGCATTTTTCTCATTTTCGATGGCTTCAATCTTCGCTCGTAAAGAATACTCGAGACCGATCGCGCCCGGCTGCCTTTTGACTTCCTGCAGCTTTTCTCGCAAATACCTTAACTTTTCTCCATATTTAATATCGTATTCAGTGTCCAAAGTCCGGCGGACGCTGTCATCCCAGACTTTTAAGTCTTCTTCGTGTCTTTGTCTAAGGACTTCTTTCTTAGTTTTTGTGTCTCTCCTCTTGAGGAAGTGTCTGCGCCAATCAAGCACCGTATCGGTGATTAGGGGAACAACAATAGCTCCCACAATAATCACAGATATTATCCTCCAGAATTTTCGTTTAAGACTCACTTCGAACCCAAGTATTTTTCTCATGGCTGAATTCCAAAAACTTACTCTATCATTTGTCAACGCTTTTATTTAGTTATCAACTTTTTTTGACGACCAAAAGAGCGTGAAGCCCAGAAGCCCCGTACTCCCAACTTATCTTGGTGTCTTAAGTATGTAACTCAATCAATGAATCTATAGTTAACAGTTTTCTATGTCAAGTTGTTTTTGTCTGGTGCACTGCGGATTCATCCTGTCCGCCAGAGGCCAGCGTCCGCTCGCACGTAAGGGCGTGTCTGTCTCAAATAGAACGTTGCATTGTTTTAAGTTGCGGGCTTAACGTTCGCGTTCAGAGACCGGGCAATCGGGTTGAAACTGAACAAAACCCAACGTGAAGCACATTCCAATGACCGGTCCACTGAAACGCGTTGTTATCTACCCGGGAAAGAAGATCCATAAGCAGCCTAGAAGACAAATGGCACCATGCGTTTGGTCGCGGCTGCATAAGCCTTGTACCCGGGATAGCGCGCGCGGAGAAGCTTCTCCTCGGCGAACATGCGGGCAACAGCGCCGATGAGAACAAGGATCACCAGCAGCGCCGCGAATGAGGGGTGAGCCAGAGCACCAGCGCAGGTGAAAAGGCAGACAGCCGTATAGATCGGGTGCCGGATGTAGCGATAAGGACCGTTGGTGATAAGTGCCCCTTCGGTTGGAGCTGCTGTAGCATGGAAGCTGCGGTGACCCAAAGTGATGCGCGCCCATACCATCAGTACAACCGCAGCAGTCTGCACCGTGATGACCAACGGGTTAAATGAAAAGAGCGACCTGGTGACAATAAGGCCAAGCAATCCAGCGACCATCAGTACAAAACCGAAAACGGATAGAAGTCCCAGCATGTGTGTTCACCTAAGCGTTGATCTTGCAGGTGGCTAACGGACTGCGGTTCAGCGGCGGTGCGCCAGCGTCGTCCGCTGCAACGATTTGTTAGGCTTTCTCGCCTTTGTTCTCTGCTTTTTGGGCAGCAGTGGAATTAAACAACGCAAAGCCCGATTCACAGATTCCGAGTCTGGGAAATACGCTCGAATATCCGGTTCCAGGACAACTGCACCTTTTTTTGGCATCACGTCCTTAACAACAGTTGTACCATCCACCTTATGAATAGCGATGGTATACCCGGCTTGCATGGCTTTGTGGTGCTTGCCACGCACTCCACCCCTAAAATTATATTCCGTACGCATATCGTTGTCCTCCACCTATACTATTTTAGTCACTGCCTTCTTCATAAAGTTTCCGCTCCGATGACGTTGCCTTACGACTACTGATAATACGTATGTTGGAGCCTCGTTCGGTATAAACCACTACCAGTATGTGACCCTTATCAGAACTGCCAATGTCAATATACCGCTGCTCCTCCACTGAATGGCCTGGATCAGGCATCGTAATTGAAAAGGGATCAACGAAAACCGTTGTGGCTTCATCAAAACTGACTTGGTGCTTTTTGAGATTCGCTTTGGCTTTTTCTTCATCCCACTCAAAGCTCAGTTTCATCATGGCTCCTTTGAACCCTAGCGTGTCGTTTAAGCATAACCGGCCGCGGTTCACCCGCCGCGCGGGTGCGGGATAGAGCTTCTGCTACGAGACCAACTACAAGCGCGTGTAGCCGCCGATTCGCGCGCGCCATAGCGCAGTCGGGTGCAAGCGCTGGTTAGGTGGCCCGCTTGGGCTTTACGTATGCCCGCCAGGTCCCCTTGACCTGGTGGGGAGCTCCTATCAGGTCGGGGACCTCAAGAGGTACTATTTTCTCATAATATCTTCCATCTCTTGATCTGTTCCATTGCTCTGTAGTCGGTCATATCGAGATGGAGAGGAGTGATGGAGACGTAGCCTTTCTGGATGGCGGCGTAATCGGTATCGTCCTCTTTTTCCCAGATAGAGGTCTGTTCTCCGATCCAATAATATTCCCCAACGCGCTGAGTAATTTTATCGATCACCACGTCGTTATGCACCCTTTTCCCCAAACGTGTGATTTTATACTTCTTCATGGCTGGCCTTTTGTCAGGAACATTCACGTTCAAGAGGCTATCCTTGGGCAGCCCGTTTTTCAGGACGAAGGATGTTAGCTTTCTTACAAATTCGGCCGCAGACTTAAAATGCTTGGCACTGTAATTAACGTTGGAGACCGCGATAGAGGGAATGCCCAGGATCGTCCCCTCCATGGCTGCGGCCACCGTTCCTGAGTAGGAAACGTCGTTTCCCAGATTGGGGCCGTGATTGATCCCGGAGACAAGTATGTCGGGCCTTTTTTTCAGGATGGCGCGAACTGCCAGCATCACTGCGTCCGTGGGTGTACCGCTCACGCTGTAAGATCTGTCGCCGATCTGGTTTGTGCGTATAGGATACTCCAAAGTCAGCGAATGGCTGGTGGCGCTCTGTTCTCTATCCGGCGCCACTACCCATACCTGGCCGATTTTGGAGATTTCCTTCCTTAGGGTTACCAAACCTTCTGCATTTATGCCGTCGTCATTGGTGAGTAAGATTAACAATTTGTCTCCTTTAACCTCTCCCCTATTGCCCCGGTCTCCATTTCATGGAGAGGGGGAGATTAGGGGGTGAAATCACCACCACAGGCTTCTCCACATCAGTCTGAGGAATCTACCCGTGTCAGTTAGGGGACGAATGAAGCTTCTCCCCCCTGCATAGATGGTGTCGATGGCAACTTGATTTATCCGGAATCCCTTTCGGCTGGCTTTGACCAAGATTTCCGATTCTAAATCGTACTTCTTGGACTCCAATTTGACGCTCCTTATGACCTCAATCGGGATCAGCCTGTAGCCGGACTGGCTATCTCTGATGGATTGACCCGACAAAATCGATAGAACAGTCGAGGTCAACTTGTTGCTCAGCCACCGGGACAAAGGCATGGTCTTCAAATCCATCCTTCTGGTGCCGATCAGAATAGCCGGCAAAACGCCTCTTTTGCGCATAAAATCAGGGAGAGAGCGCGGATCGTGTTGTAGATCGGCATCCATGGTAATCACAGCATCATAGTTGTTTTCCACCGCATATCTGAATCCGGTTTTCAACGCTTCCCCCTTACCCTGGTTGCGGTCGTGCTTCAGGACCACCACACCGGCCTTTTGAGCGATCTGAGAGGTCTGATCACCTGACCCATCATCCACCACCACCATAACATCTCTGTCTATGAATTTCGAGGTCTTCTCTATTAGCTCCAGGATGGTCGAGGCGGCATTGTATGCGGGGATAAGTACCAGGAACCCTTTGGTCATGAACGATGGAATATGGATTCTTAACTAAAAATCGGGGCGAGCCGATTTGAACGGCCGACCCCTTGCACCCCAAGCAAGTGCGCTAACCAGTCTGCGCTACGCCCCGATTTAGTTAGAACAGTATAATCTGCCTCGATGATAAGTCAAGACAGAATCTCTAAAATCTCAGAAAGCTCCCTCTTGATTTCCTCCAGAAGACCCTGAAGCTTCATCTTCTCCACCACCACCGGACCCAATTCGTCACGCCGCAGCTCCTTCAGTCTGGACTTGGCTCCCTCGATGGTATATCCTTCTTCGTACAGGAGGTGTTTGATCTGGCTGATCAGATCGATGTCCTTCTGCTGATAAGACCGATTGCCTGCCCGGTTCTTTTTGGGTCGGAGCAGACCAAACTCTTTTTCCCAGAATCTCAATACGTAAGGTTTGATCCCGGTTATCTTCTCTACTTCGCCTATCGAATAGTAGAGTTTCTCGCCGACGAAAGTCTCCAACTTCTCCCCTCGCTTCTTGGACCGTTCGACTACCCTTCAGGTCCCGGGTCCACCGAAGGACAGATGCACTTCCTCATCTATGTCGTCTCTAACACAAGATACGAATTCCCGACACCAAGTCAACTCCAAATTTCTGATTTTGGGTCCCGGGTCATGAGTTCGGCCATTGCCTGATCTGGCCTTTTGTTTTCAAACAGCACCCGGTAAACCTGTTGGGTGATGGGCATTTCCACTTGATGTCTTAAAGAAAGCTGATAGGCCGACTTGGTGGTCCTTATTCCCTCGGCCACCATGGTCATCTTTGCCTCAACTTCCTTCAGGGTTCTCCCCTTGCCGATCTCCTCTCCCACAAACCTGTTCCGGGAAAACTGGCTGATGCAGGTAGTCACCAAATCCCCAAGCCCCGAAAGCCCGGCGAAGGTCTCACGCTTCGCCCCCAGCTTTTCACCCAGCCGGATGATCTCTGCCAACCCCCTGGAGAGCAATGCGCCTTTGCTATTATCCCCCAAGCCCATTCCGTCGCATATGCCGGACGCGATGGCAATGACGTTTTTGAGCGACCCTCCCAACTCCACTCCGATCACATCGCTATTGGTATAAACCCTGAAATATGCAGTCATAAAAGTCAGTTGGACTTCTTTGGCGACGCTCTCTCTGAATCCAGCCACCACTACCGTCGTGGGTATTTTTCTGGCCACCTCCTCAGCATGGCTGGGGCCGGAAAGGGTGATGATCCTTTCATGAAGCTCCGACGACAGCTCTTGCTTCAATACCTCCGACATTCTCAAAAGCGTGTCGTTTTCAATTCCCTTGGCCAGGTTGACTACAATCGGATTCCTCACTTCTATGGCACTGATCTTTTTTGCTACCTCCCTGACCGTGTGCGAAGGAAGCGCCAAAACCAAGATGTCAGCGTTTGCGACCGCAGGCTCGAGATCACCCGCAATTTCCACTCGATCGGGGATGACGACTCCCGGAAGTTTCTGCTTATGTTCTCTTCGTGCGCGCAGATTCCCCATCTCTGCCGGATCAAACTCCCACAACGTCACCTTGTGTCCGTTGTGGTCGAGAAGCGTGGAAATGGCAATCCCCCACCCACCTGCACCCAATACTGCGATTTCTGCCATTACTAAAGACCCTTTCGCCGGAACTTGTTCTCTGTGCCGGCCAGCAATCTCTTGATGTTACTTCTGTGATTGAAAAAAATGAATATGGTTAGAAACGCCATCATAGCGATGAGCTGACCTGGCACCTGACTCCCAAGATAATATTTCTCAAACAGCAACGCAAACAATATAAACACGGTGGCAGAAAGCGAGCCTAAGGAGACGTACCGGGTGATGGCCACTATTAACACAAACAGAATCAGACTCATACCCATCTCCACCGGTATCAGGGACAGAAGAGCACCCAGCGCGGCGAGAATGCCTTTCCCCCCTCTGAATCCGAAGAAAATAGGAAACACATGGCCCACCACCACACATATGCCGGCGATGATTTTGAGATTAATTGGGTCCAGGTGCGCGGAACCAAGAGAGATTCTAGTCACCAAGAGCACCGCCGCCATCCCCTTGGCGACGTCAAGAATCAGTACCATTAGCGCGGGGAGAGGACCGATGACGCGATAAACGTTGGTGAACCCGGCATTCTTCGACCCGTACTCCCTGATGTCAATGCCCCTCCGGACTCGGCTGATGATAAGGCTGAAGGGAATAGAGCCTAGTGCGTAGCTCAGAATCGCTATTAGGATGGCAGAAGCCACATTCCTCCTTTCCCATTTTCACAAACGGGCCTGGGAGCAAAGTCCAGAGAAAATCCGTGTAGCCCTCCACTCTCCCGCCGATATTATGAACCAGTCCATGCCCTTCCACAAATTCCCCCGCAAATCGAAAGGAGATGAAAGCATCGTAACAGACAAACCCAAGATAATTCACATGCAGAAGCAAAATAAGCCATTTTGTTAGTATGAGGCCTATGCTGATGGATTCTCTTTTTCATTTGGCACTTTTCAGGAATGAGTCATGAGGCTTTGGCCTTCGGAAGCAAAAGATGGACCTTTGAGTTGCCCCTCGATCATGGCACCAGCAAGACCGAAATCAACACTTGTTCAGAGGGGGCAATTATGTGCTTAATAGTTTACTCGACTATAGCTCCAATTTCCACGGCAACAACATCGTTCTGTGGTCGTTAGCTTATTACTCTTGTTTCATCCGGAGTCGAATTCCCGCAAGCTTAAAAAATAGAAATACCTGGTTTCATTTTCCGATATCCTAATAAGGAAAACCTCAACCTTGTACCCGGCACTTGACAGCGGCTCCTTGACCTCCCATTGCCATGTGGGTTTGCTGCGCTCCTCATAGATTTTGGGCTGTCCTATGATGTAAGTAGGCCTTCGAGATGCAAGGAACTCATCTGTCACCAATTCAGTATGGCCTGGTTTCGATACTTCCCTATATGTGAAATCCTTTTGAGAGTCAGACGCCAGAGCCAAACCGAGTTCATCGATAGCATAAAGCTCCGAGTAATAAGGTATTGCCCCAGCAGCGGTGGTGGATAAGCTTTCACTCGGTTTGGCAATGCTTTTGAACATGAGTCCCGCCTTTGACCAGACGCGGACGTAATCTCTTAACAATCCTATACTGTCCATTCCTGTCCGACTCCACATTTTGTTGCTTCCTTGGGATGGGTAAGCCAGGAAGAATGCGCACAATCCTATCAGCAGAATCTCTGAAGTGAATAAAGCGGTTTTATGTCCTGTTTTTGAAAGAGGGTGTAGATAATGATGCATTCCTCTGAATCCCTCCTGAACCAGAAAGAAAAACAAAGGCAGAATGGGCACTAAGAACCTGAACATGTCCATGAAGTCCCCTCCAACATACACTACATAAAGAGAGAAGATCAATATCATGGAGGCAAAGTAGGAAATGACTGTTTTCAATCTATGGTTCAATCTAACAGCTTCGCCTAGAAACACCAGCGGGATCATCAAAACCGGTATCCAAAACCTCTTGAGGAAATCAAAAAGATAGGAAAGACCTTGGCGATAAAGCATCTCTCCTCCCATCTTCACATAAAATGTATTAGGCAGAAGTCTTCCATAATAGGACCACCGCCAAAAGAAGTAGACAAGAAATGGGACCAGAAAGGAAATGGTCCAGATCAACACGTTTCTCGGTCTGATCTTCTTGCTGACGGCGGAAACATAGAGCAGGCAGACGAAGGTTGTTCCGGCGAAGAGCAGTCCATCCAAACGAGTCATGCAGATCAGACTGAAGGTTATTCCGGAGAAAGCGAGGCGTTTTGGTTCGGTCATCCCCGAAAGAAAAAAGAACGAGCCTAAGAGAATCAGAAAGGTATAAAGTGACGTCTCCAAGCCTCCAGTTGACCAGGCGGCGTAAGCTCCACAACAGGCTAGCAGAAGCGGAGCCAAATAGTTGAAAAGACTTTCTCTCGGGTAAAGCCATCTGTTCAGTCGTAACAACAGCAAAACTGTGCCTAGGCTAAACAGTGCCCCCAAAACCTGTGAAACCACAACTACGTCCAATCCCATTTTCATGAATAGGCTTACAAGCAAAGTCCATAGGAAATTGGTATACCCCTCCACCCTTTCGCCAATATTGTAGACCAGACCATGTCCCTCCACAAAATTCTTGGCATATCGAAAGGAGATGAAAGCATCGTCACAGACGAACCTGAGATAATCGATGTGTAAGAGGAGTATAAGAAATATGACGACGGTCAGGCCTATCGAAATACAAGCTTTCTTCATTTACCGACCTACATGAAGTAAGATTTTAAATCTTGAATCTTGAACCTTTGAACTCTCAAACTCTTAAGCTTTCGAACCCATATTTCCTCATCCTCCGATTAATCTAACCTAGTATACAATATCCACACTTCTTTTTTCGCTCCCCGATCAAAATAAATTTCGAAGACTTCCTCCTCTACGGTCAATACTCGATAGTAATTTCTATGTTTTCTCTGCCACCATCTTTTTCTTTTGGCACCCGAGCCAGAATAGCTGTAATCCGGCCAGAAGGCAATCACCTCCTTAATCTTATATTCTTTGCCTCTCCAGATGAAGGAGACGGGGTTTCTGGTCTGCTCGTCTCGTGTGACCTCTATTTGATCGGAATAGAATTCAGGCATGGCCGAGAAGATGTTGTTAGTGCCAAAACACGTGGCCTCTGTGAATCAGTCCCTCTTCTTTATCTTAATCCTGATCGGATTTCCCAAGAATCCAAAATGCTCCCGGATTTTGTTCTCCAAGTACTTCAAATATGGCTTTTGCAGAAGCTCCGGATGGTTGCAGAAGAACACGAAGGTAGGAGGTTGGATGCCGGTTTGCGTGACGTAATATATCTTGACATATCGTCCTTTGACCGAAGCCGGAGGCTTAGCTTTTATGTCCTTTTCCAGCTTCTGATTCAACTGGCTGGTCTCTATTCTCTTTTTCCTTTCATTGTAAACCTGCAAGACCAAGTTCATAACCGTCCGTACTCTTTGCTTGGTCTTGGCTGAGATATAAATAAGCGGCACGAATCTGAGCAGCGGCGCTTCTTGCCTCAAGGTCTTGGTATAAAGATCTGCCGTCTTACCGTCTTTCTCCAAGAGATCCCATTTGTTCACGGCTATCACCATTCCTTTTCGCAGATCAAAAACTTCCCGGGCGATTTTGACATCCTGGCTTAAAAGTCCCACCTGAGCCTCGGTCAGAATCAGGGCCACGTCGCATCTCTCGATCGATCTTAAGGTCCTCAGGGTGGTGTAGTATTCCAAACTCTCTGTGATTTTGGCCTTGCGCCGCAGGCCGGCGGTATCGATCAGGGTAAAGGACCGACTGTCGATTTCGATTTCCGTGTCGATTGCATCTCTGGTGGTTCCCGGCGTTCCGGTAACGATCAGCTTTTCTTGACCTAAGAGGGCGTTGACGAAGGAGGATTTCCCTACGTTCGGTCTTCCGATCACCGCCACTTTGATGCTCTCCTTCTCCTCGGGGAGAGTGGACTCCTCCGGCAGACTCGAAGTCATCAGATCCAGAAGGTCGCCGGTGTTTCTGCCGCTAATAGCGGAAACCAAGACGGCTTCCCCCAGACCCAGCCTATTCAACGAATAGGCCTCAGCCTCGTCCTTGGTCGTATCCACTTTGTTGGCTACCAGAAGAACTTGCTTTTTGGTCTTCCTTAACCGATGGGCTATCTCCAAATCCACCGACTGCGCCCCCACCTTTGCATCCACCAGGAAAAGCACCATATCCGCTTCGGCAATGGCTATCTCTGCCTGAGCTTTCACCAATCTTTCGATTTCGGTATTACTGGAAGGTATGTATCCACCGGTGTCAATCACATAAAACCCCTTTCCATTCCATGTGGTAAAGGCGTAGTTCCGGTCTCGGGTGATTCCCGGCTGGTCATCCACCACCGCAATGCGCTTCTTCAAGAGGCGGTTGAACAGCGTGGATTTTCCTACATTCGGCCTGCCGATTATGGCAACGATGGGAACGGACATGACCTCAACTGATCTTTGAGAGGGTTATCTTTACCTTCTGCCCTTTAATGCATGGCTGATCTATATTAAGACGTCAGTCGTTGAAAAGCAACAAAAAAACCGCCAAACCAGTTTCCTGATTCGGCGGTTCAAACTAAACGAAGTCATCACTATGGGCAGTGGCAACATGGAGGTGGTCCACCTTTGAACAGATAGTTAACGAGGTAGACCACATCGCCAGCATCGACAACTCCATTACAAGTGACATCACCCATCCATAAGGGATTCGGAGCAGGACCGCCCTTAAAGAGATAGTTTATCAGGTATACTATATCTCCAGCATCGACGATCCCGTTCCCAGTGCAATCACCACTAAGAGCAACCAGCGCACCAATCAAGCCACAGTGGGCTGAGTTAAGAGGTTCACAAGGTGAACCGTGCTGAATATAATAGTCACCAGATATAGTTGGCGCACTGTTGCATGATATTGGGTGACAGAACAGGGGATCTGCGGAGATGCTTAATGATTCTTCTGGACAACCGGGACTAATGAAAACACACAACTCCCCAAAACCAGAAGCATCCACGTCAGAACAACAGTTACTTGGAATGCTACCATCACAATACCACTCATTTCCATCTACCGAACTCGTCGCGCAGTTACCCCAAACTATCGATCTCGTCAAATATGGGTTGCTAGTGTCTAATTGAGAGATTCCGCCACCTCGATTGGCCTTGTTCCCACTAATCGTGCAACTGACAATCGTCGGTGAAGAGTTGTTACTGCAGTATATCCCACCACCATCGCCACCATAAGCTTTATTACCGGTGATTACACATTGAATAATCGTTGGAGAAGCATTGTTATAGCATGCTATTCCACCTCCGTCTGTCGCTCCATTTCCAAGAATCTTGCAGTTTTTAATTGTAGGCGAGGTATCCACACATAGGATACCGCCACCACGCTGATTCTGGTCAGTCCTCCCATTTATGATAGTGACACCCTCCACAAGTGACCCGGAGCCTTCCTGTGAGTGAAAGAAAAAACCACGGTGCGGGATATCAATGTCAACATTAAACGTGTTACGCGAGCAATCTAAAGTACATGCATCAGCCCCGTGCTGCGAACGCACGATAATAGGCTTCGCTTGGAAAGTAATATCTCTGTTACCATCGCCCCAGAAAGTCCCATCCATAAGCAGAACAGTGTCACAATTACTGGCGGAATCAATCGCGGCTTGAATCGTGGGGACGTCTCCTGTATGGTCTGGCTTAACGACCCATTTTCGACATACAACTATCGTATCGTAATCATAATAGAAAGGACCCTGTTCAGAAAGCGCTGCTCTAACAGTAAAGGGGAAAACTCCTGTTTTGGTTGGTGTTCCTGAGATTATGCCAGTGGTATTCTCTAAAGATAACCCATCAGGTAGCTGACCTTCCACGACCCCGAGTGATGCATTACTAGAACATACGAACACTACGGTGTCCTGATATTGGTAACCGATAACCCCATTTGTTAATGGATTATGGACAAAATGGCACTCGGTAACCTCGCCCAGAAGCCAATCCAGGCAGATATCTGCTCTGAGAGGAGGTGACGTAAGTGAAGTTTCAAGAACGAAATTTTGATCTCTCTGGTCGTTAAAAACAGTGAGAGTTTCCTTTGCTACCCCATCGTCCAAGATAATGTCAATAGGCATATGGTAGACTTCAGGAACATAAGGATCTATTGAAGGAGTTTGAGTCTGTTTAAGATTAAGGAAGATCTTACCGTCGTCTCTGACAAAGAACCAGGACTCGTACACCGGATGATAGTCACTATATATCCATTCATGGAAAAAAGTATTAAGACGTGTGTCACCCGTTACGTTAACACACACGTCTCGGAATTGTTCAGTGCTTGCATGGTTCCATTTGTAAGTACTCAAGTATTCGTGCAGAATATTATAAAAAACTTGATTGCCTACCCAGTGCCTTAACATGTGAAGCACCCAAGATCCCTTATTGTAAACTCTATGGAGAATTTCCTCGGTAACATTTCCAACATATCCATTCTCCAGGTATACTGATCCATGTCCCAAGTAGCGATACCGGTCGATATACCGGAACATTGCATTCAAACCATATTTTTTTCAACCCATATACACTCTGAATATCTTGCAAAACCCTCATTGATCCAGAAATGGTTCCATGTGGAACAGGTTACACAATTACCCCACCATGAGTGAGATAGTTCATGGCTCAGTGGAGTTTGACCATACTGAGTATCGCAAATTGCAGTAATAGTCGGATACTCCATTGCTCCGAGTCTTATTGGAACCTGCATCATCCCGTATTTCTCCATTACATATGGTGGGTAGATGCCTGAGTAAGGGTAGGCACCGAAACAGGTTTCGAAAGTATCCAACATTTCCACGACCTTAGGAAAGGAATCCCTTGCGGTAGCAACATTCTCAGGATAAACATAGAACCATATAGGCATAGTACCGTTTCCACTCTGCAAAATATAAGAAGTATCTAGTCTGACATAATTGGTACAGCCAATACCCACTTGGTAGGTCGCAATCGGATAATGCTCTCTCCAATAGCTTGTTTCTCTTCCTCCACTGACGAACTCCATATTGAGTGTTCCGTTTGAAGCACATCTAAAGTTGTCAGGATAGGTCACCGTCATATAGATAGAGTCTGCTTTGTCCTCCACGCGGTCCTTACATGGCCACCAACGTCGGGCATAAACAGGTTCTGACATGTTATAACAGATATCAGTCCTTGCATGAGCACCAAAAATGAATCCAAGCTGAGTCAAAGCGTAACCCGGTTTTCCATGGTAATAGACCGTGACTCTGAATGTGTCGTTATAATTGTATGTTTGGGGTTGGAAACTGATATCTACAAATGAATCCACTTGGGTACCCGTTGGATTAGCTATCCCCACGACTTTTACTGAATCGACGTGCATGTAATGGAAGGGATCATAGTCATATCTGTACAAGTCTAGCCTAATAAATGACAGTCCGTTTATTAGGCTTCGTCCTTCTAAATAAACCGATCCGTCAATTGCTGAGTTATCAAAGTCCAAATTAAGATTGATTCGATAGAAAAGAGCGTCCCAGTCATCTTGGGAGCTATGATGGTCGCTCAAAACGGTGTCTGACGCATTCGCGACATAAGCTGGGAAGATTGAGCCTGCAAATAGCATTAGGCTTGTAATTAAGACCACAGATTTCATGACAACCTCCCTGTGTGGTTTGAGACCTGTTCAAGAATTTGATTCTGTATGTGTATTCTAAGTTCATTCCCCGTCATCCGCAAAGCAACCCCTGTTATTGCAAGACCCTAAAAGAGCACTTATCCGATTCCGAGTTAACTCATACACCCCCTTGTTCCATAACACGTTATATATGCCCATAAGCAACTCTTCTTTCTGTAGAATTTGACTCCTCGAGTGATCACTGCTAGGGACAACCCCAATGACTACCCTAAAAAAAACAAATACACATTTCTTAACCGTCGGATATACCTATTGCATCATCTAGAAAGCAATACAAATGATGCTCTAATTAGGAAGCAAAGATCCGATCCTTAGATGCTAATCGCAAATCGTTCCATATTTTTGATTCTGCTCTAATATAATGCTCTTGAGCGATTTGTCAAGAGGTTTGTCCCGATTTTTCTTAACTATTTTAGGAAAGTGTTGGAGAGACGGCAATAGGCTGAACCCGCTCAAACAAACTCTTTGCTTTGCAAGGAGTTAACAGGGGGGCACAAACGCTTATATAAACTAATGACGGGTGAGGTTAGCTTCTGGGAAGTCTTCTTCAGGTCTTTCTAAGTTCATCTTAAGATAGCATTCGAACGGAGAATGGTATGATCCAGCCTATCTCTTTCTAATGTTCTGATTTCCGCATGTCAAATATTTTCCTTAAACTCCCTACCAGATCATACGACCCCACTATCACTTGCCGATCCAATTCCCTTTCCAAATCGGCAGGCTCTAGATCATCTAAGAACAGTCCATCTTCATTCAGGCAGTTGGGCGGAAGAAGGATCACTTGGCCTAAGTTCTTCCTTTTGTTTAGAGCATTCACAATATCCACGCCGGTCAATAGTCCGGTCACGGTCACACTGTGTCCAAAGAAGTTATTTTTCACGACCACCGGTCGAATCTTAAAACCAGATATTGAATTTAATTTTTCTTCGACGATCTGTTTGATCAGCCTAAAGGCTGATACTCCTGTCACCATGGTGATGGTTAGGCTTTTCTTTAGCTTATCCGGCAAGAGTTTTTGTTTTGACTCAAACTGGTCGATGAATTGCTTTGCCATTCCCACCCCGTTTTCGATCTGATGAAATTCATCATAATATTCCGTCTCGGGAAAGTCAACTCCTCCTTTCGCGAAGAACTCGTCTGCTGCGTAAACAAAACCGCAGTTCCACCTTTCCCTGAAGGATTTTTGCCACTTCTCGACGAGCCGAATTACTCTCCTTGAATACGTCTTGTCTATCGGTCGTATCTTGGGCAGCTTCTCCCTGAATTTCGTCAAGCCCACCGGCACCAGTGCCAATGATTTCACAAAAGGATAATAGGCCGATAGTTCCCTCACCGACCTTTCCAGTTGCGGACCATCGTTGATTCCCGGACACAATACGATCTGAGTATGCATCTCTATCCGCCCTTCGGCCAATCTTCTTATCAGGGGCATGATTTCGGGAATTCTGTCATTGGACACCATCTTCTTACGCAACTCTTCATCCGTAACGTGAACCGATATGTACAGCGGGCTAAGTCGCTGTCTTATAATACGATCGACGTCACCATCTGAAGTATTGGTTAACGTCACGAAATTACCGTGCAGGAAGGATAGGCGGAAATCCTCGTCCTTAAAGTAAAGGGCTTTCCTCAAGCCCTTGGGAAGCTGGTGAACGAAACAAAAGATGCAGTTGTTGGCACACCTTCTGTATCTGGTCTCGCAGAACTCAAGCCCCAAATCCTCATCCGGCTGCTTTCTCACGGAGACCAGCACGATTCTGTCATTCTTGGTCATGAGTTTCAGTTTCAAGCGGTGATCTGATGAAAAGAACTTATAATCGATCACGTCGTTGACCGGATGGCCGTTGATCTCCAGAATCGCATCACCCACCGAGATGTCATAACGGGAGGCAACGCTATCATTGGCTATTGATTTGATCTTCATCCGGAGTGAAAAGGTGTTTGGAGAAGAATATTATCTTCCAGTCGTATCAAGTCGATATTGAGCTATAAACATCCGCAGATACTGAACGCCACAGTTCACCACCGAGAGAGTCGCCAGGATCAGCAGCCACTGTTGGAGAAAGTGAATCCGAAAGATATAGACGATCACCGTAATCGCCCAAATCCACGAATTCGACTTCCCCCAAATGTTCGACACCGGAAGAGTCCGCTTTTTTCTGACCAGGGCAGCACCCGCGGCCAAAGTCAATATGTCCTTCAAGAAAAGCAGGAAAGCCGCCCAAAGAGGAAACCCGCGATAGACTAGGACAAAGATCACCGATATCCCCAGACCCAGCTTGTCTGCCAGCGGGTCCAGAAGCTTTCCCAGATCGGTGACCTGATTTAGCCTTCTGGCCAAGTAACCATCCAGAACGTCGGAGCCTACCGCCAGTATTATCAAGATAATGGCGGCGATCAAACCTGACTGCGTGCCTTGCGCCAAAAAGAAAAAGATGAACGGCAGAAGCAAAATCCGGAAGATCGCCAAAAGATTGGGAAGAAGGAAGAAATCTCTTTTAGTTATGATCATGTTGTCGTCGCTGACGATCCTATTTCCTGAGGTCCAAAGGAAGCTTGGTTGCGGTCGAGCTAATATCAAAGCACTGTCGGTTCAATTAGCGCGTGAGTCATTGGGGCTGGCGGTTCGGATCATCTCTTTTGCCTGCCTCAGGGTTACCTGGCTCACTTTCTCTCCGGAGATCATCCGGGCTATCTCGTTGATCCTCTCTTCTCTTTCCAATCTCTTTATTCTGGTTACGGTTCGGCCCTTCAGGCTTTCCTTGAATACCTTGTAATGGTGGTCTGCCTGCGAGGCAATCTGTTGGAGATGGGTTATCACCATCACCTGCCGTGAGGAAGCTAGATCCTTCAGGCTTTTGCCGACGGCGGAAGCCACCTCGCCACCAATGCCCACGTCGATCTCGTCGAAAATAAGAGTCTGTATCCGATCCGATTTGGCCAGGATGGATTTCAACGCCAGCATCACCCGGGAGATCTCCCCTCCGGAAGCAATTTTGGCTAAGGGCTTGAGTTCCTCCCCGGGGTTGGGAGAGACAAAAAACTCCACTTGATCCATCCCCTTCTCGGACACGGCGAATCTCTTGCCATCCAGTTCTACCAGCCCATTTTGATCTTCCTGCTGAGCGATTCTTATTTCGACCTTGGTCTGGTCCATCCCCAAACCGGCCAACGCCTTCTGAATTCTTCCGGAAAGCTCGGAGGCCTTGGCTTTCCTCCTTTGGGAAAGATGACTGCACGCCTTCTGAAGTATCTTGGAGCATTGGTTTATTTCGTTCGTTAAGCTTTTTAGGATTTCGTCCCTATTCTCCATTCGCAGCATTTCATTCTCAATCTGAGCTTTGTAACTTGAGATTTCTTCCAAGCTCTTCCCATACTTCCTTTTCAACGTATTAAGTAGATTCAGCCTCTCCCTTATCGTCTCCAGCCTTTCCGGATCGAATTCCAGCCGACTCCGGTAATCCTCCATGAATCTGGACATTTCCTGAAGCTTGATCACGCACGATTCCAAGGTCTCATCCGGTTCCTTCAAGCGCGAATCTATCCCCTCTCCCCTCTTCATCTCCCTGGAAAGCAAGGTCAGCTTCCGCAAAAGCGAGTCCTCGCTCTCATAGAGCTGGTGATAAAGGTTGCCGGACAGCTCAAAAAGACTCTCCACATTTTCCAGCACTTTTCTTTCCCCTACCAGCTTTTCTTCCTCGTCCGGGCTTAGTTGTGCTTTCTCGATTTCCTGTATCTGGAATTCGTAAAGCCTCCTTCTCTCTTCGTCCAGCTTGGTGCTGTGTTCCAGATCGTCCAGCTCCTTTTGCTTCTCTTTTAGAAGACGATAGGTTTCGCTCACCTCAGACAGGATTCCGTCCAGATCGCCATAATGATCCAGATATTCAACGTGTCGCTCCACGTTCAGCAGCGACTGATGCTCGTGTTGTCCGTGCAGATCTGCCAATCTGTCTCCGATGGACTTGAGGCTGGCCTGCGTGATCAGCCGGTCGTTCACATAGCATCTGCTTTGTGCCTTGCTCGAGATTTCCCGGCGTATTATCAGCATATTCTCCTGAGGGACGATCCCCAGACCACGCAGCAGGCTTTCCAGACTTCGATCGTCCGTCAGTTCGAAGACTGCCTCTATGCTGGCTGAGTCGAACCCGGTTCTGACCGCCTCACTGCTGGCCCTCTCCCCCAGGATCAAATTCACCGCACCAACGATAATGGACTTTCCTGCACCCGTGGCGCCGGTGATAACGTTGAGTCCGGGTCCGAACTCCACCTCCAGGTCCTCAACCAAGGCATAGTTTCTGATTCGAAGATTCTTCAGCATGGCACGAGTGCGGTACCTTACACTACGAAGGTCTGGACAATGTGCAGTAGCAGAAACGGAAGTTCCTATGAGCTTTTGATCCCGGACCCAAACTCATTCTCCGGTCTTCGGTCGGGCGCCCCAGTGCAATTTCCTTCTTAGGATTTCGTAGAATGATCTATCTTTGAATTTGATTAAGTTTACGGAATGCTCGGCTTTTCGCACCAAAACTGAGCTGCCCGATTTTAGATTGAACGCCACCTGACCGTCAATGGTCAAAACCGCTTCCCGAGAATCAAGCTCCACTACTACCTTTAGGGTTTCGTTCTCGGAAAAGAGCATGGTGCGAGACGCTAAGGTGTGGGGGCAGATGGGCGACACAATCATGGCGTTCATTTTCGGATTGATTATTGGTCCCCCCGCAGCCAGGCTGTAAGCGGTTGAGCCGGTGGGGGTGGAGATGATCAGACCATCGGCGGAATAAGAGCAGATGAAGTCATCTTCAGCGTAAAGGTGGAGGAGAAAAAGCCTGGCCACCTCTCCTTTGTCGATGACCACGTCATTTAGGGCGTACTGATCGAATTTTTTAAGCCCTTCAATCTCTGTCTCCAAAACCATTCGCTTTTCAATGAAGTAATCTTCGGTCTTGAGCTTGTTTAAGGTATTCTGCAGATCGTTGGAGTTGATCTGGGTCAAGAAGCCCACTCCGCCTAAGTTTATGCCCAAAATCGGCGTCTGATGCTCTCCCACCGCCCTGGCTGAAGCCAGCATAGTCCCGTCTCCGCCCAGGGAGATCAATACGTCGCTTTCCTGCCACAGCTTATCTGACGGCATAGACGCCTCCCTCTGCCCCACCAGTGGCACCAGTTCCTCGCAAACAAAGAACCGGACCCCGTTTTCGCCTGACCACCGAATAATTTCCTGCACCACTGCCTTGGTCAGCTCCTTTTTGACGTTAGCGATGATTCCTATGCTTTTCATTTCGGAATTCTCGGAAGACGAGATTTCGATTCTCTGACAGTTAGTCGGAAAACCATGACTGGAGTGCTCACCCTCGGGTGAGCCACAACGGCTGCCGTTGTGTCGTACCCGGTCGCGGGTGAATCCGAACCTTCATACTCCCGAACTCGCTTTTGGGGTTTGAGCTTTTTTCGCAACCCTTGTTGGCCTTACCAGCTTCCTGACCGTCTGGACGATGCCCTCCTTACTCAAGCCCAAAATATCCAGAAGCTGGTTCCTCGAACCGTGCTGGATGAACTCGTCCGGAATACCCATCCGCTTGATCGTCACCTGGTTGAGAGCCTGGGACTCGGCAAACTCCAACACTGCAGATCCAAATCCACCCAAAAGCGCATTGTCCTCTACGGTAACGACCTTATCGAATTCCCGCAACAGCGAAGTCAACATCTCTTCGTCCAACGGCTTGATGAACCGCGCGTTCACCACCTCCGCGTCTATCCCCTCATTCTGCAACTCATATGATGCCTGCGTGGCCGAATAAACCAAAGATCCTACCGCCAGAATTGCGACATCCTTCCCCTTTTTCAGCCTCTCCCAGCTTCCTATGGGTATGGGAGAAAACTCGTCTGTTACCGAATCGGGAATCTTCGTCCGGGGATACCGGATGGCCACCGGACCGTTTCCCCAGTTGACCGCGGTCTGAAGCATGTTTTTCAATTCATTCCCGTCCTTCGGTGCCATCACCACCCAATTGGGAATCTGTCTGAGATAGCTTAAGTCGAAGACTCCATTATGGGTGGGACCATCTGCGCCCACTACTCCGGCCCGGTCTATGGCCAGAATCACGGGTAAATTCTGCAGGGCGATGTCGTGAATCACCTGATCAAAGGCCCTCTGAAGAAACGTGGAGTATACGGCGAATACTGGTTTAAGACCCTGGGCGGCAAGTCCCGAGGCAAAACTGACGCCGTGTTGCTCGGCGATTCCTACGTCATAGAATCTCTGGGGAAAGGCTTTGGCAAAATCCATAAGCCCCGTGCCCAGGGTCATGGCTGCAGTAATCGCCACGATTCTCTCATCACTTGAGGCCAATTTGACCAACGTGCTTCCGAATACGTCTGTGTAAGTCATCTCTCCCGGATCACCGTTGGAGTCTCCACTCACTTTGTCAAAAGCGCCGATGCCGTGAAAGCGGGGAGCATCTTCTTCCGCATATTTGTAACCTTTCCCTTTCCTGGTTACGACGTGAAGCAAAATTGGTCCGTTTAAGGTCTTGAGCTGTTCCAGGATTTTGATCAATCCCCTAATGTCATGACCATCCACCGGACCAAAATACCGGAATCCCAGTTTCTCAAAGAGGCTGCCTGGCACCAAGAATCCTTTGATTCCTTCTTCCACCTTAGCCACCATGGCCCTTATCTTATCCCGTCTTTTGAACTTCCCCACCAGATCCCAGACCTCCGACTTAAGCTTGTTGTATTTTTCGTCGGTCAGAACGTCCGTCAGATATCGGGATAAAGCTCCCACATTCTTGGAGATAGACATCCTGTTGTCATTTAAGATCACGATTAAGTTCTTGCCTGAAGCCCCGGCATTATTCAGCCCCTCAAATGCCAGGCCGCCAGTCAAGGCACCGTCGCCGACGATGGCGATCACCGAGAATTTCTCTCCCTGGTGGTCTCGAGCACAGGCAATTCCCAAAGCAGAAGAGATGGAAGTGGAGGCATGCCCCACGCTAAAGACGTCATGCTCGCTTTCGGACCTCGAGGGAAAACCACTCAAGCCTTCGTATTCTCTCAAGGTCTGAAATCTATCCTTTCGTCCGGTGAGGAGCTTGTGCGCATAACACTGATGCCCCACGTCCCAGACGATCTTATCCTGGGGGGAGTCAAAAACCCGGTGGAGGGCTAACACCAGCTCCACCGCTCCTAAGTTGGAGGCTAAATGTCCTCCGTTCCTGGAGACCACGGTGATGATCCTGTCTCTGATCTCCTCTGCTAACTCACCCAATTTGTCGACGGGAACGTTCTTCAGATCTTGAGGAGAGTTTACTAAGTCCAGCCACTTGGTCATTCTGACCCCCTAAAAGCTTCGTGAGATCATGAAATCCGCCCAAGCCAATAGCAGCTTCTTATGGTGCGAGTCCGGCAGGACGTCAAGCTCCGGACGAGCCTCTTGGATGATTCGCTCGGCCATCCGCTTGGTCTCCGATATTCCGCCCAACTGAATCAGAAGCTGAGTGATTTCGCCCACCTCTTCTTCAGTCGCTTCTGGTTTGCCCAATACACTCTGCAGCTTAGCCTTCTGTTTGGGGGAAGCATTCCTGAAGGCATAGTAGATGATGGTGGTGCGCTTCCCCTCCCGAATGTCGGATCCCACCGGTTTACCCAACCGCTTTTCGTCGCCCACAATGCCCAGAATGTCGTCCTGCAATTGGAAAGCGGTGCCGCATTTGCTGGTGAAGCTGGATATGCCGACGATTCTCTTGTCGTCAGCCTCGGTCGTAGCCAATCCGATCATGGCGCCAGCCTTGGCGGAGTATTCATACAGAGCGCCGGTTTTCCGCCACAGCATATCTAATATCGTTTCCGGCTCGAAGGATTCGACGGCCTGTCTGGAGAATTGGATGTCCAGAGTCTCGCCGGAAACTAAGGTGTTAAGCACGTATGATTCAAGCATCCGAATCAAGGTCAGGGTAACTTCGGGTCTGACGTTTCCCTTCAGGGAGCAATCGCACAGAAGGCTCACTGCCCATCCCTGTTGAACGTCGCCGGCGAGAATGGCAATGTCCCGGCCATAGTCTTTCGCCTGATTCTCGGTGTAGTTCATCTGCTGCCGGGCAATCATGGATGATTGGGCATGAACCGTATACCCGCCCCTTCTCCTTTCGTCATTGTCGATCAGATCGTCGTGCACCAGAGTCCAGGTGTGGAACATCTCCACTGCCGCGGCGGCCGGGATCGCCTCCTCTTCTTTGCCTCCTACCGCTCCGCAGGATAAAAGCAGAAGCGCCGGGCGCAGACGCTTTCCCGCGCGGTTGACGTAACTGTAGACTGCTTCTCTTAAGTGGGCCGGCTGAAACCACCTTTCGAACTCTTTTGATCTCAGATATGATGCTACCCGTTTCTCTCGTTTTTCCAACTCCGCCAAGAGATCGACTGCCTGGGTTGCCATCGTATTCCCCGTGCTGTATCAAACATCCAAAGAATCTAACCTACTCATTGCAGGCGACTGGAAGGAGCGGAACCCTCCACCGAGATTGCCTTGTCGTCCCGCCAGAGGCGGCACTCTTCGCCATGATACTCCCCAAACACTCTCCCGGTGAAGAAAGCATAGCCTCGCAAGCCAAAAGACTAGGTTCTTCTCCACCCTCTACTGGAAATCAGCCTTCTTCTTTCAAATCCAGCGGCTCAGTCTTGAATTCACTTTTAGCGGTCCTAACAAGTTTTTCTACTTTTTCTTCTGCCTGCGTCAACTTCTTCGTGCAAAAAGAAGAAAGCTCGACCCCTTCTTCAAACTTCTTCACCGCCTCTTCCAAAGACAGCTCACCCTCCTCCAGCTCCAGCACAATCGCTTCCAGCCGGTTCAGTGCTTCTTCGAAGCTCTTCTCTTTTTTCTCCTTCGCAGATTTCTTGACCGTCAACCTCGCCTCTCCACAGCAATTTGAGATCCGCAGGTTCATTCCGAATCGACCAGCTCGACCTTCGACTCGATTCTTCCTTGGAAGAACTTCACCTCTATTAGATCATCTGCCTTCACCATTTTAGCTTCTTTGATTATCGCTAATTCAGGCAGTTTCCGGGCAATGGAATATCCTCTTTTCAGGACTGACGAAGGTGATAGGGCCTTAAGCTTCTCTTTCAGTAAAGATACGGCATTTGATTTCATTTCAAAGTAGTTTCTTGCACCGTCCGAAAGCTGCCTGGTCAGCTCGTCCGCCTCTTGGGACCGTTGAGTGATGATGTCCAACGGTCGTCTGAAACCGTAGCTTTCTTTCATGGCTGATAGCCGCTGCTGGGAGAACTCCAGCCGCGACTTCAAGGATGAGGCCAACCTCTTGATTTCGGCCTTTATCTCCTCCAAAAGCTCATCTCTATTCTGCACCAGCATCTGTGCGGCCGCAGAAGGGGTGGGCGCTCTTAAGTCCGCAACGAAATCCGAGATGGTGAAATCGATCTCGTGCCCCACGGCCGAGATCACCGGGATTTTCGAATCATAGATTGCTCTGGCCACCACTTCTTCGTTGAAAGCCCAGAGGTCCTCAAGAGAACCTCCTCCCCGGCCTACGATCATGACCTCGATTTTCTTATACCGGTTGAACTCTTTGATCGCCTCCGCAATCTCTTCTGCTGCACCCTCCCCTTGAACCCGCACCGGATTCACTATTATTTTTACGCTGGGAAAACGAGTATGGATGACTCGAATTATGTCTCGGATTGCGGCGCCGGTGGGAGAGGTGACCACTCCGATAACCTCCGGGAACCGCGGAATGGGCTTTTTATGCTCCTCATTGAATAGCCCTTCTTCGGAAAGCTTCTCCTTCAGTCTTTGAAAGGCTATCTCCAGTCTGCCCAGACCGGCCGGCACCACATCAATCACGTCCAATTGATATTGCCCGTTTCTTTCATAGACGGACACACTGCCCAGCACAATGATTCTCATCCCGTCTTCCGGCTCAAAGTGCAGTCTCTCACCGCGAAATCTCCACAGGGTGCACCGGATCTGGGCCTTCTCGTCTTTTAAGGTGAAATACCGATGACCGGAGGAATGAAGAAGATAGTTGGAGATTTCCCCTTCCACCCACACATTGGGGAAATTCTGCTCAAGCAGGTCCTTTATCTCTCTGGTGATCTCCGTTACTGTGTAGATCTTTTCTCGCATGCTTGTCAGAATGATTCCTGTTTGAGAAATCAGGATAAACCTCTTGATCCTGGTTTTTCCTAACTTAAGCCCCCTTTTTTCGTGTTCACGTAAGAATATATGCTCGCGGAAAACGGATGTCAAACAATATGTCTGCCTCGACTTTCCGGCGAATGTTCATCAACTCAACGATCGCCCGTCGCCGTGGCTATTAGTCCATCCAACAACATGCAATCGCGGCAGGCTTCGCTCCCCGGAGGCGCTAAATCGAGATCGTGGATCATCCTTACCTTCTTCAGAAGAGGGGGAATCTTCTGCTCCGGACTGAGTTTGAGCTGAAGAATGTGCCCGGCAAAGCCCATGAAAAATCCATCCTCTCTTAAGACGGAATCAAGTTCATCCTGTTCCAGATCAGTCTGAGGCTCCATGTAAACCAAAGCGATGCCGGAGACCGGATCAAATCCCTGCCGCTTTCCGATGTAAGCATAGGCGTTGAGCTGGATGTCGTACATGGGAAGCAGGCTATCCTGTGTTTGTGTGAATTTCGAGGTCTTATAGTCTACTATGAAGTACGAGCCGTCATCTTTCTTGAAGATCTCATCGGGCATGCCATTCAAAACGATGTTAGTCTGCTCATCAACTACCTTGAACTTAGAATGATGAGGAACTTTCACTGGTTCACCCAGATCTCCCAACTCTGTCAGCCATGATGGCGGTTTTTGGTAGCGGGCGAAGTGAGCACCAGTCACTTTCTTGGTGTAGGAGTCGATGGAGCTGAATATCCCCGGAAAAATCTGGAAGGGAAGCTTATTCGCGCAGTGCATTTTGATCCAAAAACACCTAGGGCAGAAATTGGGTAGTGCTAACGCCCCCAGCTCCTTGGCTGAGATTTTTATCGGTTCCATTTTTGCTCCCTTCGGTTATCAGTCGGTATGAATGAACAAAAAGAAAGACTTCAGTCGGATCCTATCTCACTCCCTCTATTCTCCTCTTCATGATATGGAGAGGGGGAGTAAGGAGAGAAGTTTCAAGAATTGCATTCCTTTTTCGAAACGAAAAATCTTAAGTATCTTTCTCCCTTGGGGGTTATTTGATAATACGTGTGATTGCGATGTTTGATCCACTTGTTATCTACTATTCCTTTTCGATATTGGATCATCACCGGCTCGACGCGCTTCAGCAGTTTCAGTTCTTTCAGTTTCTTATGGCGCTCAAAAACCTGCTCTGGCTCGATATTCAGAGCGCCAGCCACCACCCAGGCGTAATCCACGCCCACCGCTTGGTGATGCCGGAGGATGCGAAAGTCGAGTTCATCCAGTTCATAATAATCCTTCTCCGGCTCATCCTCCTTCTTCTCTAATATCTCTTCCCAGGAGAGGGAAAAGAGCCTCTCAGGTTCAATCTTCTTCAGGTTGTCACAAGAAGCCTGGTGAACTACGAGCACATGGTTATAACTGTAATATCCCTTAATAGTGTCATCGGGATGAGGGGAACAGCACCGGGCTATCTTATAGCCTTCTTTCAGTCCCAGATCGCTCACTGATATATACTCTCTCCAAGTGATCCCACCATAGAATAGCCAAATTCTCGCCTATGTCAAGCTCATCTTGCGATACTACTTGGGAAACCGAACCAGCAGGGGATTTCTGGGGTGTCAAGCTTCAGCTTGACCTGGGTGCGCCTGCCGGGTGAGTTGGTCTTGCGTGGAGGAAAAAGAAGAATATCCGTTTGGTTCACCTTAAGGTGAACACTCCAAATGCCGTCAAGCTATTGTGACGCCCGGTGCTTCAAGGAGCGCCCCTGTTCGATTTTCCATGTCTTCCGAAGCCATAAAGGCTCGGCTGCGCGTGGCGGAGGTTTTACACCTCCGCAAATCCGTTTTATCCGTTCAATCCGCTGACCGGAGTTCGCAAGCCCTAACCGTGTTGGAAAGAAGCATGGCGATGGTCATCGGTCCCACGCCACCCGGGACCGGAGTGATGGCCCCGGCAATCTGGCTGACTGAATCGAAATCCACGTCTCCCACCAGTCTATGCCCGGACTTGGTCGACGGATCTTCTATGCGGTTGGTCCCGACATCAATCACCACCACGCCGGGTTTGACCATATCTTTAGTGACAAACTTTGCTTTCCCCATCGCCGCGATCAGGATGTCTGCCTGTCGGGTGATATTGGCCAAATCCTTAGTAGCGGTGTGACAAATGGTGACCGTAGCATTGGCCCCTTGGGCTTTCTGAAACAACATCATGGCAAGCGGTTTCCCCACCAGGCTGCCTCTGCCCAATATCACCACGTGCTTTCCCGAAGGATCATGTCCTGACCTCACCAGGAGTTCCTGTATGCCCAGCGGAGTGCAAGGTAAGAAAGCCGGCTTGCCCGCCACCATCATTCCCACGTTGAACGGATGAAAACCGTCCACGTCTTTCTTTGGGTCGATGGCTAAGATGACCTTCTCCTCGCTTATCTGCTCTGGAGTGGGGAACTGGACCAAAATCCCGTGTATGGTCGGTTTTCGATTCAGCTCGTCGACCTTTTCCAGAAGCTCAGATTCGGGCAATTCCTTGGGATATCTGTTGACCTCAGAGTAGATCCCCGCCTCTTCACAGGCTTTGATTTTCATATTCACGTAAACCTGCGAGGCCGGATTATCCCCTACTAAGACGGCTGCCAATCCGGGAACCCGCCCGTTCTCTTTGAGCCTTTTGATCTTCTCTTTCAGACCGTCTTTGATTTCTAAAGAAATCTTCTTACCGTCAATCATCTCCGCCGGCATGGCAACTCCCATTCATACAGGCTTTTCTTTCGCTGTTAAAGCGCTCCTCTGTCGTCTTCCCTTTCTTCCTCTTCCGGCCGGGGCACGTCTATTCTGATCCTCTCTGCTTTTGACGCTTTCCCGGTGTCCGGATCAAGTGTAATCAGCACCCCGGAGAATTTCACGTCCCTCTTGGCCAAAGTAAAGCGGCGGGGAATCTGCGTGAGAAAGCGACCGATGGCATCCTCTTTGGTTATCCCAATCACGGAATCGTGTGCACCGGTCATTCCGGCGTCGGTTATGTAGGCTGTCCCCTGTGGGAGCACAGTCTCATCTGCAGTCTGAACGTGAGTGTGACTTCCCAAGACGGCTGAAACCCTTCCATCCAGGTACCAACCCAAGGCCACCTTCTCGGAGGTGGCTTCGGCGTGCACGTCCACTACGATGAAGTGTGTCTGCTCTCTCAGTTTTTCAGTTTCTATGTCCGCCACCCGAAAAGGGCACTCTATTTCCTTTATATAGACCCTCCCCTGTAGGTTCAAGACTCCGATCTTATGTCCGTTCTTAGACTCGAATATGGCCACTCCCCTTCCCGGTACTCCGGGCGGGTAATTGGCAGGTCTTAAAACGCGTTGGTCTTCGTTTAGGTAAGGGTAGATATCTTTTCGATCCCAGATGTGATTGCCGCTGGTAAGGCAATCGACGCCATAAGAGTGAATCTTCTTGGCTATCTCTTTGGTCAGGCCGAACCCGCCCGCCGCATTTTCGACATTGGCGATGGTGAAGTCTATCTGGTGAGTCTTCTTGATGTCGGGCAGAACCTGGGAGACTGCCCATCTCCCCGGCCTTCCCACGATGTCTGCAATAAACAGGATATTCAAATCACGCTTCCCCAAGACTTGGTTTCAAAAGGGTCTACTGCCCTCGAGATGACGATGCCTGCAAAAAACCGAGAAATCAATCTTGTCGATCTTGACAGGTAAGCGTCATGCCGGCCCGGAGCATTCCCATGACAGGACACCTTCTCCGGCAGGCGAGAGTAGTAGCAGACGCCGACCACAAAGGATAGCGGGGTTATGGTCATGGCCACAGCTTCATTTCTTCTCATCTAATGCCACTTTCCATCCGATCTAGCTGCGAGGCGTCGGTCCAGCGTCCCGGTATCCAATTCAGGTCGGGCAATGGTCCAACCAGAATAGATCGGCATCGGCCAACACCAGATAACCCCCGACGACACTATCCTCGTGGCGATCGCCTTTTCTTACTTCGCATATTCAACTGCCCTGGTCTCGCGGATCACGGTGACTTTGATTTGTCCGGGATACTCCAGCTCAGCCTCGATCTTCTTTGCCATCTCCGCCGCCAGCTCTAATGCGCCCTGGTCATCAATCCGCTCGTGCTCCACGATGACCCTGATCTCCCTTCCGGCCTGTATGGCATACGACTTGGCCACGCCCTTGAAGGAATCAGCCAACTCTTCTAATTTCTCCAGTCTCTTGATGTATCCTTCCAAAGTCTCGCGCCGGGCACCCGGTCTGGCGCCGGAGATGGCGTCAGCCGCTTGCACCAGGACAGAATAAGCCGACTCGGAGATCACGTCTTCGTGGTGGGAAGCGATGGCATTTAAAACCATCGGATTCTCTCCGTACTTCTGGGCTACGTTATACCCTATCTGGGTGTGCGTCCCCTCCGTCTCCCGGTCTACTGCCTTACCGATGTCGTGCAGTAGGCCGGCCCGCTTGGCTAAGTTGGAGTCCAAGCCCAGCTCCGCCGCCATCAATCCGGACAAAAACGCCACCTCCTTGCTGTGCTGCAGGACGTTCTGACCATAGCTGGTGCGGAACTGAAGCTTGCCTAAGAGTTTCACCAGCTCGGGATGTACTCCGTGTATGCCCACGTCGAAAGAGGCCTGCTCCCCGGTCTCGCGTATGATGACTTCCATCTCTTTTTCCGCCTTGGTTACCACCTCCTCGATCCGCGCCGGGTGAATTCTGCCGTCGGTGGTCAGCTTTTCCAAGGCCATCCGGGCGATCTCTCGTCTTATGGGATCATAGCCCGAAAGTATCACCGCCTCCGGCGTATCGTCCACGATCACGTCGATGCCGGTGGCAGTCTCAAAAGAGCGAATGTTCCTCCCCTCTCTTCCGATGATCCGGCCTTTCATCTCGTCATTGGGAAGACTCACCACCGATACCGTAGACTCCACGGTATGATCGGCGGCACACCTCTGAATGGCGGAGATGATGATATTCTTAGCCTCCTTTTCGGCGGTTTGCTCCGCCTGTTCCTTGATTTCCTTGATGAACTGAGCGGCCTCCTGCCGAGCCTGGCTTTCCAAATTCTCCATCAAGAGCTTCTTGGCCTCCTCCGAGGTCATCTGGGCTATCTTTTCTAACTGTTTGTTCTGATCGGCGATCAACCGATCCAGCTCGTCGCTTTTGGTCCGGACCGCCTTCTCTCTGGCAAACAGTATCTTCTCCCGGTTCTGGACGTCTCTCTCTTTCTTACCGAGTATGTCTACCTTGCGGTCTAAGTGGATCTCCCGCTCCGAGAGCCTTTTTTCCAGCCGTCCGAATTCGGCTTTCTTGATTTGAAGCTCTTTCTCGAAGTTGACTTTCGCCTTATACCACTCGTCCTTGGCCTCTAAGACGGCCTCCTTCTTCTTGATCTCCGATTCTTTCTCCGCCTCTTCTATGATCTTCTTCGCCAGTTCGTCGGCCTTGCCTAACTTCATCTGGCCTATTCTGCGGCTGATGAACCATCCCAAAAAGAAGGCCACAACCACCGCGCCTGAGGCAATGGCAATAAGCATCCAGTTGCTCATATCTGCTTCTCCTTCCCCTCGGATCTTCTATGATCCCATATGAAAAAACCCCACTTGCTCTTTTCGATTTTGCCTGACCGTATGGCCACCGCCTCGGTGAAAACCCAGGTCGGGCAAAATCAGCTCGTCAAAGTGGGGAACAAAAACAAAGAACGCTTATTGGGTATCTTCTTCGCCCACCCTCTCTGCCAACAGCTCCAAAAGGGATTGGGATCTTTCCTCTACATCCAGAAGTCTCTTTTTCCTTTCGTCTCTCTCTTTGAACAACTCGTCGGTTATGCTCATGGCTGCCAAAACTGCCACCCTTACCGGCAGTTTGTTGGACATTCTCTCTGCCACCTCCTTCATCTTTTGATCTACGTACCTGGCAACCTCTTGGATGTAAGAGTCCTCAGCGTCACCCTTAATGGGATAATCCTCACCAAAAATATTCACTTTAACCGATTGCTTCTTCTGTTCCATTACGTCCGCAAGTCAAAAAGAAGATTTCCAATAGCTCTTTTGTTCTTATCCCCACCGGATATTGGTTTATTAAAACACCTCTCCACCCAGATATTACGAAAACGACCCCCGGTTGTCAAGAAGATTTAAGTCAAACCTCCCAAAACCGACTCACCGCAGATTGGTGTCTCGTCGGTGTAGACTCACGCTGCAGAAATCTGCGATTCGCACTTGGAAAGACCCTTCTTGGATGGCTCCTCTAACTTGGGTCTGCAAACGGGACCAGTCTCTCCATCAGCTTCTCCACCCTTCCTCTTATCTCCGCCTTCCTTTGGGTAATGTCCCGTTCCCTGTGAGCCAGCTCGTATCTTAGCTTCTCGGTCTCCAAGGTTAAGTTGGTCGTGGTGGTCTTAAAATCGTCAATCTCGTCTGATAGCTTCTTGTACGAAGAGGAGATCTCTTCATTTTCCTTCTTCAATCTGTCGATCAACTCCATCGCTTGAATGATCTTCTCCTCCAGTTTGGCAAAACTGTCCACTTGCATGATATCAAGCTCACTTCCTTACGGTTGGTGGATGGTCCTCAGGCAGCTTGGGCCTGGAACCAAACACATTCCTTCGTCCATGTCACTTCATTTCCTCAAAGTCGCCCCGAAACAGCTTTCTAATTCCGAAATCACCCTCTGGTGAATTCCCTCCACCTCCTCATCGGTTAAGGTTCTTTCCCTGGAACGGTAACGGATCGACCAAGCCAGGCTCTTCTTGCCGACCGGAACCTGCTTGCCCCGGTACACGTCGAACAGAGCCACCTCCTCCACCATGCCTCCGCCGGTCTCCCTTATTTTTCCCAGAATCTCCCTGGATAACAGCTCCTCATCCACCACCACCGCCACGTCCCGATCCACCGGAGGATACTGGGGAAGCGGGGAGAACTGCCTGGCTCCAGACAGCCGCGCCCATAGCTTCTCGAAATCAAGCTCGGCCCAGAAAACCGTGTCCCTTATTCCGAATAAGTCCAGAATCTCTCGGGACACTTCGCCCAAAAGCCCGATCTCTTTGCCCTCAGTTTGAACGCTGAAACCGCTCCCCTCCTTCAACAGAGCATTACTACTGGTTAGAGTCATTTCCAATGAAAGCGAGAAATGGCTCAAAAGCCCCTCTACTGCCCCTTTCAGGTCATACAGATCCGCCTCGACTTCCGGTACGTCCCAATTCCGCGGCATCCTTGTTCCGGAGATGGCTATTCCCAAGTGCAGCCTTTCCTCCGGCAGGTGCCCATTCCGCGGGATGAACACTTTCGCCAATTCGAACAACCTTAAGTTTTTCTCCAGCCGGTTTTTGTTCCGGCTCACCACTGCGAGAAGACCGCAGGCCAGAGTGGTGGAGAGAACGGATAAATCCTGACTTAGGGGATTTCTGAGGGTCACCCAAGGGACATCGGGATTCAGCTTGATCAAGATCTCCGGATCCACCAGGTTGTTGGTGATCACCTCGAAAAATCCTTTCCCAGCCATGAGCTCCTTGATCCTCCGGGCGATTTCGTCTTCAGGGTGTATCTCGGTGACCAGTGCGCCGCCTGCTCTCAAGGTGGTTTTTATGTTGGCATAACCGTGAATTCGGGCGATCTCCTCTATCAGATCGATTTCCCGCGTCACGTCCGGCCTGAAGGTCGGGACCGTAACCTCAAAACCGTCCTTTTGCTGGACCGAGAACTCCAGGCTGGTCAGAATGCTCTCTATCCTCCGGGGTTCCAGATTGGCATCCAGAATCTGGTTGACCCGGCTTGGTCTTAACGCAATTCGGACCGGATGAATCGGACAAGGATAGTTGTCCACCACACCCTTTAGCACTTTCCCTCCGGCCAAAGCCTCCAGAAGCTCTGCTGCCCGGTCGACGGCATTCCTTACCCCGTTAGGATCAGCCCCTCTTTCGAACCTCTGGGACGACTCGGTGGAAATACCCAGAGACATTCGTCCTCTTCTGGTGACCCTCGGATCGAAATAGGCGCTCTCCAGAAGGACGTTTCTGGTATATGACGTCACCTCGCTCTCCAATCCTCCCATTATTCCGGCGATGGCCACCGGCTTGGCCCCGTCGGTAATCAGCAGCACTTCGCTGCTCAAAGTACGCTCCACCTGGTCTAAAGTGACGAACTTCTCCTTATCACGTGCCCTCCTTACCACCACCTTTTTCTGCCTGAACAGCTCATAGTCAAAAGCATGCAGCGGATGGCCCAACTCCAGCATCACCAAGTTGGTTATGTCCACCACATTGTTTATGGGTCGCATCCCCGCCGACTGAACTCTTCGTTTCAACCAGAAAGGCGATTCGGCGATCTTGACCTCCTCGATTACCCGGGCGGCATATCTGGGACAGGCTTGGGGGTCTCCAATCTCCACCTGCACCATATTCCGAGCCTCCTTTTCGATCTCGTGCAGGTTAGGCTCTCTTTTTTTCACCCGGGTTCCGCACAGAGCCGCCACCTCCCGGGCGATTCCCATCATAGACAACGCATCCGGTCGATTGGCGGTTATGTCTATGTCCAGGATGTGATCTTCCAAATCCAGGGCAGAGGCAAGCGGCGAACCTACTTTCAGGCCCGGATCAAGAATCATGATCCCCTGCTCCTCCTCCCCTATTCCCAGTTCTTTCTCCGAGCAGATCATGCCGTATGAATCCACGCCTTTCAGCGTGCTCTTGGCTATGCGGACTCCACCGGGAAGGGTGGCGCCGATCAAAGCCACGGGGACTTTCGCTCTGAGGGTTACGTTGGGAGCGCCGCACACCATCTGGAGGACTTCGGAGCCGATTCGGACTGCGCACACGGAGAGTCCTTCCGCCCGAGGATGCGCGGAGACCTGCTCGATCTCCCCCACCACCACTTTGTCCAGATCCCCACCCAGGTGTGTGATGGTGTCCACTTCCAGTCCGGCGTCGGTTAGTCGGATCGAGAGCTGCTCGGTCGACAGGTCAAAATCGACCAGCTCCTTAAGCCATTTCAAGCTTGCTTTCATCTAAAATTGCCTTAAGAATCTCAGGTCGTTCTCATAAAAAAGCCGGATGTCGTCAATCCGATATTTCAGTAGAGCGATTCGTTCCACTCCCATGCCGAAGGCATAGCCGGAATATTTCTCCGGATCATAACCCACGGCTTCAAACACCGCCGGGTCTATCATGCCGGCACCGAGTATCTCCAGCCAACCCCGGTATTTGCACACACTGCACCCCTTGCCGCCGCAGAGAACGCAAGAAATGTCGACCTCAGCCGAAGGCTCGGTAAACGGGAAGAAGCTCGCCCTGAACCTTAAAGCTACTTTCCTACCGAACATCTCCCACACGAAAGCGGTAAGAACCCCCTTCAGATCGGCAAAGGTGACGTCGGTATCCACGTAGAAGCCTTCCACCTGATGGAAGGTACAGAAGCTCCGCGAATTGATGGCCTCGTTTCTATAGCATCGACCCGGAGCGATGATCCTCACCGGGGGCCTTTTTTTCTCAAATACCCTCACCTGCACCGGAGAGGTGTGTGTGCGGAGAAGAATGTCATCCGTTACGTAGAAAGTGTCCTGCATGTCTCTGGCCGGATGGTCCTGCGGAAAATTGAGGGAAGAGAAGTTGTAGTAGTCCGTCTCCACGTCCGGCCCTTTGGCTATTTCAAATCCCATTCCATAAAAGATCTGAATTATCCTTTCATTTATCTGGGTGACGGGATGCAGTTTTCCTTCCCAATCCTTTCTGCCGGGAAGAGTATAATCGATGGATGGTTTTCCTCTGGTCTGAAAAGAATTCAGCTCCTCCAATTCCCCTTTTTTCTTCTCCAGGAGTGCTTCCACCTGGCTTTTCAACCGGTTGGACAACTGACCTAAGGCCGGACGCTCCGCATCCGGAAAGTCCTTGAGGCTTTTCAAAAGAGAGGTGATGATTCCTTTTCTCCCCACGTACTTGAGTCTGATCCGCTCCAATCCTTCGGGTCCGTTCGCCTGCTCCATCTGCAGCAGAACGTCCCTCTCTGCCTGCTTGAGGGATTCCTGGAACTTGTCTGAGTTTGTCATGTCTTGAAGAAAGTGATCCGATTGAAGCCTTTGTGTCTGCCGCAAGCAAAATCACGTTCCGGGCGCGAAGCATTCGTTCAGACCGCACCGCAGCTTGGTCCGGAAGCGCTCGTGATTGGATCTCGAGGAGTTTGAAATCGAAATTGAGTCAGAACATACACCCGTCAAACCGCAGACGAGAATGTCCGCGCCGATACTTGGGTATAGAGAAAGCTGTATCAGACGTTCTATCTTATGGTTTTCTTAGCCTGCGCTGGATTTAGAAATAAGCTCTGCCAACTTGGCGAAGCCCTCTTTATCCCGAACAGCCATGTCTGCCAGTATCTTCCGATCCAGAATCACTCCTGCTTTCTTCAACCCGTTGATGAAGAAACTGTAGGAAAACCCATATAGTCTGGCGGCTGCATTGATCCGGGCTATCCAGAGTCTGCGGAAATCTCTCTTTCTCCTTCTTCTATGGGCGAAGGCATAGGTCAGACCTTTTTGCACCGTCTCCTTGGCTGTGCGGTTAAGCTTGCTTCTACCCAAATAGTTTCCCCTGGCAGCCTTCAAGACCCTTTTTCTTCGTGCTCGCGAGGCGACTGCGTTTGTTGCTCTGGGCATCAAAATCCTCCTTAGGTGGGTAACAACCTTCTCACCTTAGCCTGATCGGCTTTGTCCACGATCCCTGCCTTTCTCAGGCTTCGTTTCCTCTTGGAGCTTTTCTTGCCCAGGAGGTGTCCTCTGAAGGCCTTACTCCTCTTGAACTTTCCCGTGCCGGTTTTTCTGAATCGTTTGGCAGCGGCTCTGTTTGTCTTGATCTTTGGCAATGACCTAACCCTCCGTCTGCTCTTGCTGCTTAGTCTTATACGTTAGCTGGTTGTGTTAATTTGTTGACGGTAAAACGGTTAAACCTGTCCTTCTACGGGTTTGGCTGGAGAGGAAGAGCCTTTTTCTTGCGCCTTTGGTATGAAGCTCATGGTCAAGCTCCTACCTTCCATCTGCGACTTGGCTACCGGTTCTCCCACTGCGGAAAGGTCGACTTTGAGCTTCTCTAATATCTTCTGTCCAAACTCCACGTGTGCCCTTTCCCGACCCCTGAACTCCACCATGACCTTGACCTTGTTCCCCTGGGCCAGAAATTCACGAATGTGTCTCATCTTAAAAGTGTAGTCGTGCTCCTCCGTCTTGGGTCTGAAGCGCATCTCTTTGAGCTGAAACGAACGTTGCTTTTTCTTGGCATCTCTCTCCTTTTTGGCCAGCTCATACTTATATTTCCCGTAGTCCATTATTTTGCAGACGGGTGGCCTGGCTTGAGGAGACACCTCCACCAGATCCAATCCTTTCTCTGCGGCCAAGCGGATCGCGTCCCGAGTGGCCATGATCCCTATCTGCTCACCATTCTCCCCGATGACCCTCACTTGGGGAAAGCGAATCCTCTGATTGACTCTGATTTCTTTGGGCCTTATTTCGATTCACCTCCTTTTCCCAGCTTCTTCTCCACGATGTTTCTTTGGAACCGTTATCAGTAATCCGTCCTTTTTGTCCAGACCTCAGTCTGCTCTTTGCTCTTCACTCTTTGCCCTTATTCCTTACCTCTTCTTTCAGCTTCTGAATGATCTCATCTAGGCTCAGCCGTCCCAAATCCCCCGCCTTGTGCTTTCTCACCGAAACGTTCTTGTCTTCAACCTCCTTTTTACCCACTATGAACATATACGGTGTTTTTTCCCTTTCTGCCTCTCTTATCTTGTAGCCTATCTTCTCGTTTCTGTCATCCAACTCTACTCTGAAACCTTCGTGCTGCAATCTGCCGGTCACCTCGGCGGCGTAAGAGTTTTGCTCATCAGTAATCGGCATTACCCGAATTTGCAGAGGAGACAACCACAAGGGAAACGCACCTGCATAATGCTCGATCAGCACGCCGAAGAATCGTTCCAGAGATCCCAAAAGAGCCCGGTGAATCATGATGGGGCGATGAAAGTTTCCGTCTGCGCCCACGTACCAAAGATCGAACCTTTCCGGAATGTTGAAATCGAACTGAATGGTGGTGCACTGATGCGGTCTTCCCATAACGTCTTTTATTTTCAGATCGATCTTAGGCCCGTAGAAGGCGCCGCCGCCTTCGTCTATCTCGTAGCTCAGCTTCTGTTTCTCCAAAGCTTGCCTCAGAGCGCTCGTGGCCTTTTCCCAGTTCTGGGCTTCCCCGATGGCTTTTTCCGGTCGGGTGGCCAAGAAGATCTGGTATTTGTCAAATCCCAAGGTTTTGAGCATGGAGAGCGAGAAATCCAGAAGCTGGGTGACCTCATCCTCCAGCTGCTCCAGCTTGCAGAATATGTGGGCATCGTCCATGGTGAAGCCTCTGACCCGCACCAGTCCCTGCAACACTCCGGAACGCTCGTAGCGATAGCAGGCGCCCAACTCGGCGAACCTGATGGGAAGCTCCCGGTAACTCCTCAGCTTGGACTTGTAGATCAGGATATGAAATGGGCAGTTCATCGGCTTGATTTGATACTCCTCGTCCTCCACCTGCATGGTGGAATACATGTTCTCCCGGTAGAACCCGGTGTGCCCGCTTATCTCCCAGAGATGGAGCCGCGCTACGTGCGGGGTGTACACCAACTGGTAGCCGTGCTTCTGATGCTCCTCCACCCAGAAATCCTCTATGGCTCTTCGAATCAATGCCCCTTTGGGATGCCACAATACTAGGCCCGGACCGATCTCCTCCGAGATCGAGAAAAGCTCCAGTTCCTTGCCCAGCACCCGATGGTCCCTTTTTTTCATCTCCTCCATTCTCTTCAGGTAATCGTCCAACTCCGCCTTGGAGGGGAAAGAGATTCCGTAAATGCGCTGAAGCATCGGATTCTTCTCCGATCCCTTCCAGTAGGCTCCGGCCACGCTCAGCAGCTTGAAGCCCTTGATCACCCCGGTTGAAGGCACATGCGGACCCCGGCAAAGGTCCACGAAACCGTCATGCTGATACAGGCTCACCTTGTCCTCGGCCAGATCGGATAGCCTGGCCACCTTGTAACTCTCCCCCTTCTGTTTGAACAACTCCAGTGCCTCTGCTCTGGAGACTTCCCTCCTTACGAAGGGTCGATTCTGCTTTACGATCTCCTCCATCCTTTGCTCTATCTTAGCCAGATCTTCAGGCTCGAATGGTTTAGGCGTATCAAAGTCGTAATAGAATCCGTCTTCGATTGAAGGCCCGATGTCCAGCTTTGCGCCAGGGAATAGGTCTTGCACCGCCTGGGCCATGATGTGTGAGGTGCTGTGCCAGAAGACTTGCTTCCCTTCATTCGACTCGAAAGTGACGATCTTCAGATCGGAATCTCCCATCACCTTTTCGGATAGATCAACCATCCGCCCGTTGAGATGAGCCGCCAGGGCACTCTTTGCCAGATCGGGACGGAAATCCCGCAGGATATCAAGAACAGTTGCTCCGGTTGGATGCCGCTTTTGCGATCCATCCGGCAGAACCACAGTTATCTGGTTTCCCATCGCTGTCTCCCTGAAGACCAAGACAAAAAATCACCCCATCTCCCCGGGGCGCTTCTTCGTCTAATCGTGTCTATCAGCCGATCACTTTCAACCGTTCGCCGTCATTTATCATGGTGGGCGATACTGGAATCGAACCAGTGACCCCTTGCATGTCAAGCAAGTACTCTAACCATCTGAGCTAATCGCCCATCAGCCTCATCTTCCCGACCCTCCCGCCAACCGCGGGATACTCTAACCATCTGAGCTAATCGCCCGCGTCGACCAAATCTGACCTACCGCCGGAAGCATCGTTTCTTCTTTGTTCCACACCTCTAATCGCTAATCTCAACGCTTGGCTCAAATATATTTTGCCAGGATGGGGTTGTCAAGATTTTATTGAAGTGGCGCTGAAAAAGTCGAATCGAGAAGAGCACCGCTGCAGTGCCAGGCTTCGGCCTGATCTGCTAAGTCAGCTTATAGAAAAACGCCATTCTGAGAGGCAAGCTGGAGAGTCGCCGAGCAGTAGTGCATTCAATTCACCTGACTCTTCGCTTCCTTCAAAATGACACGGGTGGAATCTCTGTATTCTGACAGGATCGTCGATCTGCGCTCCTTGAGGTTATCTTATTCCGAACAGATCCATGAGCCTTTCCGCTATCTTCTTGTAAACCTCCTCATTATTGTATTCACCTCTCTGTCTTTTCTTCCTGGCCTCTTTTACTCTATCTTCGCGGATGGGATTAGAATCTAACGAAAGATCAGTCTCACCTGTCGTGTCGCCTGTGGAACCTTCATGCACCCTTCGACCTTGACCTCCCGGGGGCACTGCTCCATTTGTCCTTCTGTTTGGAGTTTCTCGCCCAGACGCAGAAAGTGAGTTCTTTTCTCTTTCCCGAAATCCTTCTTTTCCACCAGTAGGCAACACTCTCTTCTCTCCTGTGCAAATGATTGCACAATTGCCTTAGACAAGCAAAACCTAAGCTAACATCATGCGTCACATTACGATCAAACCGTCTCTTGGTCCCGATGGAGGCACATTCGACCGGGTCTCATGCGAGCGCACGGTTCGCCGTCAGAAGACGCTAGCCCAATGCCTCTACTATCTGTATCGACCTGGAGGTATTAAACTTTATAGCCGAAATTCAGGTCAGCGGGTCTTAACCCGACGAAATCCAGAAATGGCATGCTGTCATAGATGACAAAGCCGATTCTCATGCTCATACTCTTGAGCCTGTGCACCTATCGAATGGAGAGTTCCTTCAACAGGCTGTCCGCGTGATACACCTTGTCCAACAGAAAAAGAACGTACCGGATATCGACGTTTAGTGAACGAGTGAGTTCAGGCTCGAAGAGATAATCCGAGCTTACGCTCTCGTAATTCCCGTCGAAAGCCAGACCGACCAATTCCCCTCTGCCATTCATCACCGGACTTCCCGAATTACCGTTGGTGATGTCGTTGGTCGAAAGAAAGTCAACCGGAACGTCTCCTATTTGGATATCCAGATACTTACCGAAATCCTTGGTCAGATACACGTTCTTAATCTCTTGAGGCGCATCAAAAGGCTCTTCGCCCGTGTTTTTTTCCAAGACCCCACTGAGCGTGGTTACATACTTGTAAGTCACTGCGTCCCGAGGAACATATCCCCTCACTTTCCCATAGTTGAAACGAATGGTCCCGTTGGCGTCTGGGTAGAGATCTTTTCCCCTCCATGCTGCGTAAGCCTCAATCAATTTCGGCTCCAACCTGGTGAGTGCACCGGAGAACTCTTTATCCTTATTCCTCAGATCTTCTCTCTCCGCTTCCAGTTGTTTGGCAAAAACGATGAAAGAGTCACCGTCCTTTTCCAGCTCACGCCTGCTCATGCCAAACATCTTCAGTCTCTCTTCCTTCGATCCGAGTTTGGTTTTCTGATACAGATCGTCTGTGAACCCAGCCAGGATTTTGTCCGCACTTCGGCCCTCCGTTCCTTTCAGAACCGTCTCCACGGCCACAATCTTCTGATTGGAAGGGAGCTGAGTTGCTTTCTTCAAAAAGTAGATCAAAATCTGCTTGTCGACTGAGGGTACTAAGCTGATCTGGGCATCCTGCAGCCATCTTCGGGTATCCGCGGTATCACGGTCCTGATAACCCAGCTCTCGGTTTTCATCTTTCTTCTCCCTCTCTAAGCTCCATTTGTATAGCGTGGACGCGAAGCTCAAGAAATTACATTCTGAGCTCATCCAGCTCAAAACGAAGCTCTTGTCCTGAAATTTCAGGTATGCATTGAACAGACTGTCAAGCCCGGTCAGAACGTCTCCATACCTTTTCTCAAGCTTGGGATTTCCGCTTAGGAACTCACTTAGCGCTCTCTCCTGTTGCATCTTGTTCTCCAGAATCCTGGCCCGCTTGAACCCCTCCAACACACCCTGATATTTCTTGAAATAGTTGTTCAGGCCTTTGATCCTGGAGGATAGTTTAATGGCGACGGACGAATCCGCTGCTGATGCTTCCTCCAAAATGGAGATCAGCTCACGGCGGGTTTGAATCTCCAACGGATAATCATGCTTCACGGTCTTATCCACGGAGAAAGAGCTTTCATAGCGTCTGGTTATCCTGGGAAAACCCATCACCATGACGAAATCCCCCTCTTTTATTCCGGCAGAAGAAATCTTAAGATAGGTTCTCGATTTATAGGGCACGTTTTTTTTGGAGTACTGGGCGGATTTGCCGTTCGGAGCCACGTAAGCCCGAAGGAAAGAAAAATCGCCGGCGTGCCGGGGCCACATCCAGTTGTCTATTTCCCCGCCGTAATCTCCGATGCTTCGGGGCGGAGCGTACACCAGCCTGACGTCTCTGATCCTGAAATAGGTATAAAGATAGTATTTGTTCCCTCCGTAGGTGCTGACCAATTCACACTTCACGTCTCTTTTCCTCTCCGCCTCCCGGATGATCTTCTTCGAGATCTTCTCCATGGCTTGATTCCTTTCCAGGTCACTCATCCTCCCCTCCAACGCACCCAAAACTCTGGAGGTCACGTCCTCGAAGGCTTGGGTAACGTCAACGTAGTACCCAATCGCCGGTAATTCCTCTTCTCTGGTTGGGGCAAAGAATCCCTCTTGCAGATAGTTGTGTTCTAAGGTGCTTTGTCTCTGCACGGCACTGAACGCCACGTGGTGATTGGTTATGATAAGCCCTTGGGAGGACACAAAAGAGCCTGAGGAGCCGTTCACCTTTGCCACCGCATCCGCGATCCCTGCACCCTTGGGATTGTAAATCTCTGCTGGGTTCAGTTTCAATCCCCAGGCTTTGAGACTGTCGATTGGCAGTTGATCGATGGAATCCAAAAGCCACATCCCCTCATCGGCTGAGGTGGTCAGGGATAGGAAGAGCAAGAAAAATGCGATCAACCAAGCTTTAAACACATCCTTTGGCATATCGTTTCTCCTTTTGGCAACTAATCTTGAAGATACCGATTTTGGGTGGAAGAAACAAGGATGAATCTGTCGAGCGGAAGCTCTTTGAAAAGAAGCGAAACCTCCAGTCAATTCCGGGGATTACTTTCATCCAAGCGAGGTCATTGCGACCTCACTGAGGAAGTGCCACCTGCAGTCTTTGAGCGGGCAATCATTTTGCTGAAGATGTCTTACCACTTGCCGATGCTTGGCGCCGAGCCACAGCCTCTCTGCTGACGACCTGAAGATATTGCCAAAAGAAAGAGCCTCCGGGTGCTGGGCCGCATGAGGACAAGAATAGACTTCCCCTGACGGCTCTATCACCAACTGGACTGAAGAAAGCCGACACCCGCGTTCCTGCTCCCCACATTCCGTCTTCGAATACACCGGGAAAGGATGATAACCTCTCTTCAGATCTTTTATTAGTTTCTCCGATCCCTTCATCTGTTCCGAAAGAACGTGATCTGAGGCGAATCGGTTGACCGAAAACTGGACGTAGTCCAAGCCCATATCCTTCACCAGGGCTACTATTTCCTCCAGGAAATTGAGGTTGGATTGACACAACCGCACTTTGGCCCCCACCACCAAATTCGACTTCCGCTTTGCTCTCTCCGAGACTATCCGGTCCAGATTATCCAAGACTCTTCGGAATTCCGTCGGGTTGGTAGGGTGATGAATTCTGCGATAGACCGCGTCATTGCTGGCATCCAAATTCACTCTCAAGAAGGAAAACCCGTCTACCAATAGCCGGATCATGGGTTCATTGAGACCGGCAGCATTGGTCGCAAGGCCCAGCCTGAAACTGTCCCTCAGGCACATGCCTGCCAATCTCTCCAGGTCCGGATGGAGAGTAGGCTCCCCTCCCCCTGAAAAATCTATGTATCTGATCTGGAGAAAGTGCAGGCTTTCAAGAAGTCTGGCGAAGTTGGCCGGATTCATGAGACTACGGGTGTTTCTTGGCTTACCGCCGCAGTTGCATCCGGGGCAGTTGTGCTCACAGGACAAAGAAAGACACACCCGGGCGTAAGCGGGAGACGGAACTGCGCCTTCCAATGTCGTCTCCATTATCGGCACGATCTCTTTTATCAACGCCTGTTCAAAAGGAGAGGTGCCCATCCTCTGAAGCGAAGCCGGGATGTTGACTGCTGGCAGAAACGAAGCTGTCTGCCTTAGTCTTGCTTTCTTCTCGTCCTCGATTTCCAGATAGTCTTCGATTTTCAAGAAGTACCTCGGGTTCGTCCGTGGACCATCTTCGACAGGGGAAGGGGCTTTCAGGGGTACAGCTCAGACTTTGAATGAAGGTGGTGGGTCATGGAAGGAATTTGGCATGGATCCGCAGGTAGGCTTTCCTGTATACTGGACGGCGAATTCATCAGACCGAGGCCTTCTGGCCCAGATGTTTGCGTCGCAGTCGCTTTCTGAACTCGTCCATCAAGTAGTGCTTTGTGGTATAAGGGCTGTTGGACATGACTGCTTGCTTAGCCAGTCTCCTCTTGGGATTTACCACCAGCGGACCCAAAAGGTCGGCAGAAGCCAAAGATGGGTCTTGAGGAACCGTGACTATGGCATACGTGACCAGATCGCTGTAGCTGGCATAGTTCAGCTCTTCTATCTCCTTCTCGTGTATCTCCAGCTTGAAGTTCGGAAAGAACTGTACCGGATCGATGATCACGAAGGCTACATTCGGATCCTCCAGCGATTGGAGCCACTTAAATGGGGCGGACTCCTTTTGCTCCAAAATGGCATATCGGGTGAGCTGTGAGAAACCCAGGACCCCCTTGGGGAAGTCTATCACTTCACTTTCCTTGAGATCAATCTCTCCAAACCGGGTGGTTAAGTATTTCATGAACTCCCCCTGGCGGCGTCAAGCTTCAGGAATAGGCTCAACTTAAGAATCCAATCGAATTCCATTTCGGGCTTTTGCCCTCTGGTTTTGTAAAATAAGCCGGAAGAAATGCCATTTCAGGACAGCTGCTCTTCTTGAACGTCGCATTGTCAGATCGTTCCCCGTTCTGAAGGAACTCGGCACCGGCAAAAAAACTTAGGGCTGATCATCCTATGGTAATGTTTTCCTGGTTCAATTGTCGTCGGAGTAGACGAAGCTCGAATCGGAAGACCTCTCGTCCCGTTTGCTCTTCTTGGATGAGCCTGATCTCTTGAAGGAAAGGTCCCGAGTTTGATCCTGCCACCATCTTCTGTATTTCTCTACTTTGTGATTCAAGTTTTCGGGTCGATCTTTGTCTTTTGACTTAAAGAACATTTCCTACCCCCTTGCTCTCCCTTTGCTGCGTCTGGGCATGCTCTTGTTGGTTTCCGGCTTATTGACGTTAGGAAAGCCGGAGACGGAAGCTTCGTCAGGCGGCTCCTCCTGATTTTCCTTGACTATGCCAACGATCTTGGAAACCTCCCCCATGGCGCTGGCCGCAGCCTTTTTGTTTTCCTCTTGGATTTTGAAATATATTTCCTCTCTATGAATGGTTACCTTTTGCGGCGCAATTATCCCTAACCGTACCTGGCGACCTCGCACCCCCAGGATGGTGATCTTGATTTCGTCTCCGATGGTGACGCTTTCCCCCAGCTTCCGTGTCAATATGAGCATAGCCCCCTCATTTTGGGCTACGGAGATCCTAGCCCTTCCTGCCGCATTTTGTCGTCAAGAAAAATCGTGATGTACTATATGCATCGGTATGAAATCCGATGGCCTTAACTTGGCCTAGCCGGTTTTTGATCAGGATATCAGTTTATTGTTGGCCGACACCGACTTCAGTTTCTTGATGATGTATAAGACTCTCTGGCTCTCTGCCAAGACCATCTCCAGCGAGCGCTCGACTCTTTCCACCAATTCCCGGTTTCTTTCCAGCTCTATTTCTCCGTGGCGAGAAAGCCGGTAAAGCCTTCCCACCTCCATCTTCACTAGGCGGATGATCCGGCTTATGTCTGAGGTGGTGCGGCCGGCCTGATCAATCAGATTCAGTATGTCGTCATAGACTCGGGTCGGAATGTTGCCCGCTTCCTTGGCCTGCGATGCCACCAGGGCCAGATTGGAGGCCATAGTCTGCGCCTGGGTAGCCAGTTGATCCAGTGACTTTAACACGTCTGAAGCTTTTTCAATCTCCTGTGATTTGATCATATCTTCCCTCGGCACATAGCCATTTTAAGGCCCAGCGTCCTTGAAGCCACCCAACCCGGGATTGAGCCTAATTTAAAACCTGATCAACTCCTTTATCTTCGCCTTAAGCTCGTCTAAGTTGGACGACTTCACCAGGTAAGCGTCTGCCAGCCAGGACTGAAAGTCGCTCTTGTAAGTAGAATAGGCCGAATTAAGGATGATGGGAGTGTCCTGGTTCTTCCTTCTCAAGTCTCCCAGCACGTCCAAACCGTTTCGGTCCTGGAGCTTGATGTCTAAGACCACCAAATCCGGGGGTTGGGTCTCAGCCATAGCCAGAGCTTCTTCCCCCCCGGTGGCGGTTCTCACCTGATATCCTTCTTCGGACAACTCCTTCTGGTAGAGCCTCCGGATGTGGTCTTCATCGTCCACCACCAATATGTTTGCTTGGCGGGTTGATCCGGATCCGCTGGCAGCGGTCGTGATGGGGAGTGTCGCAGATCGGTGGTTGGCTGGTTTCATCTGATCGCCTCCTTCCTGTCGGGAAATCCTCTTCTTGCGTCTCGGCCTTCGACTCAGGACCGGACTGGTTCCCCGGGTTTAGTATCTTCAGCCACGGGAAGCTCAACGTAGAAAGTCGCCCCCTTACCTTCCACGCTGTCCACGCCGATTTTTCCCCCGTGGTTCTTGATGATCTCCGAGCTTACGGTCAATCCTAACCCACAAGCGTCCGGTTTAGTGGTGAAGAAAGCTTCAAAGATGCTGTCCCGGTGCTCCGGCGAAATGCCGAATCCGGTATCCTTGATCTCAATCTTCGCTAGTTTCTCTTTCTGTCTGGTGCTTACCGAGAGTATCCCTCCCCGGGGCATGGCCCAGATGGCGTTCCGGAAGATGTTCAAAAGAGCCTGCCGGATCAGGTCTGGATTGGCCATGACCGACGATAGGTCAGGTGAAGGATTCTTGATTACCGAAATCCTGGTGGAATCTATCTCCGATTCCATCATGTCCAGGGTTTGTTCCACCAGCTCATTTAGATTGATCCTTTCTAAGTTGGACTGGTCCGTCTTCGAGAAGTTGAGCACGTTGTTCAGTACGTTTTCCATTCTTTCGGTTTCTTTGGCTATGATCTTTATGTATTCATAGTCCGGATTGCCGGCATCCATCTTCTTTAAGATGGAATGGGCGAACCCTCCGATGACGGTCATGGGATTTCGCAACTCGTGCGCCACCTGGGAGGTAATCTGCCCCAACACCAGGAGCTTTTCTATCTTCACCAGCCTCTGGGTGTTCTCCGCTATCTTCTTGTTGGCCTCGGCCAGCTTCCTCACCTTCTCCTCCAAGTTCTGGTAAAGCTGGGAGCTTTCCAAGGCTGCAGACGCATGATGGGCGCAGATGGAAAGCAGCTTGACGTCCTCGTCCTCGATGTGCCTCCGGGTGATCAAGTTGTCGGCCACCAGCACCCCCAGGACTTTGTCCTTGGATATCAGCGGGGTCACCGCGAATTGGTCCGTCTGCAGCAGATCAAACAACTTCTGGTCCTCTCCCTCTCCCCTGGTAAGATTGAAGGCTCTTTTGCTCGACATGGACCTAACCAGCGGATTATCTCGATCAGAGAGCGAAACTTTGAGTTTGGTCACAATCCGGTTTACTAAAATGTCCCGCTCACTCAATGCGTCTTTATAGGATTGAAGCACCTCCTCTAAGGATTGCTCCCGGATGGAGAGAGAATCCCAGATTCTCTTGGCCTCCTCCGGGTTGGAAGGTCCGATGGCCATCTTCCCCTCAAGCGCACTGCCATCCTGGTTCAGCAAAAGAAGAAAGGCCCGATTGAATGCTAGACCCTGCCGGGCGGTAACGCCGATCAAGATAATCTGGAGAGTCTCCTCCAGATTCAGAGTGCTCCTCAGAACCTTGCCTAATTCACAAATGATAGAAAGCTCATTTACTTTCTTCTCCAGGCTTGACTGTAAATTCTCTACCTTATTGGAAGCCATCTCAACCACTCCCCCCGCTCCCTCGCAAGCTCCCGATTCGCCGGTAAAGGGAAACACGCGGATGGTCAGGTCCGACTGATCGAAATTCTTCAGACTCGTCCGCGAAGGTTTACCCGACGTCAAGCAGTCTTCGATCTGTCTGAAAATCTGCTCGCGAAGACCCCCTCTTTCACTGCACGAGTGACCGCCTTCTTTCTTTAGCAGTCCAGACAAGAACTTGTTGACGTACTCCAACTCTCCTTTCTCGGAGCTGGTGAACAATCCGAGGGGGAGCTCGTCCAGGAGCTTGGCCCAACCTTTGAAATCCGCTTCTACGGTCTTTGGACCGTGATCTGCTTCAGCTAACTCCCGCATACTTATCCTTTCGCAGTAGATTCGATTTTCGACGGCATTATAGGACGTCTCTCAAAAGGGACCTCCCGAACTCTGTTTACTAAATCGACGGACTCAGCCCTCTTTTGAGCACTCTATCCGTGGCCTTCGAGATCTGATAAACCTCATTCTTGATCTCCTTCAGTCCCCGCTTAAATTGCAGGTTGAAGCTCTTTTTGAACTGCTGGGCTGACTTGTCATCCTGTCCGGGTGAGAAACTACTCAGAAGGAACTCCGCATTTTCTACTATGGTGGAAAGCGGGTTTCTGATCTTTTGATTCAGCTCCTCCAAGAGCTGGGGCGTGGTTATGGTGCGCTCCATCTGGCTGATTTTCTCCTGAAGCTCCTGGGTATGCTCCCGGGCTTGTTCTAAATCCTTGTTCAGCCTCCGCACCTCCGAATGGTAGACCATTCTCTCTAAGCTCAGGGTCACCGGAAGCGAAATCATGGTCAAGAAGTTGACGTCTTGTGGATCGAAGGCATGTGCCCCGATGTGTCCAAAGTTCATCACCCCGAATAGCTCGTCGTTTAGAATCAGCGGTATGGTGAGGAAGGATTTGATCCCCTCTCCGCTTCTCTTGTGGCGCAGATTGGAAAGAAGAATGGGTCTCTTCTCCTTAGCCACCCAAGCCGACAATCCCAGTCCGGTGTCGAATCTGATGAAATCGATCAAGTCCACCTTCTTTCCCACCGATGCCACCTCCTCCATCTGGTTTCTGCTCTTATCTAACAAAAAGAGGCTGGCTCGACTGAACTCCACGGATTTGCCGATCAGGTTTAGCATCGCGTGGAAAGCTGGTCTTTCTTGTGCGCATTGGTCGATCATCCTGCAGACGCCGGTCAAAACGTCCAGATGAGTTTTCAAATCCGCTGTGCCGCAGCCTGCGTACAGGCTTTTCTCCTTATCGGTGAACCTTTTGCCCCTGGAGCTTCGCTCGACTGTCTTTTCACCCTTTTTCATTTTGGTTTGCCCCTAGTCTTTTGTGGTTTTTGATGAACCGCTCCCCAGCTTTGTCGATTCTCACTTGAGTCCGGACCTGCCGGCCTGGACAACCGCAGATGTCCGAGCAGAGTAACCCATCCGGAGATTATTCTTGCTTTCTCCTTTCTTTTGTCCACGCGATTCGGGAAATCTTAGCCCCCAAAGCCACCCCTTAGTTTCAGGAAAGACGTCATAGAAGATTTCCTGCCTTAAGCCCTTTGTCCCAATGTCCTCATAGATGCCAAAACCGCTCCATCTTCTCTCACTTCTCTTTGGCGATCAGGTCGGTGGTTCGCAAGTAGCCGCCGATCGTCTCCCTCACCTTTTGGCCAAAGCTCATCACTTTCACCGGCAGACTGTCTACTTGATCCTGAGAGGAGATCTTCTCCAGCTCTGCCTTGAGGGCGAATTCCACGCCCATCAGGAAATCACCTTCCTCCGACCGTTCGGCTCTCTTGATTTTTCCTAACACTCCTTCCAGGGTGATAACACCGTTGAGGTTGAGGGTCAAAAGCACGAAATCTCCTTCGGGAACCGATTGATCTGTCGCCAGCAGCATTCCTCCCTGACTGAGATTGAGAATTTGACCTTCACTCCTATCCTTCGACAGCTTTATCTTTCCATCTTTGCAGCTCAAGTGGCGAAACTGCATGGGAGAAGATAACTCGATCCGTAGGTATCGCCGGCCGTGGGAGCTGCTAAGCGCGAAGGGAGTGGCTGTCAAAGCGGTTGAGAGAATGGACTTCCCCAAAGATTCAGATCGGGGTTTCACTCCGGGATTCTTTGAGCCAGACAAGGTTGTTCCTCCTTTTCCATTGGTTGAGCTTTGTACTGGGCCACAGGAAGCGTCATCACTATCCGTTCTTCGTCTTGACCGGATTTTTCAGGTCCTCCCGGGGATTGGTAAGAGAGCCGCCCTTGATGCTTGCCCAGGATCTGAGAGACAAAACTGAATCGCGGATCGTTTTCGAACCCGGAGAGGTTGGAGCGCCCGTTTTTCCCGGCACAGTGCGCCGCCAAACAGATCGACTCTCCATCCTTGAACGTCCGCAGTCGGACGCTCCCCCCGGAAGGTAACCCATCTCTTATCCCCCAGAGCAAACTCAAGTAGGCGATTTCTAGTTCCGCGGGATCTCCACAAAGCATTGGAAGATCGGCCTCCGTGCTCAGCTCCAAGTCGATATGAGCCGATTTGAAAATGTATTTCAGCATAACCAGACTGCTCTCCATGATGCGTTTGAAATTCAACTCTTTGTAGGCAGCCAGTCCGTCGGATTGCCTGTGCAGAAAATCCGAGAAGTCCTTCAGTATGGAACTAATCTGGCTGGCGTTCCCTTCGATCATATCCAGAGCCTTGGTGCCCGAAGCAGGCTCCGTGGGTTTGCGCTGATTCATTTTCAGTATCTGCGTTCTGCCGAGTATTATCTGAAGGCAGTTGTTGATTTCATGCACCATGGCTCTGGCCAGCTGCACTATCGTCTGATGCCTTTCTCTGGCGATATGCTCTGAGGTTGCCACCTGCGGAGAATAAGCCCTCTTCAGATAGGAATTCTCAAAGCAGGCCTCGATCAGGTCCACACAGAAAAGCAGATCCGAAGAGGACTCTGACCCCGGAGACACGACCCACTCTGATTTGTCCATTGTGGATTCAAACTGCATTACCCAGACTCCGTCATTTTTGCCGGCTATTTGAAGTGGTAAAATCAACAGATTCCCCTTTTCGTAAGCAAAAGCCATTTTTTTCTTCTTGGTGATAGCCAACCATACGTTGCCGCATCGCCATTGAGCCTTCACTGCGGCCTCAAAATCCGTCAAACCCTGGCTCTCCTCGGTAGTGGGAGACAAAACTAATCTCTCGATGTCGGAGTCATTCCCGGTGACCAGAAACACTCCTGCATTCTGAAAACCGAGCCTTGGTCTCAAAAAATCCATCAGGTAAGAGAGTCGGTAGATCAGGGAGGGATCGAAGGAGCCAACCTCCCCGGTGATCTCGACGCCTGAAACGCCGCGGGGCGAATCCATAAGCCCGACGTTTTCTTCCACCGGGGAATCGATCATTTGGAAGAATTTCTCATTAACCCGGGACAATTCCTCCAGCTTGTGGCTCAACGAGAAAAACAGATTGCGCAGTCTCTCTTTCTTTTCCCCAATGTCGGCCATATCATTCTCAGCCCGCTCGTTGGTCACCAGACGGTCGATCGAGCTTGAGCTTTCGCGGTTCGGATTAGATTTCACGTGATTCCTCCAGATTGATTGCACCTATAGGGCGAATTTCTCTTTGATCATGACTCTGAGTTTCAGGACAGCCTTGGTGTGTATTTGGGAGACCCGGGACTCCGATATTTGCATCACCTCACCGATCTCCTTCAAGGTAAGCTCCTCATAATAGTACAGCGCCACCACCAGTCTCTCCTGTTCGGACAAAAGACTTATGGCCTGGACTAAGTAGCCTTTAAGCTCCTCCTTCTCCAGGTCTCCCAGGATGCTTTCACAGCTCAAATTCTGCAGAGTTTCCACGCGGGGAATCTGCCGATTATCCTCCTCCTTATAAATCAGCTCGTCGAGGGACAGGACCGTGGTGGAGGCAATGTCATCCATTGCGGAAAAAAGCTCTGTCTGAGAGATGCGCAATGATTTGGCCAATTCCCAATCAGAGGGCGAGCGTCCCAGCTGGTTCTCCAGTTTGCTGGTTGCTCTTTCGATTTCTCTGGATTTGGCTCTGGTGGAACGGGGAACCCAGTCCAAGGCACGCAGCTCATCCAAGATGGCGCCTCTTATTCGGGGAACGGCGTAGGTTTCGAATTTCACCCCCCTGCCAGGATCAAAATTGGAGAGGGCTTCGATCAGCCCGATGACTCCGGTGTTGACCAGATCGGAAAGCTCGACCGACTTGGGAAATCCCATGGCCATCCTGCCGGCCACGCTTTTCACCAATGGCAGGTACTCCTCCAAGAGCCTTTGTCTGGTCTGCGGATCATTGTTCTCTTTGAATAGCACCCAATCTTTCTGGACGGCCATCTAATTTACCTCGCATAATGAATGGTTGAACTCCCGGTATGCACAAAAGCCAAACCTTCCAGCCCATCTTTTCGGAATCGGTCGAAAATGCGCATACTTGGGGTTATCGTATTCTGTATCGTCGCGAACTTTCGAGTTCTTTAATTTTGCCGGAAGAACAAAAGAGGATTTTAACCAACGCAAAACGCGCGGAATCTGAAAGCGCTGGTGTGCTTCAGAAGCGTAGTAACATTTGGAATCCAGATTTAGAAAAAACGAGAGTGAAGACAAAGTCCTCCCCCGGACAGGATTTAGAGCGACTGTGGGTAACGCTGATTGCCTTATGTTGAATGGCGGCGCGTCTGCTGTGTTTAGAGGTGAAGCAAGACCCAACGACAACTTGGTCATCAATCCTATTCCTTTCAGTTCCGTTTTTGGTGCTACCTAATTCATTCAGCGCTGTAACTTTTTGCAAACTTTGTGCCAATACCGAACAGTGCGTTGCTACATTCCGCTAATAGACTGTCTTATATGATCTTACGCACTGAGACTTTGGAGTGAGCCAATGCGGAGAAAGTCACTTTGTGGGAAAAAACTTCCTAAAACAGTAGGAAAATATTTCCGGTAGGACTTGATTGACAATTGAGCGGAGGTAGCCGAGGCCTTCAGCCGTGGGGGAGGCTACAAAAAACGACAAACTCTAATGCTTTATCGGTTGACAAACTCTTTGTCCGGGCATATCATTCATTTTGATCGATTATATAGTCTTGTGGTTTCTGATTTATTAAAGGGAGGAGAGGGCTATGAACTGATGGAATGCTTGAATTCCCCATAGATAAAACGGCTATTCTGATTCTTTGAGTAAATCGTCACAACTGTCTTGAATCTGTTTCATTCTTTAATCTCTCGGGATGGAAAAAGAACTCTAACTAAAAGGAAATAACTTATGAGAAAATTCATCTTTTTCTCGGCTTCGATTCTAATTCTCTTGTCCTCGCTTCCCATTAGTTCTCAAACGGTCTCGAAGGATACTACTCATTCGGAGATTCTCAAACAGCCAGCGAGCAATTACGACATAGCGATGGAAAATGCCAAAAGAAGTATTGATTTAGCTAATCTAATGATTCAGCTTTTGATCTTAGCAGTTGCAGTAATGGCTGGTTTAGGAATTTTCTCTTATGTGAGAACGGGGCAGATAAGGAAAAAAGTTGAGGTGGAATCTGAGGAGATAAGGAAACTAAAAGAAAGCATTGAAGACGATTTTAAACAAGAATTTGAGAAAACGGTTAATCTAAGACGTGACATCGAAAGAACCAAAACACAAGCAGAGACATTGATGAAGGATATTAATCGAATTTATGAAAATGTAAAAGAGATAAAGGAAGATATGGAAAAGATGGACAAAGAAATTGATGAGAAAAAACGATCTATTGAAGAAAGTAAAACAGAAGTTTCGGCTATCAGTTACTTCACAGAAGGCAATAGATTGTATGATAATAAGAAGTATGAGCAGGCGATAGAGAAATATAAGAAGGCAACCGAGCTGAAGCCAGATTATGCAGAGGCTTATTATAACTGGGGTGTGGCTTTAGGAAAGTTAGGCAGATATGAGGAGGAAATAGAGAAGTATAAGAAGGCAATCGAGCTGAGGCCAGACTATGCATCGGCTTATTCCAACTGGGGTTGGAACTTAGCAAAATTAGGCAGAAATGAGGAGGCGATTGAAAAATGTAAGAAGGCGATAGAACTCGAGCCAGATTTCGCAGGGGCCTATTCTAACTGGGGTCTGGCTTTGGGTGGATTAGGCAGGTATGAGGAAGCGATGAAGAAGTTTGACAGAGCAACAGAACTGGAGCCACACGATCCAGGCATTTTGTATGATATTGCCTGTGTTTATTCATTGCAGAATAGGAAAGCCGAGGCGCTGGAGAATCTAAAGAAAGCTATTAAACTTGATCCCTCTTGCAAAGAAGAAGCAAAGAAAGATGAAGATTTCAAGAATCTGTGGGAGGATGAGGATTTTAAGAAGTTGGTGGAGTGAAGTGGGATAGTCCTGAGCTTTCAAGAATTGCTCATATCACCCTCCCCCTACCTCCTCCCGTCAAGAGAGGGGAAAACCAAAGGCAAGTGCCTTCTCCCCTCGTGGGAGAGGGTAGGGAGAGGGGGTTTCTTTCTACTGCCACAGAATAGACTCTCAACTGCTAACTTTTCTTCCTGTCCGCGATAATTGCTCCCTTTCAGGCTCCAGATATTCGCTCTCCCAGATATAGTCGGTGAGTTCTTTCACTCTCTCCCCATATTGCGAAAGACCTTCCACAAAATCCGCTGCCTCCAAAGCCTCCCCCGCTTCGGGATTGATGGGCTTGGCCTGGTGCTCCTTTACGATCTGATGAAAACGCCGATGATGATCCCGCATGGGACAAGGAGCGATTTCATTTCCCACCTGATGCGAAGGCTGCATGTAGCCGTAATCTGCCTGCCATTTTCGCACCGCTTTGAAAAAGGGAGTCTCCAGAATGGTGTTTATGTTTCCGCCATTTTCGTAAATGCCTCTTATGTTGTGCGTCGAGTAAGGCGTGAAAACACACGGCATCACGTTGCCGTTCCAGTCGATGTAGAAGTATCCCCCCGTCCTGCCGGCACACAGGCACCCGTCGCTGATTGAGCCTGAGTTCCAGAAATCGGCCATAAAGAGCTTGTCTTTCTCCACCAGCTCCCGCTCCCTTAGGTACATCTTCAGCCTCTGTTCGGGTGTGATCAGAAGGTCCAAGGTAAACCGGCAGCCAATGGGCATGTACTGGAATATCCAACCGTAGATTGACCCTTGTTGATTGTAGTAGAAATCAATGAACTGGTCCGAGAGCAAAAGCTCCGCATTGTCTCTGGTGGCAGTCAAGGAAATACCAAAAGGGACTCCGACCGCCCTTAAGTTTTCCATAGCATAGAGGATCTTTTGATAGACTCCCTTTCCTCTTCTTTTATCTGTCTCTTCTTCAAAACCCTCCACCGAAATAGCAGGAGTGACGTTCCCCAGGTTGGCCATTCTCTCCGCCGTTTTCCGGTCAATCAAAGTGCCGTTGGTGAAAATCAAAAAGTAGTTGTCCGGGTGTTTCTCAACCAGACTTAGAATGTCCTTCTCCTCACTTTTCCAGATGAACGGCTCTCCTCCGGAGATGACGGTGAAAGACGATCCCCAGTGAGCGGACTTGTCCGTGATTATTCGGTCCACCAGGTCAAACTCGAGCTTGTTTTTCGCCAAAGACAAATTGCCGGCGTAGCACTGGCCGCAACGAAGGTTGCAGGCGGCACCGGGACTGATGGTCAGAAAACCAGGAGGAGCAAAACCATGCTCCTTTTCGAATCTCTGCACTCTGTCTTTCCCTCCCAGAAAGATGTTGCCCAGAAGCACTTTCAAAAGCCCCTTTCTCACCCAGGGAGAGATGGTCTTGCTCTTCAGCGCCCGATCCACTGCGTACAGGAGATTTCTGGTGACCAGGTACTTGTCCTCCTGCACCTTGCGCGGACGCTTTTGCGGATTCAGCTCCACAAACAATTCGAATATCTTTCTGTCCGCCCTCTTGAGTATCATCCCGCGAATGGCATCGTTGGTCATGGCGGCGTTGAGCAAACCGGTAAAAGTAGCCAAAAACACTGCTTTCTTTTTCTGGGTAATATCCATGTTCCCCTCCGGTTCTTATGCCTTCCCTTTACCACCGAGATGACATCGTTTCCCGTGTTGCGACTCCGAGTTCTCCCGTGCATCGATTCACGTGAAGACTCCTCAGAAGTCGATCCCCATGGATGTATTTTGTTGACACCGATAGCATATCCACCCAAGGCGCGAAAGTCAAGAGAAAAATGGCTTTCACAAGAGGATTTTGGTAACTTGCGAGCTGCCGAGTCGGGGCTTGACAATTCAACTCAACTGAGCGACTCTCCTTGGTATCAGACCGGTCGGCGATTCAATTCTGTTTTTTGGGGGGAAGGTACATCTCAACTCAAGAGACGGAGGTGGCCAGGGTGAGGAAAACAAGCAGATGAAAGCTCGGCTGGTTCTTTACGGCGGATGAAAAAAACGGCGACCTGTCGGTCGCCGCTGTTCATGGCCGATGAATCTATTGGTATCTTTCAGTAAGATCTTGGATGGTCAATATCACTAAACAAAACCGTCGGCTTCTGTGTTATTCCTTTCCCACCTTCTCGTTCGACTGATCGGTGGAATTCATGCTGTGCATCTGGTCGGTGACTATGGTGGGTGTCACAAAGATGACTAAGTCGCTGCTTGTTACCTCCTTTTTGGTGTAACGGAAGAGGTAACCTAAGAGCGGAATGTCTTTCAGTATGGGCAATCCACTGTGAGTCTTGTTTTCAACCTGAGTGGTCAGTCCTCCGATCACTGCGGTTTGTCCGTTCTCCACTACCACGTTGGTTTCGGCATTATTGGTATTGATGATCACCCCGTTGGCGTCATACGAATAGGAGCTGCGCTCCGGTCTCAGTTTGAGCAGTATGCGGTTTTGTGCGGTAATATGTGGGGTCACCCTCAGGATGGTCCCCACGTCCTCAAAGTCGGTCACCACGTTTCCCGCCTGATCGAATTGCTTTATGGGAATCTTCTGTCCCATCTGGATGAAAGCCTCCCGGTTGTCCACGGTGGTGATTTCGGGATGGGCGATTATCTTTCCCTTGTTGCTGCTGACCAGGGCAGAGATGGTTCCCTGTACGTCCAAGTCTCCCCTCACCGTGGCAAAGGTAAACTGTCCGGCAGGACTGGTGATCTGGTTAGTCTTCTGGTTGAAGCTTCCCTCCGTCTTATCCCCTGCCAGAAGCTGGGCACTTTTTCTGGAGATCGCCGACCAGTCGATTCCCAGCTCATTGACGACGCTGGATTCGACCTCCAGAAGCTGGGCCGCGATTTTTATCTGACTGGTTTCCTTATCCAGATTGGCAACCAGCTCTTTGACTTTCTCGACATACTCCGGAATGTCCCGAATGACCAAGGAGTTGGTCCGGTCATCGGTGTCGATGTTACCTCTTTGAGAAATCACGGTTTTGATGGCCTTCACCATGTCTCTAGCCGTCCCGTACCTTATCGGTATGACATCTGTCTCGAGCTCAACCAGTGTGGTCTGGTCTGCTTTGTGCTTCTCCAAAACCGCCTGCTCGTTAATGTAGTCCTGGGTGGGAAGCACACGTATGTATCCCTGTTCCTCCACTCCGGTTAAGTCGTATGTTTTCAGCAATATGTCCAGCGCCTGTCGCCAGGTCACATCCTGCAGGGTCATGGTGACGTTGATGTTCACCGAGGGAGCAGCCACGATATTGATCCCCCCGTATTCAGCCAGAAAGCTTAAGACCGAATGCATGCTTGCATTTTGGAAGTTGATGGCGTTTATGACTCTGTCGCCCTTGCCGGCTCCCGACGGTTCCCCGAAAGCGTTCACCGTCCCCATCCAAACAAAAAGAAGTATTGCCAGTGCCAGGCAGGCTCCCCGAAGCTTCTGGTCGACGTCGAGCCTCCTTTTGAACCGGAAAATGTTCCCCATGAGTTACCTCTCTTTTATTATTCCTGTTTAAGATCTAAAGTCATGGTTCTGTACTCGCCGTACTCTTGGACATGGAAGACCACCTGATTGTCTTCCACGCTGACCACGTATCCGTTTTTGATTTTGTCTCCCATCTTCAATATGTACCCAAACCCTATCTCGTCTTCCAACAAGGCTTGATTCCCGGATTTGTCCCGGATGATGCCGACCAGCTTGAGGCTCTCGAACCGGGGCAGAGGAGCCGCTTCGAAATTTATGTCTTGCTTTTCGCTCAGGGGCGCAAACGGGTCCCTTTTGGTCTCCGGGTTAAAAGAGACTAACTTCCTCTCAGGAACCAGCTCCTTCTCCGGCTGTTGTGCGTTCTCAATTATCGGCGGGCTTTCGGAAAGCGTGTCGGTCTCCTTGGCGGACGCCCCCTTGGTTCCCAGGATGGCACCGACTCCCCTCTTTATGGCACTGCCGGTTTCGGTGGCGGTCGCCTTTTTTTCCTCCACCTCTACCATCTTCGTCTTCACGGTAGAATCTGTGGTGTTGTGCTGCTCTGCCGGAAAGGGACCTAACGGAACCGGTGATCGGCTTATCTGTCTTGGAACTGGGGGTAGAGGCAGGTCTGCTTTTGGACCAGCCATGGAGGTCGACGACAATCTGGTTGGCTCCGGCTTTGTCTGGGGCAGAGAACCATTCACCAACCCGGTAGAGGGAATCGTCTGGCTTGATTCATCCCGCTTCCCTACCTCGGTTTCCGTCTTGGCAACCACAGCCTGAGTCTGGGTCGAGGCGGGCCTGGATTGGTCGCGTGTGGCCGAAGCTGACCCAACCGCGGCCTCGGATTTGACCGAAACCTTCATTTGCGGAACGGTCTTGGCGATTTGTGTGTTTTCAGCTCCCTGATTTGCTTTCACTCCCTGGTCCACGGCCTGCGGATGGAGAACCAGAGAAGAATTTTCTTTTTTCGGTTGGACCGCTTCACCGGTGTCGGAGTACGAAACAGCTTTTCTGAAAGTCCTCCCTTTCTCGGTGAGTCCGGTCACAGTTTTCTCGGAATCCGGTCGTTTGGCAGTACCTTCCGTTTTTGGAGAGGTGACTTCCGCTTGCGTGGCACTCGGCTCTGCCTTGGAGACGGTCTGAACCGGGATCGGTTCGATGGCCTTCTTGGCACTCTGGACCAGCTGGCTCTTGACTTCTCCCTGCGCTGCTTCTGGCGTGGATTCTTTTACTGCGAGCCAGGCGGGAAAATCAGCATCTTGTGTGGTCAACAGGGCGATGGAGGCGGTGCTCCCGCTTTTTGACTCAACCACCTTGTAAACCACCGGACCCTTCAGATCCAAAACCACTCTGACCACCTTATCTGGGACAACCTGAAACTGGCTGGTGCGGATGGCCCTGATCATGCCGGGTGGAAGTCCCTCCCTGAAGTTATTCTGAGGCAGGCCGAACACCAGATCCTTGCAGTCGAGGATCAGCCGATAGGACTTTCCGTCTTTTGCCTCTTCCGTTGAGTGAGTGAAGGTAAACGGCCCGTCCGCAGATATGGTAACCGTAGTGAACTTCCCGTCTTTCTTCAGGCTGATGTTTTCGATCTTGCCGCTTCCCCAAGCCAAGCCCACGATGACTGAAAAGGTCAGGACCAGGGAAGTTGAAACAGCGAAAGATCCTTTGACTTTGTGATTTATTAGCATGTATCACCCTTTTCAGAATTCGACTTCTTTCAGCCTTTCCCCTTCCTTAATATAGTATGTAGTCAGCTTCAGAGACGCCGATATGGTTTTCCCCATCTGCTCCGGGGTTTGCCCTTCCTGGGGAATTGCGGTTATAGTTACGCCGGACACATTGGCCAGAAAAGGGAAATTGGCAACGTTGCTCAAGAAATTCCCGAAGTCATCGTATGCGCTCGATAGCTCCACATCATAGGAGTTGGTATTATAGAAACCCGTAGGAACCGGATCGCGCGGAATGATCTGAAGGATTCCTGTCTGATTTACTTGGGCAGCGGAATGCATCTCCATCAGGAAAAGAGGAATCTGTCTCTCCTCCGGCAGCAAAGGTTCCATCTTGCGGTACCTGGCCAGCAGTTTATGGTATTCCTCTTTCAAGCTTCCAAAGTTTCTGGTTTTCATCTCCACGTTCTTCAAACCGGTCATCAGGTTTTCGTATTGCGCCTGCTTTTGCTCGATCCGGGTGGCATTTTTCGAGTAGATTCTGGCATACCAGAAGTAGACCACCAAGAAGATCACCAACCCTCCCAGAAGAAGCCTTTGCGTCTTTGGGTCCTTTAAGTCCATCTTATTTCCTCCCGGAGGCTAGATTGATGGGCGAATCTAAATTTGGGGCATCAGCATCCCCCTGGTCGCTCCCCAGAGCCAGCTTCTGGGCCGCCGTGTCCGCACTTGAGCCTTCGACATCGGGTAGGTAATAAAGGTCGCCTATCAGTTGAAAGGAAAAGGTCTTGTATTGTTTGGTCTCGGCTCTCTTGACATATTCTAACTCCATGTTCTTGAAATACTGCGACTGCGTCAGGTGAATCAAGAATGCTGCCAAGCTGTTTAGAGAATAGCTGTATCCCTCTATGGTCACTCTTCTTACCGTCGGCTCGGAAGAGAAAGAGGCGGTGGAATCGGCTTTGCCTGAGTCTGCCTTGGCAGAACCTCCCTTTCCGGATTCCTCTTCCCTCAAAAGAGAGAGCCACAGATAGTCGGGGACTCTTTTGCTCAGATCCTCCAGCACTCTCACCCAGACCGCCCGACTTCGATCTAAGGTCTCTATGGTTGATATCCTTTGCAGTATCTTGTCCTTAAGCTGGGTCAAAGCATCCACCAGTTGGATGTTGCTCTTAAGTTGGTCGGTCCTTCTTTGCGCGTCGGCGATCTTGGCATCCAAAGCTTTGAGCTTGATGCCTTGGTATATGCTGGCCCCAACGAACAGCACCACCAGACCTACAGCGAGGGCGGCAACATAGGCAAAGCGCCGGTCGAGGGCAGTGACTGACCTTTTCTTTCTCAGTTCCCGGGGGAGCAGATTGATTTCGATCCTGGCCATTTTATTTCACCTTTCGCGAGGCTAAACCAACCGAGACTGCCAAAAGCGGTGCAATTCTGTCCGGCTGCATGTTCTTGAAAATGTCGGGATCATACTCCACGTTTCTCAGAGGATTGGCGATCTCGATGGGAACATTCAATTTTGCTTGTATAAACTCGGGCAAGAACGGAATCAGGGCACCCCCCCCCGACAGGACTATCCAGTCCACCTGTGGCACCTTAGCCGTGGATTTGAAGTACGAAAAAGCCACCTCTATGCCGGAAATCAGCTCCTCTGTGGCCGTTACCACCGTGGCCTTGAGCATGTCCTGATCAATGGAGCTTCCCATCTCTCCCTTGATGGTCTTCATGGCCAGCTCCTGGTTGATGCGGAATTCCTTCATCACCGTGTTGTAAATCAGGCGTCCACCGCTGGCCAAGTCTCTGGTCGAGTGAAACAAGCCATCCTTAATAAAGGTGATGCTGGTGGTGTCGAATCCGATGTCCATCAGGGCGGTTACCTTCTGGGGATCGATTTCGTAGTTTAAGTCGTAAGCATTGAAGATGGCGAAGGCGTCAGTGTCCACCACCACCGGCCTCAAACCCGCATCCGTGATCAACTCCACATAAGAGTTCAAGAATTCGTTTCGGGCCGCGACTAAAAGCACGTCCATCTTCTGAGTTTCCTCGTTGGTGTCGACCACGTGATAGTCCATGGTGACGTCTTCCACGTCAAAGGGACTCCTCTGTTCTGCTTCGAACAGAATGGCCTGCTCCGCCTCCGATCCACTTTTCTTTTCCATGGTAATCTTGTCGGTGATCACGCCATGCCCGGATATGGAGATGGCCACGTCCCTCAATCTGGGGTCACATTGCTCCACCAGACTCTGGAGATTGAAGATTATGGTGTCTTTGTCTTTGATCTCCTCATCCACTATGACTTCCAGCGGAAGCTCTCTCATCCCCAAGGAAGTCAGAGCGTATGTGCCGGCTCTCTCCTCCAGCTTCACCAGCTTGATGGAAGAGGCGCCAATATCCAAACCCGCCACACTCCTTGCCTTTTTGCTCAGGAACATATGATTCTCTTTTTAAGTTTCGCCTGATAGTGATGACTTTCCGATTACACTACTTGTCTCATCGGCTAAAATCCAGAAAACCTTAAGCGTCTTGAGAAATTTTTGAAGCCAGCAGCACCGTCACCTTCGTGCAGGAAACTTTTCGCTTTCCGTCTCCTTGATCGGCAAGAAACACCGGGCGCTTTGCGGTCCCGGGTCTGAATCCAAGGAAACGATTGGCCTGGCAGGAAGCGTCCTTTCAACCCGAAGTGATTGGGAATATCCGGCAGAAGGACCGCTCTTAAGCAGCACAGGCCACGACCATGCCCGCAGTGTTATTCCATGTTCACTTGCCGGTCTTCTTGGCTGCTGATGGAAAGAAGATGGGAAGAGATGAGGCAAAGACAAAGTTGGACCTTCATTCCTGATGTCGGTTCGTCTGAGCCGAGCCGGCAACCGTGGTCAGGCTCACTTTTCTGCGCGACGGCATCTCCCCGGTCCGATCAGGTGGATGACCGGCATTCGGAGCAGCGCACTCGAGCCGTCAGTGTCACAAGTTGCTAAATGCAGGCACAGGCCTCGGGCACTCACCTGTGTCGAATTCACCTTCGACCACGTTTCAGGGAGATATCTCTCGTTTTTCTATAAGAAGGAAGCAGAAACGTTTCGCTATTGCCGGCCTCTTTTCAGACCAGATTTCGTTTTTACTGGAGGGTTAGCTTCACCCTGCCGGTGGAAGCCAAGACGTCCACATTGGCCCGATCAGTTCCCTGGGTATTGCCTAGGGTGACGCTCCCAGAGCTGGAAGCGGTCCCATCCGGGCTGAAGACGATGGCGTAATTGTTAAACGTGCATGAGACTAAAGACAAATCACTATCCAAGGTCACGGTCTTGATCACCGAGTCGCCGATGTCGTAGGTAAAGGAGGTGAGGTTGACCAGATCCTTAAATACCAGATACTGACCCAGAGTGGAATTGAAGTATAACCCGTATGGCGCTCTCTCAGAGACGGCCTCCGATCTGGCCATTCGCATGTCGGAAACGACGTCCCGGCTTGCGGTTTGGAACTTCAGCTCAGGCACGATTTTGCCGAAGCGCGGAGCAGCCATGCCCACCACCACCGTCAGGATAACGCAGACAATCATCAGCTCCAAGAGGGTGATTCCTCTGTAGTTTTCTATCAGTCTCATCTTTGCCCCTTTCTTATGAATGCCCTGAAATGACTCGTCTACCTTTGGCTGAACGAAGTCGCTTATCGTTTTTCGAAACACCGGTAACCCTCATCCTTCTCTGATGTCCAGCAAACCCTATGCCGAAGACACCATTCTGTGCGCCCGGACTCAAGTGATGCAACATACTGGGGCTGAAGACGTTCTGATCATGGATTTCAATCTCTGAACCCCACATCGCTTGTTTCTTGGTGTCTGTGCCTGTAACCGTGGAATAGAATCGACAGATTATGGGAGAATTCCCATATTTTCCTAAAGATAATCCATTGGCCGGTCACTTAGATTGCGTAGATTAGAAGAGATGTGGACGATGAGGTCCCTTCGAATGGTGGAAGAGTGTGGGCCGACTTCGTCCCTCCAACTGACCATGACACGCTTTGCCAGTTGTTCTTACTAACACTCACCAACCAAGGAGACTCATCCATGCAGTCTTGGCCGATTCCGAGAAGGGCGGGGGTATTACTGTTTCTGATCTTTTGTCTGCTATGTGCAACCGGAGCCCGGACAGACAACCAGGTTCCGTCGTACCCACAGTTTGTTTTTCCCAGGCAGGGTCCGGTTTTGTCTGAAGGATTTCAACGGCGACTGTCCGGTCTTAGCCCCCAAGACAAGGTGAAGGTTTGGGTATTCTTCACTGACAAAGGATTTAGTGATCTTTTGAATTATCAATCTGCGATAAGTCAGAGCGAACGAGCCTTAACCTCCAGAGCCGCCCACAGGCGGGCCAAGACTATGCCGCCAGACTTAGTCGACTTTCGTGATCTTCCGGTTTATCAAGCCTACATTGATCGGATATTGGGCTTTGAGGCCAAGGAGAGACAGAGGAGCAGATGGCTAAATGCCGCCAGCTTTGAGCTGCCGGCCGCCCAGATCAGCGCAATATCTCAACTGGGCTTCGTCCGGGCCATCCAGCCGGTTCTGGGAGGAAAAAGAGAGCCTATCGGAACAGAACTTCCTTCTCCAGAGGTGCTTCAGCCGAAGGGCGCGTTCGCTTTGAACTATGGCAATTCATATTCCCAGCTTCAACAAATAAACATTCCTGCAGTTCACAATTTGGGATATTACGGCCAGGGGGTCATAGTCTGCATGATGGATGCCGGTTTCAGAAAAGATCACCAGGCCTTTCAATTGGCTTTCTCCGAGGGGAGAGTCTTGGCCGAGTGGGACTTCGTCAACCATGACGGGAATACTCAAAACCAGCCGGGTGATCCGCCGGGACAGCACGATCATGGAACCATGACCTGGTCCACTTTGGGCGGGCGCCGCGGATGGTAACCTTTACGGCCCCGCCTATGGCGCCTATTTCATCCTGGCAAAAACCGAGGATATCAGCAGCGAGCAACCGATCGAGGAAGACAACTGGGTGGCGGGCGCAGAATGGGCCGACAGCATCGGTGCCGACGTAATATCCAGCTCTTTGGGCTACATCGACTGGTATACTTATGCTGATCTGGATGGAAACACCGCCGTCACTACCGTGGCCGCAGACATTGCCGCCCAACGCGGGATCGTGGTCTGCAACGCCATGGGAAATGAAGGACCGGGCAGCGGGAGTCTGATCGCGCCGGCAGATGCAGACAGCATCATCTCTTGCGGAGCAGTGGACGGAAGCGGAAACATCGCCTATTTCAGCTCCCGCGGACCAACTTATGACGGAAGGACCAAGCCGGAAGTGTGTGCCCGAGGATACTCCACTCGTTGTGCCGATCCCAACAACGTTACCGGATACACTACCGCCAGCGGAACCTCGCTTTCTACCCCTCTGATCGGAGGAGCCGTGGCAGTCATTCTTTCTGCCCACCCCAACTGGACGCCCATGCAGGTAAGAGAAGCCATGATGACCAGCGGCAACCACTCCTCATCGCCGGACAACACTTATGGCTGGGGGCATACCGGATATCTTGGCCGCCATTCAGCATACCTTTTACGTCAGCGGTGACGTGACCGGGGACGGCAGCGTAACGGTCTCGGACGTGATCTTTCTCACTAATTACCTCTTCAGGGCTGGACGAGCGCCTTCACCCTTGTATGTTGGTGACGTCAATTGCGACAGCCTGGTGGACGTGTCCGACATTATCCGTCTGGTGAACTATCTTTACCAGAATGGAGCTGCGCCGTGCCCACATTAGGATGACTGGCTCCAAGTCCCAAACATCGGAATTCTCTTCGAATTTGCCGGCACCGAACTTAGGTTAGGTGCCAGCATCTCTCCAGAACTTCACCGAACCAAATAACACTGCTTTCATCTGTCCGATCAGCAGTTCTTAGCCCATTTGGGCGCTACCGCCTAAACCTGACCAAAGTCGGTTAGAACAGCTTTTGGTCACAAGCGATATCTATCCGAGGAGTTGGTGACCATACGGCTGGCTGAAACCGGGGCTTTGAGTTCCAACGGCCTGCGCCCGTGAGGGCGGCCATGGTTAACGAAGAGGATCTGGAGACGAACTCCTGGCACGCGCGATTCGACTGGCGCAAAGTGGATCACTCCTCTGGGCTTTTGGCCTCCAGCTCACCCATGCATCGCAAATCACCAAAAAGTCCTTGACAAGGAACACCGGCCCATCTAAATTCACTTTCAAAGGCGATTTTTGACTCGGCCTAAGTTACCATAACCCTTGAAATCTGGCTCTCCTTTCGCGAGGGAGAGAAAATCGAGAGCAGAGTGGCAAGTCGACCGCTTTTGCGGCGGCGTACAGCCGTGAGAATTCAACTGTAGAAAGACGACGCTTAAGACGTGGATTCCGAATCTCGATCTGGAGTCATCAGAGGACACAGGTTCTGTTACTCTTTCAAGATGCGATGTGCTTCTGCACCCCGGATTGACTATGAGTCAAGGGCGTCCGTAGAACGGAGCCTCTACTTTAGGTGCTCTGTGCGCTCCAACCATCGTTTTGCTTAAGCGGAGGTGACTATGCGGTTAAAAGTGAAAAGACTCTTGAAGGACGGGCAGTATTTGGTCTTTTTCAAGACTGAGAGCCTCAGTCGGGAAGAAGTGAAAAAGATGAAGAAGCTCCCTCTGCCCGGCGTAGACTTGACGGCCTTCGGTCTGGGGACGCGCCAGCTGGACCAAATGGACTTCTGCATCACCTGCCGGAGTGCAGAAGAGGCGAACAGAATAGCCGAACACGTCAAGGGACGCATCAGCTCCAAACTGACCGAGCTTTCTGCGAGAAGAACCACCATGACCGGCGGACCGGTAGCCAGGATCATTCTTCGGAGAAGAAGTTGGGCCGTCGGCTTGGCTTCCGTTCTGGTGATTTTATTGGCAATTGCGTTTCAGGGGGTCATCTGCTCTCAACAAACCGGAAACCGGATCACCCAGTTCCTCGGCGCGTCGCATGCAAAGGGCAAAGCAACCGGCGGGGGTAAGGTTGCTCTTTTCAGCGGAAACCAATCTTCCCGAGGCAGCTTGGGCGCCACAGCTGACAGAGGATTGAATGAGGCCGGAAGCTCGAATGCTTATGGCCGGAATTCGTCAGGAGAGGCCGTCTCTTCCGCTGCACTACCCATCCAGCCGGATTTCACCGTCAGCGCCGTGCCCGAGACCTTGGTGAGATATTCCGATTGGAGACCGAACTCAAGACAGTCAGGAGGAGAAGACAGGAGCAGCGGGGAGAACATCAAGCTGATCCTGACCGCAGTGGAAGGATTCCAGGGGCCGGTAGAACTGTCCGTCTCCGGTTCCTGCTACAGGCTCGACATGCATTTGTACCCCACACAGATCAGGACGCTTCCGGGAAGTGCCACCTTGGTCATTCCCCTTTCGCCCACCACTCCCTTCCAGATTTGCTCTACGTTGACTGTCGTTGCCCGGGGGATAGCTCCCAGTGGAAATCTGATCACACACGAGAAGAAGTTAGTCCTCGTCCTGAGGCAAAAGCCTTCTTACCTCGGAAGAGTTTGGCACGTTTCGATGGGCGGAAATGACCTCTCTGGTGATGGAAGCCCAGAATCCCCTTTTGCAACTATCCAAAAGGGAATCTCCCGCGCCGCAACCGGTGACACTGTCCTGGTGGAGAAGGGGCTGTACCGGGAGAACATAAATCTAATCAATAAAGATAATCTGACCGTGACCAGCCGCTTCATCTTGGACCAGCAAGAGTCGACCACGAAATCCACCATCATTGAGGGCAGAGAACCCGGCTGGGTGGTGACTATTGATCGAAGCCGACAAGTCACGTTGAGTGGCTTTACCATTCAAAAAGGGAGGGGAAATGGTGATCTGCATGGAGGAGGGATATGTTGTTATGGCTCCAGCCCAAAGATTCTTGACAACGTGGTAACTGAAAACCAGACTCGTTCCGGTTTCGGCGTGGGAATCTATTGTTACGATTCCAATCCCTCTATTCAGCATAACCAGATAACCGAGAACCGCAATTATCGTGGCCACGGCGCCGGCATATATTGCTACCAGTCCGATCCCGACATCCAAGACAACCTCATCAGCGGCAATTACTCCAGCGGCGGAGGCTCAGGAATCCATTTATTGGAAGGAGACTCAGCCTTCATCGCTCGCAATTTGATTTACGCAGATTCGGGTTCCTCCGCCGTTCTGCTGTATAGTAGCAGCACCTCCGGGAACTTCCGTGTGGTCGGCAACACAATCGGTGAGAATCACGCGGATGCGATCAGATGCTTCGGTGGAAGCTGGTATTTGAAGAACAACATCATTGCTCAAAACGACGGTTACGGCCTGTTCACCCTGAACGGCATCGCCTATCTGACCTATAACGACATCTGGGCCAATGTCTCCGGCAAGGATACCTTGAACTGCTGCGGATTGACGGAAAATCCCGCTGGCAGGAACGGAAACATCTCCATGGACCCGCACTTTGGAAATCCGCAGCATGGGAATTTTCATTTGAGCTTCAATTCACCGTGCATTGACTTGGGGGACCCGAACGATCTCGTTGTGCCTAAAGGAAATCTGCGGGTGGATATGGGGGCTTTCGAGTACACCCACCCTGACCCAATCGCCGGTGACATTAACCGCGATGGATTTGTCGATTACGGGGATGTCGTCTATCTGCGTGATTTCCTCCGCCAAAGGGGTTCTTCTCTGGAGCCTTTACAGATCGGGGACGTCAATTGCGACGGTAAGATAGACCAGCAGGATATTAGCTATCTGTATGGGTTTCTCTACTATTACGGACCCCAGCCTTGCTCCAGCCCGGGACAGAAAGCCATTGTGATCGGCAGGTGAAGAAAACTGCCGGTTCTTAGCCTCGCCATTATTCCCCGAGGAGAAAACGGGTGGCGATAGGTCCAACGAAGCCGCTTATGTCAATGCTGCAAACCCTGGCTCCTCCGAAAAAAAAGAGCCACCTGGTGGCTCTTTCGCGGGAGGATAGCAGCAGATCCTTCATTCACGCATCGATGGCGTATTTTTTTATCTTCTCGAACAGGGTGGTGTAGTCTATCTTCAAAGCTAAAGCCGCTTTTCTTTTGTTTCCCCGAACCTGATTCAGCACTCGTACTATCAAGGCCCTTTCAGCCTCTGACTGGGCATACTGTCCCACCTCTTTTAGACCAGCCCCTTCCCGCAGCCTGATCTCGTTGGGAGTGGAAATTCTAATGGCCAGATGTTCGGGAAGTATCTTCTTCCCCTCACACAGAATGATGGCTCGCTCTACCGTGTTCTCCAACTCCCTTACATTGCCCGGCCAGTGATATTTGTCCAAAAGAGACATCGCCTCCCCTGAGACGGTTTTCTTCGATTTTTTCATCTCGGCACAATACTTACCCACAAAGTATTCGGCCAACTCGGGAATGTCTTCTCTTCTATCTCTCAATGGAGGAATGGTGATGGGAAAGACGGATAGTCTATAGAAGAGATCCTCCCGGAATTCCTTTTTCTCAATGGCTTTCTTCAGATCGGCGTTGGATGCCGCAATCAACCTTACGTCGACCCTTATGGTCTTGGTTCCACCCAGCCTTTCAAAGGTCTGGTCCTGAAGCACCCGCAGAAGCTTGGCCTGAAGCGCGATATCCAGATCACCCACCTCATCTAAAAAGATGGTCCCCCCTTCGGCGATCTCGAATTTTCCCATCTTTCGCATTACCGATCCGGTGTAGGCTCCCTTTTCCGATCCGAAAAGCTCGTTTTCCAGAAGCTCTCTGGGTATGGCGGCGCAGTTGATGGCCACATACGGACCGGTCTTTCGGGCGCTCAAGCTGTGGATGGCGCGGGCGAAAAGCTCCTTTCCGGTTCCCGATTCACCCAAGAGGAGGACTGTGGTATCGGAAGGTGCGACCTTCTGAATCAAACGGGAAACCTCCTGCATCTTCTCGCACTTTCCGATTATCTCCGCATATCCTAAGTTATGCCCCAGCTCCTGCCGCAAAAGAACGTTTTCCGCCACCAATCGTCGATTCTCCAGCGCCCTTTTTATCATGACGGTCAGATGATCCGTATCGAAGGGCTTGGTCAGAAAGTCAAATGCCCCCTCCTTTATGGCCTCCACTGCCTTTTCGATGGTGCCGTATGCGGTCATCAGGATCACGGACACGTCGGCATCCATTTGCTTCAGCGACGACAGCACTTCGATTCCGTCTATCTGGGGGAGCTTCAAGTCAGACAGGACCAGATCGTATTTCTTCTCTCTGGCTTTCTCCAGCCCACCCTCACCGTCTCGGGCGGTCTCGACTTCATATCCTTCGGCTTCCAGAGTCTTGGAGAGCATCTCCCTCATGCTATCCTTGTCTTCAATCACCAAAATCGAAGGCATAGTCCCCTCCTTACGTGTCGGGAAGACTCCCTCAAAGGGAGAGAGCCATATTTCTTATCGGAATAATCCAAACGAGTTGCAGTCTTTTCTGATTAGCAGGAAAGACTGTATGAAAAATGGGCAAGCTCTTGAAAAGTGGGAGAAGGTAGATCCTACCGGCGATGGCACCTAATTCGAAAGAGAAAGCCGCCGATGTCGCCATCTAGGTGGCGATGCGGAAGAAAAGATCGGAGTCTCGGTAGCCGCAGGCTTTAGCCTGTGGGAACGGAAAAACCGCTTATGGCTTACACGTCCGACAGGGACTATAGCCTTGGGCCAAAGCTTCGTCTCGGGTATCGAACCGAAGCATATTCGTGCCTTTTATCTTTTTCGCCCATTCGCACTCCGGTCGGTGAAACACAAACCTCTCGGATTTCCTGGAAGCGACATAATACTTATCGGGCGCCACCGGAACGGACCAGATGCCTATCCTTGCTTTCCGGACCGGCTCTTGCAGAGAGATGAAACGGTTTCGATATTTCAAATTGGGAGAGATCATATATACGCGTGCCAAGCCTTCTTTGACCAGTTCCGCATTGACCATCAGCGTGTCCACCCACACGTAAGCTAAAGCCCGCCCATAAGCATCTTTCTTCTCAACGTCGTATTCCAAGTTGATCTTTTTCCCTCGAAGCATTTCCTGGTTGGCTTGGGTTGCCTCCCGGAAAAACGGCTCTTCCTTCTCCGGCGTGTCGATCCCGATGTACCGGACTCTCTCCCCGTTGTTCAACTCGATGGTGTCCCCATCAATCACTCTTTGCACCCTCAATCCCTTGGGGAAGGGATAGAGGGTATAAACCAGCACGCACAATGCCAAAATGAAAACTGCGTACCAGGTCCATTTCGAGACCAATGGCTTTCTTTTCATCTTAAACCTCAGTCTGCAGATTATAGCTTTGCCCGCAGCCTTCTCTCACCTTCTCTGTCGGCAAACTACGGAAGGAAACGAGCACCCAGATTCTCCTGTAGTTTCAGAAGCATGTCCTGTATCACTGCACTGTCACGTCGCTGGTGCCGTCATCGTTTTCCGTGACGTAAACCAAGTTCTCCACTGAGTCTTTGATGTCCTCTATATGCGTGATCAAGAATATCTGCCTGAATCTGTTTTTTAGACGGGCTAATGCGTTTAGAATGTTCTCTTTTCTGATCGTATCCTGGCTTCCAAAGATCTCGTCTAAGATAACAAAAGAGAAGCCCGCCTGGCTGGATTCGGAGATGAGCATGGAGATGGCGATGCGCAGGCACAGGTTGGCCAGATCGTTTTCTCCGCCGGAGAAGCGGTTGATGGAAAATCTCTCTCCCCGGTCAGAGATGAATATCTCGTAGTCCTCGTTCAGATCGAAATCCTCATATCTGTTTTCACACAGGTCCAGGAAAAGATCTTTTGCATAGCGGGAGAGCGTCGGCCTGATGCGTCCTATTAGGGAAAGCCGGAAATCCGAGAACAGGGAATCTAACTTCTCCAAGTGTCGCTGTTCCTTCCCCCAGGTTCTAATCTTCAGTTCTAACTCCGCAGTATTCTTGATCTCCTCTTCAATCTGGCCGATTTCCTTTTTGAGCATCTCCATCTGATAGGTCACGTCTTTCAGCGCCAATTCGCTCGAATGTACTTCTTGTCTCTTTTCTTCTAACTCGTGCTCATGAGCTTTGTACTCTTCCTCCGAGAATCCGAGGTCTGCGATGGCTTCTTCGACCTTTTCCTCCTCACTTCTTAACACCTCTACTCTATGTCCGAGTTCGCTTAGGTGCGTCTCTAATTGAGGCAATCTCTTCACCTCTGAAGCAAGCTCAGTTGATTTTTGCTTCAGCTTCTCTAAATTGGCAAACTCCCGCTTTATGGCTTCATGATAGGAAGGATCGTACTCCACGTCTCCTAAACCCTCAAGAATCTGCTCTGACGAAGCCAAATTCTTCTCCTTTTCGACTAACCCCCAGTCCAGATTTTGCCTCTCCCCTTCCAGCCTGAAAAGATTCTCGACGTCTCTTTGTAGCCGCTCTCTTTGCGCTTCAAGCTCGATCTTCCCTTTCTTGAGGTCTTGACCTTTGGATTTTGTCTCTTCCTTCTCCGTCTCCAGAGTCCGCAGTTTTTCACCTAACTGATTTCGTTCACTTAAAAGATGCTGCCGAATCTGGTCATAATCGGATCCCATGGGCCTTAGGCAGCGATCACAGATTGAATTGGGGCCGAGCCTTTCTATCTGTTCCGTCTGCGATTTGAGCCTGCCTTCCTCATCTTTGGCTGACTTGAAAGATGCCTCCGTCTTCATATAAAGATTCCTGGTTTCATCCAACCCTTTCTCTAATGAAAGCAGCTGTTCTTTTGCATCTTTCAGGCTCTTCTCCAAGGTATCTTTGGATTCAAGTTGCTTGGTCAGTGACTCAAGTTTCTGTTGGTCAGAAGCGATGGAATTCGACATGTCTCTGATCTGATTTCGAATGATCCTCCGGTGCTCAGCCATTGCCTTTTGCTCATCCAAAAGAGACACCTTCCTTTTAATCTCCTCATAAGGATCAAGCAACTCCTCCAGCGATCTTCTCTCTCTCTCCGAAGCTTGAAGATTCAGCTTCTCTTTTTCGGTTGATCTCAGCTGCTCCTCCTGGCTTCCTCTCTCGGTCTGCTTGACGCTCTTAAGCTGGCCAAGACGGACGTACTCCTCGTGCTTGGCTTTCAGCTTTTCCCACAATTCCTCGGCGTCCTTGAGGGCGGCGGATTCGGACTCATACCTCTCCCCGATGATTTTGCATTTAGCCTCTAACCAACCGAGATTCTCCGACTTCTCTTTCTTTTGCGAGTCCAGCTCCCCCTTATCTTTCAGATGACTCCGGTTGAAATCCAGTTTCAGCTCCAGCTCCCTCTTGTCCGATCTTAGATTTTTCAAAGCCGCATCCACGGTTTCAATTCCTAACATCCGCGCCAAAAGCTCTTTTCTTTTATATGGCTGAAAATCCGAAAGGGCATTCAGCTCCCTTTGTTTGGCGTAGAAGGAGGTCATGAAGGCCTGATAACCCATATCCAAAGTCTCTTCGATAAGCTCGTTGACCGGGTTGTTTCCTCTGGCCGCCACTTTCTTGTTTACGAACACGGATGCATCCAGGGAATTGGATGCTCCCTTCAGCTCCCGCACTACCTGAAAATTGTCTCCGTTCATCTCGAAATCCAAGATCACCCGGCAAGCATCCATCTTTCGGGCGGCGATGGATTTGATTTGGTCTTTGCTGGTGCGCGCGGCATCCGTCCCGAACAAGGCCCAGGCAATGGCCTCCATCAAGGTGGACTTTCCCGCGCCGTTGTTCCCGATGATTCCCACTATCCCGTCGGGAAACTCAAGCTCCGCCTCTTTGAACCTTCTGTAGTTCTCTAATCGAATGCTTCTCAGATACATCCGTAGAATCCTATGCCCCATGACCGATGATTGATGAAGAATTTGCCTCTATTCGTCATCCGTTATCCGTCATTCGTCATGGGCGGTACATCATTCATCTTGACTTTCCGCGGCTTTGACGGATAGATACTTCAAGCCCAAATCCAGCAATCTGTCTTTATTCAGATTCTCTACCGGAACCTGGCTTAGGAATCGTGCGAATTCAACGTTCAATTTTCCGATGGATGTCTCGCCTGCTTGATCCTTAGCCTTCTCCTCTCTTTTCTCAAATCGCAGGTCAAAGTGGAGGGCTTTTGACTTCAGATCGGTGAGCGCCCGAAAGTCCAGAGAGTTGTATATGTGTTCCGGAATGTCCGTAACTTTCAGTCTGACTATCTTCTCCTCAATATCTTCACTTTGAACTCTCTTTTCAACCTCCTGCAAGACCTGCTCTTGATCCAGGCTCCGGGCATTGATCTGGGGGAGTTCGATCATGTCTCTGGTGGGAACATGATGAAACCTTGGTTGGATCGACGGCGGTCGGTGGACGGCGGACGGCGGACTGCCGTTGGCGGAAGTTTTTAGCTCCACCTCCACAAATCCCTTCTCCTGTCCCAGCTCTGACATAGACAGTCTCTCTGTCGATCCGGCGTAGTAGACTCTCGGGGCGACCTGGCAGAAGCGGTGATAATGTCCCAGCGCTACGTAATCAAAAGGCATCTTCAGATACGAGGACGGAATCTCCTGCTCGGCCAGCTCTCCCATGGAGAATTCTGGAATACCGGCCACCACCCCGTGTAACATCAGTATGTTGAATTCGCCTCTCCGGTCCGCGGGAGGCAGTCCGCCGCCAATCTCAATCTTTGCCACTTCGTTGCCGAAGTCCTCCTGATTTAGACAATGGGGGATGGCATGGATGGCGACGCGGTCAAGTTCTACCAGCTCATATTGGTTCCTGTATACCAGGTGGAGATGCGGAGAGAGGACCTCGAAAAACGAGAAGACCGATCCCACTGATCTTTGCTTCGGGGTGTCGTGATTCCCTGAGATAATCACCATGGGGATCGGCAACTTGACGATTCGCAGAATCTGTCTTACGGCAAAATTAATGATTCGATTGGTGGGCCTCACCGAGTGAAAAAGATCGCCGGTGTGCAGGACGAAATCCGGTTTGAGCTTGGTTATCTGATCCACCGCAGCTTGAAAGGAATTACAGATGTCTTCCTCTCTCTGATTGTACCCGGAAGGAGACAATTTGCGGGAAAATCCGTCGGCCCCCAGATGTGTATCGGATATATGAACGAATCGCATTGCAAGATCGACTCTATGATGGCGACACCCGACTTGAACTCAGCGTCGGCACTGGTGCTGAGGTCAGTATATTTTCGGGATGAGTCGCTTCGTGGTCTTCATGTAGTCTACATATTCCTCTCCCAAAGACGCCACCAGTACCTTTTCTTCTGTATTCATCCTTCGAATGAATGCCCATAATATGGGAAGGAATATGACCAAAAAACTCACCCAGTTTCCCAATGCCCAACCTAGCCCAAAAAAGGAAAGCAAGCTTCCGGCATATGCGGGATGGCGGATGAATTTATACTCGCCCGTTTTGACAATCCTGTGATCTTCAAGTATCGAGACGTCCACGGTGAAATACTTTCTTAAGGTATATATGGCTCTCCATCTGATTACCAGGCCCAAGACTATCAATGCTAATCCGCCATACATGACGTAATCGCGGGCGAGCCACACCAGTCCAACCCTTTGCGGGCACCAGAAACCGCCCACGACGGTACCAGGAATAATGACCAACCAAAGCCGCTTCAGAGAAGTACTTTCGCGGCTGGACACATCTTCTCTTCTCGAAGAATGGGTAAAAAGACCCAGTCCAATCTCCGAGAGAATCCAAAAGCCCGATACGATGAACACCATCACGTAGATCCGAGGCATATCTTCCTCCAGTTGTTACCCAGAACCAAATACGAGACTTTTTTTCAAGAAGTCAGATTACCGTCATGGCGAGCGAAGCGTCCGGACGGACGCCCGTCTGGGCGCAGGACAAAACACCCGCAACTAACTTAAGTTAGCCGCTGGCATTCCAACACCTATGATTCTAAAAGAACTCACGGTCTATCGCCGGTTTTTCGAAAGCCTTTTCCTCCGCACCTCGGCGTCTCAACCATTCTTCGTAAAGATGTATTTTTGCCGGGACGGCAAATGGTGACTGAGGCGAAGTGATCAGCGCTTCACCCGCCTCCAGCATTTGAATCTCTGTCCCCAGATCGGAGATATCCTGCTTGGCAGAGGATTTCACTATGTTTCTATCTGTTTCATCAGCCAAACCCAGAATGAACAAGGTGTTGAATTGAGACAGCAGCTCCTCGTCAATTAGTTTGGGTTGCTGGGTGATAGCACAGAGTCCAGTCTTGAACTTCCTCCCTTCCCTTGAAATCTGGGCAAAGATATTTATGTCCGACCTTCCCTTTTGCGAAAGCACCCTCTGGGCTTCCTCCATCACGATGATGGTAGGTAAAAGGTTTTTGAACTTGACCGGGTCCTGATATGCCCGGTTGTGATGGTGAAAGACGGCGCGGGCTAAAACGGCAGATATCAAAAGCTCCTCCTGCTCGGACATACTGGAGGTGTCTACCAAAACCAGCTTGCCCGACTCTAAGTCGTTGATCACGTTGTTAGTGATTGACAGTTTTGGGTCTGCGTGAATGAATGGAAGTCCCAGGATGTGCTCTACTCTTCGTTGGATTACACCAGCCGTCGATTCGAAAAATCCTCCCCCACCGGAAAGCTCGATTATCAGGTTCTTGATATCAATTTGCTTGGTCTTTTCCATCCAGCTTTCATGATATTTGAATCTCAAAGCGTAGAGCATCTCCACCTGTGGCTGAGTGAAATCATAAATGTGCCGGAAATCTTTTATATCTATCTCCCTTGGGCTGATCTTGAGCTGGTTATGCGGACCTTTCAAATCCCGTGAACTGTAAACTCTGAGTTGCCTTTGAGCCAGAGGATGATCCACCAGCCCTTTATGAGTCGGGTCGCCGCCCCCATCGTAGTATTCGCCATGTGGGTCTAAGATCAGCATCCCGTATTTGCCGGATTCCAGAACCGTGCCTGCGAGAACCTTCATCAGATTGCTTTTTCCCATGCCGGTTGTGGCGAATATCCCTATATGATAGGGAAACAGGTCACCTGAGATACCCACCGGAAAGTCGAAAACCTCTTCCCCTGACCTAAGACATCCTACCTCCAAATCACCCATGAACTTTTTCAGAAATTCAAAGTCTTCTTTCTGCGGCGTTCTTACCCTGGAGAAATGAGAGGGGATAGTCTTGGGCTTTCTGAAAGCATTGGCTTTGACATATCCTAATGGAACGCATTTGCCCACCTTGTAAAGCCTTCTCTCCTTCTCGTGAAACTGGAATGACTCTTTCTGTCTGTCCAAAAGCATCATGTTTCCAGCAGTTCTCTCCGCCCAGTTGGGATCGGAGGCTTCCACGCCGTAGCTTACGTCTACCACCCGGAGATAATGGGGCAGCTTTCTCTCCTCATCCTCCGCCAGAAGAATGTCTCCGAGATGAAGGTCCTCTTCGTAGAAGGTTCGGAAATAGAGTTCCGTGATCTTTTTTCCGACGATTCTTCCTTTGTAGTCCATGTACACACCTTGCTTGATCGAATTTCGTGGGGGCTTGATTCATCAAGCCCAATCGGGTCGGATGAATCCGACCGCTACAAAAGGATTCTCCTTCCCTCAGAGTGAGGAGGAAAATCCATGACCCTATCCAACGGTCCGGGCCTCATCCATTCAAGTCCGCATTCAATATCTCATGAAAATCTGTGAACAAAAGATCCCAATCAGCAGTGGAAATGCCGGCCTCGAATGCTCTGGCTTGAAGCTTGTATTTGATATCCTCAATTTCCGAGAGGGTGATTCTGGCCAGGTGATGAACGGCCGCCAGAGGATAAGGATACCCCAAGAAGGCCGGGTCGCCGGAGAGATGTGATAGAAACGGGAAAATCAAATTGACATCCACAGGATCATATCTGTTTACATCTATCCGGAAACCAAAATCAGACGAAGCTTTCAATTTGGCTACATAAATCCTTCCGAAATAACTCGACGTAGCGGTACGAAGCTGCTCATCCGAAAGCTGACAGAACCATTTTGAATTCGGGCAGAACCTCTCCCCTCTTTTCATCACAGCCGGAATCAAAGGAGCCTTATCTCCCCAATAAAGCGTACTGGTTTTGCTTACGCCCACCAGATGAACCCCCTTCTCTTTGGCTTTCTGGGTAAATCGCAGCAAGAAATTGTAGGGCGGCGCTATGCTTGCCTTGAGCGATCCGTCAATCAGAAGCAGGTCGCCGCGATCCAGTTTATCTAACAGTTCTTGAGCCAGCTTCCATTCGAGGAAGAGACGCAGCCGATCCAGCATCTTCTCCATTGCCGGAGCTTCGGACGGTTCCTCTCCGGTGAGTTCTCGAAAACCGGAGACATATATTTCGTGAAGATTGGCTTGGGAGATGATCTCCAACTTCAGAGGTATGATCTTCTGATCAATCCTTTTCCCCTTTTGGTAGATCACGACACCCACCCGATAGACGCCGATCAAAAATGATCTTCCCTTAACCACAGTGGCGGAGCCGCCGTCCACCGCCGCAACTTTCCCTCCAAATTCCTCCTCCTTTATTGTCTGGAAAGAAAGCTCGTCCAAGTTCTTATCCAAAAGCAGAGGCTCCTTCTCGTCGTCACCGGATTCCACTTCCAAATAAGAAGGCTCCTGGTCGAGCGCTTCCTGGATGAAGCCCACCGCCCGATTTATCTCATTCTCGATGGTTTCGTCTATGTCCAGCATTTTGCTTCTTTCCAGACAAATGGCACCGCTCATGCAAACGTCATTATTCGCTGGCTGATGCCATGCTAAAGCCGTTTATCTTCCATCTCCCTCTCTTCTTGGTCAGCCAGAGATTCAGCGGCTTCTCAACTTGACCGGGTTCCTGCCCTTCTGCAATATGTCCCGATTCTATGCTCAATCCCAGCTTGAGCCAAACCTCTGCGCTGTCCTTTAGCACCACGAACATCTTGCTGGTAATGCGGGCATTCTCGAACTTTATTCCCGAAGATAGGCTGTCCAACAGCCGTGACGCAAGGTTGAGCTTTTTGTCTATGGTTATTGAGTCCAGCACTGCTGTGCTCTTCTGGTCTATTCCTCTTTCGAGTTTCCCTAAAAGCACCTTTATCAACGCCACGTCATCATCCGGCATCTTGCCCACGCATCCCCAGACAAACAACGCCAGGAAGAAAGGCCAGACAAATCTCAACCAGTACCCTCGTCTTCGCATCATAGTTTGTATTATGACATTAAGCCAAAAGCCGATACAATTATAAGAAGAAGAGGTGCAAAACACAAATTCTATTTTCGAAAGATACATTGGAGGATTGCACCATGGCTCCGGGTTTGGACAAAAAAAGAGGGCTCACTCTGGGCGGATAGGGGGGCTAAAATCTATCCTTTTTGGGGGATCCAGAGCTTGCCCTCACAGGCTATTTCTTTTGAGGTCGACCCAAATATACTCCGAGTCAAAAATGAGGTCAAGAGAAAAATCTGTTAGTTGAAAAGAATTCTTCACCTTTCTTTCCTCCCTCCGGCGGAAAAAATAGAAGAAGATTGAAATAGTCCGGGTTGGCGGAGCTATTGCAACTGCGTAGATTTGGAAGGATAGAATTGGAAGACTTCACTCTTGGGTGAACCACTCCCCAGCTATTCCCTTGTGATGAATCTTGGTTGAATGCCAGATCCGACACTTTGCCGCATTTCTCTTCTCTTTCACTTTTCGGCTCGGTTGTCAAATAATGTCTTGACAACAGAGTTTTGAATACTTACTCTTTTTCAGGAAAGAAGAAGACTCGCGCCAGTGCCATGAAGAGTATTCGTGTCCTAACAGACAAAGATGTCCGGAAGCTCGAAAGATACATAAAGAAGGTTGCTCAGGCCAAATTTCGGCGTACAGGACTGCCGTTCGTCACCGTAAAATTCGCCCAGACTCTGGACGGCAAGATCGCCAGCCTCACTGGTGATTCCAGGTGGATCAGCGGACCATCTTCTCTTCGTTTTGTTCATCGACTGCGAAGCGGGCATGATGCCGTCTTAGTAGGAGTAGGCACTATTATTCGCGATGACCCTCAACTTACCGTTCGTTTAGTCAAAGGCAAAAATCCGAAGAAGATAATTGTCGACAGTCAACTAAGAACACCTCTTGACTCAAACATTCTTAAAGGAGAAGCGGCACTCTCCACCATCATTGCTACTACATCCCTTTCTGATGAAGAGAAGATGAAAGAATACCAATCTAAAGGCGCCAAAGTGTGGGTGTTAAAAAAGGACCGCGCCAACCAAGTCGATTTACAAAATCTTTTGCAAGAATTGGGAAAAAGAGATGTTAGGTCGGTCTCAGTCGAAGGGGGATCAAAAATAATCAGCTCTTTTCTAAAGAAACGACTGGCTGACCATCTGGTGATCGTCATTGCCCCAAAAATCATAGGAACGGGAATGAATTATGTTGATGTCTCCACCCTGCAAAGATTAAAGAATCTGATTTCATTTTCTTCACCTAAGTTTTTTCGATCGGGCGATGATGTTATCTTAGAAGCATTCCTCAAAGAATAAATTCAGGATTTTGTAACCGATTCTCCATAGGTGCAACTTCATTGTATTATCAAGAAGGAAAGTGCTCGGGGAGGGGACAAGTCCACAGGGTAAACCTTCAGGGTGTGTTGAAAAAATCATATTTTGAATCGGGATGACGGAGACCCGTAGGGAATTTCTGCCTCTATGTGCGATATTAGGTTATCATGCATAGGGCAGGGTTCATCCTGAAGGGCACTCAGCCCTATCCGCAGGATCCAGATTCGGACCAAGGTAGTTTTTCAACAGTCTCTTCAGGGTGAATCCCTTCCCTCTATTTCTTAACTACATGGCGGCGGTCCACCTCTATATAGATAAGTGACCAGAAACACTACATCTCCAGCGTTAACGATTCCATCACGAGTAACATCACCACCTTCTAAGGGAACAGGTGCTGGGCCACGTCTGTATAGATAGCTTACTAAATAAACCACATCTCCTGCGTTTATCACCCCGTCACTATTAGCATCTCCACACAGGTAGATGCGATTGTGCACGGTATTGGTGATGACCGGTGGATTAAAATCGAAGTAGATTGCCGCTTTGTTCTGGATGTCAGCACCATTAGGTGCATCTGACCTGGGGCGCACTTTGAAAGAGACAAAACCGTGGCTTTTAGCTTCGCTCGTGGTGCTGTCAGGTAGTTTGATATTTGCAAATGTCCAACTCAACTCTCGACCAGCGATGTCGAACACATAGGAATGGCTACTGGCTCCGCTTTCCAAAGTAGTTATATCAAGATTGCTATCCAAGGTATCGCGGACCACTATGTTGAAGGCGGTATCTGTGCCTACATTTTGAAAGTTGAGTTGATATCTGAGTCTATCTGTTACAAGAATTCCGTCCTCCGGCGTTACCAGCTTCTCATTTGGATCAATAGCACCACGAACAGTTTGCGTCTCCTCATCCGTATTGTCCGCAGGAGTAGTATCGCCGACTATTGGCTCGATGGTGGCGGTTGATGTCAAGATCGTTCCAATGTGGACGGTGTTGGGAATTTGAACCCTTGTCCAGAGCCATCCGATAAATCCAGGAGCTAAGTCGCCGACATTCCAGGTCACACTGCGAGTGGGGGCGTCATAGACACCGTCGTCACTACTTTCCGAATGAATAACTTCCGGAGGGAGTGTCAAGATCACAGTGTCGTTGGTTGTGGCAGTGCCTTTATTTTGATAGCTTATTCCATAGAGCTTCTCAAATCCGGGTCTGGCAACCCCACCGGCAACGGTAATACTCAGGTCCTGAATATTAACGAGTGCTCTATTGCCGAAATCTTTCCCTGTTACCGTCTGTGCTGAGTCTAAGGGGACTACATAAGTGCCTGGGGGAGCGGGGCAGGTCTGTTCCCAGTATGGCTTACCCACCTCACTGATGGTGTATGTATTTGGTGGCAGAAAAGCGAAAGAATAATCTCCAGCGGAGTCTGTCAGGTTAGCAAGCTGTCCTGGATTTAGTGTGACCATCCATCTGGGTAATCCCACCTCGCCGGAATCTCGAACACAGTCCCCGTCAATATCGTTGAACTTTGTTCCTGAAATCCGACCTAACTCTGTCTTAACATAAAAGCAATGCGGTAGGTTATGCCTGGGGATATAGGTATAAGAATTCCCATGTCTATCATTTCCGATGAAGCTAAGGTGGCTCGAGGGAGGCCAGAAACAGCTGTCTATACAAACGTGCATGGTGTCCTGTATCTTAAAGGTCATGGTGGCTAAAAGGACTCTGCTTCTTTCTCCGAAATACTGATCCTCTGCGCCACTGGCAAGCAGCGCAAGCCAGAAATGAGAGGTCCCATCCAGGTTCAGGATAAGAGCCCACTCTTCCTCATTCCCTTCTTCAAATTGATCCATCATCCAGTTGTGGATGGTGTCTCCGTCCTCCACGAGATGACGGAAAATACTACGGGGATGCGGAGGGGGGAAACCAAAGGAAGCCATATTCCAGTATGCACTCACACTGCAATACTGGTCTGGATTGGTATGGCTGAAGCACAGAGGAATAACAAAAGCAGCGATGGAGTCTGTAACCGGATTCGGAACATCATGGGTGACATAAAGCGGTACTCTCACAAAACGCAGTCCCGGTGGCCCAAATAATGCATCCGGTGCCCACTCTTCCACATAAAGGGTATCGCACTTTTCGGGATCGTTTGGCTCCTCTGGGCACAGACCCCAACATGGGGAGAATGATCCAGAGATAACCGCCATCACCGCCAACAAGAATATAGTATTTCTCTTCATTTTGAAACTCCTTTATTAAGATAGTTAAAGGTTATCTTATTTACATCTGCATAACAGCACCCACCCCCTGCCATAAGTTCTTCCCCAGGCAGTGTCAAGTTGTGCAAAGATAGGTTCGACCCACAACACAAAAAGTAGTTCAACAAAGCTCACCATAAACACTGCCTATAAAACCATTCTAATCAGACAATTTGACATAAAGACCTCCTGTTTCTAGAAAGTTTGATAAGAGTATTTTGTTCGGATCCCACCCCGCCAACGGCGGGGAATGGTTGTCCTATCCTGCGGATCCGTTTCTCGGATTTTCCATTTGGAAAAGGAGGAATCCTCTCCCTCCGGACTTCTCTCTTGCGGCACAATTCCTGAAATAGATTAACAAAAGGATAAAATACCTTAAAGAGTAAAAATTAGAAAACAGAAAACAAAAAGGGAAACTCACCCCACGCCTCTTGTTTCTTTTCACCTCCGGTGAAATTGGGTCAGGGATTTTAGAAACTATTTAGTCGAAATATTTGGTCAATTCAACTATATTTGTACTAAAGCCTTTTGTCAAGTATAATATTGGCAAATTTTGATTTTTTGACTGGTTTTGCTTTCCGAATCACTGAGCAACACCATTACCGCCCAACTACAAGCAAAAACCCGAAATGGCATCTTGACATTTTCGGTTTTTATGCTATGATTATGAAAGAGAGAAAGAAAAACTAAGCTTGTATACAGTCGTTAAGTGATGTGAAGTAAAACATAAGACAATCAGCATAAGCTTATGTAAGTTACAAGGTTACGAAATTATCAACAGGTTCTACTTTTAACTAACAGAATGGATCAAAAATCATACAGCTTGAAACAAACCTTAGAAATTGCCCTTTTATCTCTCTTTTTTGTGATTCTTTTTTTATCTCCAGCAGAAGCCATTCGCTGGCCATTTAATCCGAGTAACGTCTCCCTTCCTTTGGGAAACGACTACGGAGAGTACCAGAACTACGGAGACCCTTCCTATTTTCATCCCGGTATAGACATTCTTCAACCCTTTGGCACTCACGTCTATGCCGTAAAGGCCGGCATTGTCAAGGCGGTGCTCACCACTTCGGCCCAGTATCACTGGCGGGTTGCGATTGGCGATTCGGCGGGGTCCGGATGGTGCGACGGATGGCTGTATGCCCATCTGGATCAACCCACCATCCAGGTCCAGGTTGGCGACACGGTTCAGCCTGGGGACTATTTGGGTAATCTGGTATACTGGCCCACGTCCAGTTTCCATCACCTGCATTTCGTCAAGATCAGAAACCAGGGTGCCACCTGGGCAGCCGACTGGAAATTCATAGGGAATCCCCTGGATGAGCTGACCCCCATCAACGACCCTGATCCTCCGGTGATCGAAAATGCCAGAGAAAGCGACAAGTTTGCCTTCTGTCACAATAACACTCACACCTATTTCAATTCAGGGAGTCCGCTTTCGGGTGACGTGGATATCGTCTCGAAGATCTATGACAAGATCAACCGTACTGACTGGCGGCTCATTCCTTACCGCATTGAATACTCCATCTTCAACGACAGCCTCTCTTTTGGCCCGGTTCTCTCCTTCATCTTCACTGACACCCTTTTCTGGGATCAGAACGTGGACGTCGTCTACCAGGAGGACGCCGTCTGCCAGAGTCAAGGAGATTACGATTACAGGAATTTCTATTTTATTGTCACTAACACGGACGGAGACAGCGTCATCGAGGCTTCGGACCGGAATTGCTCCTGGCGCACTGGGGAATTTCCCAATGCATACTACTGGGTAAAGGTGACTGCTCACGACCGATACGGTGGCTCCGATTCCGACTCCATGCAGGTGCGAGTGGAGAACTACTTCCAAGTCTCCGGAAAAGTCGGTCTATCCGACAATCCGCCCGACTCTTCCGGCAGCGTAATCCAACTGGTGGAGCTGTCCGCTGTAGACACCACCAACCGGGCAGGCTCTTTTCTTTTCAACTCAGTGGGTGGCGGTCATTACTCTTGTCACGTAACTCATCCGGGTTATTCGTCCTTAGACACTTCACTGCAGGTCTCCGGAAATCCGAACCCTGTGTTTAGGCTCCAAGTACAGCCCTACATCCGGGGAGATGCCAACCATGACCAGCGAGTTGACGTCGGAGATGTGGTTTACCTGATCAACTATCTTTTCAAGGGCGGCCAACCTCCCCTGCCTTTCTTTTCCGGAGACGTCAATGGGGATACAAGAGTCGATACCGGTGACGTGATCTATCTCGTCAACTATCTATATAAGGAAGGACCGGCGCCAAGAGTTGGTCGCAAGTAAAGCCGCCATCGGTCAACACAACAACCCAAGCCCGGAGGTGCCGTGCAATGAAGACACTGCTTATTGGTTCCATCTTGGCTTTAACGGTTTATGGATTGTGTCCCGCCGTGATTCCTCTCCAGCCATCCCCCTTCTGGAAGTCCACCGAGACCGGCGTATACTCCACCGGCGCAAATTGGGGGGACATCAACCAGGACGGGTTCCTCGACTTTGCCGTCTCCAACGGAAACGACATGGCGCAAGCCCCCAACTACGTGTATTTCAACTTCGGAGGTTATCTTCAGACTACCCACGGCTGGGCTTCATCCAATTCCCAATACTCCGGTCACTCCGCGCTGGGAGACGTCAATAGCGACGGTTACCCCGACTTGGCGGTGTCCAACTACATCGCTTCCGCATGGGGAAAGACCACTATTCAAATCTATATGAACAGAGGCGGGACGTTAGAGACCACTCCTTCCTGGGAGTCTGCCGATTCTTTCCACACCTTTGCCTGTGCCTTCGGCGATGCCGATGGGGACGGCGATCTTGATCTAGCAGTGGCCTGCGGAGAATCCTACCACGGCATCTACGAGCATCAGAGGATCTATTACAACCACAATGGTACTTTGGAGCGCACCCCCTCGTGGATTTCCGTCGATAGCACCCCTTGTTATGATGTGCAATGGGCGGATGTGGACAACGACGGGGATTTGGATCTGTCGTTCATCAGTTCGGTCGGACCGGTCTTCATATACTACAATTATGGAGATTCTATCGAGCATCATGCCTCCTGGAATTCCGGCGGATACTATGACGGAAACACCATCGACTGGGGAGACATGGACAATGACGGCTTTCTGGACCTGGCCGTAGCCAACAACAACCAATTGGGCGAACCCGGCTACTTTGAGGTGTATCACAATGTCGGAGGTGTATTACAGACCACTCCCGTATGGAGATCGAGCACGGAAGGCTACGGTTCCTCCGTCTCCTGGTGCGACGTGGACAACGATGGCGACAAGGATTTGGCCGCAGGCAGATGGTGGGGATTCTCGGAGATATATGAAAACGTTGGAGGCATGCTGACCACCACCCCGGCTTGGCAATGCAGCTCCAAGTACACAGCGGTGGTGGAAGAGATGGTCTGGGCCGACGTGGATGGAGACGGGGTGAAAAACGTCAAGGGCGAAGCGCATCCGGGAAATGGGGCCAAGAAAGTGTTCTATCTTGATCACTATCCCGCCCATTCTTTAGAGCAGGTTATAGTGGATGGAGACACGCTTCAGTTAACCGGGTACTGTTGCAACTTGGCCTCTGGTTGGGTCTCCGTCGCCGCCGCTCCGGTGTCCCAGATTCTGTTCGACTACCATTACTCCTTCAAACCCGATCTCGCAGTCAGTAACTGGGAAGGGGCGAATATGATCTTTGGGAACACAGCCTCATCCTATGTCTGGGGTGATGCTAACGGTGATAGTGAAGTAGGAGCGGGAGACGTAGTCTTTCTGGTCAACTATCTTTTTAGAGGAGGACTGGCCCCTCATCCAGCCGCAGCCGGAGACCCGAACAATGACTGCGCCATAAGCGCAGGAGACGTGATCTATCTTACCAATTACTTGTTTCGGGGAGGGCCTGCTCCTCAGAAAGGTTGTATCTGATCTGATTTCATCCCACCGGAAACTGCACGGGCGGAGCTTCAACTCCGCCCTTTCTGTATGGCTGCCCCATCTAACTTGACACGAAAAGACGCCGTCCCCTTAACGTTAAGTCAGCGCACCGCCGGACTCTCTCTTGCTCACCTCCGAATGCCTCTCTTGAGACACTCATTCGCGCCGGAAGGACGGACTCGACAGAGAGGCCATCTATGTCAACATCACTATCGTGATCAACTATGAGGGGGTGTCCTCCTCAGAATGGATCCCACGACCAGTGCAATGCCTATGACCACCAGAACCAGCGGCCACATCCTGCCGATATCCGGGATAATCTCCAAATTCGACAGCAGGAAGACAATTCCTAAACCTAACACAATCAATCCCCCCACTAGCGTCCCGTGACGCCCTTCCTTTTCAGCCGGTTCATTCATAACTCCTCCTTTTGATCTCCGCTTACTTTACGCTGAGAGATCGTTCTTTGTTACAGAGGCCGATAATATCGGATATACACAAGGACTGTTTTGAGTGGAGCTGAGCTAACAAAGGTCCCAAACTAAGGAAGCAGCCTGTCGTACTCATTGGGTGAAGTGAGTGCTCCTGTTTTAGGTTGCCGGCCACCTGTTCAGCCACAGGTCATCTCCCAGGTCAAAAAAGTCTGCCCGATGCAAGAATTTTCTTGACATGCCGGACCTAAATATATATTAATTCGCCGAATTTTGGCGTAAATCATTTGAAAATCTTGTTTTCACCGGGTGATGTTCTGCAAAGAAAAGATATCTTAAGAGATTTTGTTTTTTATCATTAACGGATGCAGTCTGTTAGGAGGTGAGAAGAATGCACTGCGCTTCGTGCGGAGATAAGATCAAAGGCGAACCCATTTGGAAAGACGACGAGCCGTACTGCTCTGAAGAATGTGCCAACATGGGGCCGTTAGACGAGGATGAAGAGCTCGAAGAGGAGGAAGAAGAAGAGGAGGAGGAAAAGTAACCCGATAGATTGCGGAAAATCAAGAGCCGGCAGTTTTCGAAAACTGCTACCGAGGACCGGCCCTTTAACCATCTAACCTCCGCCCAGACGGGCGGTCGTCTGATCGCGGGAGGTGAGAACAAATGCCTTGTGGCTCCAAGCATCCGAAAACCACCAAGAAAGGCAGCAGCACGAAGAAGACCACGAAGAAATAGTTTTTCATGACATTTTCGTGTGGAAAAGCCCCTGTGCGTACCCCGGGGCTTTTCTTTTTCTGCTGAGAGCATGATCCTCCGAAGGACTTGACACGAACGCGGATCGGTGTATATTAGTGTGCGCTTGGAAGGAGTCGCAGCACACGAATCTTTCCACATAACCAGATTTATACCAGGCTGACTTTGCGTTAGGGAAATCCAACATAAGCCAACCATCAAGCCATCTTACCAAAGGAGGTAAACGTAATGGCAATTGCAGACAAGAAGGCAGACTTAGCCGGACCCGGCATAGGCAACTATGAGGACTTGGAGAAAATCCTGCCTAAGGACTACAGCTCTCTTTTAAGCCCGAAGGATACGCAAAAGGCGATCTTTGCCGCAAAGAGCTACATCGAGGAGAATCTGTGCAAAGAGTTGAATTTAATCATGGTTCAGGTTCCTTTGATCGTCGACGTAGAGAGCGGCGTGAATGACTATCTGGATCGGGATGGCTCGCGCACCCCCATCCAGTTCCATATCTCGAATGACTATGACAAGCATCCGATCGATGCCCAGGTGGTCCAGGCCGCGACCAAATGGAAACGTGTAGCGCTAAAGCAGTTCGGGATGAAGGCGGGTGAAGGTCTGTGCACCGACATGAAGGCAGTGCGCAAGGACTATTTCCTCGACCACGATCACAGCGCCTATGTGGATCAATGGGACTGGGAAAAGGTGATGACCGCCGACCAGCGCAACTTAAACTATCTCAAGGATACGGTACGAAAGATCTGGAAGGTTTTGGTCGGAGCAGAGAGACATTTGCAGAAGCTTTTCCCTCAGTTAAAGACCGACAAGTATCCGAGTTTTCCTGAAGAGTTGAAGTTCCTGCATGCCGAAGAGATTCTCGAGATGTTCCCGGACATGCCGCGCAAACAGCGGGAGACGGCCATCCTGCAGAAGTATCCCGCCGTCTTCATCATTGGCATCGGCTGGACCCTCAAGGACGGTTATCCGCATGAGATGCGGGCGGCAGACTATGACGATTGGGTCACGGAGACTAAATCCGAAGATGGCAAACCCACGCACGGTCTGAATGGTGATATCCTGGTATGGAATTCGGTAACCAAGCGCCGCCACGAGCTAACCTCTATGGGCATCCGCGTTACCAAAGAGACGCTCAAAAAGCAGTTGGAGATGACCGGCCAGCTTGATTTCCTCAAACTGCCATATCACCAGGCTATCTTGAACGACGAGATTCCGCTTAGCATCGGCGGAGGTATCGGACAGTCCCGCACTTACATGGCTTTGCTGAAGAAGGCGCACTTGGGAGAGGTCAGCGTCACCGTATGGCCCAAGATACTTAAGGAGATGTGCGCTAAGAAGAATATCTTTGTGCTGGAGTAGTCAAAGATCCGATTCTTGTGGTAAATGAGTTTGCATATTTATATAGTTACCCTCCCCCTAACCCCCTCCCATCAAGGGAGGGGGTTTATTGGAGAATTTTGATATCAAATGGATCGCAAAGGAAACTGTAAAACAGTTACGACCACCCCTTAATCCTCTCCTTAAACAAGGAGGGGACACAGGGGTGGTTAACTCAAGTCAGGCTTTGGAATTTACGCCACTAAAGTGGCTAAGAACAGGCCATTTCTAACTGACTTTAGTCAGGTTTCATGTAAATGAAGATTAAACTTTATCATATCAGCGACAAGCCAGGCATCAAAAGGTTTGACCCTCGACCTGCGCCGAGCAAGAGCGCTAAGCAAGAGGGTTTGATGGTTTGGGCTATTGATTATGATCATCTGCACAATTATCTGCTTCCCCGGGACTGTCCGAGAGTAACCTTCTTTGCAAAAGATAGCAGTGACCCGAAGGACGTTGAAAGACTGATGTCTGGCACTTCCGCCAAGCACGTTATAGCGATTGAAGCTCGTTGGCTGCCGGAAATTCAAAAGAAATGCCTTTGCCAATACGAGTTTGATTCTGATGGCTTCACACTTGCTGACGAAGTTGCCGGCTACTGGATTTCACGCAAGCCGGTCATCCCTATGGCTGAAACTAAAATTGATAATATTCTATCTGCCTTGTTAGAGCACGATGTTGAGCTGCGAATTATGCCCTCTTTGTGGAAGCTACGGGAAGCTGTGATAAACTCGACCCTCGGTTACTCCATTATCCGCATGAACAAAGCCCAACCGCCACCAGAAGGGCTGAAGAGTTACCACCCACTGCCATAGGGTTGCATCAGGAGCTTTACCTCCAATGCTTTGAAACTGCATCAATGCGTAGGGACAGCCCTTCCCTTCGACTTCGCTCAGGGACGGTGAGCTTGTCGAACCGTGTGGCTGTCCTGAATTGAAGTTAGGACAGGGATCCCGCAAAAGCGGGATTTCGCAAGCTCAACAAGCCCTGTCCCTACGTGAGTGGGCGGGATAAATTCCCGCCCCCTATGGGTCATAACAACCTATCGCTCATAGGGCAGGGCATTCAGCCCTTTCAAAAGAATTCTTCAACCGTCCCCTAAAGCGGAATCTTTCAATTAAGAAGCTCGCACGATTGTCTACCGCAAAATAGGTGGACAGTGTGCGGCGTTTTTTCCTTGCTTTTTGGAAGTGGATTTAATAATATGAACGCAGGA
>JBAVQU010000022.1:0-8682 GCA_049694315.1 Candidatus Zixiibacteriota bacterium
CCCAAAAACGTCTGGATAGATTCCTTTGGGATGTCTATAATGAAAAACGATTGCATTCCTCCCTGGGCTATCGACCGCCTAACGAGTTCGAAGCTCTGCTGAGGAACGAAAAAGTGAACCGCCAAACTATCCTAACCTGCCCAAAAAAAAGGTTCACTCCACGGTATCATAGTTTGGATTTATCTTTAAAGCTTGGTCGTAGCATTTGATTTCCTCCTCATACCTCCCCAGATTCACCAGTGCTACCCCTTTGTTATACCATGCCTTATCATCGTTTGGATTTAGCTTGATGACCCGCGTAAATATCCTTTCAGCGAGATCGAAAGACCCACTCTGACCAAACTCGACCCCCACGGCAAGTAAATCCTTTACATCTTTGACGTCTGCCAGCTCCAAAGCCTTCTTTACTTTCCCACCCGTGCAGAGTTCAACGACTCTATTAGTTTTCTGCTTTTCCGTTTTCTTTTTTTGCATTTCTATTCCCCTTTTGGTCCGTTAAACAACGTGTCGCCTGACGTTACATGCCCAAACATAATTTCACCTGTTCCTCAGAAACTAGAAATAAGATGTCTGCGATTTCGTTTCTCCATATCTTATGTTCTCACCGCCTGTAAATCAAGAGCTTTTCCCTTCTGCTTTATTCGTCGGGCGACCATACTGCGTTCATCTTGGATGTCCTCATCCGTCATACTCCATGGTGGCAGACAAAGTGTCTGTCACAAACCCAAGAGTTTCAAGGTTTCGCCAGTTTTCGCACAGCTTTTGCCAGTCCTGTAACTCCATCTAATTCCACATCCGGCATCTCGAAAGGAATTCTTGGTTGCTGATTTCTGTGCAAACCAACACGAATCAAGATGGTCCTCATTCCTAATTGCTTTGCCGGGATTACATCGTTATCTATCCTATCCCCTACCATGATGCACTCCTCCGGGGCAACCCCAAATGCCTGTGCAATCTGCTCAAAATACCGTGGGTCGGGTTTGGTTATGGGAAAGTCCTCCTGAGTCAGGCGACAGGCAAAGCAGTCCAAGATCGACCTCTGTTCCAAAAGGCTGAGTATCTCCCGGCCATACTGCCCGGCAATGCCCATCCTAAAGTCCCTGGCTATTTCTCTTATCTCATTTTCAATCCCTGAATACAGCTTTAGCGGTGGCTTGCAATCCTGCCAGGTTTCCAAGTATCTGGCATATAGCTGCTCAAAAAGTGCTATATCGTTCTTCAGGTGCTTCCAAAAAACGTATTCGTAGGTTTTGGGGCAGAAGCATCTCACCGCCTCTTCGATATCTGATTGGTACATGCTGACGGAGTATTCCGAAAGGGCGGCACCCAGCACTTCGGCGACGATCTCGCCGCGCACCTTTTCGTGCTCCGATTCGTCAAGAATAACCCCACCGGCGTCCAACAAGACCGTTGTCATCTTGATGGTTGCTTCCTCCCGTAGCCCGTTTCAGCTAATGTCCCCACAGGCTTGAAACATTGCCGAAGACTGGCAGCGCAAGGGGCCGCCAGGTTGTTGCCAATCGCATGGCACCCTTCTTACGCCTACTTGGCGCTTGGGTCTTCCTGCATGATTCCGAAAACGTTTCCCTCGGTATCCATGCAATAAGCCATGTAACCCACCCCGGGTACAGCCATCTTCGGAACCACTACCTTTCCCCCATGCTCCATGACCTTTTTGGCAAATTCGGGCACCGACGGGACGTCGATGGTGTTCTCGGTGTGAGCTTGAGGGTTCTGTCTCCTCATAATCCCGCCGTCAATGCCCGGCTGTTCCTTAGGTCCGGTCATGCACAACCAGTATTCCATAGGTCCATTCCATTTCTTTATCTCCCAGCCGAACACCTTCTGGTAAAACTTTACGGCACGCTCCGGGTCATCCGCACTGATTTCAAAATGAGCTACTCGCGGCATAAGGAGTCTCCTTTCTGGCTAAGTCTTAAGGTTGTTTTCGCCACACCTAATATTACATGAATTGTTTGCGAGCCAATTGTCTCCTGGGTTAATTCCCAACCCCTGTTTCCGCAGCTGAAAAATCGAATTCTCGCCGAGCTATCTACCAGAAAGAAAATACCTGGAGCCGGATGTAGGGAAGAACCGGAACATTAAGCTCCAAATCCGAGAACCAGCCCGAGAGCGGCATTTTCTGTATCTTTTTGTGGCTCAACCGAATCCATGCTCCGCCATCAAGCTGAAATCCGATATGTCTTAGAATCGCAAATTCCAATCCACTGCCTGTCGATACAAAGACATCCTCAAAACGGCGCGTAACATTCTCGTCGGTCATGTAGGAACCTCCCAAGTTTATGAACCAGGATGGCCGTCGTCTAATCTGCCTTACAGTAAGGTGCACCTGAACGTCGCCGGCAAAGGTTCTCACGTGGTCGCCTCCGACCGAAAAATCACTAAACCCCACTCCCGTTTGCAGCCGCTGGCCGAGGCCGACGCGGGCTGAAGCGAACCAAAGTTGTGGAAATCCCGCTCCCAGACCGAAGGCAAAACGTGGGACCTCCTTGGACAGACTGCTGCTTGAGCCCAATAAAACGAAGAATGCGCACATAAACGCAACTCGTCTGAGCATTCTGTTCATGTAACGTCCACCGACTGATCGGCCCATCTTTCTACAGCTTGCCGGCTGCGAAGTTCCGCGAAATTGGTCTTTCTCGTCCTGTATGGCGCTGACCCCTTGAAAGACATGGTAGATCAGACCCTGCCATTTTTCGGTCCACAAGGATGTGAGTCCCTCGGGGCCTTCTACTGACTTTGTCTGCTTCAACCTAGGTCAAGAATGCCCATGCAAAGTCTCATCGTCTGTGCCCTTTTTCACACATCTTATGCCTTTTCCTGCGGAAAAACAAGGATTATTTCTTCCGTGACGATTGATCCACCCTGGCAGGCTTTTTTGTCGCAAAATCTCTTGCTTTTTGTCAGAAATATGGTTATGTATGAAGAAATGCCGGGGGGTGCAGTCAAAACAAGAAATCGACCAGTGGGGAGATGAGTGTGGGAAGGATAATTGCCATCGCCAATCAGAAAGGAGGGGTGGGCAAAACCACTACTTCCGTCAACCTGTCTGCTTGCCTGGCTGTGGCCGAAAAGAAGACTCTGTTGGTAGACATCGATCCTCAATCCACGTCGACGTCCGGCGTGGGAATCGACAAGAACAAGTTAGAGAAAACCGTGTATGAAGTGCTGATTGAGGATTTCCCTTTAGAACAGGTCATTCAAACGACAGACCTTGCTTTTCTGGACCTTGTCCCCTCTAACCTAAGATTAGTAGGGGCAGAGTTGGAGCTGGTGAACGTGTCGGCTCGCGAGAAGAAGCTTAAGTTGGCTTTGGAGTCAGTCAGAGAGAAGTACGATTTCATCTTGATAGACTCTCCGCCATCCCTGGGGCTCTTAACCATCAACACGCTCACGGCGGCAGATTCGATCCTTATACCGATTCAGTGCGAGTATTATTCATTGGAAGCGTTGGGACAGCTTTTGAATACGATAACGTTGGTGCAAAAGAGCCTGAATCCCGGCCTCCAGATAGAGGGTGTCCTTCTTACCATGTATGACGGAAGGCTGAACCTTTGTAAACAGGTGACAGAAGAAGCAAGGAAGTATTTTTCGGACAAGGTTTATAAGACGGTGATAAATAGAAACGTGAGGCTTTCGGAGGCACCCAGCTTCGGCAAACCGATAATCCTTTACGACATCGCATCCACCGGAGCGGAAAATTACCTGAGTCTGGCGGAAGAGATATTAAACCATAAAAGCAATGACGGATAAGGACAAGGGAAGAAGGAACAAGGAAAATAGAACCAAAAATCAATGACGAATTACGGATAAAGGCAAAGGAAGAAGGAAAAAGGAAGATAAAGCCAGAATACGATGACGGATGATGGATGATGAAAGATGAAAAGACGGTGAGGCGGAAAATGAGCAGAAACGTTTTGGGCAAAGGATTAGAAGCGTTAATTCCCGAGGCTCCTGTCGCCCTGACAAGACCGGATGAGCAAGAACAGAAAGGACTGCTTGCGTTGGCCATAGACCGGATCAAGTCGAACCCTTACCAACCACGCACGAAGATGGACCAAGAGAAGCTCGAGGAGCTTACCTCCTCCATAAGAGAGAAAGGGATCATTCAACCGGTGGTGGTGAGGCAGGTGGGAGAGGAGTTTGAGTTGGTGGCGGGAGAGAGAAGACTTACCGCAGCTAAGAAACTGGGCTGGGAGAGGATCTCCGCCGTCATCGTGGGCAAGCTCTCCAAAGAAGAGATGCTGGAGCTTTCTTTGATCGAAAATCTTCAACGGGAGGATCTGAATCCCATCGACACTGCCAAAGGCTACAAGAGGCTTCTGGAGGAATGCGCCCTTCCGCAGGAGCAGCTGGCCCGGAAGATAGGGAAGGACCGATCTACGGTTGCCAACACCCTCAGGCTTTTACACCTGCCGGAGGAGGTGCAAAAGTCGGTCTCCGAAGGAGAGCTTTCCGAAGGTCACGCCCGGGCCATACTGCCCTTACCCGATGAGAGAGAGCAGGTTGCCATGTCCAGACGGGTGATCAAGGAGGGACTTTCAGTCAGGCAGATAGAGCAATTGGTATATGGGAAGAAGAAGGCATATAGCGTTAGGCCGAGGTCAAAGACCCCTCCTGCCTTTCTTGAGATTGAGGAAAGAATGAAGCAATTCTTCGGAACGTCGGTGAGAGTGATCGGGAAGGGAAAGGGAGGCAAAATCGAGATAGAGTTCTATTCAGAAGACGATCTGTCCAGAATAATAGAGTTGTTGCAGATCGTACTGTAGCCACCTTCTCTTTGCCTGTCCCCCTTATGGAAAGTTGACAGGACAGAGATTCTGAAGGCGTTCGAACATGTCCAAAAGATACGTCAGCTTCCTGGTGGTCCCTGAAGGCAGCCCCCGGAGCTTAAAGTTCAGATTTTCTTACTTCACCAGTGGGCTTTTGTTGTCGTTGGTTGGCCTGCTTTTGATTCTGGCCATAGTCTTCAGCGTTTTCCACGGTCGACTTTTGTACCAGGTGGTTGCGGGGAAATCGCTGAGGCAAGAGAACGAGCGCCTAAAGAAGTACAACGCCGAAGTGGTGGAGTTGGAGAAAGAGGTGAAAGAATACAGAGCATTTGTTCAAAGGGTGGCAAACTTAGCAGGCATCAAGTATGAGGGAAAGGCGATGGCTCCTGCACTTTCTAACCCGGCAAAGACCGAGTCGCTAACCAAGGAAGTCGTCAGCCAAGTAGGCGCGAAGAAGGAAGGAAGAATGGCATCAGCGGAGATGGCTGGGGGCAAGCCCGATTCTCTTACCGACATGTCGACCGGTCCGCCCATAGAAGGATGGACCACCCAGGGGTTTTCTCGAAACATGTCGGATTTCGGAATAGGCCATCCGGGAGTGGACATCGCCGCGAAGGTGGGGACAAAGGTGAGAGCGACGGCTGATGGCAAAGTCTCCTTAGTTAAGTGGGACGACATTTACGGGAGCTTAGTGGCCATCGATCATGGGAACGGCTATGTGAGCTACTATGGGCACAATTCTAAGATCTTAGTAAACATCGGCGACACCGTCCGTCGCGGTGACGTCATCGCCCTCTCCGGAAATTCGGGCAGAAGCTCAGCACCCCACCTGCACTATGAGATCAGAAAGGATGGCATTGCCATTGACCCCAAAGACTTCTTGAAACCATCGTCCCATTGAAAAGATGAAAAACAAGAGATACAAAGGAGAAGGCGGATTGAATACCATTATCGGAAAGGATTCCGTGATAGAGGGGACCTTGGAGGTCCAAGGGGGGTTGAGAATTGACGGTGTGGTAAGAGGGAGAGTCTCTGCCACGGAGACTGTGACTGTCGGAGACAGCGGCAGAATAGAAGCAGAGTTGACCGCGGCCATCGCAGTAATCGGTGGAAAGGTTACCGGAAATGTCTTTGCCAAGGAAAAAATCGAGCTTCAGTCCAAGGCGGCAGTTGAGGGAGACATCACCACCCAGAATCTCATAGTGCAGGAAGGGGCGATGTTTCACGGCAAGTGCACCATGAAAAACTCATCTACCAATGCGGCACATCGAATTGACGGTCCAAAAGCCGATCCAGCCACCGAGAGATCCAAATAGGTATAATCACGTATTTTGTCATAATGTATCTCTAATGTTGATAATTGTTAGAACATTGTGGAAATTCTGTTAATTTGTTTTTCAACAAGCAGTTACATATTCATATTGCCGCTGACAGGACTAAAGTTATCCACATTCTTTGTTTAACCTTCAACCGCTTCACAAGTTAAATCATCCTCCTTCACCTGCCAACTAACCAGAGGGTTTGAAGTCATTGTTTACGTTCTTCTTAGGTCTGCCATCTTACCTCCGATGTTCGGCCAACCACGCTCTTTCAGAATTGAAGAAGTTACTGTCCTCGTGAGGTTCCGCTGCAGAGGGATGCAACCACTCTCGATTTTATCGAGCCGCTATATCTCCCAGTTCTCTGCTGCCAGCTTGTCGCCTAACCCTAACTCCTGCAAGAACTTCCTGACCGGAAGGGAGAGATATTTACGCTTCTTTAGAACGACCCCGTACCCCAGTTTTCCGAAATGTTCGGTGACCGGGACGTAAGCTAATGCCGGATCACTGGTGGCTTGGGTGACCAGCCCCGAGACTAAGGAGACGCCCTGCCCGATCTTCACATATTCCTGAATCACCGTGGCTCCGCTGGTCTCAATCACCACGTTGCAGCCAAGCTGGTTTTCTTTGAGGATGTTTTCTATCCGGCTGCGGATTGAGTTCTTCGGTTCGTACAATATCAGCGGCTCACGGGCAATTTCTTTTAAGCTTACTCTCCGACGCCCCGCCAGGCGATGGTTGCCGGGCACACACAAAAACATGTCGTAGGACCACACCTCGTAAAAAGCAAGATCCATGAAGTCGTTCCAGGAAGAAGTGATGCCGAAATCTGCGTCTCCAGCCGCCACGATATCCAAAATCTCCGTGTCCAGAGGTTTGTTTACTATCACCAGCCGGATCTCCGGATTCTTCTTCTTGAAGCTGTGGACCACCTGCGGCAGCTTATATTGCATTATTCCTCGATATGCCGCCATGGTGACCGTTCCCTCAGGGGAGCCTGCCAGCTCGGCAAAATGGCTTTCGATGTTATCCAAAGTCTGGAGCACGATGTCCACGTAAGCCATAAGCATCCTGCCGGCAGGAGTCAGCCGGATTCCACGACCCTCCCTTTCATACAATTTAACCCGTAGTTCTTCCTCCAAAGCTTTCACCTGATGACTGACCGCCGATTGCCCGACATTGAGGACGTTTCCCGCCTTGGAAAAGCTGGAGTGTACCCCGGCCCAATAGAAACCCCGTAGCGCCTGCAAGTCCATGTCTCCTCCCTTCTCCTCCGCAGTTGGGAGGCCTTCTCTCGAAGATCACATCCAAGTTGCGACTGGGCCTCACATGAAAAGCAGAGGCTATGTATGAACAACTATACGATTTGGCAACAAAATAACATTTTGATTCATGTATGTCAACCGATATTTTACAATTGAAAGCACAAACCAGGCAGGGGAAGAAGAGGACTTTGAAGGGCATCTGAGAGCTTCGAATGCCCAGGTTCTTGTTCGTGAACCCAGTTCTATGACCCAAGTGCAGGTTCTGTCTGTCGGGTCCAGAGAAAGGAGAGAAAGATGTATCAGTCGATCATGTTTACGCTGAAAGCCTCGGTGGTCCCTTTTCAACTGCTTCGTCCCCTTCCCACCGTTTTTGCCGCGGTCCAGGGCGTGGCCGGAGAAGATGCGCGTCCGGAAATGCCCGCTTCCGTCAGAGACGAATTTGACACCCATTTGACCTGCCTGTCGCAGATGCTCGATGCTCTCTTTGAGATGAAGACCATCCAGCCAGCCGATCACCAGCAGCTTTCGCAGATGATTGCTGAGCTGAGGCAGACTGAATGCCCGGACTTGTGTGAGAAGGCCAGCCTCTTCAACCGCAGGTTGGAGGAAGTCTGTGAGGAGCAGCAGACTGCAGTACGGGAAGAGTGCCGTGCTCACCCTTTTGTATTTCGAGACATTTACCGTAACACCGTGCGGGTAAAGCAGCTTTGCCTGATTTATCAGCATGAGATAACGGAGAGAGTCTCCAGCCTGGTAGATCTGCTGGCCCAGCGCTGTTATTATGACGTCAAGACCAGGTCAGAGGAATCCATCAAATCGCAGCCGGTCAGCTCGGAGTTCGTGATCTATGCGCCCACTCAACATGCCGGGGAAGTCTATTTTGACGGCATGCCCAAGGCGGGCATCCCGCTTCTGCTGATGATCAATCTGGGGAAGAGAATCGAGGATTGTTCTATTGCCGATCTCCGGCGGGTGTTTCGGCACCAACAGAATAATATTGACGTCCTATATTCCCCTTTCCCTCCTGTGCGGCTGTTTCAGAAAATCGACATAGCCTACATCCAGAATCTGTATAAGACCAGCGGACGATGAAAGGCTGTGATTGGTCCCCTGTCAAGGGGGAAAGAGGGGGTTGGTCATATAACTTGAGAACTTCTCTTCCTGCAGATCTTCGAAATCTGTTCTGCTTAAATTAGAATTGGACTTTTGGGCTTGATTGAATTAGGGCGGTTTTCTTCTGTTTTTTGTATTTTACGAGTTGGCTTTTAGAAGGAGGGAATGGATGGCCAAGCGGCAATTTACGGC
>JBAVQU010000023.1:0-65555 GCA_049694315.1 Candidatus Zixiibacteriota bacterium
ATACGTTCGCTACGAGGATTTGCCGCTGGAAACCGCCGATGGGCGGCGGATCGAGGTGGAGTTCGTCAGCAACGTCTATACAGTGGACCACCAGAAGGTGATCCAGTGCAACATCCGGGACATCACCAAGCGCAAGCGGGCGGAGGATAAGTTGAAGGAAACTCTTCTTGATTTGGAACGCTCCAACAAGGAGCTGGAACAATTCGCTTATGTGGCTTCGCACGATCTGCAGGAGCCTTTGCGCATGGTGGCAAGCTTCACCCAGCTTTTAGAAAAGCGCTACAAAGATCAACTGGGTCAGGATGCCAAAGATTTCATCCGGTTTGCCGCAGAGGGGGCTAACCGAATGAGGAGTCTGATTAATGACCTCTTAGCCTATTCCGGAGTGGGCGCTCGGGGTAAGCCTTTAGAGCCAACTGATTGCCATACCGGGCTGGGACAGGCTATCGTCAACCTTAGTATGGTAATCGAGGATAATCACGCTATTGTCACCAGCGATGAACTGCCTACGGTGATGGCAGATGCCTCGCAGATGGTGCAGTTGTTCCAAAACCTGATAGGGAATGCCATCAAATTCAGGGGTGAAGAATCACCACGCATCCATGTTTCGGTTGAAGAGAAAGGAAATGAATGGGTCTTCTCAGTGAAAGACAACGGCATGGGCATCGACCCACAGTTTAAGGAGAGAATCTTTATAGCCTTTCAGCGTTTGCACTCCAGGGAGAAGTATCCGGGCACCGGCATAGGCTTAGCGATATGCCATAAAATTGTGGACCGACACGGTGGGAAAATCTGGATCGAATCGGAGTTGGGCAAAGGCTCAACCTTCTATTTTACCATGCCCAAAAGAGGAGGTGTAAAATGAATAATGAAGGGAAAATTAAGCTGGCTGACATTTTGTTGGTGGAGGATAATCCCGGCGATGTGCGCCTGGCTAAAGAAGCTCTCAAGGAGAGCAAACTCCTGAATAAACTTTACGAGGTCGAAGACGGGATAAAAGCCATGGCTTTCTTAAGGCAAGAAGGTGTGTATTCCGACGTACCTCGTCCCGACTTGGTATTGCTCGACCTAAATCTGCCCGGAAAAAATGGTCGTGAGGTCTTAGCAGAAATCAAGGCGGATGAGACCCTGAAGCGCATACCGGTGGTGGTACTGACGGTTTCAAGGGCGGCGGAGGACGTTCTCAAAAGCTATAACCTTCACGCCAACTGTTACATCAGCAAGCCTTTTGATATGGAGCAGTTCGTCAAGGTGGTAAAATCCATTGAGGACTTCTGGTTTAGCATTGTGAGACTGCCTTCAGGATAAACAAAACAAACCACGGGGAGAAGATGAGAATTCTATTGGTGGAGGATCAGCCTTCTGCGGTGCGCTCGGTTCGGAAGGTTCTTAAGGAAAACCATGGGCACCATAACCTGTATGTAGCAAAAGATGGAGTGGAAGCGATGGCTTTCCTCCACCGAGAGGGAGATTATGCTCTTGCTCCCCGTCCCGACCTGATCCTGCTTGACCTGAGCCTGCCGAAAAAGGATGGGCGGGAGGTTTTAGCCGAGATCAAGTCGGATGATAAATTGAAGCGCATTCCGGTAGTGATCCTGACTGTTTCCGAATCTGAGGAAGATATTTCAAAAACTTACAATTTACAAGCAAACTGCTACATCACAAAACCGATTCACTTAAGACAGTTTGTGGAAATCATCCAATCCGTTCAGAATTTCTGGTCGACCATAGTGACATTGCCACCCGCACAGACTCCATAGTGGTAAACCTAATCTTTGGGGCAAAGGGAAGTTTAAGATGAAAAACCATGACACCCAGGTGTTGGTAATCGAGGATAATCCAGGCGATGTCCGGTTGATTCAGGAAATGCTACTTGAGGTAAAAGACAAATCCTTCAATGTGGAACTGGCAGAGAATCTCTCCAAAGCATTGGAACGGCTGAAGCAAGGGGGGGTCGACGTGGTGATGTCAGATCTCGGGCTACCGGATAGCCAGGGTCTGGCAACCTTCGAACAATTGCATACCCACTCCCCGGAAGTGCCGATAGTCATTTTGACCAGCACTTATGATGATGAGACAACGGCAGTGGAGGCGGTAAGCAAAGGCGCTCAGGATTATCTGGTCAAGGGACAGGTAGATGGAAAAGTAGTATCTCGGGTTCTGCGGTATGCCGTTGAACGCATGCGGGTAGAGGAGGAGTTGCGAAAAGGAAGAGACCGAGCCCAAAAGTATCTGGATGTGGCAGGAGTCATAATGGTGGCGATTGGAGCTGATCAGAAAATTACCTTGATGAACAAAAAGGGTTATGAGGTTTTGGGATACAAGGAGGAGGAGCTTATCGGCCGGAACTGGTTTGATACGGTTCTTCCCATAGGAACAAGAGATAAAGTGAAAGATGTCTTTGACCGGTTGATAACCGGAGAAAATGAGCCGGCTGAATATTTTGAAAATTCAGTTTTGACCAAAAACAGCCAGGAGCTTCTTATCGCCTGGCATAATGCCATTCTTAAGGATGAAAAAGGTAATATTATAGGAACGCTAAGCTCGGGGGAGGACATCACTCAGCGTAAGCAGGCGGAGGAAAAACTGAACGAGAGTGAAGCGAAGAATCGAGCATTGCTTGCTGCTATACCAGATTTGATGTTCCGACTAACCAAGGATGGCACTTTTGTAGATTATAGAGGAGCAGGGAATGAACTGTTAATGCCACCGGAAAAGTTTTTAGGGAGAAAAGTGCATGAAGTCTTGCCGAAGGCGATAGCGGAACAGACTATTCAATCCATTGAACAAGCCCTGCAAACTGGTGAGACACAACTTTTTGAGTATTCATTGCCGATTGGAGATGATGTCCGCCATTATGAGACCAGATTGGTGGTCAGCGGAGAGGACGAGGTTCTTTCCATCGTGCGGGACATCACTCAGCATAAACAGGCGGTGGAAGAACTGAAGGAGAGCGAAGAGCGCTTCCAGAGTCTGTTCAAGTCGGTTAATGAGGTAGTTTGGGCGGCGCTGCCCGACGGATCCAAATACTTGTACGTCAATGACGCCATAGAGCGAGTTTACGGTCGACCTGCCACTGAGTTTTTAGAAAATGCGAATATTTGGCAGGAGGCAATACATCCGGATGACATAAGCAGGGTACTAAAAGAGTCACAAGAGCTTCTGGAGCGGGGAAATATTGAGACTCAGTATCGGATTGTGCGACCGGATGGCGAGATACGATGGATCAACGACCGAAAGAGCGCGGTTTATGATGAGGATGGGAAACCGATTCGGATTGGTGGAATTGCCATCGATATCACGGAACACAAGATAGCAGAGCATTTGAGGCAGGAAAACGAGGAGCAGTCTCATCGATTGGTGGAAAGCATTCAAGATGGAATCATAATGGTCGACCAAAATCTTCAAGTAAGAGTGATGAACCCTGCGGCATTCTCCATCATGAATCTAGTCAACTCCGATTCATTCCCGGATGTTAAGACGGTTGAGAAGGCTTTAGACGTTGATTTTCATAAACTGGAAAAACAGCCGACCAAAGACCATCAAGATATAGTGAGAAAGGAAGTGGTGATCCGTAGCCATATGTATGCCATTTTAGTCTTTCCCCTAAGAAGCGGAGAAGGAAAATTCGATGGCTTTGTGGTGAGTATGCGAGATATTACCGAAGAAAAGAGGCTGGAAGAGCTGAAATCCGAATTCGTCTCCGTGGTTTCACATGAGCTGAGAACTCCTTTGACCTGCATCAAAAACGCAGTGGATCTTCTCTTGCTGAAAAAGGCGGGAGAGATAAACGAGAATCAAAGCAATTTTCTCTCCATGGCTTCTCGGAATGTGGATAGGCTGGTCCGCATCATCAACGATTTCTTGGACATATCCAAGATGGAAGCTGGCAAGATGCAGCTCAGATTTGAAAGGATTGATTTGGCGGAGATAGCAGAAGGGACCTTGTCGACATTTGCGTTGCCAGCCCAGAAAAAATCCATGAAGTTGGAGAAGAGTATCTCATCGGGTATTCCCAAAATTCTGGGCGACCATGACAAACTGTCTCAAGTGTTGTCCAATTTGGTCAGCAATGCCGTCAAGTACGGCCCGGAGGGCGGGAAGATATGTATTCAAGCCACTTTGATTAACAAAACTAAGTCTCCTCTTCCTCAAATGCTTTTCCTTACCCATGATGATTTCGTCAAAGTGGAAGTTAAGGATAACGGCCCTGGGATTCCTGGCCATGAGACGGAGAAGATATTTGACAAATTCTATCAAGTGGAAAGGTCCTTGACCCGGAATATATCCGGAACCGGCTTGGGATTACCCATCTGCAAGAAATTGGTGGAAGCGCATAAGGGAAAAATCTGGGTGGAGAGCAAAACAAATCAGGGGAGTAACTTCGTATTTGTCTTGCCCCTCCTTCAGGAACAAGAGATTTTCGATTGTCATTTAGAGAATTTAGTCAACCAGGCAAAATTATCCTCTTCTTTTCTTTCGCTGGCATTGCTCCAAGTCAAAGATTTTGAGGCAATCAAGGTGGCGATGGGAGCAAAAAGGGCAAACGAAATAACCGAAGATACGATGACGCTGGCTCAAAAGACGCTCTGGAAATCTGGTGATTATGTCCATCCCGATCATGAGTCGGGTCGACTTTTTATCATTTTGGGCGATACGTCCAAAGAGGGCGCACTTGCAGTTTGCAGGAGATTGAAGGAGAATCTTCTAAATCACAACTTCTCGATTGAGGGTAAATCCACGGAGGTGGAGTTTTTCCTGGGGCTGGCAAACTACCCAGACGATGCTAATACCACCACCGAATTGCGGGAAGTAGCTGAGCGCACGGATCACTTTTCCAGTATAACTGTAAGAAAAAAGACCATCTTGGTGATTGACGACGATCAGAACTTTGCGCATGCACTTTCCCGAAAGTTCATCCGGCGCGGCTATGGGGTATTGGAAGCTTTCAGCGGAATAGAAGGGATCGAAAAGGCAAAACAGGTCGAGCCGGACCTGATCATATTGGATATAAAAATGCAGGGGATGGACGGATATGAGGTGACCTCGAGGCTGAAACAGGAGGATGATACCAAGCATATCCCTATACTGGCGATTTCCGGAAGTATCAACACCAACGTGGAGAAAATCTTAGCGTTAGGAGCAGGCGAATTTATCACCAAACCGTTTTCCGATACGGTCTTAATGAGTGCGGTGGAAAGACTAATAGAAATGAAGGAGGAAAAACATGTATACCATACTGGTGGTGGACGATGATGAGGACCTCCTCAAAGCGCTGGATTTCTACTTAAGCCAGAGTAATTACCACATAATTCAAGCGAAGGACGGTGCGGAGGCGGTGACTAAGGCGTACGAGCTGCAGCCCGATCTGGTTCTGTTAGATATCATGATGCCTAGCTTGGATGGTTTAACCGCCTGCCGAGGGATCAAAAGCATGGAAAAGCCAAAAGATATCCCCGTCATCATGCTCACTGCCAAGGGAGATGTGGAAACCATAAAAGCCGCCTTCAAAGCTGGGGCTAACGATTACGTGGTAAAACCTTTTGCCATCGGGCAGATCCTGCAGAAAATGGAAGAATTTTTGGGGACCACAGGAGTCAGAAAAAGAGATTCAAATGTGAAGGAACCATATTGAAATTGTAGATTGCAACTCGGTTCTAACATAGAAATCCTGTCCTCTAAAGGGGGTGAAACAGATGGAACGGAAAAGAATTTTGATCGCAGATGATGAAAAAGACATGGTCGCCACCTTGCAGTTCACCTTAAATCAAGAGGGCTATCAATGTCTCACCGCCTATGACGGGCAGGAAGCTCTGGACAAAGCCAAAAGTGAAAACCCGGACTTAATCATACTGGACATCATGATGCCGAAGATGAACGGATACAAAGTCTCGCGGCTTTTAAAATTCGACAAAAGATACAAGCATATCCCGATCATCATGCTTACCGCCCGCACGCAAGAGAAGGACAAAAAGCTCGGTGAGGAAACCGGAGCGGACATGTATATCACCAAGCCATTCGAGATGGATGCCTTAGTCAATACCATAATGAACATGCTAAAGTGCTAAGAGCTGCAAACCTTCCGTCAAACTCAAGAGGCAACCATGGAGAAGACAAAAGCTGAGGCCATAAGTTTAGGATTGATCGATACACTGGCAGAAAAACTGGTTGGAGAGAAAATCATCACCCCCTCTCAATTGAATAAAGCCAATGAGATAAGCTCAAAAGAACAGCAACATCTGGGTAGTGTCTTGATAGAACTTGGATACGTAACGGAGGAGACTCTGCTGGAGTTTTTGTCCCAAGAATGGCAGGTCCCCCATGTGGACCTGCAAGATTATGAAATAGACCCTCATGTGATCCCGCTGGTGAGCGCTGCTACAGCTCACCGATACAGGTTCATTCCGCTTTTCGTAATAGAAGATGTGATCACCATCGCCATGGCCGATCCGTTGGATCTGTTTGCCTTGGATCGAATCAGATTTGAAACGGGCCACAAGATCGAGCCGATGATCTGCTCCGAGAAGAGCGTCACGGCAGCGATCAACCGGTTCTACCCCCTAATCAGCCCCTTGAAATCGATTCTGGATAAGGCCGTAGAGCACATCGTAGGATTCGAAGATGAGGAGAAGCTATCCAGATTACAACTGGAGAGGATTGCGGAAGAGCCGCCCATAGTGAAACTGGTAAATACCTTGATAACACAAGCCATTCAAATGGAGGCAAGCGACATCCACATCGAACCCCAGAAAGATGATGTTTCCGTGCGTTTTCGGGTGGATGGGGTTTTGCGGAAACTCTCTTCGCTCCCCAAAAGCGTTTGTCTGCCTGTGATCTCAAGAATAAAAATTCTGTCACGTCTGGACATCACTCAAAGAAGAAAGCCCCAGGACGGAAGGATACCTTTTGTATCTGAAAAGAAACATATGGATTTGAGAGTTTCCACCTATCCCACAATTTTTGGCGAGAAAATAGTCATTCGTATCTTGGATCTAAGCAAAGCTCAACTTAAACCTGGAGACTTGGGAATGCCTTCCTTGGTACAGACAAAATTTCATCAACTGATACAAAGACCCCATGGAATGGTCTTGGTAACCGGACCAACGGGGAGTGGGAAGACTACCACCCTGTATGCAGCACTTAATTCGATCAACGCGGAAGGGACAAATATTGTCACTATAGAGGATCCCGTCGAATATCAATTGGACCACACTAATCAGGCAAATGTGGATGAAAAATCTGGGTTGACCTTTGCGGATGCTTTGAGAAGCATCTTGAGACAGGATCCCGACATCATCTTGGTAGGAGAAATAAGAGACACGGAAACAGCCCAATTAGCCATACGGGCAACTCTGACCGGACACTTGGTCTTCAGCACCCTGCATACCCGAGATTCCGCAGGAGCTATCACCCGTCTTTTGAACCTGGAAGTCGAACCTTTCCTGATTTCCTCTTCTCTTTTGTGTGTGTTGGCCCAAAGATTAGTCAGAGTAATCTGCCCTCAATGCAAATATTCTTATCATCCCCCAGAAAATATTTTAAAGGACTTAAATATGGAGAAAGAAGAGGGGGTGGTCCTTTATCAAGGGAAGGGTTGTCCCGACTGCGATAATACCGGATACAAAGGACGAGTGGCCATCTATGAGCTTTTAGTACCAAACCCGGAAATCTTCGAGATGATAATGGTTAAAGCTTCAGCCGAGCAGATCAAAAACGCACTTTCTAAGACAGGGATGAAGACCTTATTGGATGACGGGTTGGAGAAAGTAAGGGAAGGGATCACCACTATCGATGAAGTGATGAGAGTAACCCTGCTCTGATTCCCTCGATTTTCCCACCACGAAATTTTATCCGCAAAACAATCAGAGGGCGATTAACTTGGAGGCTTCACTCTATGTGCCAACCGAAGGAACTCCTTAGGTAGGTAAAGAGAGTTTGTTCTTGTGTCCATTTTGTGTTCCAGTAAGGTATAGAAAGACACAAACAAGCAAAAAGAGATACAAACGAACAAAAAGCCAAATTCAATAGAGCCCTAAGCCCAATCTATGATATATTGTTAACAATAGAGTAACCAGATCCACTCAATTGGTACGGGCAGTTCTCAGCCATCAAATCGGGGTTCGACCTCCCGCAGCGCTAACAGAAACGAAAGGTCTGTCAACCCATGCCCAAGAAGATTCTGGTGGCGGGTGAGAATCCCAATATCGTTAAGCTTTTAGATTTCCGGTTGAAAGCGAACGGATTACAGGTTATCACCGCTCACGACGGGGAGGAGGCTTTAGAGAGAGTTCGCCAGGCGAAGCCGGACTTGATGATCCTCGACGTAGTGCGCCCCAAGATCGATGGATATGAAGTCTTAAGCATCCTCAGGGCGGATGAGCAGTACAAAGACATTCCAGTGGTGATGTTGACTGCGCATGGACAGGCAAAGGATGTAGAAAAGGGTCTGGAATTAGGCGCAGTCTCTTACATCACCAAGCCATTTAAACCGGAGATGCTGTTGGGGGTCATAGAGGGAGCATTGGTGGGATAAGAGGTGGTGAGCACAATGCAGTCACTCTGTTGGTTGTCACTGACGCCCTGGTCCGTTATCAAAGGGACTTGAGACCAGGGGCTTGCGACTGGAAACACCAACTACCAGCCCCTAACCCCTTATCTTCTCCCATAGATTCTAACAGTTGAGTCAGGAGGCGTCAGGACTGCGGTCCAACCTGCTCGCCACCCCAAAGCGAAGTCGAAGGGAGGTCCTCACCCAATACAAACACGTAAGTGGATTTGACGAGCTAAAATAGACCTCTCGCCGTCAATTCTGCCGTCGTTCGACAGACCAATCCTCTCGGTCTTGCCTGTTTGAAACCAAGCCCAAGAGCAGAAGACCTGCCCTAAGATTTGCATCCGTACAGGGAAATCAGTCTATTGCAGTCGATTCGATTTCCAGGAATACGAGTTTAATCAGCGGTCTTTGGCACTCGTTTCTATGCGGATGGTTCCGCTCGACGTTGCCAACTTGATGTCAGGCCCGCCAGTACCCCGCTTAACCACAAAGCGATCGGTATAATAACCACGATCCTCATGGTATCGAAGAACCTTCTGGTCGTACGGGAAGGGGCATTTGATTTTTCCCTCTCCGGCCTTTTTCTTCAAACTCATCGAGAAATTCTCCCCAAATTGGGGAACGCTGAAGGTCACGTCTCCGCTGGCAGATGAAGCCTCAATGCGCTCGGATGGAAGATGACGGAGGCGTAGATCCACATCGCCGCTGGACGATGAAGCGTCGCCCCGCTCCTTGACATCGCAGTCCTTGACAACGATGGAGCCTGAAGCGTTGGATAGCTCCATCTCCGTTGCTTGGCCGGAATCAAGCGATATGTCTCCGGATGCCGAACCGGTTTTGATATGGCCCGCCTGACAATTCGCAACCACTAGGTTGCCCGAAGCGGTGGAAAGCTCAAGCTCATCTGCGCGGATGTAACTGGCCTTGACCATTCCAGAGGCTGAGCCAATCTTGACATAATCCGCCCGGCAATCCCGAATGGCTGCTTCTCCGGAAGCAGTAGAAAGATCAATATCCTTTGCCTGGACCGAATCAATCGACGTTTCGCCGGAAGCAGATTCTGTTTCAAGGTACTTCAGCTCCAAATCCTCGATGGAAATGCTTCCCGATGCCGTGTTGCATTTGATGTTCCGGAGGCTGTCCGATGTCGGAACGTATATGGTCCAGTAAATCTCTCCTCTGGTCTCGTGGCCGACGAAATTCTCCTTAACGGTCAGCTCTCCGCTGTTCGCCTCAACTTCCGGCTCAAGCGCGTCTGGATCGTCCAAGTTGTTCCTCAATTCGACGATGAGCTTGCTTTCGCTCCCCGGGCGGATAGCTATGTCACCGCTGACCGTCCGGATGTCAATCGAATGAATGTCATCAAACGTGAAGGTTTGCAGCTTTTCCCGGGCTTGCGTAGCGGCTGAGACGCAAACACACACGACCAAGGTCAGCAACAAATAACGACATACCGACTTCATAAGTCCTCCGTATCATTTAAAATTCATTTTGGGTAAGACATTACCCAAGATTACAACACGATGAACTGAACTAACAGTTTTTACTACGAGAAAAAAACCAAGATAGTTCCATTCAGGATTTGCGAACCAAGCTTAAAATGCCTATATAATATATCAAGTAAAAGTCCAAAACGTGTGCTAATCCGGAATCACTGTATGATTGTCGACGGAGAAAAGCAGCAATTGAAAAACAGGCAAGTGCCGAAACGTCGGGTGATCGTGGTTGGAGGAGGCGCAGCCGGTCTGATGGCTGCCGGCCAGGCTGCCGAACTGGGAGCAAAAACGCTCCTTCTTGAAAAGAAGCAGCGACTGGGCCTCAAGTTGAGCCTTACCGGCAAAGGGCGCTGTAACCTGACCAACACCGCACCCCTATTGGATTTCATTACCCACTTCGGGGTGAATGGGCGTTTCCTCCGCCAGGCATTTTCCCGGTTCTTTTCCTCCGATCTGATCGATTTCTTTGGGAGCTTGGGGGTCCGCACCGTGACCGAACCGGATGGGCGCGTTTTTCCGGCCAGCGATGACGCACAGGGATTAGCGGATGCCTTGGCACGCTGGGTCCATGCCTGCGGCGTGACGATCCTGACCCAATCGCCTGTGGACCGGTTGCTTGTGGAGAGAGGAAGGGTGGTGGGGGTGGAGGCGTCGGGCGGTCATCCAGGCAGAGCCAAAGTCTCGAACGGCAAACGTCCTTTTCGGCAGGTTTATCGCGCGGACGCGATCATAGTTGCTACCGGCGGCGCGTCTTATCCGTCCACCGGCTCGACCGGAGATGGGTACCGACTGGCTGAGTCGGTGGGGCATGCTATCGTGCCCATTCGACCGGCGCTGGTTCCACTAGTGACGGCCGGGGATATTGCCCCGAGGCTCCAAGGGTTGAGCTTACGTAACGTGAAGGTCACTGTTTTAGTTAGTGGAAAAAAGAAAACCCAAGCCTCCGGCGAAATGATTTTTACACACTTTGGCATTTCCGGACCGAGGATCCTTTCGCTGAGCAAACAGATGGTGGACGCTCTGCGCTTGGAACGGAGAGTGACGATCTCCATTGATCTGGTTCCGGATCTCGACGAAAAGCAACTGGACGAGCGTCTCTTACTTCATTTCCGAGTCCACGGCAGGCAACGGTTTCCCACATTGCTCAAGGAGTGGCTTCCCAATAAGCTCATCCCGGTTTGCATAGACTTAACGGCGATTCCTTCAGACAAACTCGGGCACCAGATCACGGCAGATGAGCGGAAAAGCTTACGGCTGTGGCTGAAGGATTTTCGCTTGGAAGTGACCGGGCATCGTCCCTTTACCGAGGCGACGGTCACCGCTGGTGGGGTGGATGTCAAAGAAATTGACCCGCGGACGCTGGCTTCACGACTGGTAGACGGTCTTTATTTCGCTGGCGAGGTTCTGGATATCGACGGTGACACGGGCGGCTATAATCTGCAAGCCGCCTTTTCTACCGGCTGGCTGGCTGGTCGATCCGCGGCAAAACGTGCATAGGACTACCTCCACGCACGGAAAGACTCATAAGGTGCGTCAGCCCGTCGAAATCGGTAGGTTTGCCCCCTAATCTTCAAGTTTTCCCACTATCGCGTCCGGTACACTCTCCGCAGACCGAAGATTAGTCATGATACCTTCTATTTGCTCGAAACTCTAAAAAATGTCCTTGACAAGCCCTACTTGGCATGCCATATTGTCTTGGTCAAATGATAATACTTGCTGTAAAAGGACGGTAGCGGCGGATTATATTCACGTTGTATGTGAAACTAACCCATCCGTGAATCTGGATTACCGTGTACCGTTTATAATCAGGAGGGCGTGGTCATGTCACAAGATAAAGCGTTGACCAGGCAGAGGCTGGCTGAATTGTGGGGGTCTGAAGAGGTTCCTGTGCTTGATACACAAGCACACAAGTACGCGATCATTAGCGACATTCACTTAGGAGACGGCGGGGGAGCCGACGATTTCCACGAAAACGAGGAAACGCTTCTGACGGCGTTGGATCATTACAACAGAGAAGGCTATTCGCTGATATTGCTGGGCGACATTGAGGAGTTTTGGCAATTTGATCTGGACAAGATTCTCCAGCGATATCAGGGCACAATCTATAGTAAAATCAAAGCTTTCGGAGACAACCGGGTGTATCGCGTTTTCGGGAATCATGATTCTGAATGGAAGAGGTTTGAAGATCCCGTAAAGAACAACCCTCCCAAACTACAAGGTGCAACGGAAGCACTGAAATTGAAGGACAAGGACGGCAACGTACGCATCCTGCTGATACACGGTCATCAGGGAAGCACGGAGTCGGACAGAGATAGCTGGTTTAGCCGTTTTTGGGTGCGGCTATACAGCAAAGTGGAACCGGTCCTCAAACTCGACCCTCACACTGAGGCCACCAAGTCGCAAATAACGAAGGATTACGAGCAGGTCATGTACTCGTGGGCAAAGGAAGCAAAGGTGATACTGATCTGTGGGCATTCACATCGTGCTATCTTTGCTGCCAAATCATATGCAGAGGTGTTGGAGGACAAAATTGCTGACCGGCAAGCGGAAATCTATGCCAATCGAACTAATGTGGAACTGGTGAAACAGAATCTTAAAGAGATAGCCAGGTTAATTAAAGAATCGCTATCGGAGAAGCTCAAGGGCAGAGAGATCGATGCGACGGACCCAGAGGGTAAGCCTGTGCCCTGCTATTTCAACACCGGATGTGCGCTCTATACGGATGGAATTACGGCCATAGAAATGGCCGACGACAAGATAAGATTGGTTAAATGGGACAGAGATACCTCGAAGGTTCCACGCTTTGAAGCATATCAGGAGGGTGTCTTGAGTTCATTTGTTAGCAAGGTGGTCAACCAGGTTTAGTCGACTACGAGAATTGCCACTGTCGAGTGAATCCCGGAATCGTTCCATATTCCAGTCCGGGTTTCTCATCACCTCCGACGCTTTCTCCTCCGACCGCTCACTTTTTATACAGGCGGTGTCCCCAGGCTTGTTTCCGCAAAACTCCAATACGGTTTGCTGTCATTGTTTCAGCATTGATTCAGGTACCTCTTCTCTCTTCACTGGCAGGCGGAACTGATTGGGGCGTGACCTCACGACTTCTCGCAGCCAGCTTTCGGGATAGCCTTTCTCCTGTGGGCGGCCTTTTTCGTCCTTCACATATCCATCGTTGTATTTGGTTATCAGATATTCCCCCAGTTCCTTCCATCGAGATGCCACCAGCTCGGCGTGGCTGACAGAATAATAAGTTAGATAGCGGGTCAAGAGCTTTGGATCAGACTTAGCGAGATCGACCGCGGCTTTCTCTACCGATGGCTGAAGCGCCAAGAATGTTCCTTCGATGTCGCGCTGGACTCCTTGAATCTCCGGCAACATATAAGAGTATTTCAGATTAGCGAAATTCGCCACAAAGTTGAACACCCACCAGGCAGAGTCCCAAGAGAACTTGTTTGAACTGCCGACAGTGTATGATCTCGGGACAGTGTCGATGCCACAGTAAAGCGGGAAATAGCACGTGGTGTAAGTGTCATCCACGCCGTACCAATGCACACCACCCACAGCATTCGGCAACCATGAGCGGCATTGGGAGACAAACGAATAAGCGGTCTGCTGGGTGGAGATGGGACGCTCCCAGGCATATTCAAGGCTGTCCACCATCCAGGTAATTGGTCGCGAGCGATTGGGAGAGCCATAAGGTCCGGCATCGATTCCTTTGGTCATGTCGTAATCGGTTCCCTCGTAATGATCGCGCATCAAAGCGAATACGTCAGCCAAAGAGAGTCTCTTATCCGGTTTGATCCAGAGAGGATAAGGCTTTGCTCCTTCGACCGCGCGGTCGTAATCGGGCGAAAAGCTCTGCGAGGGCGCTGCCCGGCGGAAAATGCTCCAGACACGTGTGTCGGCGTAGCGCTGGTTTTTCGGTGTGGCAGGACAATAAGCGTCACAGAACCGGAACGGTTTGCCCGATTTGGGATCGTAATATCCTTTTTCTATGGCGAATGAAATCACATTAGCAGAATAAAGACAGTTCTTCTTATCCTTGAGCGGAAACTCGCCGATGCGGGCCTTATTCGCGTGGCACGATATGTAACCCTCCGGAATCTTAAGCGCTACCCACTCGGCGCCATGGCCACCGGAATCGGGCCCGATCATCTCCATTATCCAAGCTTCTTTTGGGTCAGCGATAGAAAACGATTCGCCAGTAGAGCGGTAGCCATATTCTTCGACCAGATCAGTCATGACTTTGATTGCTTCCCGGACGGTCTTGGCCCGTTCCAAGGCCAGTTGCATTAGGTCCCAGTATTCCAACAACCCGTCGGGATTATGCAGCTCCTCGCGGCCGTCAAAGGTGGTCTCGCTGATGGTCAACTGATGTTCGTTCATCAGACCGACGACAGCATAGGTGTGCGGCACTTGCTTTGCCTTACCACGAACCTTGTCGTGCCAATCGGTTATCTGCACTGAATCCCCTGGCTGGTGATCTGCCGCAGGATAGTACTCCAGATGAGGAAGGAATTCTGCATCACAAGTATAGGTGATCATCACGGAGCCATCCTCCGAAGCTCCCTTGGTGACCAGCAAGTTAGTGCAAGCCTTGAGTTGCGCGACAGATAATGCAACATAAGCCATTAGCCAGATCATTAGGGCAGACGGTCGTTTCTTCATACGATTACCCTCCCGATTATTGTTTTTGCTATTCCTTAGACAAACAGGACTTGTCCAAGGACCATTTTGATGCATAACCTGGAGTGTTTACCTTTAGGTCAACCGGACGACAGTCACCGGTCGCATCCAGAATCTTCAATCAAGCAGCTACGTTACATCGCCCGTCGCAGGGGGGAGGCTTGACAATCCTGAAGATAGTCAAAATCGCTTTATTCCACGACAACAGCCAGGGTAGCCGCAAAGACGTTTTCTGCCCCGGCCTCAAGAACCGTTCGTGCACATTCATTCAGGGTAGCTCCGGTGGTGGTTACGTCGTCCACCAAGATGATGTTTTTACCTCCGATTTTTTCCCGCTGCTTTACGGCAAAAGCACCTCGCACGTTTTCCGATCTTTGTTGCGCATTTAGATAGGTTTGATCCCGGGTGTTCTTTTTTCTAATGAGGAGATCTTTCAGCAGAGGTATCTCGGTTGCCTGACAGATGCCTTGTGATAGGATTTCGCTCTGATTGAAACCTCGTTCCCTGCGCCGAGCGCGGTGCAGAGGAACCGGAATCACAAAATCAAATTCCAACCACTCCTTTTCCTGCGCCACTTTCTCACCTAATCTTTGCCCCAGTCGCCTGCCCAAAGGGATTTTTCCATCATACTTTAGTCGATGAATGAGCTTCTGGTAATGGTCGTCGAAAGTCCCCAGCGATCTGACCGCGATGATTTTTCGATCTTCAGGTTTCCTCAAATGCGGACACAAGTGTCCGGTCAATGTCTCATGGTCTTCGAAAATGGATTTGCAGTACGGACAGAAAGGGGCGGGTAAAACGGCTAAGACATTCCAGCAGTCGTCGCAAACATCCTTTTCGTTTCTGCCCAAAGGTCTTCCACAAATGGGGCAGGTCTGAGGATAAACGAAGTCTAAGAGGTCGTCTTTTAGTCCCAGGAGAAAGCCTTTTATCTTGAGGGAAGACATCAAACTCAAATAGAATAGAGGGCAGGTTTTGGGGTATTATTTCACGCCGGCCCCATCTCCGTGGTCCGGGTTCCTTTTGACTTCTTTCTCAGATAATTCCACATGATGATGGACAGAATGAAGATTAAAATGGTCAAAGCCTGATTGACGGTGAGGCGTGCCCCGCCTATTCTGGCGAAGATCATGCTGTCTTCATAGTAGCGAAACAAGTCTAAGGTGAATCTTCCTACCGAATAGAAAGCTAGCATCAACCACAAGGTAAAGCCGTCGAAACGCTTGAATCTCTCCAGCCATAAGAGAATTCCAAAAATCAGGAACCCTTTCAATGAGGCAGCCAGCTGAATAGGGAAAAGGGGAGTGTTAGGAAATACGTATCCTGCCGGAGAGTCGGGCGGAAAAATTACTGCCAAACAGCTATGACTGGGTTCGCCAAAACAACAGCCGTTCAAGAAACAGCCAATGCGGGCGATCCCCAAGCCCAACATGACGGATGGAGCCACGATGTCACCGATCCTCCAGATGTTCAGCTTTTTTGCACGCAGGTAGACCATGCTGCAGACGATTGATAGAATCAGTCCTCCGAACATGGAAAGTCCGCCGATGCCGATCTCCCCTGAGCTTTGAATGGGGTTGATCATGTCTAAGACGTGGCCTTTGAACTCCTCGAGATGATAGATGACATAAAAGAACCTGGCCCCGACTAAAGACGAGATGAGAATGATCAAGGACAAGTCGGGAAGCCAGGCTGAGCCTATCTTCGCTTTCTTCGCTCTTCTGGCTGCCAGCCAAATACCCAAAATGAAGGCCGAGGCCAAGAGAAATCCGTAAGTCCTTACTGCCACCGGTCCAAGCCTGATCAGCACCGGGTGCATGATTTTACCTCAATTTGGTTTCCGATGTTTTGCTCTCCAAATGCTTTCTGGCCGGATGAATCCGACCGCCACACAAAAACTCAAGGTGCAAAATGCAAGGCACAAAATACGGAATACAGAATGAAAATCCAAAGACATTCGGCTTCCAATAATCCTACACGTTGGGTCGCAATACCTTTCTTTGAATCTTGGTCTTTCGGATCGGATGAATCCGACCCCGACGAACCGTATCCATTACGCACTCTTGCTCAGGCCACATCAATAATCGGACCATCTGGCGTTGATGGCCAAGAGGAGTCCCACTATCAGCCAGCTTAACAGCATGGAGGAGCCGCCATAGCTGACGAAAGGCAAGGGGAGACCGGTCACCGGCATCACCCCCAGAGTCATCCCGACATTTACCAGCATCTGGAAGCCAAGAACCGAGGTTAACCCTATAGCCACATTGCTGGCAAAGGCATTTCGGCTCTTTTGGGCAATCAATATTCCCTTGTAGATGAGAAAGGAGAACAACCCGAGAAGAATGAGTCCGCCCCACAGTCCGAATTCCTCCCCCAATACCGAGAAGACGAAATCGGTATGTTGATGAGGCAGGAATGCCAATTTGGTCTGACTTCCCTGTAGATATCCTTTTCCCAATAGCCCACCCGATCCGATGGCGACTTTGGATTGAATTATCTGATAGCCCGCCCCGCGCGGGTCCCTTCCCGGATCCAAAAAGACGATGATGCGCTCTTTTTGATAATCATGCAGTTTGTTCCAGATTAAGGGCGTGATCATACCGAAGGATAGGTTGAGGAGAAGAAAGCCCACAGAGATAACGAAGCCGGGTCTGGTGCGATAAAGCAGAACCAACAGGAGCAGAAAAAACAGGCCCCAGGACAGCCAGTGAAAGGCACACACCAGACTGACGAAAGGGGAGACTATCAGAAAAAGATAGGGCCAGGGCACCCCGGACCAGAAAAGCATGGATACGAAAATGGCAAAGAAGACCAAGGAGGTCCCCAGATCCGGCTGCTTGAGAATCAATACCGCGGGAATAAACGCAAGACCCAACACGGTGGCCAGCCATTTGAGGCTGTAAATGGAACGCTTGGTATAGGTCAGATACCGGGCCAAAGAAAAGACGGTGGCGATCTTGGCAAACTCGGAAGGCTGAATGTTGAAACCCGCCACGGATGCCCAGCGTGCCGCTCCCAGCCTGGTCGAGCCAAACGCCAAGATCAGCATCAAGGCCAGCAAGGAAAGGAAATACAGTGCATACGAAAAGATCTCGTAGAGCCTCAATGGCACGAAAAGCGTGAGAACGCAGGCCGAGACGCCCAGCAGTATCCAGATCGCTTGCTTGACATAGTACCCTTTCTCCGCGGGATTCTCGCTGTAATGCTTCGCACTATAGATCAAGAGCACGCCGACTAAAGAGAGGATCAAAGCTATGACAAAAAGCGTTAAGTCAAAATCCTTGCCGCGAAAACTGATCATAATCGGTCCACCTAATCCATACGCCCTGAACTCTTCCCCTTACCTAAGAAGTAAGGTCAATCCGTGCTGGCTGCCACTGCGTGATTCTGCTGCTGCGGCACGGTATCCTTCTTTAAGTATTTCTCCATGATTCTTTCGGCAATCGGCGCGGCATAAGTTCCTCCGTGCCCGGCATTCTCGATTAGGACTACGACCACTATCTTTGGATATTCAGCCGGGGCGTAGCCAGCGAACCAGGCATGAGCCTCCCCGTGAGGATTCTGGGCGGTGCCGGTCTTCCCGGCCGCGGTGATGTCAGGGATTCGAGCCTGAGTTCCGGTGCCTGAAGGGTTGTTTACTGCGCCAATCATGGCTTGCTGCAGTGTTCTTAAGGTCTCCGACGAAAACGGAAGATGGCCTTTCACCTTCGGGGGGGTGGAAGTGATCTCGCCGTCCAAGGTGCTGGTTTCCTTCAAAAGGTGGGGGACGTAAACCGTGCCGTCTGTGGACAACGCACCGTAAAAGACCGCCAGTTGAAGCGGGCTTACCAAAATCTCCCCTTGCCCGATGGCCAGGTTGATCACCAGGTTATTCACCCACTCGCCTTTCCCGAACTTCCTCTGGTAGTACTCCGGCGTGGGGATAAAACCTTTCGCCTCATCCGGAAGATCGATCCCGGTTCTCTGTCCGAACCCGCATAATTGCGCGTACCGACTCCACCTCTCCAAGCCCACTCTCAGCCCCAGTTGATAGAAATACACGTCACAGGACTGAATGATGGCATCTATAAGGCTCAAACTTCCATGTCCTTCCGGTCTCCAACACGCAAATGCTCTTTTTCCAAACTGGAAGGAGCCGTGGCAAGGTGAGAAGAAGGTGTTTCTGTCGGCAAGTTTCGTCTCCAAAGCCACGGCTGCGGTGAGAAGCTTGAAAGTCGATCCCGGAGGATACGTGGCCTGGATCGGACGGGTGAGGAGGGGATGAAGAGGATTTTGCACGATCTCGCTCCACTGGGCAGTCGACAAGGCTCCGGCAAAGAGATTCGCATCCAGGCCCGGTTTGCTTACTAAGGCCAATATCTCTCCGTTCTGGGGGTCCAAGGCGACCACCGCTGCGCTTTGATAGTCGGTCAAGGCAGACTCGGCCACAGCCTGAAGGCGCAGATCGATGGTCAGTTTGACGTCGGCGCCGGCCACGGGAGGATCAGGTTTTCTCTCCTCCAGAGAGCCCAAAATCTTGCCGCTGGCCGTTACCTCCTGAAAGACCAGCCCGTCCTTTCCTCGGAGAAGATCGTCGTATTGCTTCTCGATTCCCCTTCGACCTACGATCCCTCCCGGACGGAAAGCTTGTTCCGGAGTGCTCTGGGACAATTCCTCCTTGGTCGGCTCGCTCACGTAACCGATGACATGGCCGACCCAGCCGGCCTCCAAATATCTTCGGGTTGGCTCCACCTGGTAAATCACCCCGGGCAGATCCTCGTTCTGCTCTTGGATGGAGGAGATGGCGTTGAAGTCGGCGTCCTTATAAAGCTTTATGGGCTGGTAGCCTTTGGACCAGTTGGAGCTTATCTCTTCCTCCAACAGGAGAGGGTCCAATTTCAGGCATGAGGCCAGGCGATCCACCAACGGGGTCAAATCTCTCATCTTGACCGTGCCCCGGTTCTTGGGAAAGGCTTGCGCCAGTTTGTAGGGGATGAGAGAGACGGTGTAGGTGGGACGATCCGTAGCGATGATTTCTCCGTTTCTATCTCTCACTATTCCGCGGGAAGCAGGCAGCGGCAAGGGGAGTATCTGATTGTCCTGAGCAATCTGGCCGTAGTGGCTGCCTCTGACCACCTGCAGGAAGAACAGCCTTCCCGCCAAAAGCAAGAAGATCGCTCCCAAAAGACACACCAATGTCTTTGCCCTCCTTTGTGCAGGAACGAACCCAGAGACCAGCTTCCTCCAGAGAGATTCACCGGAGCCTGCCGATAGACTGTGTGGATCTTTGGCTAAACGGACCATTTCTGCCATCTTGATTTCAGTCGCAGTCGCAGTTTTTTCCCAAATAGACTCATAATGCGATTCTTCATAAGTTGAAGCGAATTAGGGGAAGGGTCTGTACTTTCATTCTCTGCATGAACCCACTTCTCTGTTACGGGGTTATCCGCGAGATACAGTCTTCTCCTCGCCTGAACTAACCAGCGTCGGTTTCCATGCCCCATCGCTCCCATCGAACCCTGCCCAGAGCAGCGAAAATGAATATGCCCACAATCGACGTGTATAAGGCGGACGGCAGGGAATCATGAGTCAGTATTCTCAAAGTGGAGCCGTTGATGCCCGTGGTGAAAACGTAGTAGAGAACGTCATTTACGACCAGGGCGAAGAACACCATTCCTCCTCTCGAAAGCAGGCTGTCCAAAAAGAGACTGTCTTTGAAACTCCCCACGCTGAAGCCAATCAGACACTTGACCAGTGCTCCCCATCCCAGTGTTTGGGGCGTGAAAACGTCTAAGAGAAGACCGATCAAAAAACCGAAGGTCACACCGAAGGCCGGTCCCCGGCTTAAGGCTACATATACCAAAAGAACGATGGAGAGGTCGAATTTGACACCCATTATGGCCACGGCGCCGGAGAAGAAGCTTTGGAAAAGTATGAATATCAAAAGGAGCAAGGCTCCGAAAACTATTCTCGAAACCATGATGTTTCCCCAGAACCCGGGCCTCTTTGGAGTCGCTCTGGGTTACCTTTGTAAGGCAGAACTCATCCTCGATCAGGCCAGGCGACAATCAACAGAGCACGTCCTGAAGTACGGCTCATCTTTCTCTTACCTTTTTGCGTCCAATACGAAAAGCTCCTCCAAGCTGCTGAAGTCGACGTACGGCGTCACCTCCACGGTTTTGAAAATGCCGAAGGCACGATCCTGTTTCGAGAAATCCTCTTCATTCTCCACCGCAGTCACTACCCCGATTTTTATTCCCGGAGGAAAGATGCCACCCAAGCCCGAAGTGATGATCCGGTCCCCGGTCTTGACGTCCTCCCGCAAGGGGACGTTATCGAAGCTCAGACTCGACCCGGACCCTGGTTTTATGATTCCGAACACCCGGGTTTTCTGATCCTGGGCTGAGGCTCTGAAATTCGGGTCGGTCATCAGTTGGACTACGGAGCTGGAAGAAGAGACGTCCACGATCTTTCCCACCAGACCATTGACGTTCACCACGGACATGTTCCTTCTGATTCCACTGGCCGATCCTCTGTCTATCAAGACGGAAAACTGCCTTCGGTTAGGTCCTTCTGCCAATACCTCGGCTGGAATCACTTTCTGTTCCAGTTCGGGTCGGAATTCCAAAAGCTCTCTTAGCCTCTGATTCTCCAGATGCTCCTCGTTTAACCAGGAATTCTTAACCGAAAGCTCCACGGTCTTCAGGCGCAATTTCCGATTCTCTTCCCTTACCCCCTCCAGCTCTTTAATCTTATGGCTCAAGGAATAGAACGGTCCATAGGTGCATTTGAAGACGAGGGCGGAGACGTCTGCTTTGAAATCTCGGGGGAGAATCAAAAACAGAAGGGACAGAAGCAGACAGGTCAGTAAGTGAAGAAAAGTCTCCTTTCTCACGTTGACCAGAGGAAGCGATCTATCCATGATATTCCCGCGTGTGAGCTGAGATTTGAGGCTTCAACCACCGGCGCGACAAAAATAGAGTTTCTTTCTTAGTCCGACATCTCGGTCTGAATCTCTGTCGTGATCGCCTTTTGGGTCCCGGTCAAGTTCTCTGCGGAGTCAGAAAAGCGACCTACTCCACCGAATCGAGTATTTCCAAGAACTCCTTGGGGCTTTTGGTCTTCATGAGTTTTTCCCGATTCTTTTCGCCTTTCATCAGGTAGGAGAGCCGGGCCATCACGTTCAGATGAGCTCCTATGGCATCCTCGGGTGCCGCAATCAAAAAGAGCAGATCAACCGGTTTTTTGTCCATGGAGTCGAAGTCGATTCCCTTCTTGGGTCTGCCGAAAGCGATGACGATTCCGCGGACGGCCTTGGACTTGGCATGAGGAAAAGCCACTCCGTAGCCTACGCCGGTGGTGACCAGTTTTTCCCTATCCAGAATATCCTTCAACAGCTGTTCGCCGTCTTTCACCAGCTTTGATTTCGCCGCCAACTCGACCAGCTCCTTGATGGCCTGGTCCTTGGTTTCTGCCTTAAGTTCAAAAGATATCAAATCCTCTCCACAAAATTTTGAGAGCTTCATTCGTCGATTCCTCCTATTTTATTCTTTTTGGGGTGATCTTTTTCAAAATTTCTCCGCCTGATCCACCAGCATTATGGGAATATCATCTCTTATGGAATATTTCAACCGGCACTTCTCACAGATGAGTTTCTGGTTCTTCTCGTCAAAAGTTAAATCTCCCTTGCAGGCGGGACAAGCTAAAATCTCCAAAAGTTTCGGATCGAGCATCGGTTTTCTCCCTCTTTTTCAAAATCAAGGCGGCTGGTCAGGGGCAAGACGTCGACAAACGAATGTCCGTCAAAGGCGAAAGGTGATTAGGTACAAATGACCCCGGACTTTATTCGTCCATAGTTCAAATCAAGTGATTGCCACGCAGGATCGGGTTCCTCGCTTTTACTCTCTTTCTATATACTCACCCATGACCCTAAACTTGGCAATTCTTTTTTCAATCAATTCCTCGGGGCTCAGTTTTTCCAGCTGATGGATGGACGAGAGTATCTCTTCCTTTAGAATCTGGGACAGGCCCTTGGGGTCCCGATGCGCACCCCCTCTGGGTTCCGGGATGATCCGGTCAATCACCTTGAGCTGCATCAGATCCGGCGCCGATAGTCTTAGAGCTTCCGCCGCCTCGGGAGCTTTGGCGCTATCTCTCCAAAGAATGGCGGCACATCCTTCGGGGGAGATCACCGAATACCAGGCGTTTTCCAGCATGAAGACTCGGTCCCCCACCCCGATTCCCAAAGCTCCTCCGCTGGCTCCCTCGCCGATGATGTTGATGATTACCGGAACCCGGAGGCGGGTCATCTCCCTTAAGTTTCGGGCTATGGCTTCGGCCTGTCCTCTCTCCTCCGCCCCCACACCGGGAAATGCACCCGGGGTATCTACCAAAATCACCACGGGCTTGCCGAAGCGGGAGGCCAGTTGCATCAATCTCAGGGCTTTGCGATAACCCTCTGGATGGGGCATGCCGAAGTTTCGATAGAGCTTCTGTTTGGTATCCTTTCCCTTCTGCTGCCCGACCATCATGACCGGTTTTCCGTCCATCTTGGCGAACCCGCCCACGATGGCCTTGTCGTCGGCAAAGCCCCTGTCCCCGTGCAGCTCAACGAAGTCGGTGGTCATCAGAGAGATGAAATCCAAGGCGCAAGGGCGCCGGGGATGACGAGCCAGCTGCACTCTCTGCCAGCGAGAAAGCTTGGAGTAAATCTCCTGCGTGAGCCTGTCGAGCTTGGACTCCAGCGCCTTGATCTCACGGGAAAGCTCCAAGTTCTCCAGGGTCTCCTCGTTTTCCCGGTCAGACAGCTCCTTGAGGTCATTTATCCTTTTTTCCAGTTCGATAATCGGTTTCTCGAAATCCAGATGAGGTCCGTTCATTTCTTCCCTCTTGATCAGTTCTCTTTTCTAGGCATTACGCAGGAGGTTTGTCCAGATGCCAAACCACAGTCGCACCCAGATGCCAAAAAACACCATCCCTCTTAGGGGTACGTCAGGATGATGATGCTTAGTATAGAAATAATACATGCTCCGGTGATGTTCCACCAACATCTTGAGTTTTCTCTTTTCCGTGCTTCTCCCGATGTGATGAATAACCACCGAATTCGGAAAATAGTAGACCAAAAATCCAGCCTTTTTAGCACGATAGCAAAAATCCACATCCTCAACATACATAAAGAAACGCTCATCTAAAAGCCCTATCTTCTCAAATAACTCCCTTTTGGCCAGAAGACATGAGCCGGAGACCCAGTCCACCTCCATTTTCTGATTGCGATCTTGATCTTTCAGAAGGTATCTACGGGACAAAGGATTGCGAGGAAACAGCTTGTTTAGTATGGATTGACTGGACGAGATGGCGGTTTGGTAGGAAGGAAAAGAACGAGCGGAGAATTGAATCCTTCCATGCGGGTCGACCATCTGAGGACCGCATACTCCTATCTGAGGGGCAGAATGCATGAACTTGACCATCTCCGTGACTCCTCCAAGTGTGAACTCTGTGTCTGGATTTAGAAGCAAGATGTATCTTCCTCGACTCTGTTCTATTCCTTGATTGCAAGCTCGGGAAAAGCCCAAATTCCGTGGGTTTTCGATCAACTTGACACTGGGAAAGTGCTCCTTTAGCATCTCTGCGCTGTGATCCTCAGAATGATTATCCACGACTATCGCTTCAAACTTCAAATCCTTTTCAAAATCACCAATTGATTCCAAGCATTTCTCTAATAGATTCTTCACATTATGACTAACTATGATAACGGAGAGGTCGGTATCTGGCTCAAAGGAGAACACCATGATTGGTTACTTCCGGCGTGGTATGACCGATTTTGCCATGAATATGAAAAGCAAGATTCACCAATTCATGTACTCGTGACCTCACCCCCTCCTTTCTCCCCTCTCCATGAAAGGGAGAGAGGGATAGGGGGAGAGGTCTATCATAATTTGCCTAAAAGACTCCACAACCTCAGCCTCCACACCATCCAGACGGCTTCCCTCACAATCTTCTTGGACATCTTGGATTGACCCAGCTTCCGATCCTCGAACACTATGGGTATCTCTTTTAGGCGAAATCCTTTCTTCCAGGCGCGAAAGCTCATCTCTATCTGGAAGGAATATCCATTGGATTTGACTTTGTCGAAATCGATGGCCTCCAAAACCTGCCGGCGAAAGCATTTGAAGCCGCCGGTCGCGTCCCTGACCGGAAGCCCGGTGACCACCCGCGAATAGGCATTGGCATAATAGGAAAGAAGCAGTCGGGACATGGGCCAGTTGATCACGTTTACTCCGCTAATGTAGCGTGAGCCCAATACCAAATCTGCGTCCTGGATAGCCATCAGGAAGTCAGGAATGTATTTGGGGTCATGCGAAAAATCACAGTCCATCTCAAATACCAGATCGTAACCTTTTTCCAGGGCGAATCCGAAGCCGGCGATGTAGGCCTTACCCAGCCCGCTTTTGTTTTGCCGATGAAGCACCAGGATACGATCATTCTCTTGCGCCATCTGATCGGCTATTTTGCCGGTGCCGTCCGGGGAGTTGTCATCCACGACCAGCACATGAATGGATGGATCCTTATCCAGGATCAAAGGAACGATGGTCCGGATGTTTTCCCGTTCATCATATGTGGGAACTATGACCAAAGTCTTCATCTTCTCTCAGCGTCCGTTGAGGGTTTGGCTTTCACCTTCCTCTGAACAAGCTGTTTGCCCAAATGCAGTCCTAACAGTAACACCAGAAGCAGGGACGTCAGGAGGGTGGAGGTTTTTCCAATGCGGTAGGGAACGGAGCGGAAGACAAACTCCACTTTATGCGTTCCCCGGTCCAAAAACACCGCGCGAAACAGATAATCCGCCCGATAGATTCTGGTTTCTTTGCCATCCACGTAAGCCTTCCAAGCGGGATAATAATTCTCGCTTAGGATCAGAAAACCAGGCTGGGTCAGCTCCGCTTCCACCTCGAAGCTGTTTATCCGGTCTTGGTCTATCCGTGCCTGTCCTCTTGCCGACGAAGTGTCCCTCGAGCCGAGGGAGACTTGAGGCTCTTCCTCCAGGATTATGGTATTCCGGTAATCGAAACCCGGATCGGCAATTCTCTTCAGTATCTCGTCCCGTTTTCTGATCACCTCATATTTGAAGACAATCCGGGCCCGGGGAAGATTGGTCTCATTTTGAAAAACGTAGATTCCATCCCCCTGAAAGACCTGCCTGAACTTGGGATGCTGAAAAGGCTGCGCTGTCAGAAAGTATTTGGCATTGAGAAGGTCGGGCCTGTTTCCAAAGAGAAACTGGGTATAGATTTTCCCGTACTCATCCTGGGTTTTCGCCTGTTCTAAGGCTTTTCTGTCGGTGAAGTCGTCGTAGGCTTTGAGCTGGTTGCCATGGTAGCCCAGGACCTGCCTGATGCCGAAGAGGGCCAACGTGTTTTCGCCCTGATAGGTGCGAGGCAGCGACATCACCCGGAACTGGTCCTTATCCTTTTGCAGAAATTCTATGGTGCTGTCCTTGCGAAAATGAGTTTCAGCGTCGAAATTCTGGATGAATTTGAGGTCCAGCCGCCACAGATCGAAAACCGAAAGCACTCCGATCCATAAAATGAATAGGGTGAAGCTTATTCTCTGTTTAACGAAAAGATAGCAAGCCGCAGCCGCCAGTCCCACCAGAACGAAAGCCAGCCAAAACCCTCTTATGATGTTAGGTAAGTTCTGGCTCTTGATCTGGCTTTTGTATGAGTCTATGCCGGAATAGAAGATCCCGGTCCAAATGGAGAGGAGCAGATCACCGGCAATGGTAAAGAGAAGGGAGAGTCCCAAAAAGATGGCGACCAAGATTGCGAGAATCTTGAAAAGCTTCTTCTGTTCTCCCGGCTCTCTCATTCCTTTCCACAGGCGCTCCAAGAAAAGTGCGGCCAGGAAAACGACCGAGAACACCAAGAGGAAAAGAATCAGACTGGGCGCCCGGAAATTCTTCACTTGAGGGACGAAATAATAGAATAGTCGATAGATGGGAGTGTGTCCTCCCAGAGAGTATATAATGGCCAGGGCCGAAAGCCCCACGAAGAACCAGACCTTTTTGTCTTTGACGAAGAAAAGAGCAAGGAAGGCGAAAATCAAGGGGATGATGCCCCCGTAGTCTGCGTTTTGCTTGAATGGATTCCTTCCCCAGTAGGTGTTCTCCTCCTGCAGGTTGTAACCGCAGAACTCCGGCACCACCTGAGAGGCCAGCTCCTCCGGATGGGCCGACCAGGAAACCGCATACTCATATCCCCTGCCCCCCTCGGCCCGGGGAGAATACTTGTTAACGTAAATGTAGGGAGGAAGTATCTGAACCAAGGACAAGGCCAGTCCGATGATAACTGCTACTGCAAAGAACAAAACCGGCTTGAAAAGAGGCTTGATTCTCTGGGATTTGGAAACCTCCTTATTGGTTGAGTACTGCGACACCAGATAGAAAACGAAGTACAGCCCCACTGCCCAGAGGGCGTAATAAGCCAATTGAGGATGATTCGCCAGAATCAGAAGCCCGATAGCAAAACCCAATCCCAAATAGAAGATCCATTTCCGCGTATCCAGAGCCTTCTGCAGGAAGAAGAAGAGCAGGGGAAGAAGGCTGGTGACGTACATCCTTCCATCCTGACCTCCGTAGACCCAAGTTACCAGGCTGGCGGAAAACATGTAGGCGATCGCAGAGAACAAAGAAACCGGTCGAGAGAACCTGAATGCTCGCATGCAAAGAGAAGTGAAAATCCCTGCCAGAAAAACAGTGAACACCAGTTTCCAACCCAAAGCCCGGTAAATAGGGAGGATGAACTGAAGCGCGGCTAAAGGATAGAAGGTGTCTCCATGCATGGCGTCCACGAAAGGCATGCCCCCGAAAAGGTAAGGGTTCCATTGAGGAATGGCATGATAATGCTGTACGAATGAAGCGTAGAACGATCTGAACATCACGCCGGCCTCAATGGAGTCGGTCCCGAAAAGCATTTGGTCGGAGAAGACAAAACCGGAAAAAAGGAGGATGGTCATAACAAATAGCAGGCCGAAGGGCAGATATCGCCAGATCTTTTCTTCGCTCTTCGAGTCGATAGCCTTAGTCTTATTGGGTTCGACGAATTTATCTTTCTTGGTTTTTCCTTTTTTCATTTTTCCTCTTGTTCATCGTGACCGAATTCTGCATGGTTCCTTACCCGGGATGAACCCGGGGCTACGTCCATATCTGCCTTGCGAAAGCGTCATCTCAGGGGTACAGCAATCGCAAAACACAAAAGCTCTCCGGCTGTTATCCACAGCCGGGACAGAAGCGAAATCAGAGTTGCCACGGGAAGCGGAAAGAGGGAAGGGAAAAGCGCGGAGAGCAAAAAAACCAAAATTCCCTCCCTCACCCCGATTCCGCCGGGTGTGAAAATCGCCAAAAAGCCGACGTTCAACGAAAAGGCAAAGGCTCCAGTCAAGGGTAGATACGTGTTGAAAGAAGCTTTAGCCATCGAATTCACAAATACCAGAAACGCCAGACCAAACAAAAACCAAGACAAGGAATAACACAAAATGTAAATAATAACGTCCTTAACGCTAATATCAAGACTAATCTTTTCTTTTTTCAAGACCCCCAGTCCCAGGTTCAGAACTCTTTCTAACACTTTGGGATAACACAGAAGCACCAGCACTGCCAGGCTCAAGACCACTCCCGCTATCATCAGCCCCGGGTTTCGGGAGAAGAAGCGAGAATACAAATCCGCGCCCAGAAAAATAACGGAGATGAGCAGGCCGGAGATAACGGAGAAGGCTTGAGCCAAGACTCCGGTGGAGAAGCTGTTTCTCTTTGGAACACCTTCTTTTTCCAACATGTAGATCATTCCCAAAAACTGCCAGACCTTTCCCGGAACGTATTTGCCCAGATTGGCGAAAAACCAGACCTTGAAAAGCTTGAAGTAAGACACAGACGAGCCGGTATGGCGCAGCATCCTCTGCCAGATTTTCACCAGCCCAAAAAGCGCCACCATCTGAAGTACAAACGAGCCGATCAAAAGTGCCCAGTTGAATTGCCAGTTGAAATCCTTCACCTGGCTCCAGTTGGAGACTAAACTCTTGATCAGAAAATAGAATATCAGAACGATGATCAGAACCTGGGCTGACTTGAGCAAGAACCTCTTAGTATTCATCGGAGCACTTCCAGATATTTATGTGAAACTGCCTGAGGAGAGAACTTCGCCATGGCGCTTTGATAACCTCCTTCAGCCAGTCGTGAAGCCAGATTGTGGTCGGTTAGAATTCTTTCCATGGCAGTCGCCAGGCTGACGTGGTCTTGGGGAGGGACCAGGATTCCACTTTGACCGTCTTCGATTATGTCGGTGATTCCGCCGGAGCGCGTGCCTATCACCGGTCTTCTGCAGAGTTGAGCCTCCACCAGGACCAGGCCGAAACCTTCGTCCAATGAGGGGAGGATACAAAGATAGCTTTCCTCGTAAAGCAGGTTCAGTTTCTCCTGCGGCATGATGTCAGCCAGAACGACTCTATCTTTTAAGTTCAGTTTCTTTATCTGCTCTTGGAGGGAATTCCTCAGCGGTCCCTCTCCCACGATCTTAGCTTGAAAATTGATCCCCTTATCGTTAAGTATCTTGCATGCGTCCAGAAAGAAGCCCAGTCCCTTCTGGGGAGTGAAACGCGCCACGCAGAGTATCAACTTGACCCCATTGTTCTTTAACGGCGTGGGCTTGAAAACCTCTGGGGTGACGGGCATAGGAATGGTCTTGACTCTTTCAGGCTCCAACCGGACGCTTTTGATCAACTTCTCTTTCAAGAAGGTAGAGACGGTGGTCACGTGTCTTGCCCGGCGGTAAACCAAACCAGCCACCCGGGAAGAAAGGCCTGTTTTTTCCAGTATGCGAATATCTGTTCCGTGTGAAGTGACGATCAAGGGCTTCCGGCCCAAGAGAGAGACGATCCATCCTATGAATCCTCCCGGAATCCACCATTGGGCCCAGATTAAGTCGATCCTTTTTCTGATCAACAGACCCAGACTTCGAAGCAGAAAAGCCATCAGAAAAGACAAAAACAGAAACTTGTTGACCCAGCTTCGGGCCACCAGCTCATGCATGTTGCCTAGATAAGCCAACCTTTCTTTTCCAGCCGGCGCATATCTGAACCGATACACCACCACCCCGTCCATGGTCTCAGACGTCTTCAGACCTTTCTGATGCGGAGCCAAGACCAAGACCTTTCGCCCGGCTTGAACCAGTCCTTTGGCGACAATGTGGACAAAAAGACCGGCATGGTCCCCGGGGAAGCGGACGTAATTATGGGTCAGAATCAAGATGGCGGGCGCACTTTTGCTTGGTGATAACACTTTCGGTTTTCTTATGGTAATGGCTCACCCTGTCGACAACCGGCAGGGTTTGCCTTTTGCACGGAAATGGATGAAGCAGATTCGGCAGACTCAGGACTGTTCTTTCTGTTCACCGGATCTTTGGGCTTTGTTGTGGATGGGGCCCCGCCGAAACTGCCTTTGTGGCCAGCTCATGGGTAATCTCTCTTTGGCGGAGACTCTGCTGGCCAAGGCTGTTATCTCGTTTTTCATGCTGGTTATGGCTTCGGCCAGAAAACCCAAAGCGAAAAATGAAATCCCCGAAAGAACCAGGAGAATGACGAGATATAAAAGCGGTCTGAATCCCTCATGCTTGGCGATTCTGAGATAGACTGCCACTCCGCCCGTCAGAACGCCCAGAAGGATCGAGGCCAACCCCACAGAGCCAAACAAAAGCAAGGGTTTCTTCATGAAGGAGAGCTGGAATTTTACCGAGAGGAGGTCCAAAAAGCCGATGGGAATCCTCCAGAATCCAAATTTGGATTGACCGAACCTCCGGGGATACAGAGTGACTTTGGCTTCACCAATTTTGTATCCCTTATCCGCCGCCATCACCACCATGTACCTGTGCCAATCCTTCCGGAGCGGCACGTCCGGCACCACCTCTCGCCTGAACGCCTTGACCGAATTCATGTCGTGAACCCCGACCCGGAAGATGACCCGCGACAGCAGGTTATAAATGAATGAGACCAAGCGCTTGAGGCCGTATGATCCCTGCTTCCATCCGCACACCACGTCATATCCCGCATCAATTCTATCGACGAGCTTGGGGATGTCCTGGGGGAGATACTGCAAATCGGCCGGCCAGAAGACGAAGATTCTTCCGCGGGCCTTGGAGAATCCGGTCATCAAAGCCTGGGTCAATCCCTGGTTTCTCCGGTGACCCACTATCCTCAAAAAGCCGTATCTTTCCTGACACTCCCTGGCCTTAAGAAACGTTCCATCGGTGGAACCATCGTCCACCAGGATCACTTCGCCGCTCATTCTGCTTTCGGAGAACATCTTGGAGAACTCCTCCATCAGCAGAGGGACGTTCTCCGCCTCGTTGTAAGCCGGAACCACCACCGAAACCTTGACATTTCCGTTTGGTCTGTGCATGCTCTTAGTATCCTTTTAGTTTTTGTAATTGTGCCACCAGGTCGCTGTTTTCCGGAAAGAACCGGAGGGACTTTTCCCATTCGTCGATGGCTTTGAGCCTGTAACTATCATCGCCCCTCTGATCACCCAAGCCAAGATACACTACGCCCAGCTGCTGATGGATGAGGAAATCCGTGGGATGGAATTTCGCCGCCCGCTCCAGCGACTGAGCAGATTTGTCCAACCTCTTTGAGTTGTAATACAGACCCGCCAGCATCTGGTAGCCACTCTGGTTGTCCGGATGCTCGGAGACAAACTTTTCAAAGAAAATCACCGCCGAGTCTGCTTGTCCTTTTTCCGTCAGCATCTTAGCTTTCTCAAAATCCGACAGAGAGTATTTCTCGGTTTCCGAATTCGCGGTCCATTCGGCTATTCTGTATACGTCAACCTGGATGTTCCTTAATACGTAAGTTGCAACTATGTGGGCTTTGTTCATGATATCCGGATAATCCTGGAACGCCCGATCCCGGTTTCCTCCTCTTTCTAAGGCCAGATGAGTGATAGGATAGGTGCGGAACAGCTGCGGGTCAGGTTTGGTGACCCCAAACATGTGGATGATGTCTCTTAGGTTATTGTCCCAGGCCAAAGCTGGGCCGTAAGGACCGGAAAGCACGGCTTCCTTGCTCAGGATAGCTCCCAAATCCAGGGATGCTTTGTTTAGCGAATAGGTGGGGGAAGAAGCCCAGCTTACGTACTGCCAGACATTGACCACCAGAGATGCCAGCAACAAAACAAGCGTCACCACCCACCTGAATTCTGTCCGCCGTCCGAGGTCCGCCGTCCGCTGACCGCCGCTCCCCTTCGATCTGGCAAATCTTAGGTAGAGCAGCACTCCTGAGAACAGGGTGATAACGAAAGAGAAAACCAGTGAGCTGGTCAACTGCATCTGCTTTCTGCTCAGAGTATAGAAGGTTACAATGACATAATTTACAAAAAAGCTGACGGCAACGACAAAAACCAACCAGAACAAAACTCCCAGACGGGAATTTCGTTTTGAATCAGAAGGGCGCAGAAAAGAATCTAACCATAGCCCGGAGAGAGCGCACAGGGGAGGAATCAGATATAACTGGTAGCGCAGGGGTCGATAGTTTAGGGCCATCAAAACGAAAAAACCGATAAGAAACCAGAGAACCAGAAAAAGCTTTGCTGCGGATCGATGGTCTCTGTGCCCGATCAATTCCTTGATGGAAGAACGATTCAAGAAAAACGATAAAAGACCCAGAAATGACAAGACAAAGGCCACCGGCATCCGGTAGAAAAGATCCGTTCCGAAGGTATACAAGGAGGTGATGAATCCCGAGATGGATTGGAATGCTTTTGGAAAACCATAGAGGCCTAATGCCTGCTCTCCCAAGTAGCCCGCCACCTCCCTTTTCGCGGGCAGATAACTGAAAAACAGCCAGAATAAGGCGACGGCCACAAAACCGCAGCCCCAGAGGATCAGTGGCTTGTAGTCTATCTTGCGGTCGGACGAAGAGAAATTCTGAAACATCCCGAAAAGCAGAACGGCCAAACAAGCGGGCAGGATGAATGCCGCCATGGTCTTCCCAAAGAAAATCCCGCCGGCAAAGCAGACGCCCGAAGGGATCAAAAACAGATTCGTCTTGAAGGAGGAGACCAGGAAATAGAATCCCAAAACCAAAAGAAATATTGCGGATATTTCCAAGAAAGGATTCCGTCCGTACATGACGAAAACAAAGTTTATCCCCAGAAAGAATAGAGACAAGAATGCCGTTCTCTTGCTGAAAACCTTTTTCAGCGCGAGGAAGAAAAAGATCATGGTCAAAAGATTCAACAATACCGCAACCAGATTGGCCTGGAACCTGCCCGTGCCGAACAGCAAAAAGACTGCATAAGAGAAAACCGTGGTAAACGATTTCAGGAAGAAAATGAAGCGGTTGTGCCCGAAAAGATCGAAGCTTCCCCAGAGTGCTTTGTTCCTGGCAAAATCGGTATATTGCGGCGGGTCCGTGGCCACGTCCTGGCTCCAGGAGATGTGGGGCGGATCGGCGCTTAGGAAGAGCACACCACCCAGAAGAGCCAGTCCTAAGATACAGCAGAAAAGCAAAACCTCAAAGATTCTCGAAGAAAAGAAGGGATTCTTGAAGAATTCCGCCAGACCTGATCTCTTCTCCCTGACTTCCTTGGGTCTCTGACCCTGTTTTTTTTCTTTCTTGCTTTGCGATTTCATGTTCGAAAGTGTCTGCGAGTCCTCTCTCTGTTTCCCGATCCGCGGCAGGAGTTCTTTCGCCTAGCCAAGGTTTTACTTTGTCCTGACCTTGGTCGAAGGATGCCCTGGTTTGTAAGCCATAAAGGTTGGCCTGCGCGTCCTACTTCTTAATCCTTAACCAGAGATAAAACAATGGCTTGACGATAGGCCACCAGTCTAAAAACGGTCTGATCTTGGAATACTTCTTTTTGGAAGGGTAAATCTTGGAAACCGGCACCTCGTCAAATCTGTACTTCAGCTTGAGAACCCAGAAATGAATGTAGTATTCCAGCTCATAGGTGGAAAGCCATTCCTGCCAGATGTTTATCCTAGGGTTATCGAACAGGGCGACCTTGTAAGCCCGGAAGCCATTGGTCACATCCGTCAGTTTTCGCCACAGAAACAAAGACCACAAGAAGGTAAAAGCCTTTATTCCCACTCTCCGGGCTAAAGGGAGATTTCCTGCTTCCCCCCCCTCCAAATATCTCGACCCTTGAATGTAATCGTAATCCTGCTCGATGATCGGCTTGAGCAGAATAGGTATCTGCTTAGGATCGTCCTTCCCGTTCCCGGCCATCACCACCACCAGTTGGAAGCCGTTTTTTCGAGCGTAATCGATTCCGTCCCGGATGGAGCTTCCCACCCCCTGTCTTTGAGGGTGAGTGAGGGTCTCCACCCCAAAGCCTCCTATTACCTCCGGGGTGCTGTCCGTGGAGCCATCGTTCACCACCAAGACTTTGTCAACCGGCACTCCCTGGAATCTCTCCAGGACGGTTTTGATCCTGATTTCCTCATTATAAACCGGAATGATCACCAGGGTCCTAAATTTCTTCTCTTCCAAACTTCAACTCCAAGATGAAAACGAAGACTCATAATGTATTCTTGGGATTTGCCCAAAGAATCAAACCTTGAGCCGGGATGAATTCCCGCCTCAAGGTCTGACGGCGCCTCGTCTGAGTCAAATGACCCGTGACTCCTGAATTAGTCTCCCCTCATCCTACCCTCTCCCCAAGGGGAGTGGGATTCTCAGCTTACGCTTTACCGTAGAATTCCTTGATGCATTCCGCCGTATACTTTATCTGCTCCTCGGTCAGCTCGGCAAACATGGGAAGCGACAGAATCTCGTCCACGCATTTCTCGGTGACGGGGAAACTTCCCTTTTTGTATCCTAAGAAGCCATAAGCATTCTGAAGATGTATGGGTATGGGATAGTGGATGTTGGTGAATACGCCCTTCTGCTTGAGGAAATCTATCAGCTTTTCCCGGTTCTTCACTCTGACGCTGAAGACGTGATAAACGTGCTGGGCAAAAGGCATCTCTTCCGGCAGTCCCACGCTGGTTCCTTTGAGATATTTCCTGTAAAGGTCGGCGTTTTTCCTTCTCTTTTCGTTCCACTGGTCCAAGTGATTCAGCTTGACGGAGAGAACCGCACCCTGGATTCCTTCCAGTCGACAGTTGTTGCCGATGTATTCATGGTAGAACTTCTTAGCGGAACCGTGATCCCTCAACATCTTGATTTTCTGCGCCATCTCGTCGGAGTTGGTGGTAACCGCTCCACCCTCCCCGTATGCTCCCAAGTTCTTTCCGGGATAGAAGCTGAAACACCCGGCCACGCCCAAGCTTCCGGCCCTCCTCCCCTTATACCAGGCGCCGTGCGCCTGGCAGGCGTCCTCAATCACTGCCACCTTCTTCTTTGCTGCTGTCTGGAGTATGGGGTCCATATCCGCCGGCTGTCCGTAGAGATGCACCGGAATTACTGCTTTGGTTTTGCCGGTGATGGCTCCCTCGAGTTTTGTCGGATCTAAGTTGTAGCTTTTCTCTTCTATGTCCACGAAGACCGGTTTGGCCCCTACCAGGGAGATGGCTTCGGCGGTGGCTATGAAGGTATTGGGGGTGGTAATCACCTCATCGCCTTCCCCGATCCCTAAGGCCTGTAATGCCATAATCAGGGCAGAGGTACCGGAATTGATTCCCAGACAGTATTTGACCCCGCAGTAGGTGGCGAATTTCTTCTCGAAATCCTCCACCGCCTTACCCAGAACGAAAGCCGTGTTGGAAATCACCCCCTCGATTGCCTGATCAATCTCCGGTTTGATGGTCTGATATTGCGCCTTTAGATCAACAAAATTCACCTGCATCAAATCCTCCTTCGGTTTTTCGCCGGAATCGCTACATTTTCGACTTAAGATAAGACATTGCCCTCAGAAGTCAAGCTCGAAAAAGCCGACACCCCACTGCTGGGGTGGGGTGCGGGGCCTCTCTTTTCGAAACGCTCTACGTGCCGCTCTTTACTTTTTGTACGGCGGCCACACGTAAGGCCTTTCAAACGCTCCTATGTAACAGACCAAATCGGTGATCTTTTTGATGACTCTGGCGGGATTGCCGGCTGCCACTGCGTTGGCCGGGATGTCCTTGGTCACCACCGAACCGGCGCCCACTAGGGCATTTCTCCCGATTTTCACCCCCGGACAAAGCGTGGAGTGTGCCCCGATTTTCACCAAATCCGCCACCTTCACCCCGCCTTTGCACTCTTTGTATTTGGGACAGAGCATGGGATGAGGATCGTCGGTGAAGACCACGTTGGGGCCGAAGAATACGTTGTTTCCAATGGTAACCATCTCCAGAAAGCACAGGCTATGGATTCGAACATGGTTGCCGATTCGGTTCTCGAACTCCAGGACGGCGTTGGTTCCCACGCTGACATTGTTGCCAATGACGTTGTCCTCGCGAATGGAGGCCCCTTGGCCGGTTTGGAAGTTGTCTCCGATCTTGTTCCCGGCATAGATGGTGGTGAAAGGACGGATGACCGCATTCTTTCCGATTACCAGTTTCAGCTCGCCATCCTTTTTCCCGCGGGGAGGCTTGCCCAAAATACAGGGACCTTCGATTACGCTCCCCTCTCCGATTTTGACGTTCTGGTAGATGGTGCAGTCACCTATGATTTTCACGTTCTTAAACTTGGGCTGGGCTTTGGGGCTCATAGTTGGATTACCTTTCCTTTTTGCTTTACTGATTCGTTAGCGGATTGCAGAAGCTTAACCACTCTCAGTCCGGCCTGGCCATCGGTCATGGGTTTCCGGTTTTCATTGATGGAGTCGATGAATTCCTTGCACACCAGCTTCAACGCTTCGGTCGAATCGAGCTTGGGGCACAGCATGTCGCCGGTGCGGTACTGAACCAGAATCTGGTAGACGTCCTCCTTCTTCTCGGTCCAGCTGACTCCCTTGTCATAGATTTTCACTTTCTCCGAAGGCTCGTTGTCGTCATATACGATCATCTTCTTGGTTCCGCCGATTAAGGTGGTCCTCACCTTGACCGGAGCCAGCCAGTTCACATGGATATGTCCCAGAACGTTCCCCGGATACTGCACGGTGATGTAGGCGATGTTTTCCAGATCGCCCAAATGAGACACTCCTATGGCCGACACCGCCTCCGGTTTCTTCTGCAGAAGATAGTCCATGATCGAAAAATCGTGCGGAGCCAGATCCCATATGACGTTGATATCGTGCTGGAATAGGCCCAAATTCACCCGCACGGAGTCGAAGTAGTAGATGTCTCCCAGCTCACCTTTTTGGATGACTTCCTTCATCTTCCTGACTGCGCCGGTATACAGGAACGTGTGATCCACCATCAACACCCTCTTTTTCTTCTCGGCCAGCTCAATTAGCTTCTCCGATTCGGCCACGGTGGTGGTCATCGGCTTTTCGAGAAACACATGTTTCCCATTCTCCAGAGCCTCCTGGGCCAAAGGGAAATGAGCGGAAACGGGGGTGGAGATGACCACACAATCAATCTGAGGATCTTTCATCAGTTCTTTGTAGTCGGTAGTGGTTTTGACCGAAGGATAGCTGGTTTCCACCAGACCCAGTCTCTCCTTCCTCAGATCGCATACCTTAACCACCTTGGCATCCTTGGTGGCATAGAAATTGCGGACCAGATTCGGACCCCAATAACCATAACCGAAAAATCCTACATTGGGCATCGTAACCTCTAAAGTTTGATGGGTTAACCTCTCAAGCAAACACGTTGGAATTTATACGAAAAAAGCCCAAAAATCAACAACTTTGAACCGGGGAGGAGTTTCAGGCAAATAAGTCATAGTTGGTAACTAATTCCCGGCTGAATGCCTTCTTGGTTTCTTTGTGCTCTTGGAGCGACTCGGCGTCAAATCCTGCCTCCCGGAGGAATTTGGCGAACTCCGGAAAGCCGTGGATGGTATAGACTTTCTGCGGCCCGGCTTTCTTTACGTATTCCATGAGCTCCAAAAAGTCCGCATGATCGGACAACGGAATGGCCTCATCGGCTCCAAAGCTGTACTTAGCCCCCGGGTCCACAGCCCAGCCGGTTAATATGGCCAATCTCTTTCGTGGTATGTTCTCGACCATTCGGGTTCTCCTCGCCCAGGGAGGAACGATCAGCACACGCCCCTGCAAACCCCCAGGGCGATAAGGCTCGTAGTCTTCGAATCTAACCCCAAACTCCTCATAGATTTTGGCCAGGTCGTAGATGGTCCCATGTACGCAAAGCTTATATCCTTGATTGCCTAGAATCTTCATGGCCTCCTGCGCTTTTCCCAGCGAATAAGCCAAGAATATGGGAGTCTCTGTCCTTCTCTTGGCAGTCTCAACAAACTCCTTCATCCAGGCATGCACCTCCTCCGGACGGGGAAAGGTATATTGGGGTAGCCCAAAGGTCGACTCCATGATGAGGATGTCGCATTTTTTGATTTCTGCCTTTTGTGCGGTTAAGCTGCGCCTTAGCTTCAGATCCCCGGTGTAGACGATTCTGGCGCCACCGATCCGAACGAGAATTTGTCCTCCTCCCAGGATGTGTCCGGAAGGGAATAGCTCCACTTCGACCCCTTCTATCTTTTCCGGCTGGTTGTATTTCAGAATATTGAATTTTGTCTTTCCAAACCGGTGTTCGCAGAATCTGGCAGTTTCCGGAGTGGACAGGATTTCCTTATGTCTGACGGCATGATCGGTGTGAGCGTGGGAGACAAAAGAGAAGTCCGCTTTCTTGCGGGCATCCAGCCATAGGCCGGTTCCTTTTATGTGGATTCCGCGTTTAAACTCGATCATGAAAAGTGAACCCTCACCCGGGGTCTCAGTTTGATGTCCCGGCGCAGGATGAATTCCTGCGCCTATGGCGGAGATTGATCTTCAATCATAGGGGAGGGCATTTAGCCCTCCCCCTCGAATGTAAAACCTCCAGGGAATCTCAAGACGCCCACCAGGTCTTCTGATCCGGCGGGAGATTCTTAGAGCTTATAGCCAATTTTCCTTAAGAACTGCTTTCTCTCTTTTACCTCGTCCTCGGTCTCCACGCGCTTGGGCACAAAACCATCTATCGCTCCCATAATTCCGCGTCCTTGTTCGGTCTCGGCTATCACCAACTGCGTGGGATTGGACGTGGCACAAAAGATACTGCAGACCTCGGGACAGTTCCTTACCGCATTCAGTACGTTGATCGGGTAAGCGTTCTTGATGAAGACTACGAAGGTGTGACCCGCGCCGATGTCAAAAGCACTCTGGGCGGCCAGTCTCTTCAACTCCGGGTCATTCCCTTCCGATCTCACCAGGCAAGGTCCGGAGGCCTCGCAGAAAGCCAGTCCAAATTTGATGCCCGGCACAGACGCAACCAGAATCTCATATAAATCCTCTGCGGTTTTGATAAAATGCGTTTGTCCCACTATCAGGTTGGCGTTGTCCGGCATCGGAACCTTATAGACTCTGAATTCCATGTTTACCTCCGCACATTTGAAAGCCCTCATCAGTTAAGCTTTGCACTTCACATCCACCTTTGTTTGTAAAGTAAGATCAGGGGAATAAAAAGCAAGAAAATAAATCAAGCGATAGGTCGGGTTGTCAAAAGGACTACGCAACACTTAGGACTGTATTCGCTCCCAGGCGGATGTTATCATCCGCCTGTTTTTCCGCTGGATGATAACATCCAGCGGGAGCGGAAACTGCTAGAGCTATCCTCCACTTTTGAGCAACTGACAGCGGATGGTCCACTTCGCAATCTAAAACCGGAAGGACAAAAAGCAAGCGAGTAAATGGAAGCTTCTGGATCGGGTCGGTCCCTTCTCCAGACAAAGGCGGGGTCAGAAAGAATCCGAAGCACTGCCCGGCACCGAACACTGGTTGTCCGAAATCCCGCCTTCGGCGGGAATTTCGGACCTACTTTTTGGCGCGTGGCCAAGGCCGGATGTGTTGGATAGACAGGCCAGGAGGGCCTGCCCACTTGCGGCGTTATTTCTTGGCTTTGATGAGAAGAACTATTCTGCTCCCAGGCGGATGTTATCATCCGCCTGTTTTTCTGCTGGATGATAACATCCAGCAGGAGCGGAGCCAGGAAGGCGCCCTCTACGTGAAGCGCTATTTCTTGGCTTTGATGAGAAGGACTATTCCCAGGAGGGCAAAGAGGATGTTGGTCACCCAGGCGGCCAAAAGCGGCGGGAGTTTTTCCGAGTAGCCCAGGGATTGGGCCATCCGAATAAGGGTGTAGTATACAAACGCGATGAAAAGACTAATGGCGAATCCGATGGCCAAGCCCGATCGTTTCGGATTGGCAGCGATCGGCGCACCAAACAGCACGATGATGAAGCTAATCAGCGGGAACGATATCTTCAGATTCAAATCAGTGGCTTCCTTTGCCACCAGCTGTCCGCTTCTCTTCCTGATCTTGACATATTTGGCCAGCTCAAAGTACCCCATCTCGTCAGGCTGCTTCTGTTTTTGGGTCAAAACCTCCGGGGTGATCTTTAGGTCCATGCGAAAGAGCTTGTCGAACGGCTGGTATTCTTCTATTCCGGCGCCGGTTTTTTCCGCAGCCGGCACTGCCAGCGAACCGGTGTCTTTTTCGCTGGAAGCGGAAGTGCGCTCGGCTGAGTCGGAAAAGACCATCTCCACCCCGTCCTGGAAAAGCCAGCCGCTCTCTTTGAATTGTGCCTTCTTGGCCCGAATTTCTTCCTTCAATCGGTTCTCCTGAAATTTCTGTACTAGGACATCCGTCCCCATGTTTGCCTTGGTGTCATAGGTGGAGAGATGAAATATCCTTCCATCCGCTCCCTGAACGAAGATATCCCGCAGGGTCAGGTTTACCTCTTTCCTCCCCTTCTCTATCTCCACGGTCTTGACCTCCTTCATCTTCTGGTAAGTGGTGGGGATGATGGTTTCACCGAAAACGATGGCCAGAAGACCTATCAAAAAAGAAAGGACAAACAGAGGAGACAGTATGCGATAGAGGCTGATGCCCGTGGACTTCATGGCGGTAAGCTCATTGTGCCTGGCCAGCTGTCCTAACGAGAAAAGGCAGGCGAGAAGCATGGCCACGGGAAGGGCAAGAATTACAATGTAGGGGGTATAGAAAAGGTAATACTTAACGACCAGAAGGAGGGTGGCGTGTTTATCGATGAAATCATCCAAGTGCTCCACCAGATCCACCACCAAAAAGATGATCCAGAAGGCGGTCAGGCTGAAGAGCAGGACAAAAGAGAATTGCTTGATCAGATATCTATCTAATATTCTCATAAACCACAGGCGCACCGAAGGATTTCACATTATCATGGTGGGCGATTCGCATGCATCCCTCCGCATTGGGGTAGCGGAACAACCCCGAGAGATGGCTTCGTCTTTCCCGGCCTCCGCCGGGACTCTCCTGGCCACAACTCCTCTTTGACCTCAGTATTAGTCTTGAACCTTTGAACCTTTTACTTCTGTGTCTGGGTCGTCGACTCCGGACCCTGGACCCGGAATCTTTTGGGCACGAACTTCTCCGTCCATTTCCAGGAAATGAACTTGGTCTCTTTGGCGGATTTGACCAAAATGTATGTCCCCGCTCCCCCGATTACGATATTCGCTGACCACATCGCCCAGAAGGCGGGGATCAGTCCCCGGTCTGCCAGCTCTTCTCCTCCGATCAGAAATGCCCAATACAGGACGAAAAACCCCAGGCTCAGGCCCAGCCCCACGGCCACCCCGCCTTTTCGGGCCATGATCCCTAAGGGTGCCCCTACCAATACGAACACCAGACAGGCAGCGGCCAGAGCATATTTCTTGTAGACTTCTACCATCAGACTATTTTGATACCTTCTCTGGTTATCGATGTTTTGCTGTTCGCCAGAAATCTGATTGAGGGTATTCTGATTTTGCTGCAAAAGATCGTTCACCAGCCGGCTCTGGTTTGACTGAGGAGCGCCCACCTGGTCTTTCGATCCTTTGGCCCGATCCCAGGCCGAGCTGATTATTTTCGCGATCTGCTCCTGGGATGCGATTACATTGACCTCCACCTCCCTTATGTCATTAAGCATCTGGGTTGAAGTTTTCTCCCGATCGGTTCGGTAATCGGACTGGGTGCGGACAAGTCTGTTCTCCAGATCATGGATATAGATCACCTGTTTGTCGAAGTTCACCTTGCGATACTGGCTGGGCTGGTTTTCGTCCGTCTCATGGATCTCGCCGTTGTAAAGCTCGAAGATCAGAGTATTCCCGTCCGGACTGAACTCCACCTTTCCTTTCTCCGCTATGATGGTGCGAGGAATGCGCCGGTCCTTCACGTCATATATGGTCACGCCCCACACGTCAGACGAATGGGGGTCGATCTTCTTTATCAATATGTGGTAGTCCGGTATCTCGTTGATGAACACGTTTTCTTTGAGATTCCAGGTGGGGCGCTTTTGGTGGATGTCGGTCATCAAAAGCCGGGCCTGATGATTGAGCTCGGGCAAAGCCCGGTCGTTGAAGACGATCATGGCCCCGGTCAAGAGAATCGAAGCGGCTAACGCCGGGAGGACCAGCCGGTAAATGCTTACTCCGCTGGCTCTGAGAGCGGTTATCTCGTTGTCCTGCGAGAGCCGGCCAAAGGCCATCAGGGTGGAGACCAATACCGCCATGGGTATGGCCAGGGCTAACATCCAGGCCAAATTCAGGCCGAAAACCTGCAGAATGACAAAGGCATTCAGACCCTTCCCGATGATCATGTTCAAGACCTCCAGGATGAAATCCATCACCAGAACGAACATGATCACCGCCAGTCCGAAAAAGAAAGGCCCGACGTGTTCCCGGATGACGTATCGATACAGTATCTTCATTGGTCGCCGAAATCGGTTTAACCTCGGAACCGAATATAGCCTCGAGCTTGGGCTGCCACAAGGATTTTTATCCTTGACTTTGTTCGGCCGGATTGCCTATATTATTCACTCGAAAACTCTTGACACGCTTGCATGACTGCATACGCATCTGAGAAAGAGAATGAAAACCCTATTCGTGAAGAATCTCAAACCCGGAAGTGAGGTGACGGAGCTTTTCGTGCTCCGGAAAAAGGAGTTCAAAGAAACCTATGATGGTCAGAGATTTCTGAAACTGGAACTGGGGGACAGAACCGGCAGGATAGACGGGGTGGTGTGGGACAATCCGGAAGAGATCTATGATCAGGCCGAAAGCGGGCAGATAGTGAAGGTCAAGGGCTGGGTGACGACTTACAAGGAGACTCCGCAGGTCAAGGTCGAAAAACTGCGAAAGGCCAAAGAAGAGGAGATCGACTTAACCGATTTCCTGCCCGGCTCCGAGAGAGACGTAGATTCCCTGACTGAGGAATTCAAAGAGGTCATCTCCAGCATTGGAAATGACCACTTAAGAGGGCTTTTGGAGCTTCTGGCGGAGGATTCCTCGTTGTTCAAAGAGTTCCAGAAGACTCCCGGAGGCAAGCTCTGGCACCATGCTTACGTGGGAGGGCTTCTGACACATACCCTGACGGTGGTAGCTATCTGCGAAAAGGCGGCAAGCTTGTACCCGCTGGTCAACCGAGATCTTTTGATCACCGGCGCTCTGCTGCACGACATAGGAAAGATAAGCACCTATTCCGCCAACGGGTTTTTCGATTACACCGATGAGGGGAGGCTGGTCGGTCACATAGTCTCCGGGGTCGAGATGGTGAACATGAAAATTCGGGAGGTGGACGGTTTTCCTGCGGACTTAGCGCTCCAGCTTGAGCATCTGATTCTTTCTCATCAAGGGGAGCTGGAGTTTGCCTCGCCGGTGGTCCCTCAGACCATCGAAGCCGTCATCCTGCATTATGCAGACGAAATAGATGCCCAGGTGGATGCTTTCTCCCACATCATCAAGACCCAGAGAGCAAAAGGGAAGAGATGGAGTGATTGGGTTCCCCTGATAAACCGGTATATTTATCTGGGAGAAGAGGGAGAGGAAAAGACTTAAGACTGGGGACTCAAAATTCAGAGTGCAAAATGCAGAATGCAAAGTGCAGGCGATACCTCGAGTATGGTTGGGAATTTTGCGAGAACGGGGCCAGCGTTTTGAAGACTCATTTAGGATTCTCTGATTTTAGGCTCATCATCGTAGATTTGATTTGGGAGGAACGATGGGATTTCTTAATTTGATCTCCAGCGACATCGGGATAGATCTGGGGACGGCAAACACGCTGATTTTCTTGAGGGGTCAAGGCATCGTGCTGAACGAGCCTTCGGTGGTGGCGGTGGAGGTCTCTTCGAAGAAGGTCTTGGCGGTGGGCGGGGAGGCCAAGGAGATGGTGGGAAGAACCCCGGGAGAGATAGTGGCCATAAGACCTCTAAAAGACGGGGTGATCGCTGATTTTGAGATAACGGAAAAGCTTCTCTCCGCCTTCATCCGGCGGGTGGTCAAGCATAGATATTTGATGAAGCCTCGGATCGTGATCTCGGTGCCTTCGGGAATAACCGAGGTGGAAAAGAGAGCGGTGCGCGACTCGGCGGAAAACGCCGGGGCCAGGGAGGTCTTCTTGATTCAGGAGCCTATGGCCGCGGCCATCGGTGTGGGATTGTCGGTGCATCTCCCCTCGGGAAGCATGGTGATAGACATAGGCGGAGGAACCTCGGAGATTGCAGTCATCGCCTTAGGGGGGATCGTCAACAACATCTCCATCCGAATCGGCGGGGATGAGATGGACGAAGCCATTATGCTCTACCTGAAGAAGAACTACAACCTTCTGATCGGCGAAAGAACGGCCGAGGAGATCAAGATAAAGGTGGGATCGGCTTTTCCCCCGGAGGAAGAAGAGAGCATGGAAATAAAGGGGAGAGACCTGGTGGCGGGGATTCCCAAGACCATGAAGATCAGCTCGGTGCAGGTCCGAGAGGCTTTGAGCGAGCCTTTGGACCGCATTGTAGAGGCGCTGCGTCAGGCCTTAGAGCAGACCCCGCCAGAGCTTTCTGCAGACATACTCGACAAAGGCATAGTGGTCACCGGAGGGGGAGCTTTGCTCAAAGGGTTGGACCGAAGACTCAGGGAGGAGACCAATCTCCACATTCACATCGCCGAGGATCCGCTGACCTGTGTGGCCAGAGGCACCGGTAAAGTGCTCGAAGACATGGTTCAGTTCTCCAAGGTGTTGATCAAGAGCAGAAGGGATTAAGAAGGAGAATAGCGGTAAATCTGTGCTGAGAGACGAACAATCGCATTCGACCGAAACCGGCATCAGTCTTGGGGTTGTGTGCCGGTTCCTTTTTTCTCCGGGCAAAGAGAGGGTTAAACCTTTTTCCACCGTCTTGGGTCTATTTGATTGAAAGAAACGACATGAAGGATGAGAGTGACTCCGACCTGGTGCAGAGGTTCAAGGAAGGGGAAGAGAGAGCTTTCAATCAACTGGTGCTTCGTTACCAGAAAAGGATCCACGATTTAGTATACAGAATGGTCAGGAATCAAGAGGATGCGGCGGATATCTCCATGGAGGTTTTCGTGAGGGCCTACAAAGGCTTGGGAAGTTTCGAGGAAAGATCAAGCTTCCACACCTGGGTCTCGAAGATAGCAGTGAACTTATGCATCAACTTCGCCAAGAGAGAGAAATTCAGATCGTTTCTTTCGATTTTCGATCTGTCGGAAGAACCATCGACAGCGAATTCGTCTGCGGACCAGGTGGAGCGCAAGGCACTGGGCGTGGCCATTGATCAAGCCATCAAAAGCCTGCCTCCCAGACAGAGAAGCTGTTTTGTTCTAAAGTTCTACCAGGGCTTGTCCCACAAAGAGACCGCCGAGATCCTGGGGATATCGGAGGGGGCAGTGAAGGCCAATTACTTTCAGGCAGTTCAGAAATTACAGAAGCTTTTGGCGCCATACCGGGGGGAATTTACGGGGTGACCATGAGATGCAGAGAGGCAAATTCGCTCTTGGTCGAGTACATGGAGAATGCTCTTGATCCGGGCGACAAGGAAAGTGTGGAGCAACATCTGGCTGGATGCCAGGATTGCAGGATGAAACTGCAGGAGATGGAAGCGGTTCAGCGACTGTTGGCAGGGCACAGCGTTCCATTGCGGCAGGAGAGCTTTTGGACGAACTTTTTGCCTCAAGTCAGATCCAGGATAGGAGAGAGGGAGAAACCCAGCGGAGTATTGATTCCCAAGACCAGATTGGCGTTCGGTTTTTTATCGGTTCTGCTCGTGGCGATAATGAGCCTTTTTCTCTATTCTGTTGACAGCCACAATGTGACCAGGCTTGCCGTCGAGCCCAAGACAGAGATTTCTGCCAGCATATCCGATTATTCTTCCTCCGCTGAACAACTGGCGGAGGCTCTTTCGTCAAAGGGTGAGCAGTCTCTGCCGGTTGAGATGGTCCTTTCTGCAGATGAAAGACAGAATCTGGATTTGGCTGACAGCCTGGTGGCAGACGAGTACTCCAGCCAGAGGGATCTTAGCTCGATGCTATCTGAATTGAGCCAAGAGGAATTGAAGCAGTTGGAAGAGAGAATAAGCTATCTGCATACTTCTGATATCTTGTGAACAGTTGCGGACAGTTGGAAAAGTGAGGAAATCCGTTCAATTCGAATAAGGAGAGACTTACCATGACGTGCTTGAAGGCAATACTGGTTTTCGCCTGGATGGGCTGGATTCTCTTGCCGGCGGGAAGCACCCTCGCCCAGGGTCCTCCATCACCCGGTGACATGCCCGAGCATCGGGAGGAAAGGGAGAGAGTACGGGAAAACATCGAAACCCTCCACATGTGGAAGCTGTTGGAAGCTCTTGACTTGACCTCGGACCAATCCGCCCGATTTCTGCCAGCTTTGAAGGATTTCCAAGAGGCCAAGAAGACGTTTGAAGACCGGAGAAGAGAGCTTTTGAGGCAGTTGGAGGCCGATTTGGAGTCAAAAGGAAATGAGGGAGACCTGAAGGAGGCGCTGACCAATCTGGAGAACAACAGGAAGGAATTTCAACTGGAGATGGATAAGCTGTTTGAGAGATCCAGGGCCATACTTACTTTGGAACAGCAAGCCAAGTTCTTTCTTTTTGAGGACAAGTTCGAAAGGAGAATGAAAGAAACTATCGAACAGATGAGAGGTAAGCATCCCAGCGAGGAAGAATTCCATAGATAATGAAAGGCTGCGACCGATGAAGAATCGCCTGTGACAAAAGGCAGCAAATGCAGCATTATCGCTTTTTCGATTGTGTTTGAACCAAGTGAATGATCGTCTGCAAAGGAGGTGAGAAATGACGAAGAAGAAAACCTTGCTTCTGGCAGCGGCTCTTGTTGGAGTCTTGATTCTGCTTTTCTCATTGGCTTATGCCCACGCTCCTCGTTCGCGGCTCTCGGAGAGGATAGAGAAGTTGGGTCTTTCCGACAAACAGATCAGTGACATGAAGGAGATTCAGTACAACTTCAGAAAGACTCAGATCGGACTGGTCGCGGATTTGAAGACATCCCGGCTGGAGCTGAGGCATCTGATGATGCAGGAGAAGCCGGACCAAAGCCAGATTACCAAAACCATAGATGGCATAGCCGAGGCTCAGAAGAGTCTTCTGAAGAACAACGTGGATACAAAGCTGGCCATGAAGGCGGTCCTTACTCCGGAGCAGTTCAAGAAGTTCATGCAAAGAAGGGCGGAGTGGACCGAAGAGAAGATGGAGCAAGGACGGAGGCACTTCGGGCACCGATCAGTTCGGCCGGGTGAGGAGCAACGTGAAGGATGTCCAGGAATCTAAAGATTGAATTGATCGGGACCTGACAAAAGCCCCGCCTTTGGCGGGGCTTTTTTGTTTGACAACCCTCTGCCGGCATGATATTATGCGAACATGTCAGCCCGGTTGAACCCGAGAATGCTCAAAGTCAGGTCTTTCCACCTGATCAGTTTGATTCTGGTCTGGCATTCACTGGCCTGCTCGTCTTCGAAAGTGGAGAGGGCAAAATCCTCGTTTGAGGCATACGTGCAAGCACTTCAACAGCATCCGGAGGCGGCAAAGGGATTTTGGGACAAACAGGAGACCAAAAGATACCAGATGTACGACTGGCAATGGGGATATTTGGTTTTTCAGGGAGTTGACCCGCGTCATTTGAACTATCGGGTCATAAGCTCGGCAGAAAAGGACGGATACGTGATCCTGGGGGTCGAATGGTTTTATCAAGAAGGGAAGGCAGGGCCGTTGCAGAAAGACACCAGGTATTTCATCGAGGAAGACGGCAGGATGGTTGGCGCCAACGCGATCTTTGTCCAGGCCCGGAATTGGAATTCCAAGAAGTCACGACATTTCGACTATCACTTCAAGCGCAAACAGGATGAGCCGGCGCGCACCCTGTTGGAGAAGATGGATCGTTTTTACGACAAGGTGACCGGCTTTTTATCCGTGGATTATGGTGACAGAATCGACTATTACAAGTGCGATTCGACTTCAGAAGTGGGCCGGCTCTTTGAAATGGAGCCTTCCCTGGCCCGAAGCCAGAGCCTCAACGGAGTGGTGGCATCCGTCCAGAGATTCGTCCCGCATGAAGTAGTTCACATAATCTCCTACCGCATGCTTCCCCAAGGTGAAAGACGAATTCCTCTCGGATGCTTGGACGAGGGATTATCCTACTACCTGGGGGGGGCATCTTTTTTTTCTCCGGGTCTGTTGTTGGATTGGGCGAAGAAAAAGCTAAAACAGGATGAGAATGTCCGGTTGGACACGCTGATACAGAACCCGTGGGCCTATGGCAGCAACGAGAGCGCGGGCTTGACCTCTTCCTTGGTCAAGTTCCTCATAGAAACCCAGGGGATGACCGAATTCAGAGAGCTTTTTGCTGCCGGCGACGCTCAGAGTGAGGAGAGACAGACGCTGCAAGAAATCTATGGCAAGAGTCTGGATCAACTGCAGGCAGAATGGAAGAGCTTCGTGTCGGCTTTGTCCCTGCCGGAGATTCAAATAACGGACGGCATCGGGGGCCAGGAGCTTTTGAACATGTCCGATCCTCCGGGAGACGATAAGGGGGATGGCGATTACACCTACCCGAAAAATCAAAAAGCGCTCCCCGGAATTTTCGATCTGACCGGATTCCAGGTCAGCCAAGACGACAAAATGGTCTATTTCCAACTTCGATTCGCCAATTTAAATCATGCAGAACTCAACTCAGACACGGCATTCAACGGCACGTTCGCGGCTATCGTCATCGATTCTGATAATAGGAATGAGAGCGGCAGCACCCAACTGTTCTTTGGCAATGGGAACTTCGAATTTTCGACACGAGATGCTTACGACTTCGTGATCGAGGTGAGCAATGCCGGAATCCTGCTCTACGATCAGGACTGGGTCTGGCATCTTCTGTTCTTGAAAGCCTCCCAAGATCAGGATCATATCAGAGGGAACGAAATTTCTTTTGCCGTTCCCAAAGAGATCATCGGGATTCCAGATTCAAGCTGGAAGTTTCAGGTGGTGATCGGAGGACAGAAGGGCGGCTACCGGAATACCGCCTACGGGGTAGGGAGGTTGATGAAGGTGGGCGAGCTGCCTACGGCAGATCAAGGAGGAGGGGGAACTAATACCATTTTCAATCCAGACATCTACGATATCTTGACGTTGCCTGAGTGGAATCAGGCGCAAATTCTGAGCAATTACAGTGTGACAAAAAAGAGAAGAGCCATTGTTCCCATGATAATATTGAAGGCAAAAGAGTGATAGGAACAGAGCGGAAAATTCCAGGCTGATACGAAAATGACCCTTATCCTTTTCCCCATGCCGGAAAGAGGGGGTGTTGGGAAATGAGGCACCCGGTCAAAACGAGCGTAGAGCAAGAGCGGATATTGACGTTTCTGTCCAGCCAGACTTACCGACCGCTCAAGCTGCGGGATCTGGCCCGGAATCTGAGAGTTCCTGAAGAACAATATGGGGACTTCCGCAGGAAGATCAGATCGATGCTCAGGGATGGTCTGATCGTGAAGCTGAAGAGGGGTAGATTGGGACCGCCGGAGAAAGCAAACTCAGTCGTAGGTAAACTAATCTCAGGCAAGACCGGCTACGGTTTTGTGGTCCCGGAGGACAAAAGCGAGGATATTTACGTAAGAGGAGAGAACCTGGGAAATGCTCTTCATGGCGACAAAGTTGTGGTCAGAATTCACAGAACTAAAAGAGGGCCAAATCGCGAAGGGAGTGTTTTAAAGATTCTACAGAGGGCCAAGCAGAGCGTCGTGGGAATCTATCACCAAGGGAAGTACTCCGATTGCGTCGAACCGGATGACCGTAGGTTTCCCAGAGAGATCTGCATTCCTCGGGCTGATTCGAAAGAAGCACTGGATGGGCAGAAGGTGGTGGTATCGCTGGAAGATTGGGTAGACGTGCATTTGGGACCGCAGGGGAAGATCACCGAGGTATTGGGTTATCCCGATGATCCAGGCATGGACATGTTAACTTTGATTAAAGAGTTCGATCTGCCCCTGAGTTTTCCGGAAGATGTGGAAGCGGAGTTAGAACTATTGCCGGAACGGATGGGGAAGAAGGAATTCGAAAGGAGGCTCGACCTGCGGGACAAGACCTGCTTCACCATCGACCCGGTGGATGCCAAAGATCACGACGATGCGGTTTCCTTAGAGATCAAACCCAACGGCAACTACCTATTGGGGGTGCACATTGCGGATGTATCATTCTATGTAAAAGAAAACTCTGCCCTGGATGCGGAAGCATTGAAACGCGGGACGTCAGTGTATCTGGTGGATCGGGTCATCCCCATGCTGCCGGAAAAGCTCTCCAACAATATCTGCAGTCTGAAGCCGAATCGCGGGAGACTCACCTACAGCGTTCTCTTGGAACTTGATGGGGAAGGGGAAAGGGTTGACTATCAGATCAAGGAGACGGTGATCAAGAGCAGGGCCAAACTAAACTACGATGAGGTGCAGAAGTTTTTTGATTCGGGTAGTGCCGGCAAAAACCTCAACGGTCTGGAGGACGATCTTTTGGAGATGAGGGGATTGAGCCGAAAACTTCTGGAGAAAAGGCTGGCCAAAGGTAGCCTGGATTTTGACCTGCCTGAGGCGCACGTGGTCTTGGCAAAAGACGGCACGGTGCAGGACATCCTGGAGACGGAAAGACTGGAGAGCCATCGCTTGATCGAGGAGTTCATGCTTCTGGCCAACCGCACGGTGGCCGAGCACGTCAGCCGCCTTTCTGTTCCGTTTTTGTATCGGGTGCACGAGGAACCGGACAAAGATAAAATCGAGGCATTCTCTGACTTCGTCTCCACCCTAGGGCATTCATTCAAGGTGTCCGGGAAGATCCGTCCCAAGAAGATTCAGAGGTTCTTGAAATCCGTCGAGGGGAAGCCTGAGGAGAAACTGATCAACGAGATTTTGCTTCGTGCGCTGAAGAGAGCAGGTTATCAACCGGAGAACGTCGGGCACTTTGGCTTGGCTTTCTCCCACTATACTCATTTCACCTCCCCCATCCGACGATATCCCGATCTACTGGTGCACCGGCTGTTAAAGGAGCTGCAACCAGGAAAATACACTTTCCAGCGGCAGAATCAGCTTGTCCGCCGTCTTCCCCAAATCGGTGAGATAGCCTCCGAAAGAGAGCGATTGGCCGATGAGGCGGAGAGAGAGTCGATAAAGATCAAACAGACCGAATTCATGCAGGATAAGCTGGGAGAGGAATATGGAGGTTTGATCTCCGGGGTGGTTCCTTTTGGCTTCTTCGTCAGGTTGGATAGTCTTTTGGTAGAGGGGCTGGTGCGGGTTTCCAGTCTGGAAGACGACTATTACCTCTTCGACGAAAGAAGGCATAGATTCGTGGGGAGACGTATCAAACGGGTCTACAGATTGGGTGACAGGGTCAGAGTCCAGGTGACCAGAGTGGATAAAGAAAAAAGGGAAATAGATTTTGTCCTGGCGGGGATGAAGGAGCGCGTACGACGCCGAGAAAGAAAAGCCAAATCAAGAAGAAAGTGAAAGCTAAAGAGTTTTTGGTTGTCATTTTGAGTTTTTGTTCTTAATTTCTATACCGTCGAAAGTTTAGCTATCAGTCGCACCGAAGCTCAGCAGACATGAAGCCCTTTGGAATGTCAAGCCCCGTTTTTAATGGGATCTACGAGTTTGACTTGGCCTGAAGCTTTTTGAGAAGACGCCATGGCCAAAGGGTTCGACTGACGGCGAACACTCCAATGAGATGAAACCTGAATAGTCCTATGAACCAGCCGGCCAAGATATTGATTATCAGCTCGGATGGACAGCTTCAGCAGGGGATTGGTAAGGCGCTGTCTGATATCAATGCCCGGACCATCACGGCACTGACCAGTCGGGACGGTTTGAAGAAGATAAGGGAGGAGAGGTGCGACATGGTTATCGCGGATTCCCGACTGGAGGATTTCTCGTGTCCGGTGCTCATTCGGAAGATCATGGCTAAGACCCCGGATGCGGACGTGCTGGTCGGGCTTCCCACGGAAGACCTTCACCGGCAAAACGAGCTTCTGGACTGCGGTGCAGACGACGTTTTCGAAATCCCTTTCAAGCCAGAGGAGGTGCATCTAAAAGTTAGCAGGCTGCTCAAGGAAAAGAGTTTCTTGGAATCGTGCGGTCTGGTGGGAAAGTCGATTCAGCTGAAGCAGATAGCGGAATCGGCGCTTCAAGTCGCTCCCACGAATATCACGGTTCTGATTACCGGCGAATCGGGGACCGGAAAAGAGCTTGTCGCTCGCGCCATTCACGCCAATAGTCTAAGAAAGGATAAACCCTTTGTCGCAGCCAACGTCGGTGCGCTGGCAGAGGGGGTGGTGGAAAGCGAGCTTTTTGGACATGAAAAAGGCGCCTTCACCGGCGCAGTGAGTCGACGGCAGGGACTTTTTGAGACTGCGGACGGCGGGACCATATTCTTGGACGAAATCGGAGAATTCAAACCGTCCACTCAGGTCAAACTTCTGCGGGTCTTGGAGGAGAGAAGCTTCATGCGAGTGGGGGGAAGCTCGGATATTAAAGTGGACGTGAGGGTCATTGCCGCCACCAATCAGAACCTCGAACGGAAGATGAGAGAAGGGACGTTCCGGAGTGACCTGTATTTCAGGTTGGCGGTAGTGAGAATCGACGTTCCTCCTCTGAGAGAAAGACCCAGGGACATTCCCATCCTAATCCACAGCTTCATCGAGAGGCTGAACGAAGAAAGCCCAAGAAGAATCTCCGGGATCACAGATGAAGCCCTTGAGCTTCTCACCAGGTATTACTGGCCGGGAAATGTGAGGGAGCTTAAGAATTTCTTAGAGAGCATGTTGGCTTTGGCGCCGGGCAGAAGAATCGAAGCCTCGGATGTTGAGAAATATGTGGATATACAGGCAGGAGCCAATCGACGGCTGCCGGTGGTCACCGGCAAGTCTGTAGAGACCGCCGAACACGAGCTTCTTCTTCAGGCGATCTTGAGTCTAAGGGCGGAGATCATAAGCCTGAAAGAGTCTCTTTTGGGGTCAAGGGAACTGAGACCCGAGAAAAGGATTGAGTCCGAAGGCACCTTTTGGGTGGATCACGGAAAAACGGGACAGATACCCGGTGATTTCAGCGTGGAAGAAATGGAAAAGGGTCTGATACAGAAGGCGCTAGCCTACACCAGAGGAAACAGAAAAAAAACCGCCCAGCTTCTGGGCATGGGAGAAAGAACGTTGTACCGGAAATTGGACAAGTATAAGCTGAGGTGAACATTCAAGCACGTTGTCGACCAGCTCACACCGAATGGTTGATCCACGAGACCAGACGTTGAAGGACAGTGTAGTTGCTCGATTTATCGAGCAAAGAAAGACGCCCAATAAATTGGGCAACTACAAATGAAGCGTCGGGCAACCTTTGGTAGCGCGACCTGCCTCTCCCCCTTAGTCCCCCTCTCTACGACGTGGGGAGGGGGAAATAGGGGGTGAGGTTTGTCAAAGATCGCCCGATAAGTTATGCTCCCGTCTGGAAATTGGGCGACTGCAAATCTGATTCATCTATGGACGACGACAAAATGGAGAAACCACGATGACCCAGAGAAACCGATTATTAACTATCGTTGCTTTGTACTTGATCTGCTTAATGCTTGTGCTGATTTCCGCAGGAACTGGAGTGACCCAAACAGAAAAAGGGCAGCAAATCCTAAGAGCTATTCCTGCTCCATCTCTACAAAACAATCTTTTAGGTGATGGAACGAAGCAAGCGGTCGTGATCTATCTTCCCTCTTCATACGGCACGAGCACAAAGGAATACCCCGCAGTCTACTTCCTGCCCGGTTTCGGCGATGCCGTAGGATCTTTTGTCGATGGGACATATCAAGGGTTTAGGCTGCAAGAGGCCATGGATAGGTTGATCAATACTGAAACCATCAAGGAAATGATCGCGGTAATCGCCAACGGACGCAATTTTCTGGGAGGTAGTTTCTACGTGAACTCGCCGGTGACGGGAAACTGGGAGGATTTTATTGTAAAAGACGTGGTGGGCTATGTTGACTCTCATTACAGAACGATCAAAGATGCGAGGTCCCGAGGGATTTCCGGGCATTCAATGGGTGGCTTTGGGGCCTTGAACATTGCCATGCGTCACCCGGACGTTTTCAGTTGTGTTTATGCCCTTAGCCCAGGACTGTTTGATCAAAACGGATTATCGAATACGCCGATGTTTTCGCATCGTGACGCCATCAACCGCTATCTGACCACCGACAGCAGCCTGGCATCCGTGACCAACCAGGAAGCCAAGACCAAGTTTAGCTCCATGATATCGGAGCTTTATCATAATGATAATTGGGATCAACTTTTTACGTACGCATACGGCTCCGCATTTTCACCCAATCCAAATAAAAATGCGCCGTACATTAGTTATCCCTACAGGAAAACCAATCACTCTTTGATTCGGGATAGCACTATCTGGAAAGGGTGGGAGAACGGTTTTGGGGGCATTACTCACAAAATGGAGCTGTATAAGACGGGTCTTTCCAAACTTCATGCCATCAGTATCGAATTTGGCCGCAGTGACGAGAATCCCTGGATTCCTCAAGGGTGCCAGTTCTTCTCACAGCAGTTGAAGAAGGAACGCATATCTTATAAACTAGTGACTTTCAATGGAGGTCATCAGGACAAATTGCGCCAACGACTTGAAGAATACATGCTGCCGTTTTTCTCAAAGAATCTGGCCTCGGAGTAGGTCTGTAGGACCATGACGCGGAGAGTCTTTCGAACTGGTCCTGGTTCTCGTCTGAGCATGACGGCGAACAACGATGAAGGTATGAATGTAGCTGCTCTATTGATCGAGGTGCCAAAAGTGCCCAATGAATTGGGCAACTACAATTACTCGCCTACCATGAACAAATGAAATCTTCGCTGCAAAAAACCAAATACATCTGGGTTATATCGGACGGCTCCGGTTCCACCGCAGAAAGGGTGTTGCAAGCCAGCCTGGTGCAATTCGGGCAAAGAGAGGTGGTGGTGGAGCGCATCCCCGACGTCCGAACTGCCAGGCAGATCGCTGACATCGTAGCAAAGGCCGCAAAGAAAAAAGGACTGGTGGCATACACTTTGGTCACTCCGGAGCTTCGCAACGAAATAGTCACCAGAGCTAACGAATCCAATGTTCCCACGGTGGATCTTCTGGGGCCTTTGCTCACCACGCTTACCACTTTCCTGGCCTCATCTCCCGAGTCTAAGCCAGGGTTGCTGGGACAGTTGAATCATCACTACTTTCAAAGGATTGATGCGGTGGGATTCACCGTCAAGCACGACGACGGTCGCGGAGTACATGATTTGCCTAAGGCAGACGTGATCATAACCGGCGTTTCCAGAACGTCGAAGACCCCTCTGAGCATGTATCTGGCCTATAACAAAGGTCTGTTGGTCGCCAATATCCCGATAATCTTAGGATTAGATCCCCCTTCACAGCTTTTTAAAGTCGATCAAAAGAAGATCGTGGGATTGACGGCAAATCCGGATCTTTTGATACGCTTGCGTCAGACCCGGCTGGCCCAGATGGCACATGCCGACATCGACTACGGCGATGCCAGCCACGTGATTGAAGAGCTGAAGTACAGCCACCAGATCTTTCGCCAGAATCCCAGATGGTCGGTGATCGACATCACCGGCAAAGCTATTGAGGAGATGGCCAACGAGGTGTGCAGTGTGGTCATGGGGCTGGCCACGTAGCTCTTGGGAAACATGGCTGGACCAGAAAGCAGCATCACCTATCAAACTCATGGAGAACGGCGGATGAGAGTCATCGTGTTGGGAGCGGGATTGGTGGGGGGAGCTATGGCGAAGGACTTGGCTTCGGATCAAGACTTCCAGATTACTGTCGCCGATCTTGATCCGGCAAATCTGGATAAGTTGAAGGACGACTCCAGGATTCAGAGGACTAAAGCCGACCTCTCGGACTCAACCACTCTTTCCGGGCTGGTTAAGGACTCCGATCTGGTGGTGGGGGCGCTTCCCGGACACATGGGATTTCGCGCGCTGAGGACGGTTATCGAATCCGGCAAAGACATGGTGGACATTTCGTTTTTCCCCGAAGACCCGTTCGAATTAGACCAGTTGGCCAAAGAAAGAAAGGTGACTGCTGTGGTCGACTGTGGTGTGGCCCCGGGGTGCAGCAATCTGATCCTGGGTTATGTGGCAAGCGTTCTGGAGGAGACGGAGAGTTTCTCATGTTACGTCGGCGGGCTGCCCAAGATGCGCACTTGGCCATATGAATACAAAGCCCCTTTTTCTCCGTCAGACGTCATAGAAGAGTACAATCGTCCGGCCCGATTCGTGGAGAACGGAAGAGTGGTCACCAAGCCGGCCCTATCCGAGATCGAGCTTTTGGATCTACCCGGCGTGGGGACTTTGGAGGCGTTCAATACCGATGGCTTAAGGAGCCTGATCAAAACCATGAAAGTACCCTGCATGAAGGAGAAGACCATGAGGTTTCCCGGTCACGCAGAAAAGATGCGTATGCTGCGTGAGACAGGTTTTTTCAGTCAAAGACCTCTTTTGGTCGGTGGGGTCGATGTGCGACCGCTGGATTTGACCTCCAAGCTTCTTTTTTCCCTATGGAAGCTGGATGAGGGTGAAGAGGACTTCACGGTGATGCGGATTGAAGTGGAGGGAAAGAAAGATGGTAAACGAAAACGGTTTGTGTTCGATCTTCTGGACCATTACGACAAAAAGAATAGGACCCTCTCCATGGCTCGTACCACCGGATACACTTGCACGACGGTAGCGCGTCTTTTGGCCCGCAAGAAATTCACTCACGTCGGCATCTGCCCGCCGGAGTTTCTGGGTCAGGATCATGAGTGTTACCGGTCAATAATGGATGGTCTAAAGGAAAAAGGGATAAACTTCCAAGAAAAAGTCGAGGAGTTGAATTGAGAAGACCTCTCCCCCTTGGTCCCCCTCTCCATTTTGTGGAGAAAGGGAGATAGGGGGTGAGGCAATGGAGAGGAGAGAATCATGAAAGTAAAAGATGTCCTGAAAGAGAAGGGAACCAAGGTAGCTACCATCGGATCGGATCGAAGTATTTTGGATGCAGTGAAGGACCTGGTGGAAAAAAACATCGGTTCCCTTTTGGTCTTGGATGAGAAAGGCGCCATCTGCGGCATAATAACCGAGCGAGACATACTGAAGGAATGTGATCGGCGCTACGAATCGCTCAAGCAAACCAAGGTCCAGGACGTGATGACAAAAGATCTGATCGTAGCTTCTCCGGAGGATGATGTGGACTACGTGGAGGACGTGATGACCCAGAACCGATTGAGGCACGTTCCCATCGTCTCCGGAAAGAAACTGGAGGGGTTGATCTCCATCGGAGACATCGTTAAGGTGCAGCGCGGAGAATGCAACGTGGAAAATCGCTATCTCAAAGATTATATCTCCGGGAAGTACCCCGCTTGAGCAATGAAGAAGCTCAGGAGTATACCATTTCTCTTCGAGAGTTGACCGGAATGGAACGAAATGAACCCGCATTAGATCGAGTCGCTTTGCTCAAACCCGGCAGGGTATTGGACGTTGGCTGTGGATGCGGATGTTACACGGCCAAACTGTCACCTCACTGCAACCAAATCACGGCTATCGATTCCTCAGCGTCGCTGATCGGGCGCTGCAAAAGCGAAAACCAAAAGCCAAACGTCACTTACGTTTGCATGGATGCCAGAAACATCGCTTATCCCGATGCCAGTTTTGACCTCGTCTTGGAAAGGGCCTGTTTGCATCACATCCGGGAATGGGAGAAAGTGCTGGATGAGATGATAAGACTCTCCTCCAGATTCATCCTAATCGAAGAGCCAAACCACGACTCAAGAAGCGAAGCGAAAAGAAACACTATGCGCGCTCAGCAGTTGTACTTGGAAGTTCAAAATGAAGTTGGCTACACTCATTACCAGTACATAGAGTTGGCTTCCTTGATTGCATATTTCGAGCGAAGGAACATTAAAATCGAAACCAAGGCGATAAAATCCGATGAGCTGGTCGATTTTGACCAGTTCTTCTGCTCGTTTGGCGATTTCGCCGGGAAAAGTGTTAGAAAAGAATACTGGTTCGACAGGCTTAACCAGTTGAGGCAAGAGCTGGACGGAAAGAAGCTCTGCGAAGAGGATATCGTCTTCATCTCCGCGAAAAAGTGATTGGCATTTCTTAGTCAGCCACCGGCAGCAGCGTTTCGACGGATTTTTTCAAGGGGAGCTTGGATGCTCAAAACAGTAGCCTCGTTTGTTTTCCTCGCCATCATTCTATATTCGTGTGCCGAAGCACAAATGATCTCTACGGAAGTCTATGAGACCGAGGAGGATTTGCAGACCGGTTTGGAGTTGGGGCTTTTAACCTATGACCAGTATCTTGAGCTTTTGGACATGATCCAAAGCAAGGTTACTCCTACATCGGAGGACGCTGACAAACTGGAGTTTGTCCCGGACGTAAGCAACGCGGACGTGTCCCAGATAAAAGAGAGGAGGGAGGATATCGATTTGCAGGAGAGGGCCGGCCCGTTTCTGGAAAAAGACCATAGAGAGGCGGTGTCGGGAATTTCGGGAAAGCTGGTTTGGCGCCTGTACCAGCGATTTCAAGAGACAGATCAGTCGGAACACTATCTCTCCTGCGAGGTCCAAAACGGAGACCGGATGATCTGGCATGTCGAAGCAGATCAACAGTGGAATTCCTCTGAAGCAGCATTCAGCCGGAGCGATCTTCGAGTACGAAAGAGGTATGTCAAATTCCTGCTTCCCGAATACTCAGGTGAGGTGATCGTGGGTAATTTCGATCGAAGGATCGGCCTGGGCTTGAATATCGGCTACCATCCGCTTTTTGGTTACAGCAGCCTGTCGGATGTCAGATTTGATGATTCTTTCCTCTATCCCGCGCTGGGGAGGAATAACGGAATCCTGGGAGAGGGAAGACTCAAGTCCATTTCGCTTTTGGTCTTTTACTCCAAGTACAGACGCCAAGAGATCGACGATCAGGTCTCCGCCATCGATTTGAGTTTCGTGAACAAGAGGATGCAGGTCGGGTTTTGTCTTTCAGAGGGCAAGCTTAAGAACACCGACAACCAGAACACTTTCAATGACGATTGCCAAAGCCTTCATTTTGACTTGAAGCTCAAACCCCTCAGATTCTCCGGTGAGTATGCTTTACTTTCCAACAAAAAAGCTGGGCTGGCGTTTGATCTTTATTCCGCACGGAAAAAGTACAGCTTTGATTTCTCCGGCTGGAGATATGACGACGATTTCGTTCACCCGCATGGCAGTGGAATCTCCAATCAGGATTATGAAACCATTGATTTGGAAAAGATCGATTTCCAATATCGATCCAGGCAGGCCGGGGAGAGGGGAATTCTCTTCAAGTCCAGATACGACGTCTTCAACAGAGTCAGCCTGAATTTCTCTTACAACCAATGGAGAGAAAGATCGTATCTGCCAGGTAAGACCAAACTGCGGGTGGGTGCAGGTTATGAGTTTTCCCACAGTTTTTCTTTGGCGGTGTATCAACTGTGGACTGACTATGAGGTGGAAGATAGACAGATCGATGAGAGAATATCGTCCCTGAATTTGCTTTTGTCTCCACGGAGAAACCTCGATTTGGATTTGATAGGAAATTATCGAAGCACGGCTGACAAAGAGCATGGCGATATCAAGCTGAAAGCGGGAACCAAGCTGCTTTCTCCCTTTGACATTATCCTCTGGCTAAGATACTATGACCCCAATTTCTCTCAGGCTTCGGATGGATATTTTAGCTTTCAGATTCAGGAGAAGGTTAGGTTTTTGGAAAATTACTTTGTTTCGGCCGAGTTTATAACTAAATTCTATCAAGGTGAGGACCAGATCAATACCCAGGCGGCAAGAATAAGAATCGAAGCGGTGTGGTAACGGAGGGGAAGATACGATAGCTTCAAGTTTAAGAAGAATAGCTCCAGACGGCATTGGCGGTGATTCACTGAGAGTGTGGAGAACGAAATTATAGGAGAAGGTTATGTGTGAATTCTGTACTGAACATGGAGAGGGAAAGAAGTGGTATCTGGTCATGAGCAACTACTCCCGAGAACTCTATGCCCAGAAAGGGAGAGCAGAGTTCCTGGAGCATTTCATGGCTAATTTCGAGGAGGGCAACGCGAAAGGATTGGCAAAGCTGGACGCCATCAGAAACAACCCCTTTTTCCTTCGTCTTATCCGGCTTATGACTACCCGCAAGGAAAAGGCGACGCATTTTGGGCAGGTGGTCCCCATCGAGGACGTGGAGCAGATCATCGATATGCAGGATTCTATCGTGCGTCTGCCCTGCGTTTGCCGTAGTTTGCTCACCGGACGCCAAACCCGTTATTGCTTTGGCCTCGGCGTTGATCTATCGGGAATTTTAGGGAAGTATCCCGACTATTCCCACAGCTTTGAAGTGTTGAAAAGGGAGGAGGCTAAAAAGCTTTTGCACTCATTCGACGAGCAAGGTCTGGTTCATTCCGTCTGGACGTTCAAGACTCCGTACATTGGCGGCCTGTGCAATTGTGATCAGGATTGCTTGGCTTACCGTATTCAGGTGAAGGAAAAGCTGTTGCCGACCATGTTCCGAGCCGAGTATGTAGCAACTGTTGACTGGGAGCTATGCTCTGGCTGTAAGGAGTGCATCTCGCAGTGTCAATTCGGAGCGATTCTATACTCCAATACCCACAAGAAATCAAACATCAACGTCTCCGAGTGTTACGGTTGCGGCGTGTGTCGTGCTGCCTGCGCTCAGGGAGCCATCAAGTTGAAACCTCGCTCAGAGTTCTCTGGGTTACCCTGGTAGGTCCGAAATGCCCGTTAGGGCTTTCGGACGAATTGAATATGTCGGATAGTCCCCAAACGGGGACATATCCGACCTACAACGACTCTTGAGGTTGAAAGAGAGGAAGGAATGAAAATAGAAATCAATGCGCAGGCATGTGGGAACCCGCTGGATTGCCGCCTGTGTCTGGATCGCTGTCCGGAGAAGGTTTTTGGAACCTATCCCAGACAGGGAAGGAAGCCGGGTGTTTCAGCCGAAGACTGGGTCATTTTCCCCATGTTCATTTCGCAGTGCACCGGCTGTTTGGAGTGCGTTGTTTTTTGTCCACATAGGGCAATCTCGGTGCAAAAGTGATCGTGTCTTCAGGAGATCGAGACATTTGTAGGTCCGAAATGTCGTTTAGGACTTTCGAATGAAATAGAAAATGTCGGATAGTCCCCATATGGGAACTAAACTTCTATCCGAAGGAAAAAATAAATATATGGCTACCTCGATAGTTGCGGATATTATTAAAGGGTTTGTTAATCTTATTGTTAAAGCTTCAGAATGGTTTTTTGCTTATCCCGTTAACATCAACTATGTCGGACAATTTGAAACAGAGAAGGGATACGTTTTTGTTATAGAAGTATATACTGAAGAAAACCGAGTAATTCAAATTCCCAAAAAGAGTTTTAGCATCAAAATTATAGTTGACTCTAAGTTAGCGCATAGAATGAAGGAGAAGCGTGTTTATGGAGAACATATAGACATTTTTGATTCAGAAGTTCTGTTAAAGACTTATCTTAGTGACAGAACCTATGGTAATGTACTTAATTATGTAGCCTGTCATAAACAATGTCAACGTTTGTTCTTGTTGACTCGTGTCAAAGGTCCCAATAGTGAAAATCCTTCTTTACGTTTTCAACTCGGTAAGTTTTATCAAAAAGTAAAAATAAAGGTGATTGTAAAACATCTGACACCAATTATATTGGTGTAGATGGACATAAAATCCTTTCATCTCATTGTTAGACAAGAGAAGACAGCCAAGCGTTTTTTGGCAAAGCGGTTGTGGAAAAACTGCCGTCATTATTGCAATCCCCAGGAAGCAAAGGCGGCTCAGAAACGTTCTTGTATCTTATGGGAATGTAATCTCTGTAAGCAAAATACCATTTTCCGTCAGGTCAAGAAATGCGTCGGGACACATATGAACCTGGCGGGCACAGGATAGATGCGGATTGCAGGTTTCGTTACGACCGCTTGTACCATTTGATTACTTTGATACCATCTTTGTATGATTCACAGAAAACATAAAAGTTTCCTTTTGGATCTAAGAATGCACAGGTGAAGCCAACCTTAAACAAACCTGTATATGGTTCCCCGCAGTCATATTGGAATTCTGCTATTGATGATCCTCTTGGGTCATATTTTCTGACGATCATCGACTCTCTTTGATCATCATATGCCTCAGTGTAAAGATTCAGGCGCTCATCGTACCCAAAGAGAGATCCCATCGTCGAATGAAACGGCTGAGTAGTATCTCCATCAAAACTCATCAGGTAACCACCTTTGAAGAAGACATCCTTGTCCGCAGTAGCAGAATTTGATCCCAGAGAGCCCTCTCGGAGAGACCTTTTCTGTTCTTGAAACGACAAAGGAACTGTTGAGGCGCCCACCTGGTAGAACCCGTATGACACACCCTCTATGAACACTCTTCCTTTGTTATCACAGTGAACAAGATTAGCCGTCCTCTTTACGTCGATAAATGCTGGATAGCTGGCGATTGGTTTTCCATTGTGATCACACTTGTCAACACAACCTGGTCCACCTCGTCCTTTTGCACCGTAACGCAGGAGGAATAAGTTATCGTTATCATCCGCACAAATGTCAACTACGGCTTTGCCATCAGGGATTGGGATAACGGAAAGGAACTGCCCACTTGAGTTGTATTCTTGGATTCTCTTGTTCAATGGATCGCTTATGTAAATATCCCCGTTGGGTGCAACTGTAAAAGCATCAGGTCCTAATTCTGTTTCTTCAGACACATAATGCCCAAATTCTCCCGGCTTTGATTCTTCCCCTCCGGCACCTTGGTACAGATTCTTCTCTCCCCAGGGAGCCTGAACGACCACTTCGGGGATGTAAGCCTCCCGCGCTATTGTGTCTTGTGATTCAGTTAGCCTGGGAGGAATGGTCTCGTGTTTTTCTTGGGTGAATAAAACATTCACCCTAATGAAGAGCAGAAGTCCACAAAGAACTACCAGCCCTACTACAAAGTTCGATGTAGGTTTTTTCATTTTGCCCAATCCATGACACTATTGCTTATACCATTTGATAACTTTGATTCCATCGTTTTCCAATGATTGACAGAATATGTAAATGTTACCTTGATTGTCTAAGTAACAACAATTGAGTGCACTATCATGTATGCCGTAGTATGTTTCGGGGCAATCATATTTGAAGCATGAAACATATTCTCCTTTCTCATTGTATTTCTTCACTTCCATTGTGCGAGTTTTACTATTATATATTTGAGTATAAATGTTGAGATTTTCATCACAACCAAGGAACTCACCCTGTATTGATTTGAAAACATGAAGAGTGTCTTCGTTAAAGTTGAAAGCGTAAAGACTACCGAGTCCTGTCTTGTGGAGTAATGAATCAGGTCGGAAGAACAGATTATTATCCAAAGCAACTGAATTAAAACCTATTAACCCGTTCTTGATAGATTTCTTCTGTTGTTTCTCTGTGAAAGGTCGCTCTGAAGTGCCTACTTGGTAAAATATAGATCCACCTATGTAATGGGGGTGAGAATGAAACACTCTTCCAAATTTGTCACAGCAAACAAAACTACATGCAAACTCTTCAAAAACATAATAAGTCATAAGGAGAATGCCTTTAGGATTATACTTAAAAATGAAGTTTTTTTCGCAATCGGTAAGAAAGATATCTTGATTCTGGTCGATGCTCAAGCAAACATTTTCCATGTCTCTATCCAATGGCTCGATTGAGGATACAAAATTCCCTTCTTGATTAAATTTCTGAATTCTTTTGTTCAACGGGTCGACAATGTAAATATCTCCATTGGGGGTCACAGTGAAAGCATTAAAAAGACTTACGCTTCTTATGTCTTCCTCTGCTTGGTAGCCAAACTCCCCCGGCGGAGACTCCTCATTACCATACCGCAAACTGTTCTTAGCATAAGGAGCTGAAATAATTAACTTGGAGACATACGTTTCCAGGACTGTCGTATCTTGACAATTTGATGATTGAGATTGTTTAGACTCTTGTATTTCTTGGGCGAATCCCGCAAAATGCAAGATCCTAAAAAAGATCAAAAAACCAAAAAGAACCACCAGCCCAACTACAAAGATCGATGTAGGTTTTTTCATTTTGCTCAATTCACGACACTATTGCTTGCGCCATCGTATTATCTGGATGCCTTCCTTGCCTGAGTAGATGAAGAGGTAAAAGTTTCCCTTGCTATCTAAATATATGGGTCTTTCGGTGACAGCGTATTCGGGGGGGGCTTAGGTTCCAGAGACCCATCAGTTCTCCTTTCCGGTCATACTCTCTAAGAATATACTTTCGGGGCTCGTCTGGTGTTCTGAGAGTGTAGATATTGAGATTCTCATCACATCCGAAGAACCACCCTTGAATTGGTTTGAAGGTCCGTGTAGTATCCCCACTGAGGGTAACTAAGCGCCCAGCCTTAAAGTAAAGCTTATTCCCCGCACTAACAGAATTATACCCCAGAGATCCTTCTCGAAAAGAGCTTTTCTGCTCTTCCGGTGAAAAAACACGGGCGGAAGCGCCAACCTGGCAAAACCCAAATAAGGCAGTGTAATTGTCTCCCTCTTTCACATCCTGAAAGAACTGCATGAACACCCTACCCGAGTTGTCGCAGTGAATGCTCCACATTTCTCTACCTTCCATCTGGACGGGATAGCTTTGCAGGAGGTTTCCACTTTGGTCATACTTATTGATAAACCACTTATCCTTGGGTATCGCACTTTGAGCAGTGAAGAGATAGATATTATTGTCTTGGTCCACACACATCTCTCCGCCAATAAGGGGGATAATAGAGATGAACTGTCCATTGGGACCGAACTTCTGGATTCTTTTGTTAAGAGGATCTGAGATGTAAATGTCCCCGTTGGGGGCAACCGTAAAGTGGGTCGGGGCTAATTCTGTCTCCACACTCGAATAATGCCCGAACTCACCCGGCTTTGATTCTTCCCCTCCGGCATCTTGGTACAAATTCTTCTCTCCCCAGGGAGCCTTAACCACCACTTCGAGGACGTAGCTCTCCTGGGCTACTGCGTCTTGTGATTGAGCTAACCCTGGAGGACTGGCTTGGTGGTTTCCTTGGGCGAACGCTGGTTTTCCTCCGAACAAGACCAAAACACTCCACAGAATCACCAATCCCACTGGTTTCATTATGCTTTTCATCTTACACCTCGGTTTGTGATAGGTTTCAGGTCAGGACTCCTGGCTACTCAATCTTAATTCTCAGATCTAAGTGCAGCCATTCTTTGGGGGAGGCCCGCCCCCAAAAAGGTAGTTGACCAAATATACTACGTCTCCCGCATCTATTACTTCATCATCATTTACGTTCCCGGTGCACAGGGGTCTTGGTGGAGGACCATTTCTGAGAATGCAACTTGAGAGGTACAGTATATCCCCGGCATCAACAATCCCGGTATTGTTGCAATCCCCAGGAAGCAAA
>JBAVQU010000024.1:0-19583 GCA_049694315.1 Candidatus Zixiibacteriota bacterium
GCCGTAAATTGCCGCTTGGCCATCCATTCCCTCCTTCTAAAAGCCAACTCGTAAAATACAAAAAACAGAAGAAAACCGCCCTAATTCAATCAAGCCCAAAAGTCCAATTCTAATTTAAGCAGAACAGGAACAATAAGAGGGGGTTCTTAATCCCTCTTTGGAAAAGGGGGATTCAGGGGGATTTTTCTGGTTCCTCTTTTCTCACTTCTTTAATCCCCCTTTACGAAAGGGGGACACAGGGGGATTACAAATCTTCATATATCTTTTCAAGCACCCCGTCTAAATTCTTGAACACGTCCCTATCTGAAAACCTAAGAACTTTAAGTCCGATATCTTTCAAATAAGCGTCTCTTTTCTTGTCCCGTTTCATTCCTTCCTCTTCACAATGTTGACCACCGTCAAGTTCTATTATTAACCTGGTTTTGGGACAGTAAAAATCGAGGATGTAGTTGCCAATGGGTTTTTGTCTGTAGAACTGATAACCCTTCAGTTGTTTTCTTCTTATTCTTGACCAGAAGAGCCTTTCAGCATCGGTCATGTTCTTCCTAAGGGTTCTGGCATAACCTGTTAGCTTTTTGTTATAAAATAACATAAGTTATCTAATCCCCCTTGGTCCCCCTTTACGAAAGGGGGAAACAGGGGGATTTACGCCTCCGGATGATAATCCTACTGATCCCAAAGAATATTCTCTCATTGCGATTGTACTTTTCAGTATCAATATATGTCAATGGATTCTTAAATCACGAAAATTCTTGTTTTATTTCAGGTTAGTTTTTATTTTGGGCGATAGTTTGATAGACAAAACTCATGCAACTTGAGGACGGTGAGGAATGAAGAAGTATCTTGCTCTTTTGCTCTTAAGTTGTTGCTTGTTTGGTTTTTGTCTGGTGAATGAAGGCGTTGGGCAGACAAAGCCGGATTCAACCATAATGAATTCTCCTGAGCCGGACACTCTGCTCAAAGGCAAGTCCCCTATGGGTGCGCTGTTGAGATCAGTCGCCCTTCCGGGATGGGGACAATTTTATAATCACCAGTACATCAAAGGGGCACTGGTCTTGGGGACGGAGACGACTTTTATCACCTTGGCCGCCATCGAATGGAGCAGGATGAGCATCCATAAGAGGGGTTTTCAGAATACGGGGTCCCCGTATTCGGAAAGGCAATGGGAGTTTGAGCAATTCAGGTTTTATGAGGACAAAAGGAATCTGTACTTGTGGGTTACGGCCGGGATTGTGTTCTTGAGTATGTTCGACGCTTACGTGGATGCTCAACTATACGATTTCGATAAGCAGAAAGTAAGAGACCTGCCCATCAGTCTGGTTCCCACAGCCAACCGCGGGATTTCTTTGCAGATAGTGCTTAACGTCCAAATCTGAGAATCATTCCTTCGCGAGATTCTGCGCTCTAAGCTCTCAGTAAATGTACCTGGCGATATCCAAGTCGTACTGGCGGGCATCAATGACCTTCAAAATAGTCCTTTGATACTCTCCGGTTGCAGTGTCCATTTTGGTTAAGTCAACCGTATCGATTTTTTCCCTCTTGCCGGTCCTATCGGCGATGATGGCCACCTCCGGGCGGGAAAGCTCGGTGGGATTGGCCTTCATCACCAGCCCCACCTCACCTGTATCTAAGATCACCACCGACCCAACCGGATAGATGCCCAGCATGTTTATGAAGACTTTCAGAAGCACCGGATCGAAAGTCTTTCCTTCGTCTCCTAGCATCTTCCTCAAAGCTTCATCGGCGGTCAAAGGCGACTTGGTGTAAACCCGGCCGGATGTCATGGAGTCGTACACGTCGGCGATGGTGACTATGCGGGTGCACAAGTCAAGCTCTTTCTTGAAGTTGAGCCTGGGGTATCCGGAAAGATCCAGCTTAAGATGATGCTCAAAAGCCACCACCATGGCTCTGGTGGAAAAGCGGTCCAAGCTGCGCCTGGACAGAAGCACCTTCACGCCATGCACCGGGTGCTTTCTGACCTCCTCCCATTCTTCCTGGTTTAGCTCGCCCGGCTTATTGAGAATGCTCAAAGGCAGTCTTACCTTTCCCACATCGTGAAACAAAGCGGCAAAGCCAAGCTCACTTAGCTTCCTTTTGGGAAGCCCCAGTCGGGCGCCCAAGCAGACCGAGAGGATGCAGACATTGACCGAATGGGCGAACGTGTACTCGTCGAAGTTCTTTATGGCCGTTAAGCTCATCAGATTGGCCTCGTTCTTGATGAGTTGATCGATCAAAAACTGGATGGCCCTCTTGCTTTTGGTGGTGTTTATGCTGCGCCCGGTTTTCGCAGACTCCACCACCTCCTGAGCCACCGAAAGGGTCTTGAAGAACCTTTTCTTGGCCATTTTCTTCTGGTTTTCCGGTGACGATTCATCTCCCACATCCCATTCGGAGGCGAATTTTTCTATGCGGATGTGCTGGACGTTCGACGAGACGATCCTTTTCTCCAATTGGTCAAAAGGGTTCTCGCCTTCGACGTTGGTCTTGGCCAGAATGAATATGAATTCATTTAGCTCCTCCCGGATCAATGGCGAGCTGATGATCAGGCTCTCGAATCCAAGCTTCCGGAGGGTTTCCATGATGAACTTACTGGAAACGTATCCGTCGAAAGAGAATTTCAGCCTGGTCTCGTTGAGGAAGAGATAGCCCTGCTTCGATTTCAGATAGACCTCTTGCTCTTTGTCCAACAGGGCTTCGACGAAACTGAATAGATTCTCTATCTGCTTTAAATAGACGGAGTTTTCTCTATCGTATATCTGGGCGATGCGGAGGCAGACGCATAACTGGTTGACCAGGCCCTTTCCCTGTTCCTGAAGATAGAGCTTTTGAGACTTGCTCTCCTTCTTTTCTTTGGTCTTGACCGTGCTCTCCGAATTCAAATGATCTCCTTTGGTCTGAGATTTGATTCCCGACTGGTCACAGTGCCGCAAGAATCAACGGTTCTTCTCCCCCTCGGCTTCCCTCTGGCGTCGGTGTTCGATCCGGCGCAGGGCGTTCTCGCAGGCTTGGCGGAGAGCTTTGTTTCTCTTCTTGCCAAGCTGGGCCAAAGCTTCTTTGGCCTCATCGCCTTTGATCAAGCCTATGGCGCCAATGGCGAAAATGCGGGTCTCATTGTGTTTGTCTCTTTTCAGCCAACTCCGTTTGTGGACCATCTTCACCAAAAGAGGCAGGGCCTCACTTCCGCCGATGGACGCGAAAGACTCCAACAAGTATCTTTTCTCCTCGGGGGACTTGTCCCTAAACTGCTCGTCCTCTAAGATGCTCATCAACACCGGCAGGGCTTCCTTTTCCTTCCGCTTGGCCAATCCCAAAGATGCCAAGCTGCGAATCCCTTTATCCTGATCCTGCAGGAAAGAAACTAAAAGAGTTCCCGCTCCAACCGCGGGAGTTTTGATCAGGGAGGCCATGACCTCTTTTCTCACTCTCACGTCCGGGTGACGGATGCACTGTCTCAACAGCTTCAAGCCTTCCTCGGAGCCAATGGCCCCCAGGACGGAGACTACGTTCCGCACCACGTACCAGCGCTGGTCCGAAATGCCTTCCTTCAGGAACTCCAGATGATTTTTGGCCTTTTTGACCAATACCTCGCACACCATCTTGCGGGCTGAGAAATCTTTGATATCCCGGAGCATGTGCAAAATCGCGGGGATCGAGTTCAGGTTCAAGCAAAGCAGGTACTCCTTCACCGATACCGGATCAACGTCGGCCTTTTCGTTCAATATCTGGGAAATCTTCTTGATTTTCTCCTCTTCGCCGGCGCCATCCATTACCTCTCGGCTTCTTTCCGCCTTCTTGCTTTTGAGAGAATCCTTTTGACCGATCGGAGATTGCATCATTCCCTCAAACCCCTTGAGTCTCTCCGCGACCTTGGTGGCAGACGGAAAATCGGCAATGAGGATGAGGGCATCTAAAATCCTTTCCACGGTTTCGATCATCTGGCTGAATTCCGCAAAATCCTGCTCCACGATCAGAATCTCGGTCAATATGTCGAGAAACTCGTCCAAGGATCGGTACCGATCATCCATCTCCAGAAGACTCTGGATGCCGTCGATCTCCTCCGGGGAAAACTCCTTCAGTTTCTTCAGAAGCTCTTTGGTCTGTTCCTGCCGGTATTGCCTGCTGGAATCTGGTCGATCCGGAGTCTCAGAGGACGTCTCTTTCCCGACCAAGGCTATCTCCGAATAGAAAAGTCTGTCAAAGTCCCATTTGTCCGGGATGTCCTGGGCGGAAGGGACGTCAACGTCCAAAAGATCATCCACCACCAGATATTTGATATTGTTGAAATCCTTTTCCCATAGCATGGTGACTAAGTCTTCTTCCAAATCCGGGGATTTCAAGCAGGTCTCCATCACTTCGACGAAATCCTCAACCTCACTTTGCTCCAGTCCCTTGAGAAAGACCAACTCCCTGATTCCCTCCTTATGCATGAGGTAAGCTATTCCTTCCTCCCTCTCTCCGTCTTCGTATACGATTCTCTCTTCAAAGAGAATCTGCGAGGGTGCGATCTCCAGCTTCAACTCGTCGTAAGAGCTTAGGAACTCACTCAAGCCTTGATAGAGCTTTCTCTTGAACTCCTTGGGAAGCGGATTGTTCTGGGGATAGATCAAAAGGCTTTTGAGAGTGTTGGTTAGAAGCTGAATCAATCTCTTGATCGATTCAACCTCCACCAGATCAAGTTCTTCTAACCTGGGTTCTTCGGAGGATTCGGTTTCGAAATCGGGTAAGGTCATGCTCCCCCCTAGAAGAAAAAGCCTAATGGATTTATCGACAACTCCGCACCGAAACTTAGAATTACCTGAAAAGAGGGGAAGAAAGATTAAGCGGAGGCGAAAAACATGCGCTGCTGTGTGACCTTAGCAGATCTGAACGTTGCTTTGATCGACTATTCGGCGGGCAGGAAAGGAGGATCAAGCCAATGCGTTAGGTAGGATCAAGCATCTGGTCTGCTATCTTCCTGCTTTTTTCTAAGTCATCGTTCCGCACCCAGACAACCGTCTTTCTTAGAGGCGGAACGACACTATATCCCGTGGCGCTATCGTCGCGCTTTAGCAGGCAAGGTATTCCTTCATTTTCCAGCGCCTCCTTCAGCATTTCTGCATAGACCCGGGAGGGACAGTTTCTCAGGGGAACGAAAAGTGGGTTTTGATCGGGGGTCTCCTCTGTGTTTTGGACGGATATCTCTTCCAGTCTATCCACCAGACGCTCGCCACAATCCGGGCACTCCCATATTTCCGGCCTGTATTCATATCGACATTTGGGACAGAAAGGCATGGGTTAGGTGTTAGGTTCAAGGTGACAGGTGTCGGTTCTTTGCTCCTTGCTCTGAAACCTCAGCTCTCCGGTCTTAGCTTTCTGCTCTCAGCCTTCGACCCTCAGATATGATCCATCATTTGGTCAGCTATCTCTTCGCACTTTTCCACTTCTTCTTCGGGCACCCAGATGGTCACGGTTACGGCTGAGGTGGTGCCGTAACTCCCGAAGGTGATAGCCACATCGTCCCCTTTGATGATGGACGGTATGCCCTCCTTTTTCAATGCCTCCTGAAGCATCTCCGCATAGAGGCGGGAGGGGAGAGTTCTTAGGGGGACATAATTTATGCCTTGAGGAGATTCCTCTTCCTTCAATTTATCCGCCAAAAAAGCACCACAATCCGGGCACTCTTTTATATCCTCTTTGTATTCATACCGGCAATTAGGACAGTAGGGCATTTTTTCTCCTCATCTTTTTGCTTTGCTTCCTATCCTAGAAGATTGCCCCTTAATCCTTCATCTTCATTCTGCTTTTATCGAATCTGGAGCTGCAACTACTCCTGCACCAATGGTTCCATTTGCACCGGAGATATTTTCTTTGGGGAGTCCTGTGGGGAGTTGAAATTTCATATCCGGATATGCTAAGAAACTTTTATTATAGGCAACAAGGTAAATTAAATATGTCCCAGTTATATAGTTATCATAGACATCTCGAAATGTGGTGCCTGTAATTGTATAGCCGCCAATTCCCTCCCACGGTATCAAAGTATTAAGACCATTTGCTCCCTCAGTATTATTTTTCTTGAGCACACTTATGAAATAACCTGAAGCATTTGCTGAAGTTGTGAAGAGGACACGAGGTTTATCTTGGCTGTGTACCGTTCTGTCAGCAATATTTGTTATGTCCGTTATGTGAAAAGATCCGGGGATAAACAAATTAAAATTTACCGAAAAACTATCTTTTGTGCTTAGCACTGTGATGGTAACTGTATCTCCAAAGTCAAAAAGATGAGAAACTTTTTTCGAATAAATCCCACCTGGGTGACTTTCGAGAGTATTCTGTCCAACCTTTACCACTGCGCTATCGAAAGCAACAGAATCCCGCAGAATAGTGAAATAGGCTATATCTTTACTCAAGCTTAAATCTTTTACCACCACTCCATTGACGGTGAATTTGTATTTAGGAGTTGTAGGGCGGGTAGTTATTTTGCCACCGCAGGCAAAGGACAATACCAAGCCCAAAATGACCAACAGGCCGATTGGTTTGAGTTCGAGATGTTTCATGTCAAGCCCTCCCTGATTTGTCTGTAACGGTCGGATTTATCCGACCCCAGTGGCCTTTGATTCATAGGCCCAGCGACTTCATTCTCTGGACCGCTTCTCTCAATCTTTCTTTATCCACAATCAACGAAAACCTCAAATATCCTTCGCCGGATGGCCCTAACCCCGCTCCCGGAGTGGCGAGGATGCCGGTTCTTTCGACCAGCACATTTGCCATCTTCTTGGAATCCAGCTTGTGCGGGAATCTTGCCCAGACAAATATGCCACCTTTGGGTTTTTCCACCTCCCACCCTGAGTCCATCAAACCTTCAACTAATATGTCTCTCCTCTCTTGATACGTCCCACGAACCCGGTCTATGTCGGGTTCTTCCAAAGAAAGCGCCTCCACCGCCGCTTTTTGCAAGACATGAAAGGCGCCGGAGTTGACGCTTATCTCCACATTCTTAAGCGCGTCTATCAGCTTGCTGTTTCCCACCACAAAGCCCAATCTCCATCCGGTCATGCCGTAAGTCTTGGAGAATGAGAAAAACTCCAGGCAGTTGTCTTGTGCTCCGTCCGCCTCGAATATGCTCACTGCTTTGGCCTTATCGAAGGTTATCTCCGAATAAGCCATATCCTGGCAGATGACCAGATCGTTCTCTCTGGCAAAATCGACTGCTCTCTGTAAGAAATTCTTGCCCGCCAGGGCTCCGGTCGGATTGTTCGGGTAGTTCAAAAACATGAGCTTGGCTTGGGACAAGTCCTTTCTGCTTATCCGGTCGAGATCAGGCAGCCATGCATTCTCCTTGAGAAGAGGCATAAGAATAGCTCTCCCACCAGCTAACGCCACCCCTCTTTCGTATGGGGGATAGGCGGGATCGGGGACTAAGGCTGAGTCTCCCGGATCAATAAATGCCCAGCTTACATGCGACAGTCCCTCTTTGGAGCCGATCAGAATCAGAATCTCTGATTCCGGATCGAACTGAAGGCCAAACCTCTTTTTCATCCATCGGGCGACAGCCTGCCTCAATTCCGGTATGCCCTGATAGATTGGATGCCGATGGTTTTCAGGTATGTCCGCCGCTTTTTTGAGTGCTTCCACAATCTTGGGATGAGGAGGTAAGTCGGGATTTCCACCCCCAAGATCAATAATGTCCTTCCCCTCCCGAAGCGCCTTCTTCTTAGCTTCAGCCACGTCAAGGAATACATACCCGCCCAGGTTTTTCACGCGGGAGGAGATTTTTCTTTCGATATCCAAAGGTCTTTCCCTCTATCATAAATTGATCGGCACACGCCTAAGGTCAATTCAATAATATGTTCAGAAAGTCCGACTGTCAACGGAAAAGCTGAACTGTAGGGGTCGGATTCATCCGGCCAGGGGGATTTGTGGGGGTCGCATTGATGCGGCCTGCTCGGTGGTATGATGGAGATCAAAGCGGGCTTGACGAATCAGGCTCCTACCAGTGCGAACTCCTTTAGAGAGTACAAAGATATTGACTGGTGACGGAAATACCTCAAGATTGTGATAGTGTTTGTTATCTTACGCCTCTGTATGGATGTGGATCGGTTGCTTTGTGCGAACGGTCCGTCGTATCAATACTACGAGAAAAGGTATAAACGACAAGATGAAAATCGCATTGTTCACCATAGGCTGCAAGGTCAATCAATACGAGACCGAGGCCATAGCTGAAAAGCTGGAGGTTCTTGGCTTTCACAGAGTGGATTTCTCTGACCAGGCGGATGTGTACATAATCAACACTTGCACCGTCACCAAAGAGAGCGACTACAGCTCCCGTCAGGCTATCTATCGAGCAAAGAGAAGGTCGCCGGATGCAAAGATCATTGTTACCGGCTGTTATGCTCAGATGGAGAAAGAATTCTTGCAGAGCCTGCCTGGGGTGAGCATGGTGGTGAAACAGGAGGACAAGACTAAGCTTCCGCTCATCGTGGCACAAATGTTGGGTCTGGGGTCAAGGGTCGAAGAGACCGATGACTTATTTTTCGGTTCAGGTGTCAAAGGTCTGGCAAAGCACACCCGCGCATTGGTCAAGATTCAGGATGGATGCGAAAAAAACTGTGCCTACTGTGTGGTTCCTTTTGCCCGAGGCAGAGAGAGAAGCAGAAAGATTGTTGAGATCTTGGCGGAGATTGATACCCTGGTCGGAAATGGCTACAAAGAAGTAGTCCTGACCGGCGTGCACATTGGTAGATATGACTGCGACGGGCTTGATTTGGTCGGGCTTTCGCGAGAGATATTGAGACAGACAAAGGTGGAAAGGATACGATATAGCTCGATCGAGCCTAAAGAGTTCTCAGGGGCGCTTGTGGATTTCGCTGCACAATCGGACCGGGTCTGCCGGCATCTGCATATCCCTCTTCAGAGCGGCGATGATTTTATGCTCTCAAAAATGAAAAGGGACTATGCCACAGAAGAATATGGGAAATTAGCAAAGAAGATCAGTCAGGCAATTCCAGGCGTGCTAATCGGCGCCGACGTGATTGTTGGATTTCCGGGCGAGACAGACAGCCAGTTCGAGAACACTTGCCGTTTTATCTCCTCGTCTCCGATAAACTATCTTCACGTATTCAGCTATTCCGACAGAAAGGGAACAGCGGCGTCCTCCATGCCGGAGAAAATCCCACCTGAGGTGATTCACCGCAGAAGCGAGACTATGCATTCTCTGGGAAAAGAGAAATGGAAAGGTTATATGGATAGTTTCGTCGGAAAGACGCTGAAGGTATTGATCGAAAACCGAAGAGATAGATCGACAGGCATGCTTACCGGTCTGTCGGATAATTACATTCGTGTGCTTCTCGATGGAGAGGATAGGTTGAAAAACAGAATCGTCCCGATCAATGTCATCAGCCGGGAGAGGGACAGGCTAATAGGGAAACCATCGCACGTCGGTATGGGCGATGCATGAATCGCCCCCGCAAGCTTCCCCAAGTCAAGAAATTAGTTGTGTTTTCCGCGATAGTGACATTATATTAAAAGGTTAAAATGTCAGGGATAAGAGAAAACATCCAGGATGTTCGTTCTCGGATAGAGAAGGCGGCCCAAAAGAGCGGCAGGAGTGCGGGTGAGATCAAGCTGGTGGCTGTGACCAAGACCGTCGAGCCGGAAAGGATAAAAGAGGCGATTGGCTGCGGAATAGGCATAATCGGAGAAAACCGAATTCAGGAGGCAGAGGAGAAGTTCAAAGAGATAACCGAGAAGGTGGAAAAGCATTTGGTCGGGCATCTTCAGACCAACAAGGCCAAAAGAGCAGTGGAGCTTTTTGACCTGATCCAATCGGTGGACAGCCTCCATCTGGCAGAGGAGATCTCCAAAAGAGCCAGCCAGAGCGGAAAAGTGATGGATGTGTTGGTGGAAGTAAACACCTCCGGGGAAAAGACCAAGTTTGGTGTGGAACCTGAAGAAACCCTGTCGCTGATTGAGTCCATTTCAGGGCTGGAGGGTATCAGGGTTGAAGGGTTGATGACCGTAGGACTTTTTTCCGACGATGCAGAGGCAGCGCGCCCCTGCTTTAGGAAATTGGGAACTCTTTTCGAAGAGATCAAACAGGCGAACGTAAGCAGCGTGGAAATGCGCTATCTGTCTATGGGAATGACCAGCGATTTTGAAGTGGCCATCCAGGAAGGCTCTAACATGGTTCGAATCGGCACCGGCATATTCGGGGCAAGAAGATAGATAAGAAACAAGAAAAGCTAATGGTCGACAATCGGAAAATGGAAAAAAAAGGACAATGTTTCAGAATCACTGCCGATAATAGAGTCACAAAAATCGAAAGGGGAGCAGGAGGCAAGGAATTTGAAGATCACACCGGTAGATATCAAAAACCAGCAGTTTGGCAAGTCCTTCAGGGGGTATGATCAGGCTGAAGTGGATGCCTTTTTGGAGACGGTCTCCTCAGGCGTTGCGGACTTGATTTTGGAGAATAACCAGTTGAAAGAAAAACTCTCTTCTATAGAATCAACTTTGCAGGGATACAAGAATCTGGAAGGAAACTTAAAAGAGGTGCTCCTGACCGCTCAGAAATCTGCCGAGGAAGTCAAGAAGAACGCAGAAAGAGAAGCTCAGCTTCTTATGAGAGAGGCGAAGATGAGGAGCGAAAGGGCCTTGGAAGAGACTCATCATGTTCTCTCCGGACTAAGGAACCAGATTGCCGATCTGAAGAACTCCAGAAGAGAACTAACCATCAGATTAAAATCGGTCCTCCAAACCCAACTGCAGCTTTTGGAGTCAATGGAGGCAGAAGATCAGCCGTATAAAGAAGAACTTAAGTTCGCTCAAGTCCGAACTGAAGCGAAACCGGACCTGGACAAAAAGGCGTAGTTGTGGGAGAACCTCATGCTAGGTGAGGATACTGAAAATGGCAGAGACGAAAAATACGCGAGATATTAAAGAGAGAATGAATCAGGCGGTTGAATTCATCCGGAGCCAGACTGAATTCACCCCGCAGCTGGGGGTCATCTTGGGGACCGGTCTGGGGTCTTTGGCTGAAGGGATCAAAGTGGAAGCTAAAATCTCCTACCGGGAGATACCGCATTTTCCCGTCTCCACCGTGGAGAGCCATGCCGGATGGTTGATTTTTGGAGAGCTGCATGAGAAGAAAGTGGTGGCCATGCAGGGAAGGTTCCACTATTACGAGGGATATGATTTAAAGCAGGTCACCTTTCCGGTGAGAGTAATGAAGGCTTTGGGAGCAAATACTTTGGTGGTTTCCAATGCCTGTGGAGGGTTGAATCCTCTGTTCAAATCCGGAGACATCATGGTCATCTCGGATCATATCAACCTCTTGGGTTCAAATCCCTTGTTCGGTCCGAATGACGAGAACCTGGGCCCCCGATTTCCGGATATGTGTCGCTGCTATGATCTGGAGCTGATTGCCTTGTCGGAGAATGTGGCTTTAAATTTGGGCATCAAACTGCAGAAAGGGGTTTACGTGGCAGTTCCCGGCCCCAACCTGGAGACTGCGGCCGAGTACCGATTCCTCCGATTCATTGGAGCCGACGTGGTGGGTATGTCCACCGTGCCGGAGGTTATCGTGGCTAGGCATCAGGGAATGAGAGTATTGGGCTTATCGCTAGTTACCGACATGGGCCTGCCGGACGCCCTAAAACCGACCAACATGATGGAAATTTTGGCGACAGCCGCCAAGTCGGAGCCGCTTCTGAAGAGAATCATGAACCGGGTGATAGAGGAGATGAAGGTCTAAGGTGTAAGGAGAAAAGGCAGAAGGCGATAGATAGACCAGAACCTGACTTAAGTTAGGTTCTGGAGATCGAAACCAGCGCGTAGCACCGCCGCTGGCGGGACTGGCACGCTGTGAAGGCTGGCCTCCGCGATATCGTCATGCGTTTCGACAAGAAAGGCAGAAAATCAACTCATGTTTAAAGAGATCAAAGAAGACTTCAACTATCCGGAGATGGAAAAGCGAATCCTTGAGTTTTGGGATCAAGAGAGCATTTTCCATAAGAGCATCGAAATCAGGAAGGGCTCTCCCAATTTCGTTTTTTACGAGGGACCTCCTACCGCCAACGGGAAACCGGGGATTCACCACGTGATCTCGCGCACCATCAAGGATTTGGTCTGCCGTTACAAGACGATGCGAGGATTTAAGGTGGAGAGGAAAGCGGGCTGGGATACGCACGGGCTGCCGGTAGAGATAGAAGTGGAAAAGGCGCTGAAGTTCGAATGCAAGGGAGACGTTGAGGAATATGGTGTTGACCGATTCAACCTTAAGTGCAACGAGAGCGTTTTCCGGTACAAGAAGGAGTGGGACGAGCTTACCCGGAGAATCGGTTACTGGTTAGACTTGAAGTCCGCCTATATCACCTGTTCCAACGACTACATAGAGAGCGTCTGGTGGATTCTTTCTCAGTTTTGGGAGAAGGGGCTGATCTACCAGGGTCATCGGATCGTCCCTTACTGCCCCAGGTGTGGAACGGCACTATCGAGTCACGAGGTGGCGCAGGGATACGAAGAGGTTTCCGATCCCTCAGTCTTCGTGAAGATGAAAGTCGAAGGAAAGCCCAACACCTACTTTCTGGTCTGGACAACCACTCCCTGGACTTTGATCTCCAACGTGGCGTTGGCTGTGGGCGCTGACCTAGACTATGTGAAAGTGGAGCACCGCGGCGAGGAGCTGATTTTGGCTAAAGCGCTTTTGAGTCAGGCGCTGGATGGAGAGTATCAAGTCAGAGAGGAGTTCAAAGGCAAGGACTTAGAAGGTACCAGATACGAACCGCTGTATGGGTTTGTCAAAACGGATAGATCGAAAGCCTTCTACGTGATCTTGGCAGACTTCGTGAGCGTCGAAGAAGGGACCGGCATCGTTCACGTCGCCCCTGCCTTCGGGGCAGACGACTACGAGGTAGGGCTGAAATATGATCTGCCGGTGGTTCAGCCGGTGGACGAGAAAGGGGAATTCACCTCCGAGGTCACTCCTTGGAAAGGGACCTTTGTCAAGGATGCAGACGAAGGGATAATGGAAGACCTGAAGAAAAGGAACATTCTCTACAAGAGACAGCGGTACGCTCACACCTATCCATTCTGCTGGAGGTGCGGTTCGCCCTTGATTTATTATGCCCGAAAATCCTGGTACATCCGCACCACGGCTTATAAAGACAGGCTTCTGGAGAACAATAAGAAGATAAACTGGTATCCACCGGAGATCGGCTCCGGACGGTTTGGCGAATGGCTGGAGAACAACGTGGACTGGGCTTTGTCCCGGGAAAGATTCTGGGGTACGCCATTGAACATCTGGATCTGCGATAAATGCGGAGAGCAGAAATCGGTCCCCAGCATAAAGGAGCTGTTGGATTCGGCAATCGAAGATGAGTGCTTGGCTTCATTCAGGAAGGACGTAAACCTCCACAAGCCGATGATCGATGCAATCAAGCTGCGGTGTCCTCATTGCAGCGGGGTGATGCAACGCACGCCGGAGGTGATTGACTGCTGGTTTGACTCCGGGTCCATGCCTTATGCCCAATGGCATTTTCCCTTTGAACATAAGGAGGACTTCAAGGAAAGGTTCCCCTGCGAGTTTATCTCCGAGGCGGTAGATCAGACCAGAGGATGGTTTTACAGCCTTCTGGCCATCTCTGCATTTCTTTTTGACCAGCCCGCATACAAGAACGTAATCGTGATCGAGTTCATACAGGATAAAGACGGCGTCAAGATGAGCAAGACTAAAGGAAACGTGATCGATCCCTGGGAAGTATTGAACGAACAAGGAGCGGATGCGCTAAGATGGTACATGCTCTGGGTAAGCCAACCCTGGCTTCCCACCAGGGTGGACAAAAGCGCCATCACCGAGGTGGAAAGGAAGTTCTTAAGCACCCTGCGAAACAGCTATTCGTTTTTCGCCCTTTACGCCAATATCGACCGTTTCGATCCTGCGAAGCATGAGCTTAAGATCGACGAGAGAACCGATCTGGATAGGTGGATCATATCTCGGCTTAACTCTCTGATCGGCGAGGTAACCTATGCGCTGGATCACTACGATTTGACCCGGCCAGCCCGCCAGATTCAGGAATTCGTGTTGGAGGATTTAAGTAACTGGTACGTGCGCCGGAGCCGGCGAAGATTCTGGCAATCGGGAGAAAACAAGGACAAAATCTCTGCCTATCTGACCTTGTGGGAGTGTTTGGTCGGGGTATGCAAACTGATCGCCCCCTATACCCCATTCATCGCGGAGGAGCTATATCAGCAGTTGTGTGCTAACGTTAACTCGAGCTTCCCGCAGAGCGTGCATCTGACCGATTTTCCTTTAGCTTCCGAAAAAAATGTCGACAAGAAACTGGAACAGAAGATGGATAACTTGCGCAGGATCGTCACCTTGGGTCGGGCAGCCCGGAGCCGGGCGGAGATAAAAATAAGACAACCGCTGGGAGAAATGCTAGTCAGACTTCCGGCAGGAGAATCGGCGGAGGACTTAGAATCCTTGTTTGGTTTGATCTCAGAAGAGCTGAACGTCAAAAAGCTTGCCCGTTTGGATAAGAACGTTTCCTTGACCCAGCTTTCGGCTAAGCCCAATTTCAGCCGGTTAGGCCCCAAATGGGGAAAGAAGGCGAATGCGGTGGCGGAGAAGATAAGGACGCTGAGCCAGGTAGAGCTGGAAAAATTCAAGGGCGATGGTAAATTGGGGGTGAGCTTAGACGGAACCATCATAAACCTGGAGCCCGAGGATATCGAGGTCTCGGAGAAGGAAAAGGAAGGCTGGGTGGTGGAATCGGAGAATGAATATCAGGTGGCGCTTTCAACGGTTCTAACCGAAAAGCTCAAGGACGAGGGGTTTGCCCGAGAGCTGGTCAACAAGATCCAGAACATGCGCAAGTCCGCCGGGTTCGAGGTAATGGATCGAATAAGGGCGGACATTACGACCACTCCCCGACTCGAAAAAGCCATAAAGGCATTCGAGGATTACGTCAAAAAGGAAACCTTAGCTTCGGAGCTTTCCCATTCCGGGGCCAAGGGAGAGCTTTCCGGGGAATGGGACGTAAACGGAGAGAAGGCGACGATCTCAGTAGAAAGAGTCAGAGCGTAAGTGGAGGAAGAAGATGAAGAAAAAAGATATTGAAAAGTACGAGACCCTTCTCCTGGCCAAAAGGGCGGAGGTATTGGAGGAGTTAGGGCTTCTCAAGAAGTCGGGCTTGAACAGCACCATCAAGGATGCATCCGGGGAGCTTTCTTCCTACTCTACCCACATGGCAGATCAAGGAACGGATTCTTTTGAGAGGGAGAAGACCTTTCTTCTGGCTTCCAAGAGTGGCCGGTTGATCTACCACATTGACGAGGCCCTGCGCCGGATCAAAGACAAGACCTATGGCAAGTGTCAGGAGTGCGGGCAAGAGATAAGCACTGCCCGGCTGGAGGCCGTTCCTCACGCCCGATTGTGCATCGCCTGCAAGGAGAAAGAGGAGATCAAGAAGGCCAAGTAGGATCGTTGCCCAATTTTCGCCCAGAGGCGAGAACCAAACGGTCCTCACCCATGCCTCCAGAGGGGATGACTTGTCTGAATTGGAATCCACAGGAAGTGCAAAAAGTACGAAGGCCTTAACCCCGAAATTTCTTATCATCACGATTCTATCCATCTTAGCAGATCAATTATCCAAAACCTTGGCTATCCATCTTCTTCCGCAGGGCCAATCCGTTCCGGTGCTGGGTGATTTCTTTCGGCTCACCTTGGTTTTAAATCCGGGAGGGGTGTTTGGAACCAGAATAGGCAGCCAGAATTTCTACACCGTCATTTCGCTTTTGGCCATAGGAGTTACCTTGTGGTTTTTCTTCAGGGCCAAAGGCAAAGAGACCGGTTTAAGAATCGGGCTTTGCCTGGTTCTGGGAGGGGCGGTAGGAAATCTGATCGACCGTTTTCGCTTCGGAGAGGTGGTCGACTTTCTGGATTTTGACTTCTTCAACATCAAACTTGCGCCCAAAGAAATCTCGTTTTTCAAATTCCCCGGTTTTTATCTTGATCGCTGGCCCGTTTTTAACTTGGCAGACAGCTTTCTTTTGATAGGAGTGGTACTATTGCTCTTTGTCCTCTTCGTCTTCAGAGAAAGCATGAGCACTGATCCGGTTTCTGGTGACAAGTCTCCGCAGGTCGATGGACTTAAGAAAAACGTTAGAGATAAATGAAGAAAGAATCCCCACGGACATTGAAAATAGAAGCTCCGCCCCAGGCCGGAGGAAAAAGAATAGACTTGTTTCTCTCACAAACGGATATTGACCTTTCACGCTCCTTTATCCACAAGTTGATTATTGACCACCACATCCTGGTAAACGGCAAGCCTGTCAAACCTTCCCACAAGATCAACGGAGGAGAGGTAATTGAAATCCGGGTTCCCCCACTGGAAAAGCCCTCCCTTGAACCGGAGAACCTGCCTTTGGACATCATGTATGAGGACTCCGATCTTCTGGTGGTGAACAAAAGGGCGGGTATGGTGGTTCATCCGGCAGTGGGAAACTACTCGCACACATTGGTCAATGCCCTTCTCTTCCATTGTGAAGACCTGTCAGGAATTAACGGAGTCTTGCGTCCGGGCATTGTTCACCGTCTTGACAAAAACACCTCCGGGCTTCTGGTAGTTGCGAAAAACGATTTCGCTCATCTGAGCTTGGCCGAGCAGATACAGAATAGAACTCTTTTGCGCCAATACGCTGCCATTACCTGGGGGCACATGCCCGCTGAGGAGGGAACCATAGAGGCGCCGATAGGCAGAGCCTTGGGGGACAGGAAGAAGATGGCGGTTACGAGAGTGAAAGGGAGAGAGTCGCTAACCCAATATAAGGTTATGGAGAGATTTAATCTGTGTGAACTTCTATCTATTAGGTTGAAGACCGGCAGAACTCACCAGATAAGAGTACATTTATCCTATCTCAATCATCCGGTGTTAGGTGACCCTGAGTATGGCGGCAGACAGAAATGGCTCAAGGGTATATTTGATCAAGACCGTCCCCTGGCTCAGAGGCTCCTGAACCTGATCGAAAGACAGGCTCTTCATGCCAGGAAACTCGGTTTTGTCCATCCCCGGACAAGAGAGTACTGCGAATTCGATTCCCCTTTACCGGAAGATATTGAAAGCGTTTTAAGAGTTCTACGGGGCTAAATACGACTGTAGCGGTGCGATTCATCGCACTTATAAGCAGCATGAATGCGACCGCTAGTGTGGTTATTTCGTAGATCGGGCACACTTGCCCGACCCGCTACTTCCCTTTTCCAGAATCCTCAAGAAAAATTATTGACAATTCAGTTTCACAAAACTACATTCGACAATAACGAGGATTTAGGTTACAATAATGATTCACATCATCCGCAACCAGGCAACTCCACAACAGATAGAAGAAATGTTGAGCACCCTGGGGACATACATCAAATTAGCGGTCGATATTAAGCGGGGAATATTAGCCGGTGGAGGCATTCTTCATGCAGACTGCGAGTCTGAGTTATTGGAGGATGGAAGCAAGCAGGAGGATATCTGGGGAGCAGATTGGTATCCAGAGTCGAAGAAAGTCAGATATGAAGCATTAATAAACATCCGGGCACGTCAAAACAATACCAGCATGGGGATTCAGAATTCCAATATTCGTTCTGAAATCGAATCTATTGCGAGAAGATTATTAGAGGGATGAATTGAAAAACATAGAAGCAATAAAAGCACGCTACTTGCATGATGATCTACATATCAGATTAGGAGGAATAGCAGCTAATTTAGCGAGGATTTCTTCCGCCTCTTCTGACCCCCAAGACTGGGAAGCGGTGCTAACCATGCTCGAAGAAACCAAATTCTTTATCGAATGGACCGCACCGGATGCTTCCTTGAATGTGCAAGCTTTTTTGGTGGAAGTACAAATCCAGTTAGCTTTGTGGCAGCGAATTTGGGCAAAGATTCACACTGAAGTGCAAGAGCGGGAAAAACTACAGAACTGGTCTCGCGTGATGTCCGAAAGAGTTTTCACCGTTGCGCCAGGAGCTTTCTCTTCCCCGTACGGGAATCCTGGTGACTGACGCATATGTTTTGATTTTGTAGCCGCAATCTTAAGATTGATTGAATCTTTCCCTCTCCCCTTGGTATGTACCATGCGGTTCATACCCTGTGAGAGAAGATGTTCATTTCCCTCTCCCCTTGTGGGAGAGGGTAGGGAGAGGGGAACTCGCGAAAATCATCAGGACTCACCATGCCATAACATAATCAAATAAATAATTCAAATCAAAAATTGACAAGAATGCCTAAATGATTATGATTTGTCATATAAATGGAATCGATTTCATGAGAAATCGTGTTATGATCAATATCTCTAGGGGTTTCGACTGGTTGCAGGCCGGTTTATGTCGACTGCATAATCACTGTTAGGGCGCCAGAGGGCGAGGAGACATTAAATGAGTCAAGACACCCTGAGTTTCGGCCGGGCGCTTGATGAAGTTCGAACTTCCTTTAGTTCCCAGGAGTTGGATCTTTTTTCGGATCTGCTCGGAGAAGTTCGGTCCCTCTATGGAGAGAGACTAAGGTCCTTAAAGCTTGTCGGCTCACGTGCGCGTGGAACTGCGATGGAGCGATCGGACTATGACTTCTTGGTCTTGTTGGATACCTGCGATTACAGCGTGGAAATTCCGAAATTGCAGAGCCTCAGCTACAAAATGAATCTAAAGTACGGCCTGGGATGCATCTCTCTGAGTCCGCTCAGCGAGGAGCAGTTCGTCGGTCTTGACGCCAAGTTCCAGGGAATCACTGATGATTTTCGCCGTGATGCGGTCACTCTATGGTCCCAGCCCGTAGATAAGGAGCCCCTAAGCTCCTGACAATCCTGAAGTTCGTTGGCGGGGGCTCTCCCGCCTATGGCGGGATCTGCCCATGGCATGACCAGCCCCGCAAGAGTCCGTAGATCAAGAGCCCTTAGGCTCCTGACATCAAAGCTTCAATTTATTGCCACGACCTTCAGGTCGTGGGATAAAGTGAAGAACTCCCACCCTCATTTGGGCTTTCGCCCACAGAATGCTCTTTCCCTCTCCCCTGGGGGAGAGGGCTAGGGTGAGGGGGTTATTATAGTATGAGCGCGCGCTAAAATTATGTTTTGATTTTGTAGCCGCAATCTTAAGATTGCATAAATCTTTCCCTCTCCCCTTGTGGGAGAGGGATCAAGGGAGAGGGGGTGCTTTAAATGCTGTGATAGGAGCTTTCGCCTCTAACGCAAGGAAATTAAAAAACTATTTGACAGGATTGCATAAATGTCTATAATGTGTCATATAAATGGAATCGACTTCATGAGAAATCGGGTTACGATCAATATATCTAGGGGTGTCGCCGGTCAACGGGTCTTAAGCCGGTTTATACAGAGTGTATAATCATTGTTGGGCGGCTGCAAACTATACCCAATACAAAACTCCGGGCAAATTGAAATAAAGAGAGCATTATGGATAAACCCAAACACACAAACACACAGTATTGTAATGGTCAAGCACAGAATAGACTTTTTGACGGTTCCAGATTAGAGCGATTTACCTCATTTGACCTGACTTGATTTATCAGTTTTCTGTGTTCTCTGGCCCGGGCCAGTTTCTCTTTGCGAAT
>JBAVQU010000025.1:0-13497 GCA_049694315.1 Candidatus Zixiibacteriota bacterium
CATCCAAAAATTCGTTTTGTACCTAAAAGAAATGGAGTTCAGATATAACCATAGAAACCAAAATATCTTTGAAATCTTGACTCAAAATCTCTGCAATCTTGTGTCAGATCCTTTATAATCACCAAAACCTTTAGTCTTCGTTACTTAAATCTTTTCCCAAAGCAGACTATCTTATGCTCTCGGTAATATGTTTATATCTTTTATTTCAAATAATGCTTAAACCTTCCAATCCTCTTTTTTCAAATTTAGACGCATACTTTTCCTCTAATGGCAGTGTTATTTTGATACGATCTTCAAAAGACAATTTGGAAAGGTTTTCAACCCCACCCACCTTTCTGGCTGAATCTCTATCAGCCAGGCGACTGGTCAGCTCATCCCAAAAAGTATCATTCTCAAATTCTTCGATGAACTCCCTGGCAGAACTTGTTTTTTCATATTCTCTGGTAGGGAAATACGTTTTGTGATCTGATGCATATTCTATTAGATTCTCAAATCCCATGTCTTTCGCATAAGAAAAGAGCTTTTGCTCAAGTTTCTTATATGCTTCTGTTCTGGGGTTCTCTCCAACCTTGTGAGCGTTCATGACCCAGTCCGCTATGTACAGAACATCTAAAAGACATTCGTATTCTTTTGGTGTGAATTCTATTTTCATGATAGCTCCTTGAAATATAACGTTGTTTGTATTTATCCTTAAAACAGCCTAGTGGAGTGTAACATAAATTCGTTCTCTATCGTAGTTGCCTGATTTATCAGGCATTTTGGCGACAAGGCTCAATGAATTGAGCAACTACATACACCTTAAACTCTTGTTACAACACACTAAGCACGGTATCGATTGCCGTATAAGATGCCTTTGAAAACAGGGAAAAACCGCCCATACGGGCACTCCAATTTCAAGAAAAAACCGCATCAGCCCCGCAGAGTCGGGATCTTCGCTTCGCTACGACAAGCTGATGCACTCCAATTTTAAACCTAACTGGTGATATATCAAGTCCGCAGGATCCAAATTCGGACTGTTGCGTTGCAGCCATGTTTTTATCACGGTGTTTTTTGCGGATCGATATAACATTTTCTCTCACAACATCAGGGCGTATCCTCCGAGCTACGAACGCCAATTATCCCACAGTTTAGAACATGGGTATAGAAATTCGGACAGGGATAAACCCTGTCCCTACGAAGTATCTTGTGCGCGAAGGGGCTTTTTCAACACGTCTTTCAATATGAATCCTTCGTCGTTCCCCGAATGTTCCCGACCTCGACAAAAGCCTTTGACCCCTTCTTAAGATAAACCATCCGACCGGAATTCTTCGTCCATGTAAATAAGCCTGGTTCCCGCCATCCTGTCAAGAATTCTTTTCAGGTTTTGTCAATGCAAATCAAGAATGTCAGGTTTTTGCATATATTCTTCCTCCCTTTTTTTGTACAACAATGACATTCTATGGTCCATCTCTGCTCTTTGTTTATGCGGTCGGACCCTGTGCGCTGATCGTGTTGGCCGGGGTATTTACCGGTCTTGTGGAGAACTATGTCAAATCCAAAGGTGCCAGTAACTTATCCAGCCTCACCAAGAAAATCAGCGGGGTCTTGATCTTTCTGGGGGATTGTATATCCCGTACAGCAACGTCTGAATGGGAGAGGCGTATACTCCGTCTACAGTCAAAGCTGTCTTGAGGTCTTGGCCAAAAAGTGAAACGAAGAAGGCACCTTCATTAGTCCCCTGGTCTTTCTTTCGAAAAACCCTTCGTCTTCCCTGGGCTTGAACATATAGATCATTTCGGTTTAGAGGTTAGTTTTTGCTCCGGGAGTCTTAATCTTACCGACGGAACAGTCGATACTACTATTAGCATTTCCGACTGGCTCGATGCTGGAGACATAGGCTTGCATCTGTCGGAGATGCCCAATTTACGTCCCCGAGTGCGCTTCTATTCAAGCGTCCTATCAGACGATAGTGTATCAAACTGCCTTTTTGAAGGGTATTTGACGAAGAATCGAGAGGACTAACGGACTCTCCTCCCATACGAATAGAGGGGTGCTCTTTCGGCATGGGGTAAATCTGTCTTCGGGCCGGATCGCCTTCGCCTGCGGTGACTACAACCCACATGGTCGAAGGCGGCTGAACTTTGCCTGGGGACGATTGACGAAACACGCGAGTCCTCTGTTTCCGCGGAGAAGAATCCAAGAGAGAAACCCCGGCGGAAAGATGCCCGATAAGTCGGACTTAGAACAATCAAAGGAAGCACTGCTGGTTATATGGATCCGAACCGAGACAAGATCAATCCAAAAGAGAAGCTGGCTGGACTTCCCCTTGAAGAGGGGATAGCAGATCACGGCGAAGAGCGGCAGTCGGAAGCGAGCAGTCCGGAAATGACCAGAATGCCGGATGCGGAAGCGTTGATAATTCAGGACGGCATACTGAAATCCGTGAACCAGACGGTGGCGCGGGCTCTGGGATACTCCGTCGAGGAATTGGTCGGGGAGTCCTTCAAGATCATCCTCGCCCCCGAATCCGTCGACCGGATCAAAGAAGGACTGCTTCGACAAACTGAAGTGGACAACATTTCTCCGGCTTTTCGATTAGCCCTTCGGGCAAGAGATGGAAAAGTCGTCCCCTTACACACAGAGCCAAGCCTGACCGAATTTGAGGGGCGTGCGGCCGTGAAGATCCGGGCTGTGCCCATTAGCACCAGCAGAGAGGACTGTGTCGGCAGCTTATCACCAGAGGCAGAAGTCGACAAGGAGGAAGTGCAGATTCCAGACGAGGGGATCAGAGCGGCAACTACTCTTTCCGGCATGGGATTCGGGGTGACCATCGTGCAATCCGATCACACGGTGAAATATCAAAATCAGTTTCTCTTCGAGCGACTGGGAAATCTGACGGGAGCCAAGTGCTATCAGGAGTGTTTAAATCTGAGTCAGCCTTGCGAGCAATGTCCCTTTAGTGAGATCAAGCATACCGGTTCAACCAAATCCGCCGAGATCAAGGCCAAAGACGGAAGGTGGTACGAGCTGGTCTCCAGTCCTGGGTTGAATTCGGATGGAAGCACGTACGTTTTGGAGATGTGGATCGACGTATCCGAGAAGAAAAAGATCCAGGAGAAAGTATCATTTCTATCAGGCCTGGTCAACCACACTCCGGAGTCGGTGATAGCCACGGACCAGGATGGGAGAATAATCTTTGTGAATCCCGCCACAGAGAGAATGTTTGGGTACACCAACCGCGAGCTTTTCGGCAAGGACTTGGAGATGCTCACCACCGAGCTGTATAAGGAGAGAATTCAGAAAGAGATTTTCCAAGCCGCGGTGTGCGGAAAGGTATGGCACGGAGAGTTGTTGAATCGAAGGAAAGACGGGAGGCTGTTCTACGTGTCCACCTCGGTGTCCAAGATGGTAAGCCGGGAAGGTGATTTCATCGCCTTAGTCTGGTTCCAGAGGGACATTAGCCAGAGCAAGAGATATCAGGAGGAGATGATAAGGATCGAGAAAGAGAAGGCCGAGACCTTGCGGATTCTCCACGAAAACGAGACGGCCATAAACAGGAGTTTAAACCGGGCCAAGCGGGAATTGCAGGAGAAAAACTTGGAGCTGGAGGAGGAGAAGAAAAGACTGAAGGAGGCGTACGAGAAATTGAACCAGGTGCAGGCACAGCTTCTGCAGTCAGAGAAGCTGGCCTCCTTGGGCCAACTTTCCGCCGGAGTGGCGCACGAGTTGAACAACCCGATAAGCTTCGTCCACAGTAATCTGGGTACCCTGGGGGAGTACCTCCAGGACATCAAGGCCCTGTTGAACGGATACGCGGAACTGGAAAGGGCATTGCCCGCGGATGGGTCCTGGGGCAAATCGCTCGAGCAAATCAATGCGCTGAAGGGACAGATAGATTTTGACTCCATGCTCCAGGATTTCGACAAAATCATTTCTGAATCCAAAGACGGAACCATGAGGGTAAGAAACATCGTGCAGAACCTAAAAGATTTTTCTTACATGGACAAAGGAGAGCCGGGATTGGCGGACATCAACCAAGGGATCGAGAGCACCCTGAACATCGTGTGGAATGAAATAAAGTACAAAGCCGAGGTGACCAAAGAATACGGACCGATTCCGAAGATCGAATGCTTCCCGCAGCAGCTAAATCAGGTTTTCATGAATATCCTGGTGAACGCCGCTCAGGCCATTCAAAACCACGGAGAGATAGCGATCAGGACCTATCAGAAGGAAGAAAACGTGGTAGTGGAGATCAGCGACACCGGAGCAGGGATTTCCGAGGCGAATCTCAAGCACATCTTCGAACCGTTCTTCACCACCAAAGAGGTGGGGAAGGGAACCGGTTTGGGGTTAAGCGTGGTATACGGCATAGTTCAGAAGCACAAAGGGAAGATCGAGGTAGAAAGCCAAGTGGGCAAGGGTTCGACTTTCCGGGTCATTTTGCCCGTCAAAAGCGCCGGTGAAGAGCAGGACGACGCGGAGAAAAGCAAGATGGTCGAAATCGCAGGGTAATTCTCGCAGATTGACTTGAAAACACGTGCAGTTATGACTTACAGGTACAGATTCTCGATTCGATAACGGGTGGGATCCCGTTTGACCAAGTTGAAACGGTCCAAGAAAGGGGAAAGCCATGTTTATTCCGAAAATCCTGATAGTGGACGATGAAGAAAGCATCCTCAGCTCACTCAAGCGCCTGTTTCGGAAGGAGAACTACGAAGTCCTCACGGCCAAGAGCGGAGAAGAAGGTTTTGGGATCCTGAACCAAGAGGAAGTGAACCTGATAATCTGCGACCTAAAGATGCCCCGGATGAACGGGGTGGAGTTCTTGAGCCAGGCCAAAGAGAAGAGTCCGGAGGCGCTGCGCATCATGCTCACCGGGCACGCGGACTTGAAGTCAGTTCTCGACGCCATCGACAGAGGCGAGGTTTATCGATTTCTGCTCAAACCCTGGAACGATGACGAGCTCAAACTGATCATCCGGCAGGCTTTGGACTACCAGCAGCTGCGTAAGGAAAACAAGGCCTTGACCCACACGGTCAAGAAGCAGAATCAGATCCTTCAGGAACTGGAAAGAGGATTTCCGGGGATCACTGACGTCAAAAAAGACCGCGACGGAGCCATTCTATTAGACGTGGAGGGGGTGACTCAAAAGCAGGAGGAGACGTGAAGCCCAGACAAGAGAACAAATGGGATAAGGGAGACTTCAAATCATTCCCTTTCCTCGGACGCTGCCATCACCGCGGGCTTTCTCCGTTTCCAATCTCCCCTAGGAAAAGACGGTTTCGCCACGCGGTCTGACCACTGATGACGATTCCCGATCTACCAACTCTCGCGAACCGCATTCAACCCTTAGAAACCAATAGTAACGCCAAGACGCCGCACCTTACTTTGATACGGACAGCGCGGTATATGGCGGCCTGTGTCTATTTTGGGGTGAGAGAGGGTGAGCCGGAATCAGACTATCCTAGAGAATTCATAGAGTCAGCAATCGGATCAATATGAGCCGGATTCGCGGTAGAATTCGCTTCTGTAGTCTTTGATGTCGGCATGTTTCCTGATCTGGGTGAACCAATCCTGAAACAACTGACTTTGCTTTTTCTGCAGGACCACCCAGGTAAGCGAGTCCTTGACGGCAACGAAAGCGCTGTCGCCGGGGGCCGATCGGGACACGAGCTGGATTATGAAAGCCCCCAAAGAGGTCTTTACCGGGGCGGAAACCTGACCCGGCAAGTTCAAGGAGAACGCTGCCCCTATAAACTCCGGGATCTTGCCGATCTGCGGCACGGTGGTGCCTCGGGCAAACTCGTCCGGTTCTGCGTAGGTGGCGTTGTTTTCCTCCGCCGCCTTCTGCAGGCTTTTGCCCGCTTTGACTTCAGCAAAGATGTTCCCGGCCTTACTGAGGGCTAAGTCGTCGGCTTTGATCTTGAGCAGGTTCTGTTTGATGCCAGACTTAGCCTCCTCCAGCGGTGCGACTCCAGCCGATCTCTTACCTTTAATCTGGAAAACGTAGAACCCCTTAGCGGTCTCGATAGCATCACTAGTTTTTCCCGCCTCGCTGGCAAAAGCAAAGTCGGTTACCTGAGGGTTCTGCCCCAATCCTTGGATATTTCCTCCCGGGACAAACCATCCGGTTTCGGAGACGGAATACTTATGTTCGGCGGCCTTCTGGGACAAATCAGATTTGCTTATCTCCTCGGCAAATCCGTCTGCCGCTTCTTTGATTTGAGCCGAGGTCTCCTCTGAGGGAGCCACTTTCAAGAGAATGTGGCTGGCTTTTACCTCTTCTTTTTCACCTTCGGTTCTTTTGTCCGTCACCTTGATCAAGTGCCAGCCAAACTGGGTCTTGACCGGTTCGGAAACCTCACCCACCTTCAGAGAGAAGGCGGCCTGCTCGAAAGCAGGCACCATCATGCCTTTTCCAAACCAGCCCAAGTCTCCGCCGTTCTTGGCAGAGCCATTGTCATCCGAATTCTCCTTGGCTATCTCACCGAAATCCTCACCCTGCAGGATATCGTTCCTAATGTCCAGAATTCGCTTCTTAGCCGCCTCTTCGTCTGCGGGGCTGGCCTTCTTCTCAAAGAACACGTAGCTTAGGTCGGCAGTCTGGTCGATCTTGAACTCGTCTCTATGCTCTTGATAGTACCTGTTTACCTCCTCATCGCTTATGGGAGGGATGTCTTTCTGGAGCTGATACGACGGTACAAGAAGGTATTTTACCTTAACCCTGTCATTCTCGTCTCCATAGAAATCCTTTATCTCGTCATCCGTAACGTGGGTTAGAGTCATTATGGATTGCTGGAGCTTGGCCAACCGCAGATTGGGGCGAACGAAATCCTCGACCTGTTTCCATGGGACCCGGGGATCGTTTAACGCCTGAAGATATTTCTGGTAGTCGAATTTTCCGTCCGCAGTTTTGAAGGCGGTATTCTCCTGCAGCTCTTTCGGGGGGAAGCGCCTCAAATACTCATATAGCTCCACGTCGGTTACCTGGATTCCCCTCTTTTGCGCCTCCTGATTCAGAAGCACCTGATTGACCATGTTGTTCCAGACTTCCTCTCTGATTTGATAGGAGGTCTGTTCGTCTATGTCCCCTCTATCCTTTTCCGCCTGCCGCAAGGCCTGGTCGTAAAGCTGCTGGAACGCCACGGCATCTATGTTCTCTCCGTTTATGGTGGCGATCATCCCCTTCTTCTTGCTTTTGGCGGAAAATTCCATGCCCCAGGCAAAGATGATGGTGCCGACGAATGCGGCTATCACTACCCAGAGTATCTGCTTGGTCAGCTTTCGCATTATTTTCATCATGGCGTGTCAACTCCTTTCAAAAATACCCAGACAATATACAGCCAATCTGCGATTTGGCAAGTCTTTTTCTAATACGTGTAAGAAGGAAGATATTTTTGGGGGATATAAGTGCGGATCTTTAGCTTGCATGGCGAGGTTCGAAGACTCATGTGCCAGTCTCATAAGTCCTGAGTTGAGGCGGGGAATCCTCCGATCAACAGGAAAGTTCGAAAAACGTCAGGGCCTAACGAGGAACGGATGCAGATTCTATGCGTCTGGCCAGAGCTACATGCCTCTGCTACTCTATCCACATGACGAGAGCGTCGCAAAATCGCCCAATTCCCCTAGTCCGAGTGCCCTAACCCAGACCACCTTCTCATTTCTTCTCGAGACCTCGCAGGGCTTCCTGTACTCTGGGATCATCAGGGTGCCGGGCAGCGTACTGTTTTAGTCTGGTCAGATATTCTTGGCATTTTTCTTCCGGCTGGTGGCAGGACTTGTACCTCAACAATTGAAATCGCCAGTCTTCACCCACCACGGGTTCGAGATAGGCATAAAGCGTCTCTATGTCCTGGTAACGTTTCTGTTCCTCAAATTCCGGAACCAAACGGATAAGCAGCGTTAAGTATTGAATCGATGCGACTCTGGCGGCGTAGCTTTGATCTTGGGGCATTCCCTTTGAGGCGTAGCGAAGCTCCCAACCTCGGGTGAGTTTGGAGATGAGGTGATCGAGAATCCGATTTCGCGGCTGCACGGGGTCCTGATAAGTCTCTATCAAATCCAGGTCAACAATATGCCCGCTGAATTTGCGCTCGATTCCACAACGAGGAGCAAAGTAAAGCGGAGGGTGCTCTGGCCGGCTGATCTGTCGGGTGATCATCTCCACTAAAACGTCTTGTGTCTGTCCGGTTGAAGGCGGAATCGGTAGACTGTCCTTTTCCGAGAGATTCAGGGCTGAGCGGATCCGCATGTTGTTCTTTAGAGTCCGGCGGTAATCCGGCCCCATCAAAAATGGCAGAGAGATAACGATCAAGTCGGGCCTGATGCCTTCGACTTGTTGAAGATACCATGCGGCATAGGTATCTGCATCTCCGTTGGTGAAAAAAACTCCGCCTGAGTCCATAGAGGTAAAGCAGTTTCTCATCCACTCCACCAATTGAAGCACAGCCAGCGAATCGGTGATTCTAACGCTGGGGTGCAGGCGGCCAAAGAAACCGAGAAGGACGGAACGAGCAGAGTCAGCCCCTTCTTTCTCCTTTAAGGCTGTTAGCTTCTCAAAGAATCCAGAAGCCAAACCAAACCTGCCTGATTTCATGGGGGTGTTGGTGATCGAGTCGGCAAAACTAACCAAGCTGTCGTAGCCTGCATGCATTTTCCGGCTGTGGCCTGAACAACCGGATACCAGAACCACGGCCAGCAACGCGCTGATCCAATATGGAAACGATCTATTGTTCATTGCGCTTCGCATCCCTTTCTGCAGAAACCAAAGCGCCATTTGCCCGGATCGATCCGTGTCTCCCGGGCGCGGAGTGCTTACCTGCGTTTGATTGGTTCAATGCAGGAAGCCATCTGCCGGCAAGTGACTTACGCTGACATGCTGTATGTCAGAATGAATTAAGAGCGGAAATCTTCTTTTGTCAAGGCGAGAATCGTGGGCGTTGGCATCGACTAATGCGGCATGGTCTCTTTTACGCGACCTTCTCTTTCCCTTAAGGTGTTCTGACTGACTTTAGTCAGGCGGGCGTCTAGCCCCAGACGGGCGAGCCGACGCCCCCGTCCGCCCGTCGGGGAGGGCGTCGATGATGAACGAGCGGGAATAGGTGAGATTTATGGCAGCAGGGGTGTAGGGGCGTATGGCTATACGCCCCTACAGCCACCAGAATTCCGGGAGAACCGGGAACTAACAGGAGGGCGCGGGACCACCTCTGAAAAGATAGTTGACCAGATAAATGACATCACCTGAATCGATTATTCCATTACAGGTGGCATCTCCCCCTCCGAGGCAAATGGGAACAGGTCCGTTCCTGAAGAGGTAGTTCACCAGGTAAATGACATCGCCGGAATTTACAACCCCATCACTGTTGGCATCCCCTCGAAGGCAATTGATGGTCAGATTCATCAGCACAGAGACACTGTTACTGTCGTGATTTGCCACGGCTAAGTCCAGATCGCCATCCCCGTCCAGATCCGCGCAGAAAATAGAGTAGGGGCGAGCTCCTACCTGGTAGTTGACTGCAGGTCTAAAAGTTCCATTCCCGTTGTTCTTCAAGATGGAGACACTATTGCCGTAATTATTTGCCACGGCCAAGTCCAGATCGTTATCCGTGTCCAAATCCGCGCAGAAAACGGACATAGGAAAAGACCCTACCTTATAGTTGACCGAATCCTGAAAAGTCCCGTCCCCGTTGTTCTTTAAAATGGAGACATTGTTGGTCAAATCATTTGCCACGGCCAAGTCCAGGTCGGTATCCCCATCCAAATCCGCGCAGAAAACGGAAACCGGAGACATTCCTACCGCATAGTTTACCGGACTCTGAAAAGTCCCATCCCCGTTGTTCTTTAGAATGGAGACATTGTCACCCTCGTGATTCACCACAGCTAAATCCAAATCGACGCAGAAAACGGAAATTGGCTTGGTTCCCGCCGCATAACTTACCGTATCTTGAAAAGTCCCGTTGCCGTTGTTCTTAAGAATCGAGATTCTGGTACCCCAGTAATCCGCGACGGCAATGTCCAAATCGCCATCCCCGTCCAGATCTGCACAGAACAGACCCCTGGGCCAGTCTCCCGCCGGATAACCGACCGCATCCTGAAAATCCCGTCCCCGTTGTTAATCAAGATGGAAACCGTATCACTCCAGCAGGCTACGGCCAAGTCCAAACTACTGTCCCCGTTCAAATCCGCGCAGAAAACGGCAGCCGGATCACTTGCCGTTGGGTAATTGACCGCACTTCCAAAGGTTCCATTCCCGTTGTTCTTCAAGATGGATACATTGTTATCATTGGAATTTACCACAACCAGGTCCAGATCGTGATCCCCATCCAAATCCGCACAGAAGACGGAAAAAGGGTGAGATCCTACTGCATAATCGACTTTAGGAGCAAAGGGGATAGAGTCGGGGTTCGAAGGCGGGATTTGGGAAAAAGCGGATGTCCCAGCCAAAAGGAAAATCACAAAAAATAATAGCTTCCTGGTCATTTTGTTTCCTTTCAAATGTAACAGAAGCAAAGGTTATTATCTAACGTCAACTACCCTAATAAGAGATAAGCAAAAAATGGAAAAAATCAAGGAAAATCTGACGACAAAACCAACCTGGAAATCCGAAAATCTTGGTTTTATGCGTAAACGATAAGGTCCCCGAATGTAAAATTAGCCGTGATTTAGAATGGTGAAGGATATTGACCGAGATTTGAAGCTAACAACCGGGGAGTGCTCCGGTCTTGAACAGAAAGTTAATCAAATACACCACATCCCCCGCATCCACCGCCTGGTCGCAGTTGGCATCCCCCCGCCATAAGGGATTTGGTGGAGCACCGTATTTGTACAGATAATTCACCAGATAAACCACGTCCCCAGTCTCTACCAACCCATCCCCGTTAGCATCCCCGCGGAGGTAATTGATGGTCAGGTTTTCAAGAATGGAGACGCTGCTGGGGATACCGCTGTTTGCCACGACAATGTCTGGATCGGTATCCTCATCTACATCCGCACAGAAAACGGAAAAGGGGCGAAATCCCGTCGAATAGAGGACCGCGTCCCGAAAGGTCCCATCCCCGTTGTTCTTCATGACGGTGACATTGTCACCGTAATAATCCGCTAAGATTAAGTCCGCATCTCCGTCTTTGTCCAAATCTGAACAGAATACGGAAAAAGGATTCCGACCTGTCGCATAGACGACCTGTTCTGCAAAGGTTCCATCCCCGTTGTTCTTCAAAATAGAAACCGTGTTGAAGCCTTCATTCGCCACGGCCAAGTCTGGATCTCCATCTTTATCTAAATCCGCACAGAAAACGGAAATAGGATAATATCCTGCGGCATAGCTGACCGCGCTCCGAAAAGTTCCGTCCCCGTTGTTCACCAGGACAGATACATTGTTACTGTTGGTATTAGCGACAACTAAATCCGGATATGTGTCACCATCCAAATCCGCACAGAAGACCGACCGGGGATGTGATCCTGCAGGGTAGTTGACCGCAGGTTGAAATATTCCATCCCCATTGTTCTTTAAGACGGAGACGTCATCGCCCCAATAATTTGCCGTGACCAAGTCCAGATCACTATCTTTGTCTAAATCCGCACAGAAAACCGAATAGGGATCAGATCCTACCGCATAGTTGCCCGCCCATTGAAATGTCCCGTTCCCGTTGTTCTTCAGGATGGTGACATTGCTGCTGTCGCGGTTTGCCACTGCCAAGTCCAGATGACCGTCCCCATCCAAATCCGCACAGAAAACGGAAGCAGGACCTGCTCCTGTCGTATAATTGACGGCATCCTGAAAGGTCCCGTCCCCATTATTCTTTAGGACGGAAACGTTGTCACTCCCCCAATTTGCCACAGCTAAGTCCGGATAGTTATCACCATCCAAGTCCGCACAGAAAACCGACCAGGGATAAAAGCCGACGTTATAGCTTACCGGCAGGGAGAAGGGGATCGAATCGGGGTTGGTCTGGGTGATTTGGGCAAAAGCGGAAGTGCTGGCCAAAACAAAAATCACCGAAAGTAATGATTTCTTACCCATTTGACGCGTTCCTGATTAAGTCTTACAGCAGACAGAAAGTAGCTGCTTGATTTACTCCAGTCTAATAGAACTATACGCAAAGATGTGAAAACACGATGAAAATCGTGCTATCCCCCGGCTCCGCAAGCCCCTGCTTAAAAATCATTAGGAAAAAACACTTCAACCATGCTATCAAGATTATCGACTGGATAAATCGAGACTGCACTAATAAGGGTCGTAGGATGACTTCTTATTGGAAGAAGATAATATGGGGTCGTTTCGTGGACGATTTTCGAACTTTTTGTTCGACTTCAGAACTGGCCGAGTACCTACAATCTTCTCTGATCCCAGCATCCTATTAGCGCAAGGTGCAACTCTAAGAAATAGGCCACCAATTTGAAACTAACAGCTTGGTGATGATCCTCCTTTGAAAAGATAGTTGACCAGAAACACTACGTCTCCCGAATCCACTATTCCGTTGCAGGTTGCATCCCCTGCTTGTAAAGGATTAGGAGCAGGACCGCCCTTGAAAAGATAGTTGATTAAATAGACCACGTCCCCTACATCTATTAAGCCATCTCCGTTAGCATCCCCCACGCCTGCAGAATGTTTTGTCCACTGGGCAATATATGCCGACACCTTACCCCCGGCGGTGGTAAAAGTTCCCCCTGCGATCAGCTTGTTGTCATAGACCGCCAAGGCATAGAGATCGTTATTCATTCCCGAACCCAAGGGGGACCAGGAGGAACCGTCCCAGGAGGCTATATAATTAGCACTCACACCATAATTAGCACTCACACCCCCGGCGGTGGTAAACGCTCCCCCCGCAATCAGCCTGTAGTCATAGACCGCCAGGGCATAGACAACGCTATTCATCCCCGACCCCAAGGCAGACCAGGAGGAACCGTCCCAGGAGGCTATATAATGAGCACTGACGCCCCCAGCGGTGGTAAAATATCCCCCTGCAATCAGCTTGTGGTCATAGACCGCCAGGGCATGGACCCAGTAATCCATACCCGACCCCAAGGCAGACCAGGAGGATCCGTCCCAGGAGGCTATACAATTAGCACTCACGCTCCCGGCGGTGGTAAACAATCCCCCTGCAATCAGCTTGTGGTCATAGACCGCCAGGGCCTCGACGACCCCCTCATTCATTCCCGAACCCAAGGGAGACCATGAGGAACCGTCCCAAGAGGCTATATAATTAGCACTCACGCTCCCGGCGGTGGTAAACCCTCCCCCTGCAATCAGCTTGTTGTCATAGACCGCCAGGGCATAGACAAAGGGATAGTCTCCCCCCATCCCCGATCCCAAGGGGACCCAGGAGGAACCGTCCCAGGAGGCAATACCATTAGCACTCACCCCCCCGGCGGTGGTAAAATATCCCCCTGCAATCAGCTTGTTCCCATAGACCGCCAGGGCAAAGATATAGTTATTCATCCCTGACCCCCCCAAGGCAGACCAGGAGGAACCGTCCCAGGAGGCTATATAATGAGCACTGACGCCCCCAGCGGTGGTAA
>JBAVQU010000026.1:0-27872 GCA_049694315.1 Candidatus Zixiibacteriota bacterium
TCCGCCGCTAACACTTTCACCGCGACGGCGACCTCCGGCATCCTGGACGATGATGCTACCTTGGACACCTGGACTATCGACCAGAATGGCGTTCTGGCTTGCACCAGCGATGATGCTGCCGGATAAACGCCTCAGACTTCTTGTGGGCAGAAGGGGACTCAAGCTACCTTGGGTCCCCTCTTTTGTTTCTCTCCTAAAACAGCAGAGCCTGACCGAAACTATTGGGCGACTGCACCATTGGGGGAATGAAAAAAAACCTAGAGGGGCGAAGGATTTGAAACCAGCCAATTGAGCCCAACCTAAATGTTTGAGTGTTGCTTCCGACGATATTAATGATATGCACAAGCAGCTGATAATAACCGGCGGAGCAGTATTTCTCCTCGCTTTCGGTGTGTACCTTTTCACCATGTGCCCTACCATCTACTGGGAAGACTCCGCAGCCTTTTGCGCGGTTCATTCTTTCCTGGGCATACCCCATTCTCCAGGGTTTCCCATATATGTCATCTGGGGGCGACTCTTTACCATGCTGCCTGTTTCTTGTTCTGCGTTCAGCTCAAACCTGATGTCCGCCTTCTGGGGGAGTCTGGCGCTGTCACTCTTGTATCTTCTGATTACTGAGATCTTCAGTCAGATACAATTAAGCCACAGGCTGTTGCGGCTTTCCACCTCCGTCGGCGTGTTGCTTCTGGCCTTTACCTCCTCTTTCTGGCTCCAGACCGTAAGAGCGGAGGTCTATACTCTGAACATCTTTCTCACTTTGCTTTTGATTTATCTTGCTGTCAAATGGCGAAGCTACAGAGAATCTCCTCCTGGATCCAAAATCCTCCTCCTATTCTCTTACGTTTTTGGGCTGTCTTTGACCAACCACCCACTCTTGGCCATCACTCTGGCGCCGGCCTTCCTGTTCTTTTTCTGGAGCGACGTCCGGATGTTTTTATCAAAATGGAAGAGGTTACTCTTGTCGGCCATGCTTTTCGGTCTGGGAGCATCTCTTTATCTCTATCTTCCCATCAGATCGAGCCTGTCTCCCCTGGTCAACTGGGGAAAGCCCGATACTCTCTCAGGTTTGTGGTCGTATCTTTTGAGGACGTCTCAGCCCAGTGCCCCGACCTCATCTGCCGGTTTTCCTTATCTTAACCGATTCTGGTTCAGCCTCTCTTTTCCGGTAGATCAATTCAGCCTGGCCCTCTTCTGGCTGGGCGTGGTGGGAGCGACCGTGTTGTTCAGGTTTTCTCGAAGAATGTTCTTCTTCACCTTTTCGATTCTGATCCTGAACGTATTGACGGCGACCTGGGCCACCGATTTCTCGTTGAGAAACTACGATCTTCTGGGATATCTCCTTCCCTCTCTTTCTATGTTCGCCATTTGGCTCACCTTGGGGTTGAACGCAGTTCTTCGCTGGATGTCAGGCGCAATAGAGTCTGTTCAGGGCCAGCCGCACGACCAGGGGCGCAAAGTCCTGGGGTTCGTCGGTAGATCCGCGCCTTACGGACTACTTCTGATCCTTCCTCTATTCCAGATCTGGAGGAATTTCGACCAGTGCAACAAAAGGCCACAGATATGGGCTGACACCTATGCCAGCCAGATTCTGAACTCTGTGAAAAAAGATGCACTGATTCTCATCGGCGATGACAATACCTTAACCTCCTTGTGGTATCTGAATCTGGCTCAAGGCATGAGGCCCGACGTGACAGTTTTGAGCATATCCGCCCTGACACAGAAAAGTTATCGCGAACACCTAGGCCGGCAATATCGCGGGCTGAGGCTTCCCGATATCACGACCACAGATCTGGGAGAGATCGCATACCAGGTCTCGGAACTCAATGCCGAAGATCACCCGGTGTACGCGACTTACTTCTCCACGCACGCGCCCTTCGCTCAGCATCTTCGCCCGGCGGGCTACCTATTTGAATTCTGTCCAGACAAAGTGATACCGATCGATAAAGACATTGAGGGAGAGAATGATCTTTTACGAAAGGATCTGCAGAACGGAAACTTAGACCTCTTGGCGCGGGAGCATTTCGGGAATCTGATTTTCAATCTGGGGGCATTTTACGATCATTCAGGCATTGGCTCAAGATCATTGGAATGCTTCCTTTGGGCTTTGGAGATAGACCCGTCCAACCCGAGAATCTATTTTCAGCTGGGCAAGGCGTTTTTGAGAAACGGAGACAAAGTCAGGGCTTCGGATTTTCTGCAGGCTGGCTTGGAGCTTGATCCATACAATCTGGAGGCAAGAAAGCTTCTGGAAAAAACTTGAGGTACGCAATGAGAAGAAGCAAGGACCTGGACGTTTCGATCATCGTGCCCATGTTCAACGAGCAGGAGATCGTCAAGACGACGTTGGACCGGATCACCCGGGCGCTGGATTCTATCCCCAGAAGGTGGGAGATAATCGTGGTGGACGACGGTTCCACCGATCGGACCAGAAAACTGGTGGAAGATTTAATGCGCTTCAATCGCTGGGTGAGGCTGATCTCTTATCCTCAAAATCAGGGAAGGGGAAAAGCCCTGCGGGTCGGGTTTGCCAATGCGCGCGGAGAAATCATATGCACCACTGATGCCGATTTGAGCTATGACGAAAAGCACATACTGCAAATGATCGACCTTTTGGGCAGAAATCCCGACGTGGATCTGGTGGTGGGGTCTCCGTATGCGGCAGGTGGGAAGACCGAGGGAGTTTCTCCATTCAGGTTGGCCCTGAGCAAGTGGGGCAACAGGATTCTCGGATTTGCCATGAAAGGCGGAATTTCGACGGTCACCGGAGTCTTAAGGGCGTACCGTAGGGAGTGTATCAGCTCGCTGGAGTTGGAGTCAGATGGCAAAGAGATCCATTTGGAGATTCTATCTAAAGCCCTAGCCATGGGTTACAAGGTCAAGGAACTGCCTGCCACCTTGAAGGGCAGGACTGCAGGAAGATCGAAGTTTAGGTTCAAAGCCACTGCAGTGTCGCATCTTGTCTTTTCCTTCTTCGAAAGACCGGTGATCTTGTTTGGGGCCGTAGGTCTCTTCATGCTCCTTTTGGGCCTGTTGGGCGGCATCTATATGATCTACCTTTGGCAAAAGGGAACGTTGAATCCGGACCGACCTCTGATGACCCTGATGGTGCTTTTCATCACCGCCGGCATTCAGGTGCTGCTTTTCGGATTCCTGGGGACGCAACTGGTTCGCCTAAGAAAAGAAATCTACAAAGTGCAGAGAGAAAACAAGGGTCTGGAGAGGAGAATCGCCAGCCTGAGGTGGTCAAATCAGGTGAGGAAAAGGGAGATCGTGCCTGGGCTTATGTCCAAGAAAAACCATGCTCCTGCTGGGATTACTTCGGACAGAACACATTGAAGGAAAGAGTATAAGCTGAGAGCCTGCGCGGGAGTGTCAGGCTTTAGCCTGACCAGTAATTGGTTGAACAAGACAAACGCTCTGAAGGTTCACCTAAAGGTAAACGCTCCGAATAGGTGTTTTAACTTAAGAACCTTCCCCTATCCTCGAATCCACGAAGGGTAAAGGGGACAAACGTTAGAGAAAGAGACTCAAAAGGGTCACCCAAATGCTTCGTTATCCTAAGATATGCATGATCACCAATCGTTACCCTGCGCATCCGGACGATGTGGCCTCACCATTCGTGCATGACTTTCACCTGGGGCTAAAGAGACAAGGCGTCGCGGTGTCCGTCTTCACACCCTATTACCGAACCGAAAAACCCGAGTGGACGGAAGATGTGGTTCGATTCAGCTGGCGGGGAGGGGAAAAAGTCGTGGGTTCATTGAATTTCCTTAATCCCAAAGAGATTTTCCAGTTCTTCTCCTTTTTGAGAAATGGGAAGCACCAGCTCCTGGAACATCTTCGCAAGACCAGCCCGGATCACTGTCTGGCCCTGTGGGCGCTTCCTTCCGGGTGGCTTGCCCACCAGGCGAAACGAAAATTAGGCATTCCATATTCGGTGTGGTGTCTGGGTTCGGATGTCTACGTCTGGGCCAAGAGGCCGATTCTGCGAGGGGTCATAAAGAAAATCCTGGCTGAGGCAGAACATCTTTTTGCAGATGGATTCGATTTGAAGCAAAGCGTGGAGAGGCTTTCCGGTAGGAAATGCATTTTCCTTCCCACCATGCGAAGGCTTCCGCCGGTGAGTGGGACAGAATCCCTAGTTAATGATGAGAGCTTCAATTTTCTGTATGTGGGGCGGTGGGAAAAAGCCAAAGGGTTAGACGATCTCATCCAGGCGATTGCTTTAGTCAAAAGCAAATTCTCTTCTGTCAGACTTTACATAGTGGGTTGGGGTGGTTTCGAGGAGAAGATGAAGCAGGCGATCGGAAAATTGAAATTGGAGGAAGCTGTCAGGCTCGTCGGAAAGGTCTCCGCTGCTTCGGTGGCCAGCTACATCCAACTTGCCGACTGTGTGGTCATTCCCTCAAAAGGCGACAGCATCCCTTTGGTTTTTTCGGAGGCTCTGCAAATGGGGACCCCCTTGCTTGTCAGCGACGTGGGGGACATGGGCCACCTGGTGAAGAGATTCCGGCTGGGCAAGGTGGTTCCGCCGGGGAAAGTTCCGGAGTTGGCTCGAGCCATGATCGAGTTCGTTTGCGAGAAAGAGGATTACTCCAAAAGCGTCCCGGAGGTCCTGCGTCTGCTTGACATTGAGAGAGCGGTGGAAGACTACTTGAAGACCATCCAGTTTAAGGAACAGGGCCAGAGCCAAAACATGCTCCTGGCGTCTGCCCGCTGAAGATAACCTTTCCATTACCACAGGTTTCTCCAAACGCAGTTTGTCGATTTCTATCAATATTGTTGCTTTCACGGTTGAATTTGATTATGTATTCACGTTGGGCCATTGATGGCAAACCACTATTTCAAAACTGAAATCAGGAGAAAGCAGACTTGAAAATAAGAGGCAAGAGAGTTCTGGTTACAGGTGCGGCCGGATTCGTGGGAAGTCATCTGGTGGAAACTTTGGTGAAGAGAGGCGCCGAAGTTAGAGCTTTTGTTCACTACAATTCCCGTAATGACTGGGGGATGTTGGAGGACGTGGGAAAGAACGTCTTGGGTGAAGTTGAGGTAGTGGCAGGGGATTTGAGGGATGCCGACTGCGTCAGAAGGGCTGTTCGCGGACAACAAGTGATATTCCATCTGGGAGCTTTGATCGGAATCCCCTATTCTTATGTCAATCCCAGGGACGTGGTCGACACCAACGTAAATGGTACTCTTAATGTCCTGACTGCGGCCTTGGATTCCGGCGCTGACAAAGTGGTTCACACCTCCACCAGTGAAATCTATGGCACCGCCCAATATGTCCCCATGGATGAAAAACACCCGGCCAACCCCCAATCGCCGTATGCGGCCAGCAAGTTAGGAGCAGATCTCTTGGCTCTAAGCTTCTATCGCTCCTTTGATCTGCCGGTGGGTGTGATCAGACCTTTCAATATCTATGGCCCCAGACAATCTGCTCGGGCAGTCATCCCTTCGATTGTCACCCAGGCCCTCGTGAGAAGTAAAATCTGCTTAGGCTCGCTTACCCCCAAAAGGGATTTGACTTTTGTGAGAGACTCCGTGGAAGGATTCATCATGTTTGCGGAATGCGAGAAAACGGCGGGCCAAGTGGTGAACTTGGGATCGAATCATGAGGTATCGATAAGAGAGATAATAGAAATGGTCTCACGCTGCCTGGGTAAGAAAATCCAAATAAGAAAGGACCCCGCAAGAATTCGACCGAAAAAAAGCGAGGTGGAACGGCTTTTCTCGAATTCAGGCAAAGCCGGAAGACTGTTTGGCTGGGTTCCTAAGATGGATCTGGGAGAAGGCATGGAAGAAACGGTACGGTGGATAGAGAAGAACATCGACAGCTACAAACAGGAGATCTATAACGTTTGAAACGCTGGTTGAACGAATTGGGGAGTGTCCGGTTTTAGCCGGACATCGGTCTGCCTGATGAAGGCACAGACTCCGGGAGCGGGAAGGAATTCATCATGAAGGTAGTGATCTTAGCTGGCGGAAAAGGGAGACGGCTTTATCCCTACACTGTGGTCTTGCCCAAACCACTCATGCCAGTGGGTGATTTCCCCATTCTCGAAATCATCTTGAGGCAGCTCAAGAACTGTGATCTGACTGACGTTACCCTGGCGGTGGGGCATTTGGGCAACCTGATCCAAACCTACTTTGGTGACGGCACGAAATGGGGGGTCAAAATGAGATACCACTTCGAGGAGCAGCCTTTGGGCACGGTTGGCCCCCTGACCTTCTTGAAAGATCTCAATCGAACGTTTATGGTGATGAACGGTGACCTCCTGACCACTATGAATTACCTCGACCTGATGAAGTATCACAAGAAAAGGAAGGCTATCGCCACTGTGGCAGCGCAGAAAAGATCCGTGGACATCGACTTCGGTGTGATCCAAAAGGACAAAGACGAACGGATGATCAGATACATTGAAAAACCCAGGCTTTCTTATCTGGTGAGCATGGGAGTATATGTTTTTGAGCCGGAGATACTCGATTTCATCCCGAAGGGCGAGAAACTCGATTTTCCTGACCTGATGCAGTTTCTTCTGCAGAAGGAGAAAAAGGTGGCGATCTTTGAGTCCACCGATTTTTGGCTGGATATCGGAAGGCCGGATGACTATCAAAGGGCGGTAGAGGAATTCGAAAAGAACCGAAAGCGATTTTTGACCGAATAGGGGACATCTCCCCCGTAGTCCCGTCTCCAGGTGATGGAGATGGGGGAAACAGAGGGCGAGGCAAACCCGGTGCGGCCTGGGCTTCAGCTGAGCGGAATCTTAAGGATGCTAACCTAAGATGAAATGGAAAGTCACTTTATCCGATCTGAATTTTGACCGACGTGAGCAAGAAGTGGTCGATCAGGTGATCAGAAGCAAATGGCTCACCATGGGCCAGACTGTGGAAAAACTGGAGAGTGATTTTTCCGACTTCACCGGGGCCAAGCACTCCATTGCCGTCTCCAGCGGCACGGCGGCTCTGCATCTGGCTATGAGAGCGTTGGAGATCAAACCCGGAGATGAGGTCATTGTTCCGTCGTTGAGCTTTGTGGCTTCGGCCAATGCTATCCTGTACGTGGGAGCAAAGCCCACTTTCGTTGACATAAGCGCCTTAGATGATTTCAACCTCTCGTGCGACGATCTGAAGAAGAAGATTACCTCCAAAACGAAGGCCATAGTAGTGGTTCATTACGGAGGGTATGTGGCCGACATGAAGATGATTAGGAAGATCGCCAGGGAATGCGGGCTTTCGATCATCGAGGATTCAGCCCACGCCATCGGTGCGGAGTTCGGTTCAAAAATGGCTGGTACACTGGGTGAAATCGGCTGCTTCTCCTTTTTTTCCAACAAGAATTTAACTACGGGCGAAGGGGGAATGGTGGTCACCAACAACGACAAGATGGCTCGAAAGCTAAGGCTTCTCCGCTCTCACGGGATGACCACCATGACCTTGGATAGACATGAGGGCCATGCTTATTCTTATGACGTGGTGGACTTAGGCTACAACTATCGAATGACGGAGATTGCCGCGGCAATCGGTGTCCTGCAGTTGAAGAAACTTCCTCAAGCCAACCGGAGAAGGAAGGTTTTGACCGACCTATACAAAAAGCAGTTGAAAGACGTTCACGGGCTGCATGTCCCCTTTCAAGATTATCCGCGTCAATCCTCCCATCATCTTCTCCCCATCCTTCTGAGCCAGGAAATAAACAGAGAGAAGTTCATGGAGCTTTTGAGAAAAGAGGGAATCCAGTCCAGCATACACTATCCCCCCATTCACAGATTCTCGTATTACCGGAAAAATGTCGACAGGAGCCGGACGCGACTCCCTCTCACTGAATACGTGGGATCACACGAGGTGACCCTCCCCTTGCACCCTCTGCTAAAAGAAGAAGACCTGGTATTTGTCTGTCAGAAAGTGAAACGAATCCTACCTCAAGCTCAAAAATGAATCTACTGATTTTAGAAGAGCCGAACCAGGAATGGGATCAGTTCGTCTCTCTGCATTCGGGCTTGATCTTTCATACCTCACTCTGGTGGAGAGTACTAAAGCAAGGGTACAAATGTGAGACCAAGTACCTGATATGCCGGGAGGGTGGTAAGTGGCATTCCGCGTTGCCCGGCATGATGGCAGGCAACCGGTTCTTCAAGGTATTCTATTCCCTCATTCCGTACGGGGGATTTATCGGAGACCGAGGTCGAATCCCTGGATTCTTGACTCTCTTGGACGATTGGGCAAGAAAGCAGAATATCCATCGGGTCCAGATTGTGGATTTGGCCATTAAGAATAAAGCCCAGATGCCCGATTTTGAATGTGTGGAGTCGTACCGGCATGTCTTGGAGTTAAAAGATAAGTCCTTGGACGACATTTTCAAGAATTACAACGAGAGTCTTAAAAGGAACATAAGGACCGCCTTGAAGTCGAACCTCTATTTCGAGAAGACAAAATCGCCGGAGGAGGTGGAGCAGTTTTATCGTCTCTATCTGGCTTCGATGCAGAGAAAATCGGCTTTGGTGAAGTACCCGCTTGAGCTTTTCCGGAAAATATATGAATTCTTGGTACCCGATTTTGCGGACATTCTTTTCGTGAAACACGATGACAAGCCCATAGCCGGAATAGTGGTAATCTACTCCGGGGACAGCGCCCATTATTTTCACGGCGGATCAGACGCGAAATTTCTGCACTTAAGGCCCAACGACCTTTTGTTTCATCATGCCATCCGGATTGCCAAAGAAAGGGAGAAGTCATACTTCGACTTCTTGGGTTCGGACAAGAAGTTTTTGTCACTGATTCAGTTCAAGGATAAATGGGGAACACGAAGAGAAGAGCTTTTCAACTTTCACCATGATTTCGGGATAATTCGACCTTTCCTTTTCAGGACTGCTCTGAGCCTAGCCCAAACCTCTTTTGGATCTGCAATTCATAGGGCCATGAAATCCCCCAGGAAGGAAAACTGAATATGGAACCCGGTCTACCAGAGCAGGTTTCTTCACCCGAGATAGCGGGTAAAATACCTCAATCTTCCGAAGAACCAGAGAGGGCGTTCATCCCGGATGAAAGGAAAAAACCCTCTGTTCTCCAAAAGACTGCCGTCCTTTCGTTCGTCCTGATCGTTTTCTTCTTTTTGGGCAAAGCCTTCTATCGTAACCTGGGGCAGTTGGGGGCTTATTCATGGAGCATTAAGCCGTCCTTACTCATTCTTTCATTGGCTTTCTTGATCGCCAATTTAGCCATCTCCGCTCTTGCGTGGAAAAGAATCTTGTCATTGTTTGAAGTCAGGCTACCATTCGACCAGAGTTTTAAGATAATGTTCGTGTCCGGCTTGGGAAAATACTTGCCCGGGAAAATCTGGCTCTATGTCAGCCAGGTGTACTTGGGTCAGAGGGCAAGAATCCCCAAAAGCGTCTGCGTCTTCAGCCTGCTACTTCTTTTTGCAGCTTACAGTTTGGCCGGAACGTTGGTTTTTGTCCTTTCCCTTTTCCTATGGCAAAGGTTCTCACCTCTGGTGATCTCTGGGTTGGCTCTGGCAACTTGCGCCATTCTGCTGATGATTTTCTCTCCCCGGTTCTTGAGCCGCACACTTAGTTTTCTGGTTGTTGTCTCCAAGGGGCTCAAGAAAAAACTGATCCCCGGGACATTGATCTTTCGTGGCGACGTGTACCGGGCAGGTGAAATCATCTTGATCCTGTTGGCGGACTGGGTGGTCTTCGGTGTGGCGTGTTATCTGTTGGTCAATTCCTTCTATCACATAAGTGCCTCTCAAACTGTGATATTGTGCGGCATCTTCGCCGTTTCGTCGATTTTGGGAATAGTTAGCTTTTTCGTTCCAGCCGGCCTGGGAGTCAGGGAGGGAGCATCCAGTTATCTGCTGAGCATGTTCATGCCGATCCCTGCCGCCATTTTGATCTCCCTGGTCATGCGCGTCTGGATGACGATAGGCGAATTGATTTGCTTTGTTCTGGCACTGAGGATCAAGAAACCGAAATTGTGGTGAGGTCCGCCGTCTCCGAATTCCACCACCTGGAGGTCGATTCGGGGAGGCAGGGTCGAGTGTAGCCAGGCCTTTGGGGCTTGGAGGAAAGAACTATTTACCGACAAGAAAATGAAGACCCAAACACTACAGCATTTCCAGACCGACGGTGAAACCTGGGTTAAACGGGCAGAAAAAGGCAAACTGCCTGCGGTGATCGATCCTGGAGATCTGAAGGGAAGAAAGAACCTTTACATTGACACCATTCAGAAGCTGGCACTGCAAAAGGCTCTGGGAACAGAGACAAGGGAGTTCATGGTGGATTTCGGCTGTGGAACTGGACGATTCTCCGATCTTCTGGCCGAAAGATGCGAATTTCTGCTTGGTTTGGAGATCACCCAACCGATGCTCCTTCTGGCGAAGAATAAATGCCCAAACCCAAACATCGGCTTTGTATTGTTCGACGGCTTGGACCTGCCTATTAAGGCAGGAAGAGTGGATGTCGTGACATCAGTCAATGTCCTCCAATACGTCACGGACGACCTGGAGTTAACCAAAGTTCTCTCCGAGCTCCAAAGGAGCTTGAAGACGGGAGGTAGACTTATTTGCATTGAGCAGGTGACGAAAAATCCAAGGCGGTGGCAGAGGGATGAAAAGACATATTTGCGCATCTTTGAACAGAATGATTTCAAGAGAATTGCCGATTATCCAATTAGAAAGGGTCATTGTCCGTTGCTTTACCCGATTTACTTCGGGTTAATCCCTAAAAGGTTCTTCAAAGCACTGGGACGATTTGAGATCTTTTCGAGGAGAGTCCTCTGGCATTCACTTTGGGACTACCAAGATCATCTCTTTGTGATGAAGAAAACGTAGCTTCCGATTCTGTGGTTACATCGTGGATCGAAGAGCGAGGATACAAGGTCATCCACAAAACACCAGGTTTTTCGAGCTTCAATCTTTGACTGACCAACCTCGATACGAGCATCGCAACCGATAAACGACAAACAAAAAGAACTAAGATGAACACGACAATTCTGATCTTGATCGTACTGACCGGCTTAGCCCTGGGAAGCTTCTTGAACGTTTGCATTTACAGAATCCCTCAAAAAAAATCCTTACTCTTCCCCAACTCCTTCTGCCCTAAATGCGGGACCGGGATTCGTTTCCGGGACAACATCCCCCTTCTGAGCTATCTCCTCCTCGGGGGCAGATGCCGAAAGTGCAAACAGAAGATTTCCTTGCAATACCCACTGGTGGAGTTTACTACGTCCGCCCTGCTCGTATCAGCTTACTTGCGTTTCGGCTTAAGCTGGGACTTTGCCGCCAAAAGCATCCTGATTCTGGTTCTCATGGCCGCATTCTTCATCGACTTGAAACACAGAATCATTCCCGACGTGCTCACCCTCCCTGGCGTAATCGTTGGTTTCCTTTTGTCTTTCTTGGTCAAATTCCCCTCCGTGCCTGGCTCGCTCTTGGGGATATTGGTCGGTGGAGGGATGTTCTACCTGGCTGCCGTGTTGGGAGAGCTTATCTTCAAGAAAGAGAGCATGGGAGGAGGAGACATAAAGCTGGCCATGATGTTAGGAGCCTTCCTCGGATGGCGGAACATCCTTTTGGTCCTCTTGCTCTCCGCTTTTCTGGGAAGTTTAGTCGGCGTGATAGCTCTCCTTTTCTCGGGGGAGGTCAAAAGAACGCGCACTATCCCGTTCGGACCATTTTTGGCCCTAGGGGCAGTCATCGCCATCTTTTTCGGCGATGCTATGATTTCTGCATACCTGAAAACCTTCTTCTGAAATCTCCCGTCAACTGCGCCTGAACCCCTGGCTCGGTGCTTCATGTTATCCGGAGCCACATGCAATTAGTGTTCTCGGCAAAGTTCTTTTGTTCATCAGAAAGACTTCACACTCTCCTCATTGGTCTAAACTACAGAACACGGCATCCGTTATTGATGAGGAACTGCATGACTAACCTCTTCCCCCTTCCCTGCCGATAATCCAAAGGAAGCTTCAGATCAGGAAATTCTTCCATTCAGGGCACCCGGGGGCGAAATTGAGAATCAAACATTTTCTCCATCTTGACTATGAGTCGCACATCCAGGTTTCTCTGGTGTTTCTCATCCTTTTTTTGGTTCTGCTGAATTTCGGCACGGATTATCTCTTTCATCAAACCAAGCAGGCCATGGAGCAGGGAACCCGGCGACAGCTTTCTTCCGCGGCCTTTTCAGCCGGTCTCCTCTGGGAGACAACCCCTCAATCTGTACTAAAGAAAGACTTATCAGAGCTGTCCTTCAAATCGGGAATCAACCGCATATCGTTTGTTTCCTCAGATGGCTCCCCCTTGGTCTCGTCTAAAGAGATTTTGTCTTCTGAGGATATTCATATCTTTCGGGGAGTGAAAAAAGGGCTGGCGGATCAAGCTGGTGGCTGGGAGGCTGTCTTTTCGGACCCTTATGCGGATGGTTCCGGTAGAAGTTATCTTTCATGCTATCTCCCGCTGGAAGGCTCGATTAATCCCCCAAACCCGGAAGCCAAAAAGAGAATCTGGGTGATGGCAGAAAAAGAGGTTTCTAACATTGCCAGCATTGAGAAGGTCTCGAGGTATAATACTCTGGCTCGGGTTGCGGGACTCTTTTTGGCCGGGTTTGTGGCCATTCTCTTGGTGCAAAACTTGCTTCGACCCTATCGTGCGATGGTCAACAAAGCGAGAGCAGAAAAGATAATTCCCGATTTCGAAAAGCGCCACCAGGAGGGAGATACCGACATCGCGGTAGGCATCTTTGAACAGGTGATAAGAGAGCTTAAACAGAAAGAAAAGACTCTCCAGGAGCTTTATCGAAGGACGGACCGGAAAGCAAAGGACTTAGCAAGCTACAATGAGTACATTCTAAAGAGCATGGCCAGCGGAATGATCATCTTCAGCGATCAGGGGAAACTTCTGCGGTCAAACCAAGCAGCCGAGGCGATCTTGGAGCTTTCCGAGAAGCAAGCTTTGGGGAAACAGTTCACCTCGGTGCTTGAGGAAAAGAGTCCTCTTTGCTCTGCCGTTAGGGCCACTCTCACCCAGCAAGAACCAGTCTCCCTTCCGGAAATCAGGATAACCAAGAGGAACGGTGAGAATCTGTATTTGAGTTTGAACTCTGCAGCGGTCAAGGACGAACAAGGCCGGATGCTCGGAGTAGTGGTATTCCTAAACGATTTGACCGAGCTGAAAAAGCTGGAAGAGGAAATTGCTTTCAGAGAGAAAATGGCCGCTTTGGGCGAAATGTCTTCCGGGCTGGCCCATGAGCTTCGAAACTCGATGGGAGCCATCGTAGGATTCGCCAAATTGCTCAAAAAGAAGAAAGACGACGAGTCTTCGAAGAGTCATCTAGTAGACGGAATCACTAAGGAAGCCATGGCCATGGAATCTATGCTACAGAGGTTCCTCTTTTTCGCCAAGCCGTTGGCGCCAAAGATGGAGGAAATTGACATAAAAGCGATTGTTGAAGAATGCCTGACGTCGGTGATGGAGGCTCTAAGAGAGAACCGGATAACGGTCAGACGCGACTTCCAGCCGAACTTACCATTCATACCGGGAGATCGACTTCTTCTCAAGCAATGTTTCCAGAACCTGATTCAAAATTCCATCGAAGCCATGCCGAAAGGCGGCGAGATTTGCGTCAGGCTGAGAGAAGAAGGGCTTGCTCCTCAAGAGAAAACCCTGGTGGCAGAGTTCTCCGACACCGGATGCGGGATACCAAAGAAAATCAGGGACAAGATATTCAATCCGTTCTTCACTTCCAAAGAGAAGGGAACCGGCTTGGGATTGAGCTTGGTCAGAAAAATCGTCGGCCTGCACAACGGGAAAATAGAATTTGAGAGTGAATTGAAAGAAGGAACTACTTTCAGAGTCTGCCTGCCCGCATCCTCACCACCCGAAACGACACCGCTGAGGGAGAAAGGGAAGTCATGTTCAGAACCTCAACTCCGCGTCTGCTGAACTGGTGTTGCCGGCGCCCGGCTTCGTTTTGTTAAGTCCGCTCGATCCGTGCCTTTTCCCTTATTTTTTCAATAACTTGAAAGCTGTCTGTTCCAGGGCGTAAAGCTTGAATCGAACTCTCTTGAAGGATCTGGCGGAATCAGGGTTTATCAGCTTGCCAAATTCTTCCAAGACTCTTGCCGCTTCCTGCGCTCTTCTAAGATTGGCCTGAACGATCGCATGCAAGTCGGTTCGCTTCCTTTCCAGGCCTCCCATGCTGTCCGCCCCCACATCCCGCGCGCTATTTCGAAAACAAAGCAGCTTCTCTTCGGCGAAGCTTTTCTTTCCCACCCTGGTCAACTCATGCCGAAGTGCTTTGAACTTCGATGACAATTCAGCGTTGTCAAAATAGAGCCGGGCCACTTCTTCTGCCACCCTAATCCCCTCTCTGGCTCGATTCAGGTTGGCATCGATGATGCGATATATGTTATTTCTGTTCATCTCACCCCAAGACGGTAGAACCTCGAGAGGATCCGCTCCTCCATCACTGCCGTGGCGAACGTCTTCTTTCTACTTGTGCGTGAAGTCCTTGTAGAAAGGTGTCTTGACCGTCACGGCTCTGCAAGCTTTCCCGCGGATCATGATGCCGAGTTCGTCGCCTATTTGGGAATGCTCTACGGAGACATAACCCAATCCGATTCCTTTGTCCAAAGAAGGCGAAAAAGTTCCGCTGGTCACCTCTCCGATCTTTCTGCCCTGCTTCTGTATCTCGTAATGCTGCCGCGGAAAAGCTTTGTCCGCCAGCTCAAATGCGACCAGCTTGCGCTTCAGTCCTTGTTCCTTCAGTTTTAGTATCGGCTCTCTTCCTACAAAATCTCCCTTGTCCGGTTTCACTATCCAGCCTAATCCTGCCTCCAGCGGGTTGGTGGTCTGGTCGATGTCGTTGCCATAAAGCATGTACTTCATTTCCAATCTCAGCGAATCTCTGGCGCCCAAGCCTATAGGCTCGATGTCAAACTCCCTTCCCGCCCGCATCAAGGCATTCCACATGCTTTCCGCATGAGGAGGAGAGAAATAAAGCTCGAATCCATCCTCGCCGGTGTAACCGGTTCTGGAAAAGAGCATTTCGATTCCGTTCACCTTTCCCCACGTCGCCCAGTAGTATTTTATGTCAGGTAGCTTCACGGTCGTGAGTTTCTTCAGGATTTCCTCTGCCCGGGGCCCCTGCAAGGCCAGAAGTGCGGTATCGTCGCTGACGTTTGTTAGCTTCACATCTCCTGAGACATGATCAGAAAGCCATCTGAAATCCTTATCTAGGCAAGCGCCGTTGACCACAAGGAGGAAGTGGTCCGGCAGACGATAAACCAACAGGTCATCCACGATTCCACCGTGATCATAACACATGGAGGAGTATTGGACCTGGTAAGTGGCCAACTGAGAAACGTCATTGGTCGTCATCTTCTGGATGAATTTCTCAGCATCCTTTCCCCAGACTTCGAATTCCCCCATGTGGGTGATGTCAAACAGTCCCGCCGATGACCTCACCCGGCGGTGTTCTTCTATAATGCCGCGGAATTGTATGGGCATCAAGTATCCGGCAAATTCCACGACCTTGGCCCCGTTTTTGACGTGCAGGTCGTAGAATGGCGTCTTCTTTACTTCTGTCATAGCTTCTTACCTCGAAAAGTTTCGGGTTTTGGTTTTCGATTCAAAAGGAACGGGTCAATGTCCAAAATCAGCCAAATCGTATCCGACTCCATGGTCTAATTCCTGGAAGCTTTCAAGATCTCCTTCACAAACCTGCCGGTATATGACCCAGGCACTTTGGCCACTTCCTCGGGGGTGCCGGTAGCGACTACTCTCCCGCCGTCATCTCCGCCTTCCGGCCCCAGGTCTATGATGTGGTCAGCGGTCTTAATCACGTCCAGATTATGCTCGATAACTAAGACTGTGTTTCCCATGTCCACCAGCTTGTTCAAGACGCCCAGAAGCATCTTCACATCCTCAAAGTGAAGGCCGGTCGTGGGTTCATCCAAGATGTAGAAGGTACGGCCCGTGGAGACCTTGGAAAGCTCGGTGGAGAGCTTCACCCTCTGCGCCTCTCCTCCGGACAGAGTGGTTGCAGGCTGCCCCAGACGAATGTAACCCAATCCCACGTCTCTCAGGGTCATAAGTTTTCTTTTGATGGTGGGGATGTTGGCGAAGAACTCATAGGCTTCCTCGACGGTCATGTCCAGAACGTCCGCTATGCTTTTTCCTTTGTACTTGACTTCAAGGGTTTCCCGATTATACCTTTTTCCCTTGCACACCTCGCAGGGCACGTACACGTCCGGCAGAAAATGCATCTCGATTTTGATGATCCCATCCCCTTCGCAGGCCTCACATCTTCCCCCATGCACGTTGAAACTGAATCGGCCGGGTTTGTACCCTCTTACCTTGGCCTCCGGAATCATGGCAAAAAGATCGCGGATGGGGGTAAAGACTCCGGTGTAGGTGGCAGGATTAGATCTGGGGGTTCTGCCGATGGGAGATTGATCAATACTGATCACCTTATCGATGCTCTCCAGTCCGGCGATCTTTTCATATTCTAAAGGAAGAATCTTGGAGTCATAGAAGTGCCGGGCCAGGATGCGGAAGAGAGTCTCGTTAACCAGAGTGGATTTTCCCGAACCCGATACGCCGGTGACGCAAATAAATACGCCCAAGGGGAAGTCAACTCTGATTTTCTTGAGGTTGTTACCTGCCGCTCCCAGCATGCTTAAGAAAGCTTGGTTGGGGTTCCGTCTGGTTCCAGGAATGGGAATGGACAGTTTCCCGGAAAGATATTTCCCGGTTAAGGATTTCTTGTTCTGTCTTATCTCTTCCGGAGTCCCCTCTGCCACCACCCACCCTCCGTCTTTTCCCGCCCCCGGTCCCAAGTCTATGATGTAGTCGGCGGTTTCGATCGTTTCCCTGTCGTGCTCCACCACCAGCACGGTATTGCCCAGATTTCTTAGTCCCAAAAGCGTATTCAAAAGCCTCTTGTTGTCTCGCTGGTGCAGTCCGACCGAGGGTTCGTCCAGAATGTAGAGCACCCCGACCAACCTGGAGCCGATCTGGGTGGCCAATCTTATCCTCTGGGCTTCGCCGCCCGATAGAGATGCAGCGGGGCGGTCCAGGGTGAGATAGTCTAGACCGACATCCATTAGGAAACCCAACCTTTCGTTAATCTCCTTCAGTATTTGCCTGGCTATTTGCCCTTCCCTTGGAGAGAGTTTCAAATGATCGAAGAATCTCTTGGTTTCCTTTACCGACAGGGCGGTCAACTGGGCTATGTTCAGATCACTCACTTTGACCGACAGGCTCTCTTTTTTCAAACGGGTTCCATTGCACGCCGGGCAGGGAAGGATTCGCATGTATTTTTCGATCCATTCTCTCACTCCTTCCGATTCCGTCTGCCGATAGCGTCTTTCCAGGTTGGGAATCACCCCTTCAAAGCTCCCGAAATACTCTCCTTTTCCCTCCGCGTTTTCCCATCGAAACTTAAGCTCCTTGGATCCGGTCCCGAAGAGAACGATCTGCTTCACCTCGGCGCTCAATTTGTCGAAGGGGACGTACAGGCTGAACTTGTAATGTTCAGCCAAGCTCTTCAATTGATGGTAGTACCAGTGTCCCACCGGAGCTCCCCAGGGCGCGATGGCACCCTGGGCAATGCTCAGACTAGGGTCGCGGACGATCAGATCCGGGTCGATCTCCATTCTGGTCCCCAGCCCGCTGCAGATGGGGCAAGCCCCATAAGGGCTGTTGAAAGAGAACATTCTGGGCGAAAGCTCTTCATAACTGATTCCGCAGTGTACGCAGGCATAATGCTCCGAGAACAAGAACTCCTCTTTGCCTGCTACATCGACCATCACAATCCCTGAGCCTAATTTGAGCGCAGTTTCCAAGGAATCCGCCAATCTCCTGGCGATCTTTTTATCCACCACCAGCCGATCCACCACCGCCTCGATATTGTGCTTCCTGTATTTTTCCAGTTTCAGATCTCCCTCTACCTCCATGATCTTCCCATCCACCCGGGCGCGAATAAACCCCTCTCTTTTGATCTGATCGAACACCTCCTTATATTCCCCTTTTCTCCCTTTGACCAGCGGAGCTAATATTTGAATTTTGCTTCCCTTGGGTAAGGAGATGACCGTATCCACTATCTGCTCCACCGTCTGCTGAGAGATTTTTCTGCCGCACTTGAAGCAATATGGCGTCCCCACCCTGGCATACAGAAGCCTGAGGTAATCGTAGATTTCGGTGACGGTACCAACGGTCGAGCGGGGATTTCTGGCGGCACTTCTCTGCTCGATGGAGACCGCCGGAGAAAGCCCTTCGATGAAATCGACATCCGGCTTCTCCATCATGCCCAAAAACTGCCGGGCATAGGCGGAAAGCGACTCCACATACCGTCTCTGCCCTTCCGCATAAATGGTATCAAAAGCCAATGACGACTTGCCTGATCCGGACAAGCCAGTGATCACCACCAGCTTGTCCCGGGGAATCTCCAGGTCAATATTCTTGAGATTATGCTCTCGTGCCCCTTTGATCCGAATACAGTTCTCAGCCAGTTTTCCTTCTCCTGCAAAAAAGCCGAACTATAAATATACGAAGAGATCAAATCTCAGGCAAGGACAAGTTTGCGGATTTTCGAAGACAGCGAGCCTCCCGATCGGCCTGCGCTTAACGTCACCACTCAGCAAATATTCGGTCTGCTTCTTCCGTCGTCTAAAGCTCCTCGTCGGGAGCTTCCGCTGGTTATTTTGAATCCGGTGTCTGTGGTTATTGTCCTGGCGTTTTTTTGATTGACTTTCGTACCAATCTGCATGTATAATCATGTGGACAAGGTCTCCCAAACCGGAAGGTATCGTTGTTCGAAGTAGATAGACTAAAGACAAAAGAAAGAGCCATTTTGGTGGGGGTAAAACTTGCCCCGGTCAGCAGGTTCTCCGTGGAGGATTCGCTGCAAGAACTCGCGCTTCTGACCGAAACGGCGGGGGGTGACGTCTTAGACACCGTAATCCAAGAGCGTCAGAGACTCAATCCGGCGTTTTTCATCGGCAAGGGAAAACTGGAGGAACTTAAAGACCTATGCCAAAGACTGGGGGCGAACGTCGTCATCTTCGATGATGATCTTACTCCGGCCCAGGTTTACAATCTCGAAAAGATCTTGGACAAGAAGGTCATAGACCGGAGTTGGCTGATCCTGGATATATTTGCCCAGAGAGCCAAGTCCAAAGAAGCCAAAACGCAAGTGGAGTTGGCCCAGCTTAAGTATCTATTACCCCGATTGACCCGGGGATGGACCCACCTCTCCCGACAAGAGGGCGGAATAGGAACCAAGGGACCAGGTGAGACTCAGCTGGAGGTGGATCGCAGAAGAATAAAGGCAAAAATACAGGAGTTGGAGAAAGGCCTAACTAAAATAGATAAAGAAAGAGTGGTGCAAAGAAAAAAAAGGGAGGGGTTATTCAAGGTTACGTTGGTGGGTTACACCAACGTGGGCAAATCCACATTATTTAACCAGCTTACCCGATCTTCGGTATTCGTGGAAGAGAAACTCTTTGCCACGTTAGATTCGACTACCAGAGTGCTGAAAATCTCCGAGAACGGCAAATCTCTCCAAGACTTGAGGATCGTCGTCACCGATACGGTGGGTTTCGTCAGAAAACTACCTCATCACCTGGTGGCCTCCTTTAAGTCCACTTTAGACGAGGTGAGGATGGCGGATCTCCTGTTGCACGTCGTGGATATGAGCCACCCCGACTTCATGCATCAGATCGACAAAGTGAACCTGGTCCTGTCCGAGCTTGGATCGCTTGGCAAACCTACCTTTATGGTTTACAACAAAATCGACAAAGTAACTCAAGAGCCTCTCGTTAATCTTCTATACGGTTCTGAGCGGAAAGACGACGCCATGTTTGTCTCTGCCCAAAACGGCAGCGGAATCCCCGAACTGACCCATAAAATAGCCGGATTCGTCAGAGAAGGTTGGAGCGAGGCCTGGCTTTATCTGGACAACAAGGACTCAGACCTCCTTCCCTGCATTTACAAGATGGGCGTGGTCGCCGAAAGCAAACTTGAGAAATGCGGGATCAGCTTGAGAATAAGGGGAAGAAAAGCTAATCTTTTAAGGATAGGGAAGATGGACTCCCGGCTGAAGCTGAGATTTCTTTAGCCGGACGCCCCTGGCCTGACCTAACGATTTGGCCTGTTCGCCCCGACGTCTCCCCAGGCTGTAACTTTGGCGATCCGTTCCATGACTTGACCCTCTATCCGTCTGATCCCCCGACACATAGAGATCATTCTCAGGCAGAAAAACAAGAGCCTCCCGCCATTGGCGGGAGGCTCTTGAACTTTTCTATCCTCGGTGCGAGGTTAGAAAGTTATTTCTGTTGCATATTGATAGGCTGGTTGGTTCGCGGCGTTGCTAATGGTCCAGGGCCGCCCTGAAATAGATACTGTATCAGGTAGACCACATCCAACATATCCACTAGGTTGTCGTGTGGCGGGTTTACATCGCCCATGCAGACGGGATTTGGCGCCGGTCCACCTTCAACACGTAGTTGACCAGGTAAACCACGTCTGAGATGTTCACCAGGCAACTGGGGGCAAAGACGTCTCCCCTGGTAGACCACATGTTAATCGGCACCGTCACAGTCTGCTCGTCCGGATCATTAGTGTAGAAGACCAAGTTGCACTTCAGAGACTCGTCATCGCATGGCTGGAAGGCCGAACCGTCGAAGGTGAGAGTTACGTACTCGGAGCCTTGCGGAGCCAAGGTGTCGGCCGCTGGCGCTACCGCATAGGAGCAACTCGCACCATAAGACTGCACCAGGACGTCATCGACAATCCAGATGTACCACAGTCCGTCGTTAGTCGGCGGATCCAGGGCATGGAATGCAATCTTGATCGACTTGCCGGAGTAAGCAGACAGGTCGATGTTGTACGGGTAGGCCCACTGGTTCCAGGCGTTTCCACTGAGCGCGGACAAGTCAAAGACCGCGTCCCAGGTCGAGCCGCCGTTGGTGGAGACCTTCACGTAATAGTGGTCTCCATACGTTGAGCCTTCCCATCCGTAAGTCCAAAAGCTCAAGGTGCAAGCCCCGGCTACGTTAAAGGACGGGCTGATCATCCACTCGTCCTGATGAGTAGCTTCCCACCACAGTCCGGCCGCATAGGTGCCGGAGTGGACGCTGTAGTTGGACTGCGACCAATAGCCCGGAATGGTATGATCGGTAGCGGTGTTGGTCTGGATCAGGGTCCAACCGGCAGGAGGCCAAGCACCCTCGAATCCTTCACTGAGCAGGACGGTGCCTTTGAAGTGCTGGCTACCGCCTCCCGCTCCTGGTGCTCGCTGGGGCACAGCCTGAGGCAGCACTGTCTTGCCGTTCTTGGACGAGGCTGCATTCGCAGGCGGAAGGATAATGTTAGGTTGCCTGTCTCTTCCCAGTTTCCGGTTCAGTTCCGTGTCCCTCTCAGTCATGATCGAGACGAACTCGGGACCGCCGGCTTGGGATTCGGTCACGAAGCCCAAATGGCCTTGTCCGAGGTTGCTCACTTTCAGCTTCTCCACCTTGGTGCATCCCGGGACGATGGGCACTGACAGGCTCATCGGAGCGATGTCAACATCAGGATCAGGACCAACGTGTACGTACACTGGGATGGTGTCCAGCTGCTGATTGCCCGCGTTGGTTTGGATCAAGATCCCAGTGGCGTAGTTGCCCGCGATCAGGCCGCCGGCATCAACTCTCACCGAAACATCCTGGTTTTGATCAGGCAGGATGCTGCCATTGTCGGGAATCTCGGACAACCAGGCGACCGGATCCGTCATCTGGTAAGTCAATGACGACTGACCACCCGGGTTGGAGATGTTCAAAGTGGCACCCGCTATCTGCCCCTCCAGAACGTCGATGTGCAGTTCCAGAGGATGAACCGAGTAGTTGGCTCCACCCACGGTCATATGCACCTGCACCGTATCCATCTTCTTGCCAGGAGCATTGGAGTTGACCAGGATTCGTCCGAACTTCTCACCACCCAGAATGTTGGTAGCATCCAAGTGCACGGTCGCATTCTTGTTGGCATGCGGATTCACCGTATCCGCCTTAGGAGACACGGTTAACCAGAGCTGGCCGCCAAAAAGGATCAAAGCATCATCATAAGCATAGTCAGGAGGCGATGCTCCTTCCTGATAGGAGTAACTGTCGCCGGTCTTGGCGCTCATCCACAGGAACCAGTCGTATCCCGTGCCCGCAGATTTGCTCTGAACCGATACCCAACCTTCAGGCAGATTACACATCGGACTCAGATCTGTCAAGTCCCATGCATACGACTGAATGTCGCCGACGGAGGTAGAGTAGATTTGAGCCGGAGCGAACGCTGGCGCTACGTTCTGGTAGGTGCAGACCAGCTGGCGGCAGAGTGGGATCATTCGGGGGATCCGAGTAGAACGATATGTCGAACCTGATGTTATTCGGATTACCCTGGGCCCATCCTCCGGAATAAATCAGAGGGAGTCCCCAGAATTTGATCTCGTTGACGGGTTTGGTGACGCCCCAGAAGTTCTCATATATCTTGTAACCCGCGCCTTGATCGCTGGTTCCGGCACTCCATAAGTCGGTAGGATCGTGAGGCAGCTGCGCGAATACCGTGTCGCCCTTTGGCGTAACAATCGGAACGCTTGAAGGGCTCAAAAGGCTGGTACCACCCTTGGGCACCAAACCGGTCAAGCGCGCACGAGCGTTCTCGGTCCCGGTTGCGGAGGAAGAAGCAGCCGACTGGGGATGGTTCGCCCTATTTTCCTCCATAATCTGATACACTCGATTGGTATTCAGGCCCACTCCGGCATCTAACTTGGGACCACCTTCCTCAGTGCTGATGGTGTACGCCAAGTGCCCATCGCAGGCGTTGGCGATGTTCACGACGGTGTCTTTGGTCGAGCCGGCATTAACCATGACGTTAATGGCGGTAGGACTGACGGCTATGCAAGGCGCCGGACCCATGTGCACGATTACCACGATGGTGTCCTTGGGCACATGGAAGTCGTTGGTCGTGATGGCGATCTTGGTGGAGTAGTCTCCGGCGAACAACTGATTTCCGTCCACCCTGACCACCACGTCTTGGGTGCCGTTAGGCGCAACCTGAGTGGTATCAGGAATCTCGGAAAGCCAGGCCACCGGATCAGTCATCTTGTAGAACAACGCTCCAAAACCACCCACGTTGCTTACCGTCAGATGACCATCGGTCAACTGGCTCTCCAACGCATTGATCACCAGAGTCTCGGGTGGAGCGATGGAGTAGTTAGGACCGACGATCTTCACGTGCGCTCTCACCGCCGTCATGCTTTGGTCCGGATCGTTGGAGGCAACGAATATGTGAGCGTACTTGTTGTTTTCGTTGACACCCACGGTGCTGAAATGCACGGGGATTCCCGCGTTGGTGTGCGGACTGACCACCCCGTTAGTCGGCGGACCAACCGTCAGCCACGGTGTAGCATAGCTCATCACGCTCACGTCATCAATTAGCCAAGCCCAATATAATCCGCCTATAGCATAGGCGTGCCAAGCCAACTTGACGTTCTTTCCGGCATAGGCATCCAAAGCGATGTGATATGGATAGTTGTAGTAATTCCAGGCATTGCCGGTGAGCGTGGATAGGTCAAATAGAACATCCCAGTTTGAGCCTCCGTCGGTGGAAGCCTTCACATAATAGTGGTCTCCGTAGGTGGAACCTTCATATCCATAGGTCCAGAAGGTCAAAGTGCAGGCGCCCGCCACGCTGAATTCCGGGGTTATCAACCACTCATTCTGATCGTAGTAATCCCACCACAGTCCTGCCGAATACGCGCCTGTATGATAGTAAACAGACTGCTGTGACCACCAGCAAGGATAGTAGTTGGTATTGTAGTCATTTTGAATGATTGACCAGCCGGTCGGAGGCCAAGTTCCTTCAAAGCCTTCAGTCAGAAGAGGAATCCCCACTTTGGGAGGCGTGAAGTCCTCGGTGGAAACCGCATACATCAGATGTCCATTGCCGGTATTGCCAATGTTCATGCTGGTGTCCTTGGCGGTGCCGGCGAACAACTCAAGGTAGAAGCTGTCCGGAGATACCACGATGTTGGGATCCGGACCTACATGCTTGTAGATATTCACGACCTTGTAAGGCTGCTGCGAAGGATCGTTACTGGTTATCCTCAATTCGCAGTTGTAGTTGCCGGCCCAGATATTGTGGCAATCCTCGGTAACGGTGATATCCATGCCTTGACCCGGATTCAACGAGCCTCCGGTCGGCAGGACGGATACCCACGCACAACCCGCGCCCACGCTGAAGGTTAGGGGACAGCTCCCTGAATTGCTGACATGGATGCTGCTCTGAACGACTCCGCCCTCTTGGCAAGTGTCGGTAATGCTAGCCGGGGACACAGCCAAACCGGCGGACAGAATATCCATAGCCACGGGAACTGCCTTGGTGAAATGACCGGGTTGATTAGAGCTAAACGTTACCTGTCCACGGAAATTGCCGGAGGTGAACGGGCTGGAATCGAATTTCACCTTTACGGTATCGCTTGCTCCCGGAGCCAGGGTGTCCGTCATGTTGCACGGGTCGAGCGAAACCCACAGAGGATTGGTCTGAAACCTGATGGCTAAGTTGTCGTGCATGTAGGACTCGTTGTAGGCTACGGTGAGACCATCGTTCATCAGACCGTTCTGAATGCCGATGGTAGCGCTGTTCAGATCTCCGGGCTGCATGGAGAGATACTGATAAGTTATGGTCCCGCAGGTGCCGTCTAAGATGGCCTCATAGGTGTAAAGCTCTCCTGTGGAATAACGAGCGGCATCTTTGTATTCGATGATGAACTTGTTGCCAATGGTCTGGTAGTAGGCGGTTCCGCTGGTGGCAAAGTTCATGTCGTCCCAGAAGATACCCAACAGGTTCTCCGGTGCGCTGGCACTTGGAAGCAGATAGTTGCTGTAAGCCGTGGAAGTCGAAGTGAAGCTGAACCAACCGTTGGAGCAGGCCCGTATGGAGTTGTAGACGTTTCCGTAGAAGTTGAAGTTGAATCCAATGGGGAATGGACCTAAGTTGGTGTCGTCACCAAATCCGAGGATCGGTGTTCCAGTGCCGGATATGTCGATCCAGGCAAAGGTCGGTCCGCCCGGATCATCTGAGTCTATCCAGACATGACCAAACATGTCCGGTCCGCCGGCCTTTGAAGTCATCCTTCGTTTGGAGTCGGATGGCTTGCTGCTGGAGAGCTGGTCGTCTTTGCCCTGCCGCACCTCGTCTTTGGTGGGCGTGCCCATGTAGAAATGGACGGCCTTGGGAGAAGTCTGAGCCACCTTGACCCCGTAGATCTCCAAAGGTTCATTGCCGGTGTTGGTCTGGATCAGCAAGTCCTCCTGCGATCCCGGGGGGCACATTCCGACGTGTAGAGAATCCGGGTTCACCGACAGAATGGGACCACCCAGCTTCATGGTAACCGGGAAGTAGTTCGTGCCCTTACCAAGTCTCTGTGAATTACTGGTGATCTCCAGAACTGTCCTGTAAGTGCCTAATCCATAACCGGTTGCATTCAGATGGAGATGAATGGTGTCAACCTTGGTCGGAAGAATAGTCCCACTGGTTGGATTCTCACCAAGCCAAGCTGCACTCGGGTTCTCCGCCATGGAAAAAGTAAGGTTGTCTCCTCTGGAATTGCTGACGAAGAAGCTGGTGTCCAGAACTTGGTCGGGGTTCATGGGAAGGACCAAACTGTCGGGGACTACCACCATGTGCGGCGGAGGAATATAAAGAGCAATTGAGTCGACATAGAGGGTCAACTCGTCAGCCGCACTGTAGCAGTAGAAGCCGAGATAATACGTTCCCTTGGTAGAAGGTACAAAGGTAGCAGTGCCCAAAGCATAGGACGTATTGATGACGTTACCGTTATCCCAGATCCTGGGCAGAGTATCACTGGGTGACTGAGAGGTGGAGAAGTGGACCCTCAACTTCTCTGGCCAGCTTGAACTCCCAGCTTTGTAGAAAAAGTCAAGCTTATAAGGTTTCCCCGCTTGGAGAGTGAGAGCCGGGCTAAAGAACCAATCGTCAGCTGCCGAGGAGGAATTATAGCTATACTGGGCGCATATGGGATTGCCCGTAGATATGCCACCACTAGCCAGCGTCTTCCAGGTATAACTATCTCCGTTGTGGTTCACCACCAGCCATCCAGGAGAAAAAGCCGGAGGGGCGGTGCCCTCGAAGTCTTCGTATAGCACTAGACCAGCAGGCCATACGGTTATGACTTTGGTCACGGTATCATTGGCTGGAACTTCATCGCCTACCAGCTCAGTCCAAACTTTTATGGTATAACTTACCCGTCGTCGCCGGGACTGTCCAGTCGGGAGAGAACGTTACCTGTTCCGTTCCGCCATTCTGAGGAATGGTGGTCAATGTGGTCTGGTCATTATCCGTTTAGACGTATCCACCCGGACCAGTGATGCTCAACTTCACCGGCACGCCAGGGGCTTGAGAGAATTGGGCGTAGTTCTTGATCGTGGCTTTAACGGTGACAACGTCATTAGCCTTGATCAAAAAGGGCAGATTGTCAATGGTGTAGGCAGCCATGTCTTTGGAGACAACTTTCTCTTCCGCCTCCCAGACTTTGCCTGTGTTGCCGCTAATTGCCACCTCATTGCCAGTTCGGTATCGGTTCAGGTTGCCAATGGCACACCCGTAGGCGGCACCACCCGTTCCCATTATCTTCTCGGTGGTCCAGGTGGCTCCTGATCCATAAATAGCTCTGGCCTCATAAGCGCTCCCGCCACCACTCACCGCCAAGACCTCAGCTCCGGGATTGCCAGTGTAGAACTCTCCAACTGCTATCTGGCCAGGTCCACTCCAGGTGGTGGAAGTATAGAGAGTTCTTATACTCCAGCTGGCTCCCGAGCCGTATAGCTCATATGCGCCATAAGTGCCATAGCCGTTCCATAATGCGATCTCAGCGCCCGGATTGGAAGCATCGAAGTCACCCACAGCGGTGCTGTAAAACCCCATGGAGCCGTTGCTATATAGGATATTCGAGGTCCAGGCCGAACCGGTCCACCTTACTTCAACTACGTGGGCGTAGTAGTCACTAAGCGCTAACTCGTTCCCGGAATAAGCCGCGTCGAAATCCCCAATAGCTACACCACCATACATACTGGAACTACCAGTGTATATTTGAGTGATCACCCAGGCACTTCCATTCCACTTGATCATCTGGACATTGGACCCCGCAGCAACATAAATTTCATTAACTCCATCATTGTCTGCGTCGCCTACGGTGATGCCGTAAATCGTGCTCGTAAAGGTGGCCAACTCCTGTGTTGCCCATGCGCTTCCGGTCCAATATATCCTCTTGACCCGGTATGGCGAAGAATACCTTCCATAAACCAGATCATTGATCCCGTCACCGTTGACATCGCCGATTGCCACAGCGTCTCTGATTGAAACGCTATCGGTTCCAACGATGTCCGTGCTCCAGTTCATCGGTGCCGAGGTGGAACGATCCGTGAAGAGGAGCAGGTTCCACGGCGAATTGTATTGGGCAGTGAAGATCCGGACAGTATCATCCGAAGCACTCTTTAGCTTATCTCCCACCGCCAGTTTATACGAGAGAACCGTGCCGTTGTAGACTTGGGTGTTATCCCAAGTTGCTGCTTGAGCAGAAACCACCATCGCCACTAAGGCCAAAGCAGCGGCGAAGATGATTAAGAACTTGTTTTTGTTGTGTTGCATGTCGGTAATGTAAATATTTGTGTGTAAAATGGGTTTGGTATAGAAAGACAGGGGGTGTATCCTTGTAATGGTCAAGCACAGAATAGACTTTTTGACGGTTCCAGATTAGAGCGATTTACCTCATTTGACCTGACTTGATTTATCAGTTTTCTGTGTTCTCTGGCCCGGGCCAGTTTCTCTTTGCGAA
>JBAVQU010000027.1:0-14720 GCA_049694315.1 Candidatus Zixiibacteriota bacterium
CCCGGTTTCAGGCAACACCTTCATCAAACCCGGGTTTCCGGTCCCAACTATAACCACGTCTGGCTTCCCATCCAGCACGCCTCCGAGATCGTCTATGCACAACTCGTGACCTTCCTTTCTCCACCAGCTGCTGTTCACCCCGTCCGGATAGATTATGACGTCGGAAGTGTAACTCTTAGAGTCAATCACTATCTCCCCGAAATCATAAGAATCGATCATTCTGGCCTCCTTGAGGTCTTCACTATCCAAGATAAGCCTCTCGAAAACATTAGCAAGAGAAAACAAGAGCCGAGAAGCACGGATCACGGATCAAGAAGAATCAATACAATGCAGAACGTCCTTGATACGTTCAGCTCCACGTCTCGGCATTCCCCGCCTCCCTCCCATCGACCCAGGGGAAAGGTGTCGGGTATCAAAGGTCGAGGAAGAGCAGAGTCGCCGGTCCTTCGAATTAGGAGCGTTAAGATCACCTCTAAAGCTTCGGGAAGAGAACGAGCCTCAGATTAGCCAGGACAAAAGCCACAGGGGCAAGGACCCGCCGATATTGAAAAGAGCATGAATGATCAAGGCCGGAATCAGACTCTCCGTTTTCTCTCGGTAATACCCGGCGACCACTCCCAAAAGCGTCGCCCATAGGATTACCGGCGGTCCCATCCTGCTTACCGCCACGATGTGCATCATTCCGAAGTACAATCCGCTGAACGCAACCGGCAAGCTTATGCGCAGCGTCCCAGACAGATTGAATCCATATCGGGCCAGGGGAGAGAGAAAACTTTGGAGTAATCCTCGGGTGAAGATCTCTTCGGAAATGGTGGCGTAAATCCAAACGAAGATTATGCTTTGAACCTGATTGAGTCCCAGACCACCTTTAAGCTGGGCACCGGAACGGGAGGCGATGAAGCCGATGACCGATAGAATCGCAGTCGGAATAATCCATAAGAATATCCGGCCGGTCAACTGGAATTTGCCTCTGGCAAACCCATATTCCGCCAACTCCCCCTTGCTTAGAATTCCAATTATCAGAATGGAAAGCATCCACATGACCGAATGAGTGATGGCGGGAGGCAGCCAGCGAGCTGAAGATTCCGATCCCAGTAAAGCGCCAGGTGCTTTCAGCGAGATGGCCGATATGGCCAATCCCATGGCCAAAGCCGCAGGCAGCCTCAAAACGGGGAGAAGGTTCTGATTTTTCATGCTTGGCTCCTTTTGTTACTTACCGGTAAGTAAGATGCCCATCTAAAAAAAACTACTTTCTTAACATCTTCCACAGGTGGGTAAACATTCTTTCCCCGATGCGCTCCACGTTCACCGATTTGTCCAGGTAGCTGATCAAACCGGTTCCTTCTATCAGGGCATGAATCTCAAACGCCAGCACCTCACAATCGACGTCGCTTCTTATCTCTCCCCGCTTCTGTGCCTCCAGCAGCCTTTTCTTCAAAAACCGGCGAGTGACCAAAAATCCGTTTTCAATCCTCTTCTGAATGCTGGGGTCCTTTTTACTTGCGGCCAAGAAGAGTTCTAAAAAACTGTATGGGGCTTGGCGCGCCGGCTGTCCCAAAAGGATGCCGGCTACGTCCCTAAACGATCTTAGTGATTGAAAATAGGCTTTTAGTAAATCTCGCAGAGTCCGGCAGGACCCAAAACGGGACAGGCTCCATCTGCTCATTTCTTCGAAGAACAGCGTCAAAACCTGGTGAAACAACTGGTCCTTGTTCTTGAAATGATGATAGATGGCGGGTTTGGTTATGCCTACTTCACGGGCAATGTGGTTCAACGAAGTCTTCTCGTAACCTCTTTGCAAGAAGAGCCTTAATGCCGTCTTGGCGATTCTCTCTTTTGTGTCCATAAACTGAACCGAACCTTCCTTACTTACCGTTCAGTAAGTAATATATCTCGCCACCCTGCATCTGTCAAGCAGTTTTTTCCACCATACTCTGATCCGGGCTGCCGGACTTCTGGGCTCGAAATGGATGCTGGGCACCCCTTAGGGGGACAAAGTTATTGACTTTTCATTCGTAGGCCATTAATATCCTTCTTGAAGCCTGAAAGGAAGCTTATGTTTCTGAAGAAGATAGAACAGAACGGGAAGAAGCTTTTGCTTCTGGTGTTGAGTCTTTTCGTGAAATCCGAAGAACTCAAACGGGAAGACGTGGAGCTTGACCAGGTGGGCAAAATACTGATAGTCAGGCAGGACGACCGGATCGGGAACTTGATCCTCACCACGCCACTTCTTTCTGCCATTCGAAAGCATTTCCCCAAAGCCGAGATTTGGTACGTAGCCAGCAAGACTTTCCATACCTTCTTCTCGAAATCAAGCTTGGTGGATGAGATTCTGGTGGCAAAGAAGAGGCAGTACATCTTTCATCCTCTTTCGCTCGTGTTATTCATAAGGAAGATAAGAAAACAGAAGTTTGACTTGGCCTTCGATGCCAGCGATGAGAACAACTTCTCACTTAACAACTCATTCTTGGCGTATCTCTCCGGCGCTCGGTACAAGATAGGTCACAAAAAGGCCCAAAGTCATTTGTTCCTCAATCTGGAAGTTCCTTCGTCGCCGGCAAGCAGGCATGCTTCGGAAATGCATGTTGATCTCTTGCGCTATCTGGTGGGAGATTTTGCGGCGGACGGTCTTAGGATCGAAGTCCAGCCGGACAAAAGGGCTGTGATAGAGAAATATCTAAGAGAACAAGGTATCGAGACCGACGATTTCTTGGTGGGAGTGCACATCGGAGGAAGAGGGGAGAAGAGATGGCCGGTGGGGAATTATCAGAAGCTGGCGGACTGGATCACTGACTCCTTTGACGCCAAGCTGATATTCATCTGGGGACCTGAAGAGAAGAAGGTTATTCGTCAGGTTCGGGCCACAGACAAACGGCAAGTCGTCTCGCAGATGTTTGATCTTCCCACTTTATCCGCGCTAATCGGAAGATGCAATCTTTTCGTGTCCCCGGACACCGGAGCCATGCATCTTTCCGTGGCGGTGGGAACCCCGACATTGGCCTTGTTCATAGATTCCGATCCGATCAAGTTTGGTCCGCAGGGGAAGACCCATCGAATTATAGAGGCGACCGCCGGGACTCTATCTGTGGAAACGGTAGAACACGTATTCCGGGAGATGATCGAAACACAGCCACCGGTCAAAGAAAAGCATAGAATCAAGTGTTGATGCATTAAGAAACCTCACCCCCTTTCGTCCCCCTCTCCGCATGGTGGAGAGGGAGAAACAGGGTGAGAGGTAATTGACTGCTGCGGACTGCGGTGTGCACCATACAGTGCATACCGGCGGACGGTCGACCTCGGACAAGCTGTTTTTCGAAGGACAATTATATGAAAGACTACCTCAGGTTACTGGCTCATCTTAGGCCGCATCTGAAATACCTGATTCCTGCCATGATCTTCATGCTGTTTTACGCGGGGATGAGCGGTTTTTCCATCACCATGATTGTCCCTTTCACCAAGATCCTATTCTCCCAATCAGCAGGGATTTCCCAGCCCACCATTGAGCAGAAGGAAAATCCGGACAAGGCAAAAGAGAGCTTGTCGGTCCTATTGCCCCAGGCACTGAAGCAGAAATTCAACCAGATGATCATAGGAAAAACCCGGTTGGAGACCTTGGGGCGGTTTTGCATCCTGGTCTTCTTGATCTTTTTGGTGAAGAATCTCTTCTGGTATGTTCAGAGTTTCCTCGTCGTGCGGGTGGAGCAGGGGGTGATCATGGATCTTCGCAACAAGCTCTACCGCCATTTCCACGTCCTCCCTTTGGAGTACTTTCACGGACAGAGAACCGGCGTCTTGATCTCTCGTATCACCAACGACATCACTTTAGTGAGAGGAGCGGTGGCCAACGGTTTTGCCGAAGCCCTGCGTCAGGGATTCCTCCTTCTGGTATATCTGTTCTTGGTCTTCTGGGCAAGCTGGAAATTGGCCCTAATCGCCATGTTGCTTTTTCCCCCGGCTATTTTGATTATTGGCAAATTCGGGCAAAAGGTGCGAAAATCCAGCGTCCTAACTCAGGAGAAGATGGGAAACATGACCTCGGTCTTGCAGGAGACCATCTCAGGCATCCGGGTGGTGAAAGCTTTCGTGATGGAAAAATTCGAGATCAAGAAATTTACGGACACGACCAAAGACTACTTTAAGACCATGGTCAGGCTCACCCGCATAGGCTCCCTGGGTCCGCCTTTAACGGAGGTCATGGGGGTGTTGGGGGCGGTCTTGCTTTTGTGGTTTGCGGGAAAGGACATTCTAACAGGAGATTTGGATCCAGGACGACTGTTTCTCTTTCTTTTTGCCATGCTTTCGCTGATGCAGCCCATTCGCAGCATAAGTAATTTGAACATCGACATTCAACAGGGCTTGGCAGCCTCAAAAAGGATATTTGAAGTTCTGGACACCCAGCCGAAAATCAAAGACTCTCCGGGTGCGATTAGAAAAGAGTCATTAGAGTGGGACGTTGCTTTCAATAACGTATGTTTTAGTTACGACGGCGACAAGGAGGTCCTTTCCGGCATAAGCTTCGACGTCAAGGCTGGCGAGGTGGTGGCTTTGGTCGGTCCCTCTGGAGCCGGTAAGTCCACATTAATGGATATGCTCATCCGATTCTATGATCCCACTGCAGGAGAGATCCAGATAGATGGAATCGACTTAAAGAAAGTGGAGCTGGCCTCTCTGCGAAATCTTATGGGAATCGTCACCCAGGAAACCATTCTCTTCAATGACACCGTGTGGAACAACATAGCGTATGGCCACGAGCATGCCTCTGAGGAACGAGTGCATAACGCTGCTCGGGCGGCCAACGCCCACGATTTCATAATAAACATGCCCTCCGGATACCAGACCACGATTGGAGATCGGGGGGCAAAACTCTCCGGAGGAGAAAAACAGAGGCTGGCCATTGCCCGGGCCTTGTTCAAGAACCCGCCGATACTAGTGTTTGATGAGGCCACTTCCTCCTTAGATTCTCAATCCGAGGCTTTAGTTCAAGAAGCTATCGATCGGCTGATGAAAGGACGCACCGTATTTGTTATCGCCCATAGGCTGTCCACTATTCAGAATGTGAACAAGATCATAGTCTTAGATCACGGCAGGGTAGTGCAAACGGGCGATCATAAGAGATTGTTGGAGCAAGGGGGATTGTATAAGAGACTCTACGATATGCAGTTTAAACTATAAATCGTAGGGGTGGAGCTTCAGTTCCACCCCTGCCTGGGCGAACCCGAAGGTTTGCACCTACAGGCGATTGGCAATGAAGTTCATCTGTGACGATAACCTGGGGAAATTAGCCAAATGGCTCAGAACATTGGGATACGACACCCTTTTCTTTGACCCCATCGAGGATGGCGAGCTGGTCTCGAAGGCGTTGAAGGAGGACCGAGTGGTCTTGAGCAGAGACGCGCAACTCTCGCGCTTTAAGCTCAAGCTGGGAGAAAGACTCCTTCTCATCGCCAGCGAGAAGCCTTTGGAGCAGCTGAAACAGGTCGTCAAGCATTTTGGGCTAAGAATAGGAAAAGAGAGTCTTTTCTCCCGATGTCTCATCTGCAACCAAGTGTTACAGAAGGTGGAGAAAGAGAAGATTAGAGATCGACTGTACCCTTATGTCTACCAGACCCAGGGTGACTTCGTCCATTGCCCCGTATGTGACCGCATTTTCTGGCCCGCCACACATGTGCATAAGATGACGAAAACGCTTTCGGCGGGCGGGATCGTCTAAGCCTTAAAGCACCAATCGTCCAAATCATCCCTAGAGGCTTCTCTCTGTCGGAGTGTCGGCTTCTCAGGAATCAGCAGCCAAACCCCTTGAGAATCCAAGGGCTTAAACGCATTGTCCTCCAAAAGCTTTAAAAAACTCCTTGCTTTTTGCGCAAAAGGTCGTATCATATAAAAATTTGAGAAACCCAAAGGAGGTAAACTGAATGAAAAAGGCGTCCAAGAAGGTCAAGAAGATCCAGCCCGTGCCGAAGAAGAAGCCGCAGGCAAAACCAATGCCGGCTGCTAAGTCACAGAAAAGCAAAGGCTTAGGCGTAGCAGGCGAAAAGACGAAGAAGTTCATCTATTATTTTGGTGATGGAAGGGCGGAGGGGAATGGCAAGATGAAAGAGATTCTTGGGGGTAAGGGCGCTGGCTTGGCAGAGATGACTAACGCCGGTGCTACAGTTCCCGCCGGGTTTACCATCTCCACCGAAGTCTGCCGTTTGTTTTACGACCACAACTTAACTCTCCCCAAAGGCTTGGAGTTGGAGATAAGGAAGTACCTGGGGCGGGTGGAAAAGTCCATGGGTTCAAAGTTTGGCGATCCATCTCTTCCCCTCTTGTTATCGGTCAGATCGGGAGCGAAGTTTTCCATGCCCGGAATGATGGATACGGTATTGAACTTAGGGTTGAACGATAAGACTGCGGAAGGGTTGATCAACAAGACCAAGAACGAAAGATTCGTTTACGATAGCTACCGGCGGTTCGTGCAGATGTTCGGCAACGTGGTTCTGGGCATAGACAAATCCGAATTCGAACACATACTGCAAAAGAAAAAGGATGCCAAACGGATAAAGCAAGACACCTCCCTCATGGGTGATGACCTGAAGGAACTGGTGAAGGAGTTTAAGGCAAAGGCTAAAGAAAAAACCAGAGAAGAGTTTCCTTCCGATCCATACACACAGTTATGGATGACCATCGAGGCGGTATTCAAGTCCTGGAACAATCCGCGTGCCATAGCCTACCGGAGAATTCACAGGATTCCGGGCGATCTGGGCACGGCGGTAAACATTCAGGCGATGGTATTCGGAAACATGGGTGAGCACAGCGCCACTGGGGTCGGTTTCACGCGCAATCCTTCCACCGGAGAGAAGAAATTCTACGGTGAATACTTGACCAACGCTCAGGGAGAGGATGTGGTGGCCGGAATCAGAACCCCCAAGCCGATCTCGGAGCTGGAGAAGGAGATGCCTCACGTATACAAAGAGCTGAGGGCGATCACCTCCAGGTTAGAGAAGCATTACAAGGACATGCAGGATTTTGAGTTCACCGTTCAGCAGGGGAAGCTGTATCTGCTTCAGACGCGTACGGGAAAGAGGACAGCGCCTGCAGCAGTGAGAGTTGCAGTGGATATGGTGAAGGAGAAACTTATCACCAAAGACGAAGCGCTGACTCGCATCGAGCCGATTCAACTCAATCAGCTTCTGCACCGCCGGCTCGATCCCAAGGCCAGCGTCACGGTCATCGCCAAAGGGTTGGCCGCCTCTCCGGGAGCGGCGGTGGGAAAGGTGGTTTTCAGCGCCGAAGATGCGGTTCGCTGGGCTGCCGAAAAAGAAAAGGTGATTTTGGTACGACACGAGACCAACCCGGACGACATCCAGGGAATGGCAGTGGCGGAAGGCATCTTGACTGCCAGAGGCGGGATGACCAGCCATGCGGCGGTGGTGGCTCGGGGTATGGGGAAATGTTGTGTGGTGGGCTGCGAGGCCTTAAGGATCAATGAGCAGAGAAAACAGTTCATGGTGGACGGCCTGATAATCAGGGAGAGGGACGTAATCTCTCTGAATGGAGCCACCGGCGAAGTAATGGTCGGAGCCGTGCCCACCATCGAGCCGGAGCTGAGCGGGGAGTTCGGCGAATTCATGGGCTGGGCAGATCAGACCAGGAGACTCAAGGTGCGCACCAATGCCGATACTCCCAGGGATGCGGCGCAGGCCATAAAGTTTGGCGCCGAAGGGATCGGGCTGTGCCGGACCGAGCACATGTTTTTTGCCGAAGACAGATTACCCATCGTGCAAGAGATGATTATGGCCAAGACCACCTCCGAAAGACAGGTAGCTTTAGACAAGCTGCTTCCCTTCCAGAAGAACGATTTCAAAGCCATCTTTGAAGTGATGCACGGATTGCCGGTTACCATTCGCACCCTCGATCCTCCACTGCATGAGTTCTTACCCAATCGGGAAGTTCTGGTGGAAGAGATCGCCACGCTGAAGGCCAAGGGATCGGACCCGGTCTTACTCGAGGCCAAGCAAAAGCTCTTAAGTCGGGTAGAGGAGCTGCACGAGATGAACCCCATGTTGGGACATCGAGGCTGCCGGCTGGGGATCGTCTATCCGGAGATTACCGAGATGCAGGCCCGGGCCATCTTTGAAGCGGCCTGCGAGCTGGCCAAGCATGGGAAGAAGGTCATTCCCGAAGTAATGATACCACTGGTGGGGCACGTGAACGAGTTCCGCAACCAAAAGGAAGTGGTGGTGCGGGTGGCCGAGCAGACCATGAAGAAGTACAAGGTAGAGATCAAATATCTGGTTGGGACCATGATCGAGTTGCCCAGAGCATCCCTCACTGCCGACGAGATAGCTTTGGAAGCCCAATTCTTCTCCTTTGGCACCAATGATCTGACTCAGATGACTTATGGTTACTCGCGGGACGATGCCGGAAAGTTTCTGCGATACTACATAGAGCATGGAATCCTGGAGCAGGATCCGTTTGTGAGCATAGACCAGAGCGGAGTCGGACAATTGGTGGAGATGGGAGTGAGGAAGGGTCGCTTTAGCCGGAAGGACCTGAAAGTGGGGATCTGCGGAGAGCATGGAGGCGATCCGGATTCGGTGGTTTTCTGCCACAAAGTCGGGTTAGACTACGTGAGTTGTTCTCCATTCCGGGTACCGATTGCGCGTTTAGCCGCAGCCCAAGCGGTTATCGGCAAAACCGGTGAATATACCTCGGCATAATCACGATTTGTAGGGGCGTATGGCCATACGCCCCTACACCTTGAATTTTTTACCACCTGCCACGAACCACGAACTATGAACCTACTTAAACATGGTGGATGTAGCTCAGTTGGTTAGAGCACCAGGTTGTGGCCCTGGTGGTCGGGGGTTCGAGTCCCCTCATCCACCCCAATTTTGAGTTTTGTTCCCTTCGACAAATTAATCGAAGAGTTTTCTGTATGTAGGATAAAGAGTTCCGTCAATAACCTGACAGTTCGAAAGTATGTAGTTGAGAAGCTTCCTTTTCTCGTGCGCTTCCTGCTTCTGGTATAGAAAATACGCCTTGTTGGCGAGTTCTAAAATCTTTATCCCCTCATCAAAGTAGCTCTTGTTGGCATTCTGATGGTATGTAATCTTAGACACTATTCCCGACTGTTCCTCTCTCCATTGTTCTGACTTCTTGGACCAGAATTCCTCTTCTATTTTTCCTTCAAGTTTGTCCTCATACGCCTGATCAAGTTTTTGTTGAAGTCTTTTGAGTTGTAATGTTAGTTTTGCTATCATCTCATCGTGATACGCTTTCTCGTCAACGTGGCTTGACTTCAAGGCTTCTTTGATCCACTCCAGCCTCTCATCATCGATTACGATACTCCTCACCAACTCACCAAGTTCTTCCTCAAGTAATTCCTCCCGGATATATGGTTGTCCACATTTTCCTTTGAAACCAGTGCAACGATAGTAGATGTATCTGTTTTTGTGTATCTCTGCAGTGATGCTACATCCGCAGTGCCCGCACATTAGAAGCCCGGTGAAAGCAAAATCTCGCTTTCTGCCCTTCGACCTATTGCGGTTACTGAATGCCTCCTGGACTTTGTCGAATAGTTCTCTTGATATGATAGGTTGATGCCGACCCTTGTATAGTTTCCCATTCCACCAGAAGTCTCCATAGTAGACGGGGTTTTTCAGCGTTCTCTCCACATGGCTCTTGCTAATCCTGGGTTGCGACTTAGAATAAACCAGCCCCTCATCAATGACTTTTTCTCTTATCTCTGCCAGCGAACAGTTCCCGGTTGAATACCACTCAAACATCTTTTTGACGATTACTGCCTTTTCCGGGTCTACCTCAATTTGATGCGTTTCAGGATTGTTCCTATATCCTAATCGAGCGTGTCCTGGATAATATCCTTGTTCAGCTTTCTCTTTAAGCCCCTTCTTTGTCTCTTCAGACAGATTGTCAATATAGTTTTTGGCAAGTAGAACCTTGATCCCATGAATAAACTTCTGGTGCGATTTAGAATCCTTGCTTAAAACCTCCCCTTCTTTGACCAGATGTATCTCCAGGTCAAGGTCATCTATGATAACATAGTCTTTAAAATTTCGATAAAGTCTGTCCGTCTTCTCCACAAGGATGATCTTCACCGCAGGGTCTTTCTCCAAGAACTTTATCATCTCACCAAAGTTTGCCCTTCCGGCTTGCTTGGCTGTCTCAACGTCGATGAATTCCTTCACGATAGTAAGACTGTTTTTCTGAGCATATTCCTTCAGAAGCCTTAACTGAGCCGGGATGGAATAACCTTCCTTCTCTTGCTCTTTGCTTGAAACCCGGGCGTAAAGGACTGCTTTCATCTTAGGTTATCCTCGCAATAATCGCTAAATCTGTCAATCTACCTCAGGGTTCTATACAATGTCGATCTCACCCATATCGTAACAGCTTTTATATATTCTTTAATTCTATGATCTCTTTCTCGATACCTGGATAGATTTTATCAATTGCTTTCTGCATTTCGATTGTCTTTTGAATCGATGTAACAATCTTGCGATAGTGTTTTATATCATAGAAGGTTAGACTTCTCCCTTTTCTATCCTTCAGCCATTTGTCGCAAATCTGATAACCGCCGATTTGATATTGCCAAATTTCTGAAGAAATGCCATCGAAATATTGGTCTTTGTTGATGTAAAGTCGTCCCCCTCTCCCTATCCCACAAGGGGAGGGTGATCTTTCATACTTCAACTTTTGAACTATGTTATCACCTTTTGCTTCGAATTTGGCAATGGTTGAATCAAGTTCTGGTGATTTCAAAAGATGCAGATCAACCAGCCTTTTCCCATATTGAGCCATTTGGCTGACGTGCTCCCCCATATTTCGGTCCAGTTTAAAAGTTAGTATATTAGGCTGGACAGAGGAAGGAGGATAGTATGGGTCGGCAGCGGTTTACAGCAGAGAGCATAGTTCGCAAATTGCGGGAAGCGGAAATAGATTTGTCTCGAGGGCAGACGTTAGCTCAGACGTGCAAAAAGATTGGCGTCTGTGAGCAGACCTATTATCGCTGGCGCAAGGAGTATGGTGGTTTACGTCTAGATCAGGCTAAGCATCTCAGGGAGTTGGAGAGAGAAAATGTCCGTTTGAAGAAGTTGGTAGCCGAGCAGGCGCTGGAGATTTCCATACTGAAGGAAACCGCCTCGGGAAACTTGTAAGCCCGGCCCGGCGGCGTCAGGTAGTTGATCGAGTTCGTCGGTTGCTGGGCGTATAAGAACGAAGAGTTGCCGAAACCTCGGTTTTGCTCTGGGGTTATGCTCGGCCCGCGAGGGGCTCTTCGGGAGATGCCAAGGCCGATCTCTTCGACCTTACAAAAGCCTTCGACAGTCCGGCACTTAGCGGCGAGACAAGGAAGGGTCAAGGTCTTGCTGTTTCTTTTGGGGTTCCGCCGGAAACCATCCGCATTGAGGCGCAGGCCCCCGTCTGAACAGATAACTAGTCAAATATATAATATCACCCGCATCCACCAGACCACTGCCGTTCACGTCCCCCCTCTCAATCGGGTCGAGCGCCACCCTTGAATAGATAAGATACTAAGACGATAACGTCCCCCGCGTTGACGATCAAATCCCCGTTCACATCCCCGCAAATGCAGGAGCATCCCGCGTCAGTAATTGCGGGCTGTCCCCATACAGGCTCAGGGGTCAGTCCCCCGCGAACGTCCGCAGCCCAGACCGCTATATATTCCCGGAAAAGGTCCTTTTGTCCGTCCCCGCCGCTGGCGGAGCTTTCCGCCGCGGCTTTGGTAGGAGCGGTGTAAGTGACGTAATTCTGGGCAGTGGTTATGGTGCGCTGCCCATTCGGAAAATGCCCTCCCAAAGATGGAAGGCACCACCATTCGAAATACATGGAATCACCGTCCGGGTCTTGGGCGTGGACCTCGATGGTTCTCGATTCCCCCCAGTGCATACACTGTCGGCACTCTCCCACTGGATTCTTACAATGTATGAGACTGTAAATGACCGGATTGTTATTGCCTGAAGCGCTTATGGCAAAATCATGATCCGAGACGTCCCAGGCGGAATTGCCGGCAACATCCTGGGGCATGACTTTTATTCGACAGTTTGGGGAATAAGGGCCAGTGACCGTCCACGTGTAATGATTGCCCCATTTCGCTGGATAACTACCAATGTGTTCCGGATACCCGCTATTGCCGCTATTTCTATCTAAATACATATCCACGGTAGTGGATGAATCAGCCCCAATAGATACGTTCCACACAATGTCTCTTTGCTCGCCCGGATGCCAGTTCTCGGACCCATTGGGAGAAACAACTTGAGCAGAATATCCACCGGAAAAATAGGCCACGTATCTGTGAACGCTCTGCTCCCAGTAGGGCACTTCGAATTCCCAAAGGGGATCATAAGAAATTTCAATAGGATCGCCGAACTCACCCAAATGCGCCCAGTGATGAAAAGTACGCTGGTATCCCCCGATCCATTGGGGCGAAATGGCTTGCAGACAATATGCTTCCCCAAACATGCCACCTAACCAGCAAGCGGTATGGGGCGAGTAGACAGTATCAGTAGCAAAACATTCATACGTCCAGGTATCCCATTTGGAGATAATCAACTCCCCTGCATTACCCCCAGAATAGCTATTCTTTACAATCGCAATCCCCGCATGCCTAAGATAGCTAACGGTACCACGAAATATCGCTTCTGCCTCTGCCTGACAGTCATTGGTGAAGTCGAAGTAAAATCCTCGTTCCACCTCAGCACAAGACAGAAAAGAAGCCTCGGAGATGGTGGAACCCATCTTTGTGAGTTTTAGTATCTTATAACGTCCAGCGCATTCGAGTTTGACTCCTCGCTCCGGATACTGAAGCCAGTCACGCAACTTAAAATAAACCTTCGTCGCTAAAGTGTCTGTGGTATCGCTACGAGCCCAATTACTGTCCGTCCTATCTGCATTGCACCAGAATATCTCGGTTCCATTTGTTATAGTATCCGGGGTAACAGTATCACCAGAAGCATTATGATGTATACAGATAAATGCATCTACACCGACGCCATAATTTGCTTTGTTAGCTATATCAGCGCGTCGTTCCCGCGAGAGAGTTGTGTCATTTTCACGTGTCATAATCGGCCACCAATAGTAGTTGTTAAAATATATATAAGCCCATGCACCTACCCCAAGATTGACATCTTTCTCTAGAACACCATAAACGCGTCCATGCGTTCCCGGATCAGTTCCACCATGCCCAGGATCGATACAAACATAATTCTTAGCATATGCTGATGAAGAAACGATTGAAATCATAATTATAACTGCCCAGAAGATTAGATTCGTGGCTTTCATTTCATCCCCCAATTCCAAATCGTGTTAAAGATTAGAAAATCTATTTCACTTTTATCACGTATATTTTTCCACTTACTGAACTGCAAAGAATTCTAGTTCCGTCAGGAGACCAGCCAGGGCTACCTACGAATTCCCCAATTGTCCCCGTAATCTTTGTTATATTGGTCCCGTCGGAATTTGCAATGTAAACATCCCTTGCGTAAGTGGTATCTTCACTTTCAACAATTTGGTCATAAGCAATTTGTTTACTATCTGGAGACCAACTTGCGGCAACGATATCGGCTATTTGTTCGGGTTTAACTTTAGGTAAATCTTTGCTAAAATCAGCCAACACATTTCCGTGAAGGTCAACCACCGATATTCCCAAGCCATAATGATGTGCAATAATCTTTGTATTGTCCGGGGAAAGCTGAGGAGAACCATATTTTCGCTCCCCACTCGTCACTTTCTTCTTCATCGTTTCATCTGTACGTTCCACCCAAATGTCTCCCCAAGGATATGGGTCCTCAAAAGCGCACATTTGTTTTCCGGCTTCTTCTGGTTCAAGTTTCCCTTGTTTTATTATTCTAAAAATTTTAGTTTCCCCTTCTGGTTTTTCATGTATTTCACGGTATCCAACAGTTCCATCCTTTAGGACAAACGGAGCACCGATATATGAAACATACCGTCTCTCTGACTCGTTGCCCGGTGCGAGGGAATCTTCCCTAACGATTTGCAACTGCCCTCTCATATCCACAGTTTTTATTATGAATTTGTGCCCTCTCCCTTTTCCCTTTGACGACCATTCTGTTTTCTCAGAAAAAACAAAGGTTGACTCGCTCATCCATTCCCAACTCCAGGGTCTAAGCTGAATAACTCTTTGAATTTCTCCTTTTCCATCTGGATTTACCAAGCATAGCCATCCGTCAGACAGAAAGGCTATTTTTGTCCCCTCAGGCGACCACTTGGGACTACCACCAGTACCGACCAAGATGGTTTCGAATGTTGGCGTCTCTTCTGGCTTCTGGCTCTTGGTGCTGATGGAAAGAGTTACAACCACAATCAGCAAACACCCAAAACCAATAATCAAGTTTTTGGTTCTCATTTCCCCTTTCTCCTTCTCAGACATTATGTGTGCACCGTTGTTTCACTTCAGTCTAACTGCCTTCTAGGAAGTTGTCAAGTACTTTCTTCTACTTTTTTTAGATTTTTTAACTTACAGAGTTATCCCCTCTTCACAGACATATCGGCCTGAGACCCACGCTCCCCGTGCCCGTCACCATTTGGCCCATATTTCCAAGCCGCCGGTCGATGACGTAACCGATCACTTTCCTTCGAATACTTGTCCAGTATTGCCGCCAGATAAACAAACCCGTGACGAACCTCAATATAGGTGATATCGGCCACCCAGACCTGGTCCAGATCTGTCACCGGAAGGTCTC
>JBAVQU010000028.1:0-110289 GCA_049694315.1 Candidatus Zixiibacteriota bacterium
CCTTTGGGATGTCTATAATGAAAAACGATTGCATTCCTCCCTGGGCTATCGACCGCCTAACGAGTTCGAAGCTCTGCTGAGGAACGAAAAAGTGAACCGCCAAACCATCCTAACCTGTCCAAAAAAAAGGTTTACTCCACTATACCCAAAGACATACGAGATGAGTTATTGGTAAATTCAATGCATCGTTGTTGTCTTTGTCCTGAGCATCAAGACATCACCGATTTTCATCATATTATTTTGATAAGCGAAGGAGGACCAGATTCAGAAGATAACCTTATAATTGTCTGCCCTACCTGTCATGCTAAAATACACAGGATAAGAGGCAGGTACACACCCACACAACTCAAGATGTACAAAGAGAAATGGGTCAATATTTGTGCCTTGAGACTTACAGAGGAAGAACAACTAAAGCAGGCTCCTGGCATAATATTGGACAGTCTCCACAATCAAACTCCACCTGAGCCAAACTTCGTCGGTAGAAACGACATGCTCAAGACCATCATCGAATGGTATAATCACCCAAAGGTGCGAGTTGGCGCATTAATTGGCTGGGGAGGGGTGGGAAAATCTGCTTTGGTCAGGAAATGGTATGATTCGTTAGAAGAAAACAAGATTCAGCCGGATGGTATCTTCTGGTGGGGATTCTATCGAAACGCTTATCTGGATCAATTCTTGAATGCTTTGTTAAGATATGTCAGTCAAGGGGAGATAGACCCTGACTCCATAAAAAGCACCTGGGAGAAAATAGATAAGATAAAGGAATGCATTTCTAAAAGGGCACACCTGATCATTTTGGATGGGCTGGAGCAGATGCAAAAATCCGAATCCGGGGATGAGTTTGGAAAAATGTTACATCGTGAGTGCACAGAACTTCTCCACTATTTAGCAGATGCACCCAAAACAGGTTTATGTTTGATTACCACCCGCTTTCCATTGAAGGACTTGGATAATTGGTGTGAGGACAGTTATAGAACTCTGCCACTGATTGATCTGAGTCTCCCTGATGCAATAGCGATGTTGAGAAAACGTGGGGTCAAGGGAGATAATGAAGAGCTGAAAGATGTTATTGAAAGATATAAAGGGCATGCGCTGAGCCTAACTTCTGTGGCTGGATATTTGAAGAGATATTATGGTGGGGACATTAAACATGGACCAGACATTAAGTTCGTCTTCAGCGAGAAGGAGCGATTTAAGGATGTGAATAAGCTGTTGCACAGATATGCAGAAAAGATGACTAAGTCGGAGCTTGTCTTCTTGAATATCTTCTCGCTATTTCGAAAAGAGGTAACGGAAAATGAGTTTAGGGGTGTACTTAGACATAAGATAGAAGATTCAAGTTTCAATGACATGTTGGTCAAAATGAGCAAGCTTGATTTTAAAGACTTAGTTGAAGGTTTAGTGAACTGGAGGCTTATCTCCTATGATGAAACGAAAAACTCATACTCAACACACCATTTGATAAAAGCCTATTTTGAAACCAGCTTGGATGAGAAGGATGAAAGACTGTGCCATAAACGCATTTACCAGTATTTTGGTGAAAATGCATCAGAATTGCCTGAAACCTTAGAAGAGATGCAGCCTTTGTTTGAACAGGTCTTTCATGGTTGTTCAGCCGGGCTTTATGACGAGGTATTTTATTATGTTTACTTGGAGAAAATTATACGCCGAGAAGAATACTTCTTGACGGCAAAACTTGGTGCCTGGGAGACTAACCTTTCTCTTTTAAGAAACTTTTTCCCCATTGGTGAGTTATCGCAGTTACCGCTGGTGAGCAGAAAGAGTTATAAGAGCTGGCTACTAAATGAGGCAGGGCTGTCACTTCTTAATACAGGTCGACCGAAAGAGGCCGAATATCTTTTTTGTGCATCAGTGCAAATGGACATTGCTGAAAAAGACTGGCGAAACGCGTCCATACGTTATCAAAATTTAGTTGACCTTCAGTTCCGAACAGGTGAGATCAAAAAAGGACTTGAAAGTGCAAAAAGGTCGCTTGAAATGGCAGAGAAGGCAAGTTCAAATGAGGATTCCATAATCTCTAAAGCCTATCTTGGACATATACTTCATCTTTTAGATAAAATCATAGAGGCAGAGAAATCATTTAGAGAGGCAGATGAGCTTGAAAGAAAAAGAAGCGGTTTTGGGCTTCACAGCATATACGGAGCTTTCTATGCTGATTTTCTCATATCAAATAACAAAATTGAGGAGGCTTCAGAACTTACGAGACAAAACCTTAAGATTTGTCAAGATTATAATTGGATTAATGACATCCCTAGATGTCACCGCTGTCTGGGGGCTATCGAGAGGATAAAGGGAAATCCTAATGAGGCAGAAGCTCATCTCCAAAAAGCTTATGAGCTTGCTCGCAAGGTAGGTATGCCTTATCTCGAAATCGAAACGCTGCTAGACTATGGCAGGCTGTATCTGGAAAAAGGCGAATATAGAAATGCCATAAACGCTGGGAATGAGGTGTTAAAAATCTGCCAAAGAACAGGCTTTTTACTATATGAGCCTGATGCAGAGATGATCTTAGCTAAGACGTATCTTGCCCAGAAAGATTTTGCTCAAGCCAAAACCTTTGCCAATTCAGCCTTATCCAAAGCACAAAAAATGAGCCACAAATTAGCAGAGATTGATGCAGAAAATGTGCTTAAAGAGATCAAGAAGTAGATCGGTCAGCTGACTCAAATGAGGTTGCGACGGCGGCGTGACATTTTTGTTGTTTCCTCTTGACCCCTCCCCCTACCTCCTCCCACAAGCGGAAGGGGATTTGGTGGCGGTTCGTCATTCGTGATGCATCATTTGTCATCCATCATTTAGCGTTCCCAATGGAGATTGGTGGCTATTTACCTTGACTTATAAAGAAATTGTGTTAGCTTATCTTTTGTGGAAGGTGGCTGACCAATAACTGAGAATGACCGTTTTTTGATCTTCTTTCGAGGAGTTGATTATGAGAAGCATTAGAATACTCGGTTCGGTCTTTCTTCTATCTGTGTTCGTTTTCTTCGCTTCCGGCTCCGCCATGCCCAAGGACAAGGTGGACCAGGAGATAGAAGGCATCCAGAAGACGATCGAAGAAAACGGCTATCACTGGACCGCTGGCAGAACTTCAGTCATGGAGCTTGCGCCGGAGGACAGACAAAAACTCCTGGGTTTGAAGGTGCCGGAATGGTATGACCAATGGTTCAGAAACGCCAAGAAATTGCAGGTTTCTCCCTCTGTGCAACGGTATTTTCCTCCGGTCTTCGACTGGCGCGATTCCAGCGGGGTCACGCCAGTTAAGAATCAGGGGGGTGCGGAAGCTGCTGGGCTTTTGGCGCTTTAGGAGCTTTGGAGGCGATGGCCAAAATCTATGATGGAGGAATGGAGCTTGACCTTTCGGAGCAGCAAATTCTTTCCTGCGTGAGCTATGGCTGGGGATGTAACGGCGGCTGGAGGGAGTGGGCTTACGAGCTCTTCCGGGACCATGGTTCGGTAGGGGAGGACTGCATGCCCTATCATTCCGTTGATACTGATCCCTGCATACAAGAATCATGTGAGGTATTAGCCAAGATCACCGGTTGGGTGCCGGTGGACGATGACGTCAACGCCATTAAAACCGCCCTGCTTACCGGCCCGGTATGCTGCGCCATGACCGTCTACAGCGATTTTGATGCTTACACAGGGGGATGTTATGAACATGCAGGCTTTGATGAGACGAATCACGCCGTCCTGATCGTGGGCTGGAATGACACTCTGTGTAACAACGAAGGAGCCTGGATCGTCAAGAACAGCTGGGGCACCGGCTGGGGAATGCACGGCTTCTTCTACATAAAATACAACAGCTGTTATATCGGATACGCCACGGCGCTAGTGCATTACACCCCTCCGGGTCCTGTTGTCACCCTGGAAGGTATGTCGGTTGACGACTCCGCATCCGGCAACGGAAACGGAAGACCGGAGCCGGGAGAGGCAGTGAATATCTATCTGACATTATCCAACATCTGGGCCCCGCTCAATCAGGCGTCGATTACGGCCTCGGCTGATACAGACGGGATAATATTCGTCAATGGCCGCTCGGGTCTGGGTGACATCTCCGTCCACGACACCGTGGACAATCGCTCCAACCCGATTCAATTCAGAGTCCCAGTGGGGTTCCCCTCCAGAAGGACACACTTTACCTTCCGCATTTCCGGAAATGGAGGCACCTACATCAAGACCTGGAGAAAGGAGATCTGGGTGGGTCGCTCCCACATTCTTCTGGTAGACGACGATAACGGTTCGAATGTAGAGGGTTACTATAGCAGTGCACTTGACACGTTAGGCCCCTTGTATGACAGATGGGACAAGGCCAGTCGATCCGATCAGAGCTACAATCTGTCTGACTACGACGTAGTTATCTGGTTCACCGGAGATCACCGGGACTCGATTTTCTCCCATCAGGACATTCAAAGCTTGATGACATATCTGGATAATGGCGGCAGACTGTTTTTAACCAGCCAGGATGCGGCGGAGGCTCTGTCCGGATCGTCCGATCCTTTGGATACGCTTTTTCTGAAGAACTACTTGCACACCAGCTACCATGGCAACAATAACAAGCATCTGGTGGCAGGTAGTCCCGGGGACGTGGTGGGCGATACCCTGTGGATCTACCCGGAAGGCTCACCCGGTGCGAGCAACCAGGCTTCCAAGGACAATCTGATTCCTGATTCCCTGGCAGACCCAGTTCTGTTCTATGCCAACAGTTGGTTCGTTCCCACCGATTCGGTCGCGGCGATAAGGTTCCAGGGGAGTTACAAGTTGGTCTTTTTTGGGTTTGGTTTTGAGGCGATAAATGGCAGTGGTTTCAATTTCTACGGGCACCGGCTGAGCAAACCGGAGATGGTGATGCAGAGGGTCTTGGATTGGTTCAATAAACCCTGGTTTTATGCACCCGGAGACGCCAACGGGGACAAGATTGTCAATTCCGGAGACGTGGTTTACCTCATCAATTATCTTTTTAGGGGGGATTCTCCCCCGGAACCCTTAGCCGCAGCAGATGTCAACGGCGACTGCACGGTAAACTCCGGCGACGTGGTGTATTTGATAAACTACCTGTTCAGGGGAGGACCGGCTCCTGCGTATGGCTGTATTTGAAGCAGGCCGGGCCTTTATGGGGTGTGGCTTTACTCTGAAAAACTGTGCCGGCAGGTTAGCCTTCTGGTCGATAGTTCCGGCAAAACCATCGCTCTTGTGGACATGCTCTGTTTCTTGAGGGTCAAGACCAGGGGGACGCTTGCCTCTTTGACTAAACCGGCGAGTCGAGAGTCTCCGCTTCAAGGTCATTGATTATTCATTCGATATCTATAAATCACCCCTTATCCCCCTTTTTAGATAGGGGAATGCAAGGGGATCATCATCCGCTGGCAGAGCGTACCCCTTTCGGAACCAGAAGAATGTATCGAGCAATCACCCGCTGAACATCGGGCGAACGCTTCGTTGACGATGAACACCTTGTCCGTTACTACGAAGCGATACGAACGAAGTTGCCCCCGATGGACGAGAGGCACGTCGAGGCGGGACAAATTCCCGCTTCTATAGGGGGAGCTGAATCGACGGACATCCGGAAGGGTATCAAGCCCTGTCGCTTCGTCTCCTCAATTCGTTCTTCAGATGAACGCTCAAGAGGCTCCTCAGGGATGGTCGGTCAAACTGGGGCTTGACAGCGTGGCAAAGCCTTCTCAATCCTGCAGAAAGAAACTGGTCAGTGGTGTGTTTTCGAAACCGGCTCGATGTGAGTGATAGACGCCGGTTCTTCCACATAGGCGGGAAGCTTAATCACCAGAAGAGTGTAGGTTCCCTCGTCGCTTTCCACTTCGACGGTGCCGCCGTGATTTTTCACTATCCGGGCAGCCGATAATAAGCCGAAGCCAAGCCCATCTTTCTTAGTGGTGAAGGGCTCCTTGAAAGCTTTGGCCAGGTTGGCCGGGCTGATTCCAATCCCGTTATCCGAGATCTGAATCTGCACCTCTCGCTTCTGGTTTACTGGTCCCACCTCTACGGTGATGGTCTTCATCCGATCGGAAACTGACTGTAAAGCGAAAGCAGCGTTGTCCAAGATCAGGTCGAACAGCCGCTTCAGCTCTCCCCTGTTCGCCTCGATTTTGGGGGTGTCTGCTTCAAAATGCGTGTCAATGGTTATGCCTCGGAACTTATCGCATGATTTCAGCAGAAGCGACTCTTCTTCAAAGAAGCTCACGGGATCGAGCGGCTCCTTTTTAGGCTCCGGCAAGACGGACGGAGTCTTGTCTGGGATCAGCTTTCTCAGATTGTCGAGGGCGTTTCTCATCTGGGTCAAGGTCTTGAGCGTCTTGGTCAAATTCTCCTGGTCCAATTCAAAAGGAAGAGTCTCGAAGGCAGCAGACAGAGCCTCGAATTCGCCTCTCAGGGAATTGGCCATCTGTTCGGTAGTCTCCTGCTTTGCGACCCACTCTCCGCACATTCTCATTTCTCTTTGTTGGATTCTCTCATCCGTAACATCCTGAATGATATACAGCCGCCCCTCCTCCCGTCCTTCGGCAGCGAAAATCTGCGAGACAGTGGTCCACGCCACAAACTGTTGGCCATTCTTTCTCCGCGCTATCGTCTCCCCTTCCCAAAAGCCCATCTCCCCCGCAACCGCAGACAGTCTCTTTTGAATGGCCGGGGAACAGCTCGACCACGAAGTCTGGCTGAAGAATGTCTTGACGGTTTTTCCCGTTGCTTCGTCGGCTTGGCAGCCGAACTCTTTCTCTGCGGCCTTATTGAGAAAAGAGACCGAATCATCGTCTCGTGTGCAGATCACCGCATAAGGGGCGAAGGAAAGCACCCGGTCGGAAAAACTCCCCCCATCTTTTTTGGGTTCCGGCGGCCGGTTCGACCATCCCTTGGTTTCTGGACTCTTCGCAAACTCCAGCAGGGCATGGTAGGCCTTTTGAAGCTGCTCGTTTTTTTCCCTCAATTCCTCGATGGCGCGCAAGTCGGACTGTTTCAGGCGGGAACTCAGGATCTTGACGACCTGATATGCCACCAGAGGGTGATCATTGAGTATGGTTAGAAAATCTGACCGGGACAATTGCAGCACGTTAGTGGTCTTGGTCGCCTTGGCCGTTGCCGGACGAGGCGATTCGTCAAGAAAGCCCGATTCTCCAAAGATATCCCCTTCCCTCCTCAAGACCTGACTGGTTTCCTCCTCGCCCTCCTTGGCTTCCCTGCCGATCTTTATTGCCCCGTCCCGGATTATGTACAGAGTGTCTCCAAGGGTCCCTTCTCTGAAGAACACCTCTTCTGCCGAGTAGGTTCTCTCCTTAAAGAAACCGGAGATCTTCTTCAGACCGGAAGAATCGAGAGTGGAGAAGATAGGAGCTTTTCGCAATAGCTTAATGATATCCGCAGACATATTTCCCCCTTTTGAGTCTCACAAAGAAACCAATCCCCTTCTCTTTATATCGACAACTGGCGGGGCAGGCTGAAAAGTTTTTTGCGAAAACAGCCTCACGGCTGATTAATCAGATTGAGCTGATGATAGATAGCAGATATCAGCTTTTCATTCGCTAAATCTGCCTCCTCGGCTGTGAATAATGACCCAACCAACAAAAAAGCGGAAAGGATTTGACCTTTCCGCTTTCTACATCTTGTTCGGTGAGAACCGGGCTGTGATCAATTACAATCCGATTTCTGCTCGGATTGGCCCGGCGACTTTTCGTCTCCCTCTTTCGATGGCGGGTACGGACAAGCCGCCTCTTTGGCTTCCTTCGCCTGATCCTCTGCCTCTCTTCTTTCCTCCTCCTCGTCAGTCTCGGTCTTTCTCTCCAGAAGGTTGTCATCATCCTTCTTCTTGCGCAAGATGACGTAGACCACCGTCTGGCCGGCGCTGATGATGGTTAGGCCGTAAGAAAGCACCAGGAACATGATGAAGATCAAAGACAGGGCGATTAAGAGAGCCGAGATTTCGCCGGACCAGTTGAGATATATTCCCGGCCCGATCTCCGGAAGATGAAACCGGAACTTGATTCCCGCAAAGACGTTGGAGAAGTAGTCCAAAATGTGCGGGGGAATGGTAAGATAAGACAGGGCTTCATCCATGATGTCAGATAGCTTGTCTCCCATGAAGACCTTGCACGAGAGATGGATCAACTGGCCGGCTCGTAAAGAGAAATAGCCGAAGATGAACATACACACCTTGGACATTGCCCCCACCAAACCGCTGTAAAGGAAATAGCGCCAGGGTTGACTTCCCACGGTGGAGAACGTCTGCACTATGGTCTCAAAAGTATCTTCCTTAAGGGTCGCCACGACGGCAGGGGACAAGAGCAACGAGACAAGAAAAATGAGGATGACGTACGCTAAAGCCAAAGCCACGGCGAACAGCGGAATTAAGTAGAAGATGCCGATGCCGATTTCACCTGCATAGGGAATCTTTCCCAAAAGCCCGACAATTATGCCACAGACGAGCAAAAAGACTATAAAGGCCAGCATACAAAAGGGCGACAGAAGGACCGGCGCCCATTTCTTCTTTAAGAACCTGAATGCCTCTTTGGAGGAATAGAAATCGTCTCCTTTGAGCTGTTCGAAAGTCACTTTTGCTACCATGGCGCTGGTCAGAAGCCAGCAGACTAAGGCAAAAAGACAACCGATGCCGAAGATCACCCAGCCATACCAATGCAGAATGGGGAAATCGTCTAGGGGAAAGAATCCGTGATTTTCCCAAATGGCATGCAGACCAACACCGTTGGAGAGAAAGGCTAAGTAGGTGAAAAAGAGGTAAGCAGTGTATCCGATCAGAACTCCCCAGAACTGAAGCAAAATCTTTTTGGGGGAGAGCGCCAGGCGGGGCGCCCGGAAAACGTCCCTGATATCGAAATAGAATTTGGTCATACCCAACCTCCTGCTTGAAGTTCCCAGAAAATCTCCTCATCTCGAAAAGTATGGTGGGTAATCTATAAACGTAATTGGGCTTTTTGTCAAGAGAAATTTGGTTGACATCCAATGTGATAGGCATTAAATTGAATTAAAATTGCGATAGAATAGGGATGCTTGGAGGGAAGCTCTTGTTAGAACGGTTTGGTGTGGCTTCATTCCGACTGATAATCCAAGCGAAAGAGCAACTCACCCTACCCACTTTTAAAGGGTCTACTCTTAGGGGTGGCTTTGGGCATGCGCTTCGCAAGTCAGTCTGTTTGGTTAACGACAAAGACTGTCATGAATGCCTTCTACATTCGAAGTGCGTTTATTCATATATTTTCGAAACACCGCCACCACCAGATTCCAAGATCATGCGAAAATATCCGGAAACACCACATCCCTTTATCATCGTACCGCCCTTGGAAAAGAAGCGTTATTACGAGGCGGGAGAGAAACTCAATTTCGGTTTGGTTTTGGTGGGCAAAGCCATCGAGTATCTTCCTTATTTCATATTTACCTTTCAGGAATTGGGAAACATTGGAATTGGTAAAAAGAAAGGGAAATTTTCTTTAAGCAAGGTTCATGGTTCAGATTCAAATGATCAAGAGACTATAATCTATGATGCAGGACAAAGTAAAATTGTGAATTTACCCCAGGTTAAGTTTCCTTTCAGGGAGAACAACGGCCAGCGAAATGAACAACAGTTGACTTTGAATTTCTTGACTCCGGTTCGAGTCAAATATGAGGGAAGTCTGGGGACACAACTTGATTTTCATGTCCTAATCAGGAACCTTTTAAGGCGGATCTCCACATTAGCTTATTTCCATTGTGACGAAGATCAATCGTCAATCGATTTCAAAGGATTGATACAAAAAGCTAAAGAGATAAGAATAGCAAGAAATGGCTTAAGATGGTATGAGTGGGAGAGATATTCCGCCCGCCAGGATACCAGGATGAACATGGGAGGGTTTGTTGGAAAGATAACCTATGAAGGAAACCTGTCAGAATTCATTCCTTTCATAGAAGCTGGTGAATTGGTGCACGTGGGGAAGGGGACAAGTTTCGGGTTGGGGAAATTTGAACTCCATTGTGAAGAGGTAAACTAAAAATGGCAAATGATCTTGTGCCAGAACTACATGATATTTTTAAGCTGACGAAATTTGGCCACATCTACTCGGAAGATTTTCCATATAGAGATTTAGTACCAGATAATGAAACATGGGAAGGAATCATAAAACATCATTGTAGTAGAAACTTTCAGTTCTTTCCAGATACACCGACTACATTTTTTCTTTGCATCGCAGATTCATTGGCAGCATCGGTTTCTCGACAGTCCTTGTCCATTTCAAGAAAAAGGATTGACGAAGATGAAGATAATGGTGATAGGTTTGGTGTAAGAAAGTTGTGGAATCCAAAGGGAGAACAAAAGGGACAGCAGCTAAAATCAGAAGAAGATATTATAAGTTTGATGAAATTCATTGCCTCAAATCCTTCAAAGGAAGATTTCTTCAAGCGATACAAGGACCTATTGCGGTGGAGGAGCGAGGACGCTAATCCTGCAAAATGTATAACTTCGGTTTTCACGCATTCTGATTTGACCGGCAAAATATTCAGAATTCTCTCCTCTGAAAAAAGCTTCCAAATCACAAAAAACGATCTAGCTGGAAAGCAGAAGGATCAAATCAGTAAGCTGATAAACGACAAGAGTAATGAATGGAAATTAACCCTGTCCAAAATAAGAATAAATTTCAATAAGAACCCGATGAGAGCAAGAGACTTGAACGTGTTCGTAGTTTTGGATGAATTAGTTGAAGAGATAAGACAAGAATATTATGATAATTTTCTTTTGCGGAGTGGTAATGAGATTCTATTGATCTCTTCTGAGAAAGAGATTGTAAAACAAATAAAGCCTCTGTTCGAGAAATACAATTTCTGGTTACAAGTGGTATCAGCTACCGGTAACATACAAGGTGAAATCAAAGCTAATCCAAAAGATATGCAGGGGGCGAAGGCGAGCCATGAATATTTTGAAATGAAACCTTTTCTGAAACCACCTATTTGTGAAATTTGTCAAACACGGGAAGCCACCAAAGTTTGGGAGAAATCAACACAGAGAGATTATGGAATAAATGAGATGAATCCTGACATTTTCAAAAAGGATGAGGTTTACGAGTATCTGTGCGAAAGTTGCGTTTTAGTCCGGAACTTAGGTTCCCGATTGCCTAAACTGGAACAATGGCATGAAACACAAGGAAAGGAAATATGTTGGATAATGTTAAAGTTGGACATTGACCAACTCACTACCACACTAGATGAACTCTACATAGAATACCTACAAAGTCTCGGAAGTGTCATCTCTACCAAGGAATTGTCCGTTGGTTTCTCGGTTATCTCTGAATTTTACTGGGATTACCAAGATTTTACTAAGGATTTTAATCAGACTATTAAAAATGAGTATGGTTCAGATTCCTTTATAAGAATTCTTGATGAGTTCCTATGTGTACAGATTTGTAGCAACTCTGATGTCATGAAAATCTTGGAAATGTATAATGCACTTATGACAAAACACTTTCCTGAGTTTTATGGAACCAAGAGATCACCCATAAAGTTATTAACTGTGATTTCAAGCATCAACTTTCCTTTCTTTGAAGTTTGGAGGATTTTCGAGCAAACAAATCCTGATGTCTACATTTCACTTGTAGGGCATGGAGAGATAAAGACTAATCTCAATGGTGCAAAGAATATGTTGTCAGCTAAAACGATGAATTTTCGTAAAAGCTCGCTTCACAATTTGGCTGAGATAGCAAAAATTAATAAGTCTTTAGCGAAACTCCATTTTAATGACAAATCAGACAGGGCGGATTCGGTTACTTATTCACAGTTAGGAAATTTAGTTGGACCATTAGGTATGGATTTTGGTAGCATATTAACATTTGCTAAAATCTTGGAGGGTTGATCATGGATTTTTATGAATATAGATTGACATCCGATGCTCTGTGTATGGGTGAGCGAATGAAAGCAGGTATTTTTCGCCCTTGTATTAAAACCATACCATATTCACAGATAACTGGTGCACTTCAGGCTAAATTTGGACGAGATAAAAAAATTCATGCCGTTGGCTGTTTGGTGGAGAACTCATATCTTAACCAAAAGGAATATTACATTTATTCACCACGAGATAAAGTCATGGGTAAAAGCAAGGTACCGTTGCAAATGGAATACTTAACTGATGTTGTTGGAAGGGTTTTCATATTGAGAAACGAAGACACACATGAGTCAGAAAACGATTTCGAAATATATATGGGTGCTTTAAAATCAAAAGGATTTGGAAAGTGTCATCTAGTAAAAACCAGAATTTGGAAAGAAGGAGAATACAAACCCAAAAAATTCGAGGGGGTGTTGAATGTAAGGATACCGTTGAATAAGATAGAGAATTTTGGTTTTTCTGAAAAAGACATAAAGAGCCGAGTTTATGGGTATCTATTCGAACCACCTGATCCACCAATTCTTTATGGTGGTCAATATGTACTTTCTCTCTTTGAAGGAAGCGAAGTGGTGTGTCCGGAATTTTTAAAGAAGGAGTAGAAATGGATAACATAGAAAGATTGCTCAACGATATTAAGGAAGACAAGGATATATGGGAGGATCGGGGTAAGCCTATTAGATTTTCCGGCAATTTCTTGCAGGATGTAGCTGACGTATTCGAAAAGCATGGTTTTGGCGTTACTAAGACTTTTCTTCTGAATCGTGCCGGCAGAAGTAGAGTCGAAGCCTTAAAGCTTTTCAGGATCATAGAGAAGTTCCAAAAGGTTCCAGAGATCATGACTAATCGAGGCATAGGGCGGTCTATCATTAAAAGCTTAGAAACTTTGAAACAAATGGAGGTCTAAAATGTTAAAGGAAAAAACTTACAACGTTACCTTAGTAACCAAAGAGCCTTTTCGAATTGGTGCTACGTCTGACCCTTTATCGGGGGCTGATAATCCCATAACCAAACTCGCAGGGAAAATGGTAATCCCCGGGTCCACTATCAAAGGCGCATTGCGATCAGAGATTGAAAGACATTTGATAGATACGTATGACAAGAATGGTCAGTTTTTTAAACCCTGTATCCCGGGCGCTGCCCTATCCAAAGATGAGGAGAAATTAGTTGATTCTGGTAAGTATCGTGACAAGGATGGTGCTTGTCATTACCCATGCAATCCTGATCCCAAGAAATGTGGTAATAAAAGCCACCCTATTTGCCCCGCCTGCTATTTTCTTGGTTCGCAAGGTTTGGTGGGTTTTGTAAAAGTCCCATTTCTCTATGCAGAAGGTTCACCTACGGACATCACAGGAACGAGAATCGACAGGGCAAGGAAGACCGTTTTTGAGAAGAGAGGAAAGGGTGCTCTTTACACATATGAAGTTGTTCCAGATGGAATCTCTTTTTCAGGAATCCTCTCTGTCCTGGTAGAAGATTCCGTGTTGGGCTGGAAGATCGGGCAAGCACGTCCTTTGAAAGACGTCTCCCCTGGTGATGAGTGGCTGAAGAGCTCACCCATTGACTCGGATAAGATAATAAAGGAATTCATTTTAGAACGTCTCACAGCAATCAAAGTCCTTGGTGGCTACAAGTCGAAAGGATTCGGAAATGTTGAGATCAAGATCGGATAGTGAGAATCGAAAACCTAATCAATAAGGGATTGCGACACCTTCACCCTTGCCATGTTCCATTGGTGCGACATGCGAGCCTCCTGCTTTAGTGAGAATTGAAGACCTAATGAATAAGGGATTGGTTGACAGTCCACTGACCACGGTCGACAGTCGACAGCAAAACCAAAAAAGAATAAGCGGTGGACGGCGGGCAGTGGAGTGCGGACGGTTTCTGAAACGAAGACCTAATGAATAAGGGATTGCGACGCTATCCTCGGCTACGGATATTTTTGCGGCCAGTTGTCTGCGGTGAGAAAGTAGACCTGATGAATAAGGGATTGAGACTCAGTATGATAGCTGTAAAAACAAATACAAAGCCAGAAAGGATGGGAATTGAAGACCTAATGAATAAGGGATTGCGACTGTTCGTACTGCGCTTGCTCTGTGCTGTCAATCGCATTACCGTGAGAATTGAAGACCTAATGAATAAGGGATTGCGACTCATCTTTTCCCTCTCTTTCTCGCCAGCGTTGCCGAACGCCGGTGAGAATTGAAGACCTGATGAATAAGGGATTTGAAACTGACCGCTGTCAGTCGTCCGTCGACCGCCGCAAAACCGAGAAAAATGAACTAGCTGCGGACAATGGACTACGGACGGGTTTTGAAGTAAGACCTAATGAATAAGGGATTGCGACCAAGGTAAAATGGATGGTCCGCTGGGCCGGTTTCCTTCGTCAGTGAGAATTGAAGACCTAATGAATAAGGGATTGCGACAAAGCTAAGATCAAAGCCTCGTTCCGCTTAATCAGCGTGAGAATTGAAGACCTGATGAATAAGGGATTTGAAAGCGACCGCCGTCAGTCGTCCGTCGACCGCCGCAAAACCGAGAGAAACGAATTAGCCGCGGACTGTGGACAATGGACTACGGACGGATTTTGAAAGAAAACCTAATGAATAAGGGATTGCGACAGTTCTGTGCCAAAACTACAATATGTTCCACCTCTGACGCTGTGAGGATTGAAGACCTGATCAATAAGGGATTGCGACTTCTCGTAGATCACCCCCAATCTCTGAAGGGCGAATGGTGAGAATTGAAGACCTAATGAATAAGGGATTTGAAACCGACCGCAGTCAGCCGTCCGTCGACCGCAGCAAAAGCATAAAAAAGAATTAGGTGTGGACTGCGGACGGCTTTTAACGGAAAACCTGATGAATAAGGGATTGCGACGACACGTAGCCCCCACGACGGCGGGCGTTCTTCTTCGTTTGCGTGAGAAGAATGGACCTGATGAATAAGGGATTGCGACTCAGTCACATCGTCAGCTATGTGCAGAATCCAAGAAGGTGAGAATTGAAGACCTAATGAATAAGGGATTGCGGCTAGTAGATACGATATGGTTCGCAGTGAGCCACTCTTTGTGAGAATTGAAGACCTGAAGAATAAGGGATTGCGACTCACACGGGCGAAGCACTCTACCTGTGAAGGTTCCTCTGTGAGAAAAGTAGACCTGATGAACAAGGGATTGCGACGAATAATGCTGATTGATTCCCCAGATGCTTACATCGACATAGTGGGAATTGAAGACCTAATGAATAAGGGATTTGAAACGGACCGCCGTCAGTCGTCCGTCGACCGCCGCAAAACCGAGAAAGACGAATTGGCTGCGGACTGCGGACAATGGACTACGGACGGGTTTTTAGAGAAGACCTAATGAATAAGGGATTGCGACTTAAGCATTAAGAAGTGATCATTCCCGCTTCCAGTGCCCAGGGTGAGAATTGAAGACCTAATGAATAAGGGATTGCGGTACGAAGGGATGACCCCCGGGTTGTCCCTTCAGTTTTTATTGACTTCAACCGATCAAATTGCTATGTTGGGTAAAAATGAATTTTAGAAGGAGAAAAATATAATATGAAGGCTTTAATTACCGGAATTACTGGTCAGGATGGTTTGTATTTAGCGGAATTGCTTTTGGAAAAAGGGTATCAACCGAGTGTGAGAGTTGAAGAATCCTATTCCCCCGAAGGGTAGATCGGGAGTTTGCAAGGTAAAAGGCACTGAAGGTAATAACACGGTTTTTGAATAAAAATAATCGCAAATACCAAAAGGAAAAAAGAAAGTGTAAGACACCAAATGAGATTATCTGTCATTGTTCCGGTTTATAATGAGGGTAAAACGGTTTTTGGGGTAGTAGACAAACTGTTAGGCATGCCTTGTGTAAGTGAAGTCATAATAGTGGATGACGGATCAAGGGATCCAATAGGGCACATTATAGACTGGACACAAGTTTTTTCTTGCCTGGACAGCAAAGGATGGGAGAAAATTAAGATAGTCAGGCATTTAGAAAATTTGGGAAAGGGGATGGCGGTGAGGTCGGGCATGAAAGTATGCACTGGAGATTGGATGATTGTTCAGGATGCGGACTTGGAACTTGACCCCCATGACATAGCCAAGCTGGTAAAGGAGGCAAATGAAGGCAATGTGGTTTTCGGCAAGAGGACAAATATGAGGTGGGGGGCTAGTGTGATAACCTGGATTGCCGGGGTCTTGTATGGTCGCAAAATAGGGGACGTAACATGTGCTTATAAGCTAATGCCTATGCAGCTATTCAAGGATATCGGCGTTAACTCGAAAGGATTCGGGCTTGAGGCGGAATTGGCAGCTAAAATTCTTAGATCAGGGATTCCAATAAAGGAAATGCCGGTGTCTTACAGCAGAAGGAGAGAAGGAAAGAAATTGGGATGGTGGGATGCCTTCGGCATATTATTAGTTTTATTCAGGAACTGCAGATTCATTACCAGGAGTGAGGATGTCGGTGCCCCTAAAGTATAGGTGGTTACTACTCTACTTGGTGCTTGCCACCGCGATCATCGTAGGCTTAACCTGGACAGGCGTAAAAATCACATCGGACTCAAGATTATATTTGATGGGAGCCGACTTTTTGTCGCAGGGTGAGATGACACAAGCAAAATTGATATTGAGCTGGCGTCCGTGTCCTATCGGATACCCGATCATTTTGATGTGCATAGAGAAGTTGGTTGGAGGCGAACTGGGATTATCAGGTATCGTAATGGAGGGTGATCGCTCCCATGTCAGTGCGTTCGTTAATAACCCCAACGACAAGTTTTGGGATTTACAAGGCCCTGACATAATTAGAAACATAGTATGGGCAAGGGCGGTATCTGTTGTCGGTTTTATAATGACGGTGGCGGGTTTGTTCTGGTGGGGATACAAGATCGGTGGAATGCCGGCAGCGCATTTCTCGACCTGTTCATTGATAGTCTGCCCTCCTGTTGTTCATATCTTCACAGGTGCATGGACGGAAGTGATGTTCGTTCCCATCTCCCTGTTTTCATTGTATTTTATTCATGGCTATAGCCAGGATGGGGGCAGGAAGAATTTGTTTTTATCGGCGATATTTACACTGGCGGCATTTGCGATCAGGCACATGGGGATTGTTTTTGTCATGATCGGATTATGGTATGTGCTGCGGAAGGACATAAGGATGAAAAGCTGGTGGTGTTTGCCATGGCTGATCATGGTGCTTTTGCCTTTGGCGTGGTATTGGCAGTTGCCCACGGAGAGGTCGTGGGCAGCGGCAGGCCTGAAGCAGGCATGGGAATTCGTCCGGGTGTTTTCGCGCGAGATGGGGGTTTTGATCGTGGTGCTGATTTTTCTATGGCGTAAAATCAGAGCCAAGATATGGTTCGGACTGTGGCTGGTAATTATTTTGCAGATGTCTGTTTTGATGGCTTTATCATGGTACAACTGGGTCAGTGCTACAGATACGAACAGATACCTTGCCTCTGTGTATCCGTTCATATTGATAGTCTTAGGCAAGATCTTAGGCGAGGTAGTGGAAAGAAGGCGGGTTGGCATTGAGGTAAATTAAAGACATCCACCGACCACCGCAAAAGCATAAAAAAGAATGAGTTGCGGACTGCTGATGTTGGACTACGGTCGGGTTTTAAAAAAGACCTGATGAATAAGGGATTGCGACACCCGTAGGGACAATCCTAGGATTGTCCCTACCAATTTTCATTGACTTCAACCGATCAAATTGTTATGTTTGGTCAAAATGAATTTTGGAAGGAGAAAAAGATAATATGAAGGCTTTAATCACAGGAATTACCGGGCAGGATGGTTCGTATTTAGCGGAATTGCTTTTGGAAAAAGGCTACCAGGTCTTTGGAATGGTGAGACGGTCGTCCACGGAAAATTTCGATAGGATAAACCATTTTAGGGACAAAGTTCATCTACGGCAGGCGGATCTTTTGGATCAGCTCTCAATTATCAGGTTGATCGAAGGCTGTCAACCGGACGAGTTATACAATTTGGCTGCCCAGTCGTTTGTTCCCACCTCCTGGGAACAGCCCATGCTAACCGGTGAGTTCAATGCGCTGGGGGTGACCAAGATACTGGAGGCAATCCGCTTGGTGAACAAGAAGATCAAGTTTTATCAAGCTTCCTCCTCGGAGATGTTCGGCAAGGTGCAAGAAGTTCCGCAGAACGAGAAAACGCCATTTTATCCTCGTAGTCCTTATGGGGTTGCAAAGGTATATGCTCACTGGATTACGGTCAACTATCGTGAAAGCTACGATATGTTTTCGGTGAGCGGGATTTTATTTAATCATGAATCCCCTAGACGAGGATTGGAATTTGTTTCACGGAAGATCACGGATGGTGCCGCCCGGATTAAACTTGGGCTTACCAAAAAGCTTTATCTGGGCAATCTGGAGGCAAAACGGGACTGGGGATATGCCGGCGACTATGTGAAAGCCATGTGGCTAATGCTTCAAAATAAGGAACCGGAAGATTTCGTCATCGCCACCGGAAAGAATCATTCGGTAAAAGACCTGGCTCGGATTGCTTTTGAGCACATGGGTTTAGACTACAGGAAATTCGTGAAAATCGATCGGAAATTGGTTCGACCGGCAGAGGTGGAGCATCTTCTGGGTGACTCGACAAAAGCGCGGAGAAAACTGGGCTGGAAACCTGAAGTTTCCTTTGAACAGTTGATCAAGATGATGGTGGATGCGGATATGGAAAGGGTCAAGAGGCAGAGGTCAAAACGATAGAGCCTCGAACTCTCCTCTCCCCTATGGGGAGAGAACTAAGGTGAGGGGGAAAAAGATCAAAATTCAAAAAGCAAAATGCAAAATTGCAGGTCAAAATTCGAAATTGGAGGATCAGGGAAGCGAAGAAGTTATGATTTTCGTTTTTGAATTGCAGTTCTGCGTTTTTCTCTTTCGATTCTTAGTTTGTCGTTCTGAATGAATTTCGGCAATCATCTCTTAACGCTATCGATTTGACTCTTTAGATCACGCATGAGAATCCTAATCACAGGCATTGCCGGATTTGCCGGCTCGTATCTTGCAGAGGAGATTTTGAAAAGAGGGGATGAGGTTTTCGGGATATGCCTAGCGTGTGAAAGCTTGGAGAATATTCAAAAGATCAGAAAGAACTTGCGCATTTCAAGGGGCGACGTCACCAACTTTGAGCAGATATTCCGACTGGTGAAGAGAATAAACCCTGACCAGATTTATCACTTGGCGGCCTTAAGCTCGGTGGGAGAATCATTTTCCCATCCGAAAGAGACCATAGAGAACAATATTCGAGGGACCTTGTACTTTTTGGAGATCATAAGAAAACTTGAAAAACCGATCAAGATTCTGGTGGCGGGATCAAGTGACATGTATGGAATAGTGAAGCCGAAAGAGATTCCCATAACCGAAGAGAGATCCCTGCTGCCGGTCAGCCCTTATGGAGTAAGCAAGGCGGCAGGCGATCTCTTGGCTTACCAATACTTCAAATCCTATGGGGTCTGTGCCATTCGGGCCAGAGCCTTCAATCATACCGGTCCACGACAGCGACCGGGATTTGTAATCCCCGATTTCGCCTCGCAAATAGCCAGGATGGAGAGAGGTCTTTCCTCTCCAGTGTTGAGGGTGGGCAATCTATCCACCAAAAGGGATATCTCTGACGTAAGAGACGTTGTAAGAGCGTACGTCTCCCTGATGGCTAGGGGAAAGCCTGGAGAAGCCTATAATATATGTTCCCACAGGGCGTACGGTGTAGAAGAGATGCTCAATATCCTGCTCGGACTGTCGAAAAAGAAGATAAGAGTGAAGGTGGAGGAGAAAAGAGATCGGCCAGCGGAGATACCGATCCTTTTAGGGAGCAGCTCGAAGATAAGAAAAGCCACCGGCTGGAAACCGGAGATTCCGATAGAGAAGACGCTGGAGGACACGCTGAATTTTTGGAGAGCAAAATCAATAACGAGTGATTGATGACGAACAAAAGAAGCAAATGACGAATAACGGATGACGGATAAGAACAAAGGAAAAAGGAAGAGGGAAAAAGGAAAATATTCCTTTCTTCCTCCATCTTCCTTTCCCGATAGGAGGGATTAGCTTGTATCAGACACTCGAGAAGAAAATCAAGAACAGAACCGCGGTGGTAGGTGTGATCGGGATGGGTTACGTAGGTCTACCCCTGGCTGTCGAGTTGGGAAGGGAAGGTTTTGACGTCATTGGGATCGACATAAATCCAAACAAGATGAAGCTGATCAATGCAGGCAAGTCGGACATCGACGATGTCTCTGATGCAGACTTGGAACCTCTGGTAAAGGCGGGAAAGATCAAGGCCACTACGGATTTTGCACACCTAAAGAAAACAGATTGCGTGCCTATCTGCGTTCCCACCCCGTTGAGCAAGACCAAAGATCCCGATGTTTCCTACATACTGGCGGCAGTGAGGGAGGTTCAGAAGTATCTGCATCCGGGGCAGTTGGTTATCTTGGAGAGCACCACCTATCCCGGAACCACCGAAGAGCTGATTCTCCCCATACTGGAGGAGACCGGACTCAAAGTGGGCAAGGACTTCTTTTTGGCCTTCTCTCCCGAGCGGGTCGATCCGGGGAATGCGAAGTTTGGCACCAAAAACACTCCCCGGGTGGTGGGTGGAATCACACCGTGGTGTACGCAGGTGGCCAAGCTTTTCTACGAGCAAACCATCACCCAAGCGGTGGCCGTCTCCTCCACCAAAAGCGCGGAAATGGTTAAGCTCTTAGAGAATACCTTCCGCTCGGTCAATATCGGATTGGTAAACGAGGTGGCTTTGATGTGCGATCGGCTGAAGATCGACGTTTGGGAGATAATCGACGCCGCCAAGACCAAACCTTTCGGATTTATGCCGTTTTACCCGGGACCGGGATTAGGTGGACACTGCATTCCCATCGATCCTCATTATCTCTCCTGGAAGCTTAAGTCTTTGAACTATTACGCCAGGTTCATCGAGCTGGCGGGTGACATAAATTCTCACATGCCGGAATACGTGGTGGAACGTATCGGTCGGGCCCTAAATGAAAAGAAAAAAAGCCTCAAAGGGTCGAAGATTCTGGTGTTAGGGGTGGCATATAAGGGGAACATAAGAGACGTGAGAGAATCTCCGGCTCTGGATGTGATTAAGCTTTTGCAGAATGCCGGGGCGGAGGTCACTTATACTGATCCGCACGTGCCCTCCATCCGCATGGATGGTTCGGAGATGAAATCGGTGAAGTTGACCAAGGAGTTAGTCCAAAGCTCGGATTGTGTGGCCATCATCACCGATCACGCCGACTTTGACTACGGATTTGTCGTTCAGAACGCCCAGATGGTTATGGATACCCGCAACGCCACCAAGAGTGTCAAAAGTAACCGCGAAAAGATCGTGAAGCTTTAGAAATCGATGACGAATGACCAATAGCGAATGACCAATGAGAAACAAGACGTTGGTCATTCGCTATTCAGAGCGAAGAGATTTGGTTAGAATAGCTTGGAAACTCAGCCCGCTTTTTGTCTTGCTCCTATCTACTTTGTGTCCCCTTTCCCAAGCCACTCTTTTGGAAAATGTTCCGTTAGATAGCTGGGTTTACCCGGTGGTAGACGAGCTCTATTGTCAAGGTTTTTTCCCTTCGCTCCACAAGGACGTAAAGCCTTACACGCGTGGAGAGATGGCTTCCTCCATTCTGGAGATCAACTTACGGCAAAAAGAGGGGAGAGTCAAGCTGACCGATTCGGAGCTTTGGCTGCTCTCCAAATTGAACCAGGAGTTTAAGCCCGAGCTGGAGGAGTTGTGCCGAAGGGAGGAGAGAACCGGAGAAGACTATTCTATCTTGAGATACGGAATCAGTCCGGTGGCCTACTCGACCGTCGCCGAAGGCGATAGCTCCTATGGACGCCTGCAGACAAGATTCGAAGCCAGCTTACAGTTTGACCAGAGATTCGTTCTCCACGATAGGGTGGTGATTGATACCAAGGCGGAAGAGGAGACAAGGTACAAAGGAAGGGAGTGGAAACACCATCTGACCGGCGTGCTGGATGAAGCTTACGCCAATATTGATCTACGATACTTTCATCTCCTGGTGGGAAGAGATCATTTGAGATGGGGGCCGGGAAGAGAGGATGTGCTCCTGCTCTCCGACCAAATCCCTCCGTTTGACATGATCAGGATGGAAGGAAAGGTGGGCGCCTGTAAGTTGGTCTGGTTTGCAACGGTCTTAGATCAAACGTACGTCCCGCCGGTTTGGGGGGATTTCCGAGCGGATCATGGTTTCTGGGCGAACCGGTATCTTTCCGGTCACCGGCTTGACCTGAAACTCAAAGGGGGTGTGGAGATGGGGGTATCTGAAGTGGTGGTCTACGGCGGAGAGAATCGGCTGCCGGAGCTTTACTACTTGAATCCTCTGCTCCCTTACTATGGGGAGCAGTTTAACGGGAACACGGACGACAACCTTCTCTGGAGTCTTGACTTTTCGCTTTCCACGTTCAAGAATAAGGAACTGTATGCTGAGCTGCTGATAGACGATTTCCAGTACGATTTTAAGTCTGAACCAAATCAGACCGGATTTCAATTGGGTTTGAACTTTGCGGAACCGGCTGGGTGGAAGAGAAGCTATCTGAACTTGGAATACACCAGAATCAATAACTGGGTGTACGGGCAGAACAAACCCTGGAACGTTTACACCTATCAAGGCCTGGGGATGGGAAGTATTCTGGGACCGGATGCCGACAGATGGCACTTGGGGCTTAGCTATCATTTCAACAGAGACATTGATCTTTGTTTCTGTGAAGAATACCGAAGAAAAGGGGAGGGACGAATCGAAACTCCTCAGTCAGTAGCCGTCCCTTCTTCCAAGGAATTCCCCTCCGGGGTGGTGGAGCATGCCAACCTGATTGAACTAATGACCACGTACCAACCCAACGCTCATCTCAGGCTGGAAGTGGAAGGGGAGTATACCCGGATCAAAAACCTGGGCAACCAGGCTGGGAAGAAAGAAGATGGTTTGGCTTTCAAGGTAAAATTGAGCTTGAATTTGTGGAAGGAGAGAGGGCTTTAGTTTGGAGAAGCTGAGCCTTGAATCACCTGCCAAAATCAATCTTTTCCTCGACATCTTGAGAAAGAGAGAAGACGGATATCACCAGATCGTATCCTTGATGCAGGCGGTCGATCTTTGTGATGAGCTTGACCTGGAACGAAGGGAAGGCGGAATAACTATCCAATGTGACGATCCAGCCTGTCCGTCCGACGAGAGCAACTTAGCCTTCAAGGCGGCTCAGCTTCTGTTAAGAGAGGCAAGAAGCAACGATGGGGTGGGGGTGCGAATAAAGAAGAAGATTCCGATCGCCGCAGGTTTGGGGGGAGGAAGCTCCAATGCTGCTGCCGCTCTTTGGGGTATAAACCGACTTTTCGGATTCAACCTTTCAGATGCGAAGCTCTGCACTTTGGCTTCCCGGATAGGATCGGACGTTCCTTTCTTTCTTCATGCTGGACAGGCGCTGGTCACTGGGAGGGGGGAGGAGATCAAACCGAAGTCGATTTTCAAAGATTACTGGTTGGTTTTGGTCTGCCCCAACTTTAAGGTTTCCACGCAGTGGGCTTATCAGAACTTTAAAATTAGCTTGACAAAGGCCGGAAAAGGGATTAAGTTAGATGATCTGGAAAACCGATATCGGTTTTTTGAGGCGCTTCCGCATTTTGCCAACGATTTGGAGGCGGTGGTGAGCGCAAGATATCCGGTCATCCAGAGGATAAAGGAAGTCTTGGTAAGCTCGGGTGCGGTGAAATCATCCATGTCGGGAAGTGGGCCGACAGTCTATGGCGTATTTGAACAAGAACCCGAAGCAGAGGAGGTGGCAGAAAGTTTTTCCCGCAGTGAGCAGGATTGGCGGGTTTTCCTGACTCGACCGATCCGTGATCAGCTTTTAGGTCGGTGCAGATGACACTCTCCCCAGGTGAGGCGATGGTCAGAGGAGCCTCCGAAAAGGGAGAGGTGTCCCGATCTTTCCGGCCTAAGCGAAAGTGGCTCAAAACCGGGGGCAAACAGCGCTAAGAGGATTTCAGAATTCAGAGGGTTGAGGTCAGTTCCATATTATTCTGGATCCTGAACTCCTCGTGGTCCACGAATCAATTCAACCTCAGGAGGAAAGCAAAGTGGAAATCACCGAGGTAAGGGTCTCATTAAGGGATGAGCCAAAGCTGAAAGCTTTTGTCAACGTCACCTTCGACAACGCCTTCGTCATCCGGGGTCTGAAGGTTATCAGCGGCACCAAGGGCTACTTTGTATCGATGCCCAGCCGAAAAAGGAACAACGGAACCCATCAGGACATCGCGCACCCGATCAATAACGAGATGCGCAGCATGATCGAGGATAAGGTGCTGGCCGCATACGAGAACGAGCTGAAGGCTAAGGAGGCCGGCGCACAAACGGATCAGTGACGCTCGTCACTCGACCCTCTCCGCAGGACCCAATTCCGGCGGTGTCGGGCTTCGGGTCTGGGTGAACGAGCGGATGAAATAGGCCTGATTCTTTTCGATCACGTCCCGGGCACAGACTACCAGCTTTGGTGGAAAGCACAGACAATAGGGTTTATGCCGGAGGCGTGAATCGTTTTTGCATACCCTTTTGGGGCGTCGTCAAGCGGTAAGACACAAGACTTTGGATCTTGTATTCCCAGGTTCGAATCCTGGCGCCCCAGCCAATAAAGACGGTCGACAGTTCACGGTTCATAGTTCATGGTTACAAATACAAACAAAACCACGGTATCTCGTATAAGAGTAGCAGCAAGTGCGTTCCTGTTCTTTTTTGTTTGTTTACCATTTTGGTCAAAGGTTCGATGTGACACCGGTTGGTATGTGGTGCCAGTCCAAATAACCAAAACAGACAGCACTATCCAACTTGGATTTTTCCGTCTATTCGTGAACGAGATAGTTGGCATAGAAGTGGGAACTAATGTTAAGACGGAGGTGGCAATTCAAGGTGAAAAAATGGGACCTCCCATCACCTTCGTTAGACCCATAATAGAAGGGAGAATCCATCCAGAAACTTTAGGAATAGACACGGTGAAGTCGATACCCGTTGGCTACGACTTTGGTGAGATTGAAATCCTCCAGGTAACTGATGATGGTTTAAGGATTAGAATCACTAAGGAAGGCTTTTCTCTTGAATTGAAAGACGTTCGTCATTATATTCTTGACACAGTGCAGACACTCCCGTTGGCGTCTCGGGTTTGGACCTCTCATACAGATTTTTTCTATAGAGAGGAGAGAGAAGAGATTCCTATCACTGAAGTGAGAAAAATAAAAGCAATTGGAGAGGTTGTGTTTGTTCCAGGCAATTGGGGAGATTAGCGCTTACACTTCGTAATTCTATGCTTATGAACGAGAAGATAAAACTGATAAGCGGCAACTCCAATCGGCCGCTGGCCCGAAGGATAAGCGACTACCTGGGAGTAGCGCTGTGTGATGCGGAGATCAAAAGATTCTCAGACGGAGAGATCTCGGTCAAGATAAACGAGAACATTCGGGGAACTGACGTCTTCATACTCCAGTCAACCAATCCCCCGGTAGAGAATTTGTTTGAGCTGCTGGTGATCATCGATGCCGCCATGAGAGCTTCCGCCGAAAGGATTACCGCAGTAATCCCTTACTATGGTTATGCCCGCCAGGATAGGAAGGACCAGCCACGGGTTCCCATCACCTCCAAATTGGTGGCCAATTTGATCACCGTGGCCGGGACAGACCGGGTTTTGACCATGGATCTTCACTCGGCCCAGATTCAGGGTTTTTTTGACATCCCGCTGGATCATCTTTTCTCCAATCCGGTGTTCCACGATTACTTCTCCGTTTTTGAGCCGAATGATTGGGTGGTGGTGGCTGACCTGGGGAGCATCAAGATGGTGCGGAACTTCGCCAAGAAACTCTGCATGCCCTTTGCGGTTCTGGACAAGAAGAGACATGTGGCCAACCAAGTGGAGATCTTAAACGTGATCGGGGAAGTGGAAGGCAAAAACATAATCATTCGGGACGATATCGTGGACACAGCCGGGACCTTGACTCAGGCAGCAGAGTTTCTGGTCAATCGGGGAGCCAAGGACGTCTACGCCTGCTGCACCCATGCGGTCCTGTCAGGAAGGTCCCTGGAGCTGATCGACAAATCCCCGCTAAAGAAAGTAGTGGTTTCCGATACTATTAACCTGGAAAGCAAAGTTCTTTCCCGCAAATTCGAGATTACATCCGTAAGCCAGATATTTGGGGAGGCCATCAAGCGGATCCATATGGGAGAATCCGTCAGCTCCCTTTTTGATTACTAATTGACTAAGGAGTGAGACTTTATGAAAGAGGTTGTGCTAAAAGCCAAAGTGAGAGAGAAACGGGGGAAAGAACAGGTTAAGAAACTAAGAAAACTCGGCGTCATACCGGCGGTGGTCTACGGTCCAGAGACCCCTTCCCTGCCGCTGGAGATAGAGACCAAATCCTTCAACGCTCTTTTGAGAGGCGGGCTGGAAGAAAACGTCATCATCACCCTGGAATTAGACGATAAGCAAGACGGAAGTAAGAAAGTATTGATCCGGGAGGTTCAACGCGACCCGGTCCGAGGAGATATCGTCCATATCGATTTTCATCAGATATCTCTGGCCAAGAAGATCACCATCGAGGTTCCCATTCATCTTTCGGGCACGCCGCAAGGGGTGAAGGACGGCGGCATTCTCCAGCACGTCTTGAGGGAATTGAAGGTGGAATGTCTTCCCACAGCCATTCCAGAGAGAATTGAGGTGGACGTCAGCCACCTGAAGATCGGAGATTCCATCCATGTGGCGGACATCAAGGTGGAGAACGTGGAGATGCTGACCGATCTGCAAAGCTCCATCGCCAGCGTGGTTCCTCCCACCGTGTTCAAGGAAGCTGAGGTTGCTCCGGCGGCGGCAGAGGCAGAGCCTGAGGTCATAACCGAAAAGAAGGCGGAAGGGGAGGAGGAGAAAGAAGAGGAAAAGGGAAAAGAGACCAAGGGCGAGAAGAAGCCGGCAGAAGGTGGAAAAGCAGAAAAGAAACCGGCGGAGGCGGGCAAGGAAGAGAAGAAGAAAGAACAGAAGTAGGAGAGCCCAGAATAGCTTCAGTCCGTCCCAAGCTCTTTCCATGAGAGCGCCTGGGTTCGGGAGGAGAATTGCATGGAACGAGAGACGTTCCCGCTCCGGGAGGCGCAGGCATCAATGCCGTCTGGGCCTACCTTTTGACTCTCGGCTTCTGGCTTGTAACCCTCAAATCACCAGACCAAGATGAAAAGCAAGTGGATTGGTCCCGGATGGATTCTTCTTTTGTTCTTTTTGCTAGTTTTCGGTTGTTACAGCAAGAAGAACCAGACCCAGGAGAGGGCTAAAGAGAGAATAAATCAGTTTGTGTTTCTCATGGCCAACGACCAGGTGGAAGCGGCGGAAAAGCTCTTGAGCACGGAGATGATCGAGAGCGGAAATAAGGAGCTTTTCTTGAGCAATTTCGACGACTGGCAGCTCAAGGACAGCGCCGACGTAAAAGTCGAGATACAGGAGATATTCGTCCCTCCGAAAAACGCCAAGAACCGGGCTTTGGTCTCCATGACCATTCGCAGCGTGAAAAACGATTTCACCAAAGTGGTCTCATTGCCCATCAGATACGAGAGAGGGGACTGGTACATCGGATCATGAAGGGTGTAATCCTGGCAGGTGGTTTGGGGACGAGGCTTCATCCGTTGACCAAGATCACCAACAAACATCTGCTTCCCATATACGATAAGCCCATGATCTACTATCCGCTGCAGACTCTGATCAATGCAGGGATAGACGACATCCTGATAGTGACGGGGGGAAATCACGCCGGAGATTTCTTGAGGCTTTTAGGGAACGGTAAGGAGTTCGGGCTGAAGCATCTGAATTACACTTACCAAGAAGGCGAAGGGGGAATTGCGGACGCCTTGTCGCTGGCGGAGCATTTCTCCGATTATGAGAAGATGGTGGTGGTCTTGGGAGACAACATTATCGAAGGGAACATCAGCCGGGCGGTCAAGGATTTCCGGAAGCAGAAAGAAGGAGCCAAGATTCTCCTGAAGGAAGTGTCCGATCCGCAAAGGTTCGGGGTAGCGGAGATAAAAGACGGCAAGATAGCGGGAATTGAGGAGAAACCCAAAGCCCCCAAGTCCAGCTATGCGGTGACGGGGATTTACATGTACGATGGCAAGGTCTTTGACATCATCAGGACGCTTGTGCCTTCCGGGAGAGGGGAGCTGGAGATCAGCGACGTAGGCAATGCTTACATCAGAAACGGAAACATGACCTACGATTTCCTGGAGGGATGGTGGTCGGATGCTGGCACGTTTGAATCGCTTCATCGTGTGTCTAATTTGGTGGCAGAAGGAGGAGCCAACAAGAAAGACTTGTAGAATAGGTTTTGGAGGGTCACGCTTGCTCTTGACCAATGGTTCACCTGAAGGTGAACACTCTAAACTACCTCAAAAGAACACTCCTTGAACGCTCTTATTCAGATTCAAGGGAAATAGTCATAAGTTATCCATTGATCCTCAACAGATAAGCAATGATTCAAGGTGTGGCAACCAAAAGGCTTAAAGTGATTGTAGATGAGCGGGGCCGTCTGATGGAGATTCTCCGATCAGACGACGCTCTGTTTACCAAGTTTGGACAACTTTACATCACCACTGCTTATCCCGGGGTGGTGAAGGGCTGGCATTACCACAAAAGACAGACCGACCATTTCGCCGTGGTGCAGGGAATGATCAAACTGGTGCTGTATGATAGCCGGGACGATTCGCCCACCAAAGCGGAGATAAACGAATTCTTCTTAGGAGAACACAATCCCATGCTGGTAGAGATACCTCCGCTGGTTCTGCATGGGTTCAAGTGCGTAGGTGATCAAGAAGCCATCTGCATAAATGTGCCCACCGAGCTGTATGATTATCAGCGGCCAGATGAGTTTCGGGTTGATCCCCACCAGAACGATATTCCATATGAATGGGGAAGGAAGGATGGATAGAAGGAAGTGAAGAAAAACAAGAACCACAGAGAAATAATCAGCCGGATAGTGGAGAAAATCAAGCGGCAATACAAGCCGGAGAAAATCATTCTGTTTGGTTCGTACGCCTGGGGAAAACCAACCAGAGAGAGTGATATAGATTTATTCATCATAAAAGATACGAACGCAAGGGGGATTGATCGATCAGTGGAAATCCGCACGATTTTGGATGAAGAAAATGCCATATTCCCCCTGGACGTATTGGTGTATACTCCAAACGAGATGAAAAGACGATTAGAAATCGAAGATGATTTTGTGAAAGAGATACTGGAGAAAGGGAAAATCCTGTATGGCTAAGAAGGAATGGGTGAAAGAATGGTTAACCACAGCTAAGAAGGACCTGGAAGAAGCTGAATTCCTTTTTGCCAATCACAGACCAACAGAAGATGTAGTATATTTCTTGCAACAAGCCGCGGAAAAAGGCTTAAAAGGATATCTGATCTGTCACGGATGGAAATTGCAGAAAATTCATGATGTAAGAACCTTATTAGGAGAAGCGATAAAATCCGATGAATCTTTTGAGGCATTCGTTCCCACAGCATCATACCTGACCGAGTTTTATTTCAAAAGTCGTTATCCGCCTTGGGGAGAAATAGATCTGGAAGAGGAGGAAATTGAAGAGAAATTTACTGATGTCAAAAGGTTATTCATGCTTATTGAAGCAAAGATCATCTAATGATGTCGGATCTGGTTTAAGAGAATCAAAGGTTAAACAGTGCTATGAAAATCTTAATCACTGGGGGGGCGGGTTTCATCGGCTCGAATTTCATCAAATACATTCTCTCCAAGTACCCAGATTATTTGATCGTTAATTTAGACAAGCTAACTTATGCCGGCAACTTAGACAACCTCTCCGAGGTAGAGGACCATCCCCACTACGCATTTGTCAGGGGCGACATCTGCGATTCGGATCTGGTGAGCCGGACAGCGAAAGATGGTGTAAACGCCATTGTCCACTTTGCCGCAGAAAGCCACGTGGACAAGTCCATTTACGATCCGGCGATATTCGTTAAAACCAACGTCTTAGGAACACAGGTTCTGCTTGAATCCGCTCTCAGGCTCAAAGTGGACAAATTCATCCAGATTTCCACGGACGAAGTGTACGGGAGCTCGGGAGAGAAAGGTTCTTTTAGCGAATCCTCTCCCCTTCTGCCCAACAGCCCATATTCTGCCAGCAAGGCTTCGGCTGATCTTTTGGTCCGCTCGTATCACCAGACCTTCGGTCTGCCTGCCGTCATCACCCGATGCACCAACAACTACGGTCCCCACCAATTTCCCGAGAAGCTCATTCCTCTTTTCATCACCAATGCCCTCTTTGACCAGACCCTGCCGGTTTACGGAGACGGCCTCCACGTCCGGGACTGGATTTTCGTCGAGGATCATTGCAGGGCTTTAGATTTGGTTCTGCATCACGCAAAGCCGGGGGAGACTTACAACATCAGCGGAGGAAATGAGAAGAACAATCTGGAGATCACCGGTCTGATACTACGGGAGTTGAACAAACCCCGGTCCCTGGTAAAGCATGTTAAGGACCGGCCGGCTCATGACCGGCGCTACTCGCTGGACTGCTCCAAGATCAAGCGGGAGCTGGGCTGGAAAGCGCAGGTCTCATTTGCAGAGGGAATCGCCGCGACGGTGCGATGGTATCGCACCCATCAGAGCTGGTGGCAGAGGGTAAAGAGCGGAGAATACTTGGAGTATTACGAGAAACACTATGGCCTCAGGGAATCATCGTAAAGCATATGACGAATGACGGATGACGAATAACCAATAAAAGCATTTGTCAGGAATTGAGGAAGGGAAGTGAGCTTTGCACAAGACAGAGAAAAGGTCTTAATCACCGGCTCAAATGGACTCCTAGGGCAGAAGCTCTGCCAACACTTCTCCTCATCCTATCAGGTAATCGCTTTCGACCTTCACCCCCAAAGCTTTGTTCCCCTTCCGGATCTATCCTACGAGAGCCTGGATTTAACCGACGGGAAGAGGCTGGGCGATTTGCTTCGAATTCATAACCCTTCGGTCATCATAAATGCCGCCGCCTACACGGACGTGGACGGATGTGAGATTCACAAGAGTCAAGCTTGGAGAATCAATGTCGGCGTGGTAAAAAGCCTGGTGACTTGGTGTCGGGAACATGACATGAAGCTAATTCAACTGTCCACCGACTACGTCTTCGACGGCGAAAACGGACCTTACTCCGAAGACGATCCTCCCCAGCCGGTCAGCTGCTATGGCGAGACCAAGCTGGAAAGCGAAAAGCTGGTAGAACAAAGTGGAATAGATGGTCTCATCGTCCGGACCAACGTCCTCTATGGATTCGGCAGAAAAGTAAAAGAGAACTTCCTGATCTGGCTTCTGAAGAAGCTCTCCGCAGGAGAAAAAGTCAAGGTGGTCACCGACCAGTTCAACAATCCCACCTTGGCGGACAATTTGTCCTGGTGCATATTGGAGATGGCGAAAAGGGGCTTAGACGGGATTTTTCACGTTGGCGGAACTGAATATCTCTCTCGTTACGATTTTGCCCTAAAGGCTGCGGAGAAGTTCGGTTTCGACCGGAATCTGATTTCTCCGATCCGCACCGAGCTTTTGGAGCAGAAAGCAAAACGACCTCGCCGGGCAGGTTTGAAGACGGATAAAGCGCAGAGGATTCTGAATACCAGACTATTGAGCGTGGAAGAGGGGTTGGAACAGGCAAGAAAGACTCGACCGGGCATACAAGACTAATAACTGTGGGCGTGGGATTTTATGGTGGACGAGGCCAATAGACTGTTCGACGAGTGTTTGCCCCAGAACCTAGTACTTCACAACTGCGGAATTGAGCTGGAGCGGAGACTTTGGCGGCAGGGCTACCGTACGGTTGCCGGTGTGGATGAGGTGGGAAGGGGTCCCCTGGCAGGCCCGGTGGTGGCTGCGTCTGTGGTTTTTCCCCAAGAATTCTTTCTTCCGGGCGTGGATGATTCCAAGAAATTGAGTGCCGCCAAAAGGGAAGTGCTCTTTGACCAAATCCTCCAGAATGCCCTGGAGGTGGGAGTGGGAATAGTGGGAGAGAAGATCATCGACCGAACCAACATCCTGAACGCCTCGCTGGCCGCCATGTGCCAGGCGGTGAAGCAGCTGAAAAACCCGCCGGAATTCGTTTTGGTGGACGGGAACCAGAAAATTCCCCACCTTTCCATCCCGCAGACGCCCGTGGTTAAGGGTGATTCCATAAGCCTCTGCATATCGGCGGCATCCATTGTGGCCAAGGTCACCCGGGACAGAATCATGCTTAAATACCACCGGAAATACCCGGAGTTTTGTTTCGCCGAAAACAAAGGGTATTCCACCAAGGCCCATGTCCAGGCTTTGAAGACCTTCGGTCCCTGTAAAATCCATCGAAAATCGTTTAAGTTAGTGGGTCTCTGTCAGACAAATCAGATCGACCTGAGAATCCCTTGAGACTTTTCCCCCGCGTCCCTTACACCTGCCTATCCCGGCATGAGCGGGCGAGAGGGTTGACGGGCAAGATGGAGAGAATAGGCAGAGGAAAACACCATGAGAAGATACAAGCAGGAATTAGGCAGACAGGGTGAGGATAAGGCCGCCGAATTTCTCACGGGAAAAGGTTTTCTGGTCCTGGAACGAAACTATCGATATGGACACAAAGAGATCGATCTGGTCGCCAGAGACGGGAATACCATCGTTTTTGTCGAGGTCAAGGCGGGAAGATCGAAAAGCTTCGGAGCACCGGAGGAAAGGGTGAATCACAGGAAACAAAAGAACCTCATCCAAGCGGCCCAGCATTACATCCAAGAGCAAGAGATAAGCGGGTGTGATTTTCGATTTGACGTCCTGGCGCTAAGCTACGGGAAGGAAGAGGAGGTGATAGATCACATCAGAAACGCCTTCATGGTCACTTGAGATTTCCTGTCTTCGAAGGGGTTTTTAGGGCTGAGCTTTTCTCGAGTTGCTCCACGATCCTTTTCCATATCCTGATCCATCGTTGCGGATTTTGATGGCATTGGGCTATAAAATGATCCAGCTCCTCTCGGGATACGCCGGCCTGCCTGAATATGCTGTCTTTCTCCTCTTGCAGCTTAAGGGTATCCGGGGCCAGTGTCTCCCGGGCGATGGAAAGCTGGACGTAAACCTTCACGAACTTATCTTCCGACAACTCAGAGGATAGTCTGACGCTCCAGAGCACCAGAAGAATAAGGATACCGCTGATCAGACCGGCGATTATGATGGACTTGGTTCTGGTCAGAATATGTCCGCCCTGGGTCTGGCGAGAAAGCCAGGCGTCCTGAGAGTATTCGGTGCTCGGCCGATCTTCATGCCATCTTCCTTGGCCCACTTTTCCCTGGTATGTTATCTTCCCAGGTCTTTTAAGTCAAGCAGTTTTCCCACATTTCTTCAGCCCTCACTCTGGCGGGGCCATCTCTAGTGTGGGCGGGTGAGCCGCTCTTCCAGGGAATTCGCCCAACGATTTTGATTCCCGCCCGGTCGAAGTCGAAGCGCGCGCGTCTTTAGGAGACATCGAGGGAAATGGGATTGCGGATCCATCTGCGGCCCTGACGGGGTTGTATGCTTGGCATCTTCGGAGGGAGAAGATTCTGAACCTTCGGAATGGAAGCCTCGTAGACAGAGAGGGACCCGGTGATCCGGGAAGGCTCATTTTGATCAATGGGTTGGCTAAAGTAATTGAATGGCTTTGCCGATAAGTTTTGTGTGCGTTTGAAACAAGAAATTGAGGATGGTTAAGTGCGTTTTTCTGTACGGCATCAGAAATCATGGAGAAGCTGCAAATTCATAGGAACGATAAGAAGTCCCCTTTCCTCCTCGGACACCTGTCACTCCTGCGCTGTTGCACAACTGTCCACGCCAGATTCTAGTGCTGGCCCCAAGTTCACTGGATGATCCTTAGTTGGTTTTGATATGGTGATCTGGATTAGGATGAATCAGAAGTGTACAAAAAGAAGAACAATCCGCTGCTCAAATGAGAGATCAGGAATATGGCTAACCCTAAATTTTTCAAAATCTTAAAATTCTTCTTGACAAAGATTTGGGGGGTCTTTATATTTGACCTCAATTTGACAACGAGGTTGGTTTTTTTTCATCGGTTTTTGGACATTGAAGTTGGTCTTACATCAGGGCGGATTGAAATTGGACGCGGCCCTTCAGGGTGAGACTTAGGAAGCGAGCCCTTTAGAGAGAGTTAAAAATTTTGGGAGGGGAGAATTTTAACTTCTCCTTCTTTTTGATTTCCGTGAGCTTGGCAGAGAAACTGACAAATGGTGAAGTGCATATGGACCGGCGGACGGGGAGATTAAGGGGGTGATGTGTTAGGGTTCTTCCGCAAAAGGTTAGAACTTAAAGGAAGAGGGTCTTCCTTTTGAAATGTGGACAACTCTGAAAAGTAGATCACGAATTTTTTTTTCTGCTGCGAAGGAGGTGAGTCAAAGGGATTAGAAACCGAAAAGCCGAAAAGAGGAAATCAATGAACTTAGGGTGAGCGGAGGATCAAGACTTAACAGACTCGCCCTAAAGAGCAAAACTCAACCAGAACGTAAGGAAGGAGGGGATGTAACGAAATGCCAAAAGAAAAAACAGAAAACTGTTTTGAAAACCTTTTCCATCCATTTTACAAAGGAGTTTGTAAAATGAAACCTTTACGCATTTTTGTGATGGTGGCGCTTTTGGTCTTGCCATTGCTGGCTTCGACGGCGCTGGCGGACTTCACCGCGGACACGGTCTTTACGCAATTCTATCGGGTGAGCGCAACCACCACCAACCAACCCATCATTGGTTTTACCATCCCGGGTGGTGCTCACGACACCCTGAAATCTCTAGCTGTGAAAAGCTACATGGAAAGAGCTTTTTCCGTGAAACAGCTGAAGCTGTGGGTGGAAACCAATCACACCAAGGGATGGCAGTCCACGGACACTCACATCAAGTCGTTCGATCTCACCGGAATGCGGTTCGAGACCCAGGACACGATTGTGATTTCCGGCATCAATCGCTTGATCCGAGCATCCAACGTGGATACCTTCTACATCACCGTGGACGCTTACACCGACAGCGTCAATGCCCAGGCCCGCTACTATGATACGCACGGGCTGGACTTGGTGCTCGAGCCGGGATACATTCACCTGGGACTGACTTCGGGTGAGACCAACACCAACCGGGTGAACAACAATGGATATCATCCGGCAGTGGGCCAACAACCCCCGTACTTCGACCCGTTCAAGCTGGTGTTCGACACCCAGGGGCCGCCGATAACTATGTACTGGTGTTTCGGCTACGATGGATGCAAGACCGGCATGATTGATCTGGGCGACTCCATTTGCATCATGGCCGACACTACGGCGTTCACCGGGCCAGGGGATGCCATCAAGGGGGATATTACGGTAGATTTGAGGGCGTTCGGTTTCGCTCAAAACTTCCCCTTGAAAGCCGGCACCAACGGGAGGGGCTGTTTTAGGCCAGACAAGGGTGGTCCAATTGCCGGCTGGGACAGCTGTTTCACCATCCCGGATACCCATATCCCCGGCTGCATTGACGTAGACACAGGCTACGTGATTTACGCCATTGCCTCGGACAGCGCCGGAAACAAGGACACGGCAGAGCTGTATTTCAACAAGAAGATCGATACCTGTAAGCCCAAAATAGACTCGGTTCAGTTTTACATCTGCTACGACAAGAACGGAGACGGCATCGCGGCTATCGGAGATTCACTGGCGATTTACGCTTGGGGTACGTCTAACCCGAGCTTCGAAGTGGACTCCATGATAGCGGATCTGCGGACCTACTTCCCCAGCACCCCAGGCATGCAATGGGTGAAGCTGGAAGACATATCCAACAACAACTGGATTTTCCGGAAGAAGGTGCTTTTGACCGAACAGCCGGTGCAGATGATGCCCGACAGCTCGGACAACCGGCTTACCATCTGGGCTTGGGACAATGCTTGTAACTACGATACGCTGCAGAAGATGCTGAACAAGAGGGTGGATCTGCAGAAGCCGGCCTTCACCTCCTGCTCCTACTACTATCGCTACGACAGTGACACCATTGCCTGCATAGGCATAGGCGACTCAGTCGAGATAGGCGCAGACCTCAACGGCACCAACGATTTGGCTGCGGTGACGGTCGATTTGGTGGAGGGAGGAATAAACGGTCCGGCGAATCAACCGCTTTATGACGACGGAGCTGCCACTCACGGAGACCATACCGCCGGAGACAAGGTGTATAACCTGCTCTGGAAAGTGGGAGAGCCGCCGATCGAAGACGGCAAGGATACCAACAATACCGCGCCGCCCGCCATCGATTACGACTACACGGTGTTGATCACCGCTTACGACTCCGCCGGCAACTATGCCACCTGTAGGACGCCGCGGCTGAACCGGATTTTGGATACCCGACGTCCGCGGTGGACCAATCAGGACAAACTGTACATCAAGCCGGTAGCCGGAGCTAGGGTGGAGATCAGATGGCCAACCAGCCAGACGACTCCAGCCAACTCATGCAACGAGAAGGACGCCATGTTCTTCTACGTGTATGTCGACTCCGGATCAGGCTACGGGGCCACTCCCATTGGGGCGACCTTCAACGGAGAATACAAGGCCGACACCAACATGTGGAGATCGGAGATCCTAAGCGACGGCAAGTATTACAAGTTCAAGATAAAACAGCAGGACGACTGCAGCAACCTAAGCGACTTCAGCAAGGAGATGAGCGCGGTGGCGGATGGAACCCCTCCGCACGTCTGCATCGCTCTGCCGGATTCGGGAATGACCTTTGGCTCGCCGTTTGAGATGAAGGCGGTGGCCGATTCCACTTCTCACGACGTGGCCAGCGCCGAATTGTGGTACAGGTTCCGCCGGGATCTGTCCGGACCAATTCCTCCGGGACCGTGGACTTACTGCGGTACGATGGATTATCCCGGACAAGGTTATGTCTTCACCGATCTGGCTAATTGCATACATGGCTATCTCGGATGGGTGGAGATCATGACCAAAGCCTGTGACCAGGTCGGCAATTGCCAAGACACCATCATGGCATACAACGATGCCTGCATCGTGAACGGAGACGTCTTTAGGCCGGGTCATTTCATCATCTATTGGGACACTTTGGCTCCGCAAGTTCAAGTGGTCAGCGTGGATGGTTTTGCTTCCCCGCAGACCGCATGCGGATACAACGTTTCCGCGGATTCGCTCAACCGAGTGATCTTTACGGTGACCGGAGCGGCGGCGACCGATTCGTTCACCATCGACGTGCGGGCCATCTACGACATCACGTCCAAGCGCATCGATTACCGGGCCAACGTCACTATGCCCTGCACCCTGATGGTTGACGCTTATCACTGGGCTCAGGGAACAAAAAACCTGTACATACACGTCACAGATCAGGCCAACGGAAAAAAGGGAGACCTAGTGGTGCCGTTCTGCGTGCCTGCCTGGCAGACGCCGTGCGTCAAGATCGTAGACCCGATGGAATGGGAAAGGATACCCTGTAGCAATCCGGACCACCATTTAGGGGTTTACATCAGGGCTGAGCTGGACACTACTTGCGCAGAGGTGCCGGTCTCCGAGGTGGTCTTCCAATGGTCGCCCACCGGATCCGATCCCTGGTATCTGATTGACGACGTGGTGAGCAATCCCGTGACCAGCAGCGGTGCGAAAGCTAATGTGACTGTTACTCCGCTGCAGAGTTCGTGGCATACCTATTGGATTAATAGCGGTCTGCACGATGGTGACACCGTTTTCTTGAGAGTCATCGGCTACACCCAATACTACAAAGCCGATACATCCTATATGGTGAAGGTGTTCGTGGATTGCAAGGCTCCGCGGCTTCAGCTCCAAATCGATGACATAGTCAAGACCGGATGCAACGGCACTTCCAAGGTCGCCGGAGACATCGACCTGAAGGCTGCCCTCCTGGATACCACGGTAGACGTCGACGAGGTTACTTTCTGGTACCTGGATGCCACCACCAATCCGGACATCAACTACTATTGGCATTACATAGGCGAGGGATATCCCTCTAACGGGATGGTCTATGTTTACCACGGATTTAACACCACGGGCCTTCACCTGGAGAACCACTTAGTCTACTTCAGGGCGATAGCCAAGGACATCTCCGGGAACATGATGTTCGATATGGACGGAGATCACAAATTTGACGACCACACCTTCAACGCGGCGGAGATTGAAGGCTCCGGTTTGCAGGTCATCGTGGATAACGAGGCCCCGCAGCCTGCCATATCCGACGTGGGTGATCCGGCTTCGGGGATCCACGTGGTCAATCCGAGCGAGTGGTTAGACGGAACCGGCGCTGCCGGCGCCAGGGCGGGAGATACTATCACCGCCCAGATCTCGGTGCTGCCGTCTGAGGATACCTGCGAGGTGATGAAGGTGGAATGGTTCCTGTGCTGGGACACCACCAGTCAGCCGGCGCAAATCAGCCGTGCCAAGGGCAGCCCCAAATTTGACAACGCCGATGTCTGCGTGCACGTGGGCACCTCCACCAATCCCTATCATTACCCGGTAACCTTCAACCCACTCACGCAGGGATTGATTCCTGCATATATGTTGGAGGACGGATACTGGGAAGGCTACCTGAAGGCAGTGCTTTATGACAGCCTGGGCAATTCCAAAGCGGACGAAATCGAATTCTACATCCTGGACGTTACCCCGACTCAGGCGGTCATAGTTAAGCCGCTGAACGATTCTTACGTCTCCGGGGAAGTCAAGCTCGACGTCAAAGCGTTGAACGCCTATGAAATCGCCAAGGTGTGCTATGAGTACAGAGTGTACGCATCTGAAGGCGATACCACTTGGCTTCCGATCAATGGCGGTTATCCCAACGCTTGCGTCAATCCGGGGTGCGAAAGAGGTCTTAAGGGTGCACCTGCACCTGCACCTGATTTCTCTTTGACCTGGTACACCTTGAATACCGTCCCCGATGGCGTATACCAACTGCGAGCGGTGGCGACTGACTGCGACGGCAACGTGGACCAAAACCCGCATACCATCAAGGTGACGGTCAACAATCTGCCGCCTTCGGTCGACGTAAGCATACCCGATTCTTATACCTGCAAGCGCACCTGCCCGGATAATCCGGAAGATACATTGGTATATGTGTCTGGCACGGTCCCGCTTTATGCCGTGGCCACTTCGGAAATCCCGGTGGATCATGTGGTCTTCATGTATAAGAACGTTTTTACCTACCCTGACACCTGGACACCGATCGATAGTGATTACTTCCCGACCGACGGCAAATACTCGGTGAACTGGTATACCTGGCAGATAACGGATGGACGCTATGAAGTGAAATCCGTAGCTTACGACAAGTCCGGCAAGTACGGCGAATCCAAGCCGAAAGTGGTGAGCTTGGACAACACCGGTCCGTTCGCCAAGGTTATCTCCATCAATGGTGAGGATCACCTGGAGTATGGCGTCGATATCAGTCGGGGCGCGGTCATCCCTATCGAGATCGTGGCCATCGACTCGAGTTCGTCCGACGGATGGACCAGATGCTACAACTCCGGTTTGACCAGTATCTCGGTGTGCATTGAGGACTGTATCCCCGATACATGCGACACGTTCTGGCGTGGGGGTGAGCACGGGACTATCGTAGATTCCATTGTTTCCCGCCACCCGGAGTACACCAAGTGCTTTGAGGTCAGTCCGGTGTCGGATGGATTCCACACCATACAGTGGAATACCTCCGGACTGGAGTTTACCGGATGCCATGGATGCTACCAGATATACGTCAAGGCCTACGACTGCCTCGGAAACGTAAGATACTCGGAGAAAGAGACGGTCTACGTATCCGACATCACGGCTCCGATAACCACCATTGGCGGGTTCGACGGTAACTACATCTATGGATATGCCGGCGAAAAACTCAGGACCCTGTTGTTTGAGTATGCCGACTCAGGCTCCACCAACTGGACGCCCATCGGCTACTCGAGTGCCCTAACCATGGGATGCTATTCTTCTCCGGGCTGCGAGTGCGGTTACTATCTCTACAAGACCTCATGGGACCCGGCTTCTCTGACCGATGGTCATTACCAGATCAGAGTCATCTCGCACGACACCTGCTCCAACCAGAACGACAGCCTGGCCCCGGTGGCTTACTTCACGGTGGCAAGCGGCACCATCACCCCATATGCCGGACCTTTGGAAGGACTCTCCTTCATGAAGAATTGGTGTGTGGGAGGCATGCATGGAGTGGTCCACGAGAAGAGCACCGTGGGAACACCGGTGATCATCGCTCGATATGGCTCCAGCTATATCTATGAGTGCGTGGAGATGCAAGATAGTCTGAGCAACTCCAGCGAGTATGACGGCTCATTCTTTGCCGACCCCATCACCAACGGCGGACCAGCTGAGTTCTTCAGCTCCGTGACCGTCAAGGTTTCTCAGATGCCTCCGGCATCAACCGGTGAGCCGGCTAAGATCACCTATCTAAATCAGGGAAGCTTCGATGTGGTCCAGGTGAAGAGAGACGTGGGCACTCACGGAACCTATCAGAACGGCTGTGTGCAGGTTACCATACCGCAGGGAGCAGTGGGAAGCACGTTCCAATACGATCGTTACATTTGGGTGTCTCCCACCTGGTTGGAGTGGAGCTCGCTCAGTCAGCCGGATCTACAGCCAATCGGGGACAATAACGGCATGGCCACGTACATATCATTCACCGATTGCTACTATTGTTGCGGCTGGTATGGCTCTCACTACGGCGGGGAACAAGGCAAGATGCTCAAATCCCCGAGTGACGTTTCCAGTGATTGCTGCTTCAACCCCGGCGAGACCAACTATGCCAAGATCAAGATGTGCTATGACCATAATGTTACGACCGACAGCGCGCATCTGGAAGTGATGTGGTGGGATTGTGAAGACGGCGAATTCAAGTCCGACGGCATCTTCTATCCCAACGGCGTGGAAGGATTCAACACCACCAATCATACGGTGGAGTTCGCCACCACGTGCCTAAGCGGTCCGTTTGTGGTGGTCCGGCTGAAGGAGCGTCCGTGCCAAGGTACCATCGTGGTGAATATGCTGGATGTGGAGCCTTACTGCAAGGGCTATACCAATGCCACCCCCCAGTTTAAAGCTAATATCACCGACAACGTTGAGGGGACCGATGGCATCGACAGGCACTCCATCCAGTTCAAGGCTGACCTGTTCAACCCGGGTGAGCTTATCCCGATCTACGACGGCTCTCATGATGACGTGTGTCACAAGTGGGCTAGAGGCTTCGGTTCGTTCGAAGGTTCAGGCTACGACAAGGTCTCCGGAATCTTCAGAGCCGGGTGGAACGATTCCACCTACCTGCATTCCGCGGGCGATAATGATAAGTGGAATGAGTGCGATCAATGCTACCGGACATATGACGGAAGCGCGTATCGCACCTACTGCAAGCCGATGTATCCTCTGGCTGAAGGGGATCATATCGCCGTAGTGACTGCCATGAACGACCACATCCAGACCTGCACCGATACGGCGCACATCAAGGTGGATGCGACCAAACCGTGGATGGTGTTTGCCGACAGCATCGGCGCCTACGTAAGCAAGAACCCGCACTTCTGCATGTACTTCAATGACGCTAAGTCGGGAATAGACAAACACTCCATCTGGATGGACGTGTTCGGAGCTTCAAGCTCCAACTACACCACGGATCCCAGTCAGCATTATTACGATGCCACTATAGCCCCGGATCAGCTCCATTGGGTGAATGACACCACTGTTTGTGTGGACTTAACCTATGAATTCAGCCAGGGCGGGTATCTGCACGTCTTCGTCTATGGTGGACCAGCCTGGAAATGCGGAGCCAGCTGTCCCAATTATAACTACTATGGATACAATGGGGGAATAGCCGACTGCGTGGGCAACCGACTAGATCCATTCTGGCGGTATTTTGTGATCGACGCCTATGGTCCAACCATTACCAGCGCTTACAACACTCTGTGCGATCCTGAGCTGAAGTTCCAGATCACGGATGCTATGTCAGGCGTGGGTAACGTCTACGTGTATGAGGATAGCACCTTAAAGAGTCTAATTCAGCAAGACCCGCACAATCCATCTTACTGGTATTATACCCCAAGCGCGGGTCCGCATCACGTTGACATAAGAGCCTTTGACAAGCTGGGTAACCTCACGGTCAAGAGCTTTGATCTGGCTGGTGACTGCAATGGTCCCGTGGTCAGCTTCGTGCCGGGCTACGTTTCCTGCAAGAACCCGACGGTGAAAATAGTGGTTTCTGACGCTGGCAGCGGTGTAATGTGGGATTCGCTGATGGTAGACCTGTGGTTGAACTGGTATTACTACATCCAGACTTTTGGGCCCAGCGGACCCAACGCGTGGACTCGAGTCGGCGACACCATCACCGTGGTGGGCAATGGAGCTCAGCTCAACCTGTCTGATGGTTCGAATCTGTGGGTCACAGTCTACTCCGAGAAGTCTTCTTCAACTACTTACACAAAAGGTCCAAAAGACTTAGCCGGCAACTCGACTGATCTCAAGTGGGTCCTCAAGAACTACAAGGCTGACTGCGTGGGTCCTTCCATCGCCTGGACGAACAGCGGGACTCCTTGCCAGCGGCCGATTAAGCTGCGGGTGACGGACGCCACGTCCGGTGTGGCGACGGTGATGCTCTACGAGGATAAAGTGGACAAGACCAGCTCTTTGGTCTGGAACGCTTCTTCCGGGCTGTACGAGTATACTCCGTCGGCTGGCAACAAGCATACGCTGGACGTTATCGCCACCGACCTGGTGGGCAATGACACCACCTACACCTTTGACGCGAAGAGCGATTGCCAGGGTCCGGCGGTGGCGTTTGACAACGGTTACGTGAACAACAATCCGACCATCATGTTCTGGGTGACCGACCCCAGCGGAGTGGATTGGACCACGGTTAATGCCAGAGTCAGCGGATGCGGCAAGGAGTGCTACTATCAGGCTCCCGAGCTGGTGAAGCATGCCAACCTGACTACCGGTCTGGTAACCTTAGAGGATTGCATACTGGATTGCAGCGACGGCTACGCAGTGGACGTCTACGTTTACTCCGGCACCAATTCCACCGGAACGGGTCCGGCAGACGTGATCGGCAACTACGACGCCGCCTATTCCAAGTGCAGCTTTGAGGTGGATGCAATCGGCCCGGTGATCAGCGTGCCCAGCACCACAGTCCGACCGATCGAGATCTGCGTCACCGACGCCAAGTCGGGCGTAGATTGGTCAACCCTGGAGTTCTACGAGAACGACTCCTTGGCCTGCAAAGGCTCCAATTGCGTAGAGGCGGTCAAGCTGGATACGACCAACGGTTGCATCGAGTACAGTCCGCCTGCGGGCAGGGTTCTGGTGAAAATCATGGTCAAAGACCGTGCCGGGAACCCGGCTCCGATAGGAGTCAAGGGTGTGGATGCCAAATTCAACGCCTTCTACACCGAAGACGAGGCGCTATCCTTCAGCCAGCCTCACAACTATCCCAACCCGTTCGATCCAAGAGACGGTCGAACCACGATAGATCTGGGGTTGAGCAGATCCGCTTACGTCAGCGTGAAGATCTATGACTTCGGCGGCGAGTTCGTAAGAGATCTCCAGGAGGATAAGCTGACTCAAATCAGTACCCCGCTGTACTGGGATGGAAAGACGGACGCGGGAACCGAGGTTGCCAACGGTACCTATCTCTGTTACATCCATGCCCGCGACGACAGCGGCAGCACGAAGACAGCAGTGATAAAGATTACTGTGCTCAAGAAGGATAAATAAAGTTTCGCAGGGTGTCCCGCCTCTGGGCGGGACACCCTGAAAAGGCTTGTCCTGATTCCCCACTAACGGCGGGGGAGAAGGAACGGAAACTTTGTTAATTCTTAAAGGAAAAGGAGAAGATCGAAAATGGTAAGCAAAACAACCAAATTCCTAGTGGTCTTTTGCCTGCTGTCGGTGGTGTGCTTCTCCAGTGCCTGGGCGGACGATAACCACATGCTCCCCATGTTGAGAATGGGGGTGGGTGCCAGGGCACTGGCCATGGGAGGCGCATACGTGGCTGAGGCTCACGACGCTACAGCCGGCTACTGGAATCCGGCGGGTTTGGCTGACATCAAGTGCGTCAGCTTAGCCGCCATGTACTCCGCGGGAATGGCCGTCGACCGGAATTACAACTATTTCGGCTTAGGCTGGACGCCTTCTCAGGTGACCAATTATGGGACGTTCGGCATCACGTGGCTGAACTCCGGAATCGACGACATCTCGAAGTACGATGCCGGAAACAATAATCTGGGCACCTTCAAGGACATGAACAACGCGTTCATAGTCTCCTGGGCGTTCAAAAACGAGTTCAAGCAGAAGATGTTCTCGTTCGGCTTGAGCTTGAAAGTGATTCAACAGAAGATCGATGACTACAGCAAAACTGGATTTGGCGGCGATGCAGGCATCAAGTTCGTAGTCGATCCCAGAATCGCTCTGGGTTTGGCAGTCCGGGATCTGGGCACCAAGGTGGATAACTGGACAGTTCCTACCAGCATTGGAGTGGGGCTGGCCATCTATCCTCTGGGAGAGGATCATGCACTTTGCATACCCATCGACTACGGCAAAACCATCAACCGTAGCGACCAGACCTTCCATTTCGGTGCGGAGTACAACTGGGAGTTCGCCCCGAACTACAGCGCCGCGTTGATGGCTGGTCTCAACGATGGGAAATTCTCCGCCGGCGTGGGCTTCAAGGTGTCGAAGATCAGATTGGACTATGCCTACGTGACCGAGAAGGCCGACTTCTTGAACCAGAACCATCGGATCTCGCTGTCAGCAGACTTCTAAAAGGGATTTGCCTCAAAACAGGCAGACCACACTAGGAAAAAATTCAAAGCCCTTCCGCGCAAGCGGAAGGGCTTTTGATTTTCGCCCCCCAAAGGAGTCTTTTGCCTGCCTACCGTTCGCGACGGCTGCAACTGCCCCTGAAGCCTCTGGTTAAATGAAAGTCTCGGGTTGGCAAACCCAACATGTTATGTGACCATTGCAATCAACATACAAGATTTTTCTCCAAGTCAGTCGCCATCTTCCTTCAAAAAGAGGAGGCTATTCTTGATTCAGGTGGATCGACATGGTGATGACCTTACCCCCAATCCCCCTCTCCAGATGAATGGAGGGGTGGAACAAGAGCGGGAGAGGTTAGGGACATCTGCGGATTTTCCTAGCGAGGTGGATTACATGGGGCTAAGAATATTAACTGAATCGCATTAATCAGTGGCTCTTTTGGAGAAGACTGGGCAACCAGAAACCGACACGTTAATTTGATCAACCCAGGTCTCCTGGGTTCGGCAGGAAGGACATCCTCCAACGAAGATGCAAAATCTTTAAGCTAAGACAAACTCCCCTTTTTTGGAATGTATGGCTAAGGAAATGCCCCCCGCTTTTCTTACGGGTAGGTGATATTATGTTTCTTGATCCTGAACCGCAGCTTCGCTTCGTCCATGCCCAGAAGCTGTGCGGCTTTGGTTTTGACCCCGTTGGCTTGGGCTAAGGCTTTCTCGATTCCTTGCTTTTCCAACTCGGCAAGCTGTTCGGCCAGAGAGGCACCATGATTAGTCTTGCCATTGGTGAGCCTCTCGAAGCTTCGGGCCAGCAGCGCGAATGAGATCTCAGGTTCACCATTTGAAACCAGAAGGAGTTTCTTGACTTCATTCTCCAATTGTCTGACATTTCCGGGCCAATCGAAGTTCATGAACAGTTCCATTATCCTGGGGTCGAGGCTCGGAACAGTCAACGGCTGCTGTTGTTCTCTGCCCGGACCAAGCTGACTGGTCAGGTCTACCCAGTGTTTCTTCAGGAAGTGTTCCACCAGAAGCGGGATATCGTCCTTCTTCTCCCTCAGAGCCGGCAACTTGAGCCTTATCGCGTTCAGACGATAGAACAGGTCGCTGCGGAACTTCCCCTCCCGCACCAACTCGTCCAGATCTCTGTTGGTGGCGGCGATCACCCTAAAGTCGACCTTCCGGGGTTTCACCTCGCCGATTCTGACGATCTCCTTTTCTTCTATGGCTCTCAAAAGCTTCACCTGGATAGGCAAGGGAACTTCTCCGATCTCATCCAAGTATAGCGTGCCTCCGACTGCCTCATCCAGAAGCCCTCTCTTGTCGGCCACTGCTCCGGTGAAGGACCCCTTCCTGTGGCCGAAAAGCTCGCTCTCAAAAAGACCTTCGGGCACGGCGGCACAACTGACCACTACCAGCTCATTATTCTTGCGATGGCTGGTGTGGTGAATGACCTTGGCCAGCAGATCTTTTCCGGTACCCGTCTCCCCCTCGAGCAATATGGCTATGTCAGAGTCTTTGGTCTGTTTGGCGTTTTCGAGTATCTCTAAGGTGGCTCGGTCACGGGTCACAATGTCCGCAAAAGAGAAGGTCGCACTATGATCCTTGCGGACGGCAGAGGATCCCAAACTCCCAGACTGACTGACCGGACCGGCGGCTTCAAGCTTTTTTTCCAGAACCGAAAGCGATTCTAGATCAGCCTGCTCTCCCAACTGCTCGAATGCGCGTTTGGCCTGGTAGCAAAAATCCTTGGCCTCGCCGAATCTCCCATTGTGGAAGAATATCTGGGCAAATGCGGCATGGACCAAGGCCAGATAATAAGGTGAGTCCAACTGGGAAACCAAGTCCTCTGCCCGGCCCAAGAATTTCATCTTTTCCCAGAAACTGAAACAACTGCTTTTGCTCATGTAGAGGTAGGTTCTTGCCTGTTCGAATTTGACTCCCATCTCTTCCAGCATAGCGGTGGCCAAAGAGAAGTTTCGCTTAACCTCGTCAGGGTGACCGTTTTGGCTGTAAATCCGACCCAGGGTGCGGTATGCCAAGGCCTCTTCCAGCCTTTCTCCGACCGTTTTCGAGGCCGTAAGTGATTTCTCATAGGAGGCGAAAGCCCCTTCCAACTCTCCTCTTTCGGTTTGAAGCTCCGCCAAGAGTCGATATGCTTGGCTGATTATGGCGCTTTTGGGCGCTATGCTTTCGCCCAACTTGACTGCCTGAGCATAGTGCTGTTCTGCTTTTTCCCATTCACCCTGCACAAAAGCCAACTCCCCTGCATATTCATGATAAATGGCTTCCTCTCGCGCAAGCCCGTTATCGTAAATCAATTGATAGGCTTCGGATAGATACTCGGTCGCTTGAGGAAATTGTCTCAACCGAAGTGACAGGTAGGCTAAAGACAGGTAGGAACGGCACACGTTACAATCGCTTCCGCATGCTTTGTTCAATTCGAGGCTCTTCAGCAGATTCTCACGCGAGCTTTCCCATCTATCTGTGAGCATGTAGACGGTGCCCAAATTCCCAGCCAGAGTTGCCGCCAGCCTCTGGTCCCTGATTTCTTCACAGCATTCCAGTCCATCGCTAAGATAATCTATGGCTGAACTGTACCTTGCTTTGGTGAAACAGATGCGTGAAAGCTCACTGTAGGTTCTGACAATGCTCCTTTTGTCCTCAACTCTTCGGTAAGTGGAAGCTGCATCCTTAAACTGCAACTCGGAGTTTCTTAAGTCTCCCAAATCGGAATAGATGATCCCCAGGTTGAACTGGATGTCGGCAAGCTTCTCGTTCTCGGATGTGCTCTTGAATGCTTCCAAGGCTGCTTGAGCCTTCTTTAGCCCCTCTTCATACCTGCCCAATCCCTGAAGCGCCTTGGAAGCCAGATGAGATAGCCATCCCCCTTCAGAAGAGAGCTTATCCTTCTGGCTCTCGGCCTCCTTCTCTCGTATCTCAGCCAGAGCGTCCTTGTATTTGTGATCCTTTATGAGCGACTCAATCAGAGTCAGCTCGCCAGTCTTGTGGTAAGCGCCTTCTGAAGACTTGCTCATCTTTCTCCAAAAGAGGAGTGTTTGTCGGCTTCAAAGTCCCTGATGATAGTTGCCTTTCTTACTGAACCTGCTATCCAATGGCGAGTTTGGATTGCAATCATTACGCTCATACACGGAGTAATGGGTACGTGCCCCGCAGGGATCAAATCGTAATTGGCCCTATCCCCCACGCCGCTGGTACCATCATGCTGCCACGGATGCTCACTCGGCGGGACCATGTAGCGAATGCTATACTCGTTGCTTCTTGCCGCAAAGCTCAGGCTAAGTGCCCAAAGAATGAGCACCAGCAACCCCAGACCGAGAATAGGAGTCTTGAGTTTCATTTTCACTACCTCCTTTGCTTCGGGGTGTTTCTTTTCGAGTTTATGATACGCTGTAAAATGTCGGGGACGAGGAATTTCTTGAAGAACAGCCTATGGCGGAGCAACTTATGAGACGCCGACCCCGAAGTCGGCGAAACTCCCTCACTCGCCCTCCCACCTCCGTAAAATCAACTCCCTTCAGCCACCAAAAGGCTAACCCTGAGCGTAAACACCACAAGAAGACTGTGAAAATCCCCCGCTACAGCCTTCCTTCCCTGTCCCTCGTTACTAACATAACCCTAAGACCTGCCAGTGTCAAGTGAAATCTTTCATATTTTTTGGGCAGGCCCCCGATGACCGCCCAAGAACCTACCCCGTGTCTGAACAAGCCCATGAAAATCATGGACTAAAATGGCACCCACTAGTCAGCCATCACGCGACGTGATCACGAGTCAAACGCCTTCCCGGGAGTCCACCCGGAGGCAGTAATGCTTGATTTTGCGCTAAGGGGATTACCTATGCTCCGCTTATAATAACCAGTAGTCACCAGACACCTGGCATGTTTTCATTAAAATAAGACTTGACAGACCTCTGTGCATTTGTTATGATTGGGCTGCAACAAATACCAATCTTCTATAGGAATCTTTGGACCAGAATGATCCTACTCTCTAAGTCGTTCAGCCGAAAGTCTGGTTAGGAAAGGTTCTATTTCAACAGGTAGTGTGTCGTTTTTCCTTAGAAAGGTGCCCGAAATTGCAGGGAAATCAACTCGTCGAGAGCATGTCCGTTTTGAGATGGATTCCTTTCAAAGAGTTGGATATTTACTTAGATGTTAGTTGGATGTGAAGGGACTTAGCGCAAGTCCGGTCTTAGACATGGCTTTGTTGATATCTTGCTTTTAGCTTGGCGCACCAGAAGGGGCGTTGTCCGCCAAGGGGTTCCCTCTAGGTCATAAGGCTGCGCCGTCCTCGGTGAGTTAGACGCAAATCGCAATCATTGGTTTCTAATCGCCGCAATCAGAGGAGATTGATTCTGATGCGTCCGGCTGGCTGCAACGAATATAAGCGTGCAAGTAACGGACAACCGCGGCAAACTCAGTCGTGCGACGCACTCCATAAGACCCACCAAGATGGACACCTTGAGCGTCGTCCACGCGCGGTGTAAGCGGCTTTTTATCGTCGGACTTAGCCTTTGGCAACGCATCCCTCGCGGATTGGGCTGAGAGTTTCATCTTTGCGGGCAGTTCTGGTCTTCTCCTGCTCATCGCCAACTTATTCCCCCACTATTGGTATTTTTCCCTTTTCGCCTTAACTCCTTTCCTTTACAGAACAATCCAGACTTCGCCTGGTGAGTCATTGAGGCTGGGATTCCTTCTGGGGTTTTCTTTCTTTTCGGCTTGGTTAAGTGATTCCGTGATCCTTCGTCCTCTCCCTTCCATGCTCAAGCTGCTTGGCGGCACCGGGCTTTTCGCTCTTTTCGGCTGGTCAGCGGGTAGGGCGCGCGAACGCTGGGGATTTGCTCCGTCTATCGTCGCATTACTTTGGGTGGGGTTGGAAATAGGTTTGACGAAACTTGGGTTTGCCCATGGGTTTTTCGGGGAACCCGGGTTATCTCATCCTCTTTTACATGGCTTGATTGGCCTTTTCGGTTTTCTGACGGTGTCGGCCATTATCGTTCTTCTGAATTCCTTGCTGGTTCTTGCCATTATCAAAACCCTGCAATTGGCCAGATCCGGCGGCGGGACGATTCAGGAAGATAAAGAAGCATTTGGTCTTCTCCATAAATCCAGATTCTTTCCTCAAAGAGTCTACTTTGTGCCAGGAGGGCGCGCGCCGCCTGCATAGACAAAAGGATTGCAAGTAAGATGGACATTGTGAAAGATCGTCTATAATCAGGAGCTGAGAGATGAAAAAAGTGCCTATTACCCTTTTTGTGGTGGCGTTCGTTCTTACTCTATTGGGTGGAGCATCGGCCCAAAAGAGACCTATTCTCATAGACTGCCCTTCAGGAAGTGCTAGTATTACCCCGGACACGTTGCGGATAATGCCTGCTGAGTACGCGACCTTCACTGCAACGTTTGCGCCCGGTTCAGATACATGTGCGGACAGTGTGAGAATAGTTGGAGGTTCTCCAATCAACACCGTTTGGCTGACCCATGCCGTGTCCACGAAAGCGGTGCAGTTTTCAGTTTCAGGATTATACAGTTACGTCGCAACTAACTATTCAGGTAGTTTGCCACAGCCACCACCTGACACCGGGTGGGTACGTGTGCGAGGTGACTCCGGCATCCCGACCATGACCGGATGGGGTGTGATTATCCTAACTGGGTTGTTGATTTGCAGTGCTGTCTTGATCATGCTCAGGAGGAGAAAATCAGCGGTGCCGGCCTAAACGTGCCGGGCGACAGAGACCATAGAATTTGATCATCAAGGGAGGTTAGACCCCCTTTTGAGCAGATGGCAAAAGGGGGTCTGAAATTTGAGGTGGTCAACGGACTGGACGGATGCAACGGACACGTGGTGCCTCAAGCGCCTAAGGGAGATACAGAATCACATTTCCGGGTCTGTGGAGAGGGATCGTTGAGAAGGTCGTCCCGTGAGGCGGGGTGAATCCTCGCCTCTGTGGGCGACGACGATGCAGGTTCAGAGAGGGCATGGCGTTCAGCTCATGAGCGTCCGACAGAGGCGTCGGACGGTACGAACAACGATAATGCAGGCTCATAGGGCAGGGCATTCAGCCCTGCCGTTAGAATTTTTCAACTGCCCGTTTGCATCGACCCTGACGGCCTGTCTATTCGTCAACGGGTTCTATTGATGATGAGAGGTTGATAAGAGATGGATCGTAGGTCGCCAGTGAAAGGAGGTGAAGATGAGAAATCCGATTTCTAAATTTGCCTGGATGTTGGCCTTGTGGATATTTGTGCTGTTTGCATTTGGTCTGGAATTTGCAAAGGCCGAAGTGTATCCGGTGAACGTAAGTCACGATAGCTTGGGATTTCACGTAACACCATGCCCCCTGCCCGGAGTATTCTTAGATACGTGGAGGTTCAGAAACCTTACCTCAGACACTGTTCTCGTTTTCATTGTCATGTGCGTCAAAGAGCAGAACTCAAACTGGTACGTCTTGGCGCCGGGAGACAGCGCAGATCACAGCGTTGGCGCGTCGGACGCGTGGGTTAGGTTTCGGGCCGACGGATGGGGATATTTGTGTTACCGGTCAGTGAGGGTAGGTTGTCCTGCACTGAGTCAATGGGGAACCATCGCATTGGTCGGAGTGTTAATCGGTACGACAGCCTTCGTGTTGAGCAAAAGACGGATTCGGAGCGCCTAACCTCAGCCCGTCTCCTAGACTTTTAGCTTGCCAAAGATGCCTAATAGATTATATAATAGGGGCAGATGCTGAAAATCGTGCATTCGAAATGAAGAAAAGAGAAACGCACAAAGCAAAAACAGAGACTCCCAAAACCAAGTCGAAATCCTACAAGGCTATCGTCAAATTCTGCTTGATCTTCTTAGGACTCTTAGCCCTTCTCACCACTACTTTTCCACTGCTGAGCGATAGATTCAATCCGCAGCTTACCTGGTTCATGGTGGTAACCGCAGACCTGACCGGCTTCATCTTGAAGCTCTTTGGACTGACCGTCGGGGTCAGCGGGCGAGTGGTCTCGCTGCCCAACTTCTCCATAGAGGTGGTGGGAGAGTGCACCGGGCTTTATGAGATGCTCATTTTCTTAGCCGCCATGATAGCCTATCCCGCCAACTGGAAAAAGAAGCTGCTGGGTGCGGTCTTGGGGATTCCAGCTCTTTACATCGTCAACCTAATCAGAATGGTTTTTATCACCATGGTAGGCAACTGGTCCCCCAAGAGCTTTGAATTCATGCACCTGTATTTTTGGCAGGTGGCCATGATTTTGATCATCGTGTCTGTCTGGGTTCTGTGGATAGAGAAAGTGGTCTATTATGAAAGAAAAACTGTGGCTGTTCATCACTAAGTTTCTTCTGATTTCTGTCCCTCTGTTTCTTCTCTGGCACTGGAAAGGGCAGAGTTATTATCTGATCTTTCTGAACCAGACTCTTACCCTGATTCTGATAAAAGTAGCCGGGTTTGATATTCAGGGCTTTCCTGCCCCGGTCGACATCTTCAACAACTTAATTCCTTTCGTCTCCCTTATGGCAATCACCAGAGGCATGCCGTTGAAAGTTAGACTCTCCCGTCTGGGGTGGGGGCTTCTGATTCTGATCGGGTGGCACATGATCTTGACGGAGATAGTCTACCTAATGTACAGCAAAGAAGGGGTGCCCCTGCCGTCTTACGAGAAGTTGAGCGTCCCTATATATCTCTTCAGCGAAACCTTGCCTTTTCTTCTATGGATACTTTTTGCCCGCAAACAGGTGGCGGGCTTATTCCTTCGTGGACAGAGCAGCAGGTAAACGATTGCTCTCATTGTCTGCCTATCTCAAAAATCGTTAAACCATCAAAGGATTGGAATACTGAAAGGAGGAGCACATGTCCGCCGGAAAGATGAGAAAGGATGACTACTACGTCACCCCTGCCAACATCGATAAGAAGGCAGCGGCTTGGAGAGAAGAGATCGCTTTCTATAATGTCCACCGCATGAAACCGGATTTCAAGAAGTCTTGCCTTCTGGTGGTGGACATGCAAAACTACTTCCTCAATCCCCAAAGTCCGACCTTCACCCCCGGGGGATTAGCCATATTGCCCAGCGTATCCAGGCTGATCTCGGCCTTCAGGAAGAAAAGGTTGCCGGTGATCTACACAGCTCACGTACATAAAAGCAGGGAATTGGATGGCGGAATTCTTGGTTGGTGGTGGGGAGGGATGGTCATGGAGAACACAAAAGAGGCGGAGATTCATCCCGATATAGTTCCCCGACCAGAAGAGAAGATAATCTATAAACACCGGTACAGCGCCTTCTACAATACCGATTTGGAAACAGTCCTTAGGTGTCTGGGCATAACCGACATAGTGGTTACGGGAGTCATGACTAACTTGTGCTGTGAGTCAACTACGCGAGACGCGTATTTCCGCGACTACCGGGTCTTCTTTCTCCTGGATGCCACCGGAACAATAAACGAGGAACTGCATCTGGCTACGCTCAAGAATTTGGCTTTTGGATTCGCTTACGTCACGGATACGGAGGCGATTCTGCGAGACCTATTAAGGCGTAAGTAACCAGACCTTCTCTTGGCATCGGTCCCGCCCGCGCTTCATATTGCTATGGCAGGTTCTTAAAACACTGACTATTGAGAAGCCTGAAATCAATGAAAGATAAAGCGTATCTTCCCTTACTGTTTGTCTCCCCGCTGATAGCTTTGGCCTATTTCGTGATCCGGGAAACCCAGGTGGCAAAGACATTGGGTTTCCCGCTGGACGATGCTTGGATATTCTGGGTATTTGCCAGGAATTTCGCTACGGGGCACGGATTCTCCTTCAATCCGGGACAACCGGTGCTTGGCAGCACCAGCATTCTCTGGGTCTTGGTTCTTTCCTGCTCCTATCTGATCACTCACAGTGTGGTTCTTATCAGCAAATTCTGGGGAATAGTCTTCTTCTTGTCGGCCGTCCTTTTGACCTACAAAATCTCCCTCTACTACACTACAAAAAGAGAAGTGGCATTTCTTGGAGTCTTGACTTTCGCCTTAGCTCCGGCCCTGATTTTTGGTGCTCTCTCTGGCATGGAGATTCCCCTCGCCACTTTTCTTCTCTGCCTCACCCTCTTCTTTCACCTTAGGGAGATGGGCCAGAATCAAAAGATCTTCTTTGCTCCCATCTTCGGTGCGCTTAGCTTTGTCGCTCGACCTGAGCTGATATCTCTTTATCCATTGTTGCTGGTACATGATTACGTCGTCATGACCAAGAATGAACGTCAAAAGGGTTTTCATGTCGACCGGAAGGCCATTTTCAAAAAGCTCATGCTTTTCGTCCTTTTCCTTTGCCCCTCTTTTGTTTTCAGCTACTTGGCTACGGGTAATCTGCTTCCCAATATCCTCGCCGCCAAGACGTTGGATTCCGGCCTTCTCTGGGCCATAAGACATGGCGATTTGAATGAACTGGTCATCTCACTCACTTTGAATCCTTTCGTCTGGGGCGGGTCCATGCTGATGACCTTAATTCGTTTAAACGCCCTTTGGGCCTTCTTTTGGAGGGGGGACTGGTCTCATCTTTGCTAAGGAGAGATGCCTTCATCTACCCCTTACTGTTTATTCTGATCCCTATGGTTAGAGGTGTGGTGGCTCCGTACGCCAACTCTTTTTACGGAGAGCATAGATACGTCTCATTCTTGTTCCCACTTTTAGCCATCTTCTTTGTGATTGGGTGGGAGGGTATCAGCAAGGGTTCGAAAGAGACAGCGTCAAGAGCTTCGCTGAGAAAATGGCTTTTCTATCTGGGAGGAGTGGCGTTGATTTTCACCGTGGTCTTCTATCTGAATCCTCTGGTCAGAAGAGACGAGATATTGCGCTTCCTTTCCGGATATTTCTTTCCATCCGTGCTCAATTTCGCGAATTTCAAGTTCATCTTCTCGTTTACACTCTTGCTTGTTGCTGCGATGAGTCTGCTCGGAACGGCCAAATTCCTCGTGGTCAATCCCGTCGGAAAGAAAGTAATGTATGTGCTGGTCACGGCCGGAGTGATCTTGCAGATGGGCTTCTTGATAAACCGCGGGCAGCGTTATGCGCTATCGGTTAAGAACATCAATGAGATGCAGGTTCATTTGGGTAAATGGATGAATCAGAATATCCCCGAAGGATCATTGGTGGCGATAAATGATGTCGGAGCGATTAAGTTCTTCGGGAACCGAACATGCTTGGATTTGGAAGGTTTAGTTTCTCCCCAGATTATCCCTTACAAAATTCTCGGAGAGAATCCTTATATCCTGTACTTCAACAAGAATCGTCCCGACTATTTCATAACCTTTCCGATTTGGTATCTGTCGATGTACCAGTATTTGAACTTATGGGGACACGTTCTGTATCAGGTCAACCTGAAGGATAATGTAGCCTGTGGGGCAGTGCAGAAAGTGGTGGCTCAGCCGGACTGGGAAGTTTTTGACAGCACATTTCAGAATACCGGGTTATTGGATTTGAAACCGCACATTCCTAAGAAGACCTTCAAACGGCGGTGGTATGACGCGGAGGAGCGTCAAGCTTTGCCTGCCGACTGGAGGGTATATCAGCTAATGGGACGAGACAGTTGGAAGACTCGGAATCTGGATCAGGCAGAGGGGTTTTACCAAAAGGCAGAGTCGTACGATCCGCAAAATAGTGAGTTCTATTTGCACGTCGCCTCGTTCTACCAGGAAAAAGGCGACCAGGCTCGCGCAGAGCAGGCCTACCGAAAATCAATACAATACCAACTCTTCCCTCCCCCTGAATATGGACCAGTGATAGGAAGATGATCTGTAGATGTGGCTCCTGGCAGTCTGATCGACTAAACCGACTTCTCCCATAAGGCTGCGCTTTAAGGCGGGATGAATTCCCGCCTCTATGAGTCGTGGCAACCTATCGCCATAGAACAGGGCATTTAGCCGTCTTAACAGAGTCGCTCAAGAAGGACGACCTGGCAACCGCAGATGCCACCCATCAGATAATGCTAATCTTTTTGCTTGAGGAAGCCTAATAGCTTTGGAACAACCTGCCCCACTTGGTCTCTGACCACTCTTTGAAGATTTTCTTGCCCCTAACCGGCCACCAGAAGCGGTCATGATAAAAGGCAGAGCCAAAGACGAAGATATAGACCAACGGAGTGCGGAAGAAGAGCTTTTGGAAGACTCGCAGAGGTGAGAACCATAGAAGATCTCCTGCCCGGCTGGCTAAGTTGTCCCCCACGGTGAACCCGAAATTCACTTTGGAAATGTCCTCCCCCAATACTTCTATCTCCTCCACCCTTCCCGTTCCCAGACCCTGCTCGTGAGCCAGCCGGATGTACTTGATGCTCATGGGATCAAATCCCATCATCTTCGCCGCCACGGCATCTATGGCCACGCAATCTCCGGAGGCCAGAATGTAGTCCTTTATCTCCGGCTTCATCGTCCGTGGACCAGGCCCGTTCCCTGCAGTAGTGGCATCCATCACCGCAAAGATGCCTGAATGAATCTCTTTCTGAATGGTCAGAAGGTCGACTAAGGTTTCATGGATCCAGCTATGAGTGTAGTGTCTTTTGGTAGTCAGGAGCCCGCCAAAGGCATTCTTCATGGCTCCGGTGGTGGTGGTGTAGATATGGCACTTCATTGTGGGAAGATGAACGATATTTTTGTCAAAGAAGAACTGGGGAAGATGGATCCCGTGCTTATAGATCTTAGGCAACGCCAAAAGTTTACCTTTAGGCTCATACTCGACCCATTTGAAATCCTGAGAGAAGTTGTATTTAATCTCAATGCCGTACTTGTTGAAAACCCCCGGATATTTGTTCAGCTTATCCCCCTTAGGCGCATTGGTAACTACAGTTTCATTCTCCACAGACACCAACTGCCCAAATCCGAGCTTTTTGAGGCCCTGGATAGTTCCCTCCAGTTGCCAGGGGGTGGTGTTGGCTCCGGGGAAAGGATAATGCCAAGAGATGTTGTCTTTGAGAATCGTAACCTTGTCTTTGGCGAGAAAACTCTCTACTTCGGCTAACCTCAGAAGGTTTTGGTAATCCTCCAGTACCCTCTCCGGTGACGTCTTCACCACCGCAACTTTAGACTTTGCCACAAAACCTCCCAATAAAAGCAACGACGGATGACGAATGACTGATGAGGAATGGTTCTATTCGTTATTCGTCATTCCATATCCGTCTTTCGTCGTTTCAAAACACGTATACGATAAGGATTACGGCCAGAAGCCAAAGTATGATATTGGCTAAGATCGGTTTATCGTTCAAAAGCATCCTGGTGGGGCTTCCGCCTCCTTCCTTCTGGTGAATCAGATACAGATATCGAAACACACCATATAATACGAAAGGAATAGTCAAATCCATCTGCTTTGTACCCAGCTTTTGCTCCACGTCAGAGGATATGGTGTAGAATGCGTAAGCTACTACGGTGGAAGCGGTTACAACAGAGATCATCTGGTCCAAGAAATAGGGACTGTACTCAGACAGAATCTTCCGATGGTCGGTGGCTTGGCATTCGAGAAGGATCAACTCGTGTCTCCTTTTGCCAAAGCCCAGGAATAGGGCCAATAGAGTAGTGCACACTACCAGCCAGGCAGAGATTTCCACTCCGATGACCACTGCCCCTGCCACCGCCCGGATGACGAAGCCTGCGGCAATGCACATCACGTCTATTATCACCACGTTCTTGAGGTACACAGAATAGAGCAGGTTCAGAATGAAGTAGGCTGCCGCGGTAAGGGCAAAGAAGGGATTTAGCCAGACCGAAAGAGTTAGAGAGACTGAGGCGAGGAATATCGAAAGAAAGACGGCGGTGCCGATTTTCATCCGACCGCTGGCAATGGGACGGCTTGATTTGGTGGGATGGTTTCTGTCGCTTTCCACGTCCATGATGTCGTTGAAGACGTAAACGCTGGAGGACAGAAGGCAGAAAAGCGCAAAGCCGGCCAGGGCTTTAAGAATCATGCCCTGGTTGCCCAGATTTTGAGAGAAGATCAACCCGGCAAAGAGGACAAGATTCTTGACCCATTGTTGTGGGCGCAATGTAGGTAAGATCGTTCGCATCTTACTTTCGTCGGGCCTCCGAAGCTTTCATTCACCAATCTAAAGCAAAAATCGAAAATTACAACCAAAAAAAGGTGAATTTTTCCCTTGACAAACGTTTCGACATGTCTACATTATACAATAGTAAACCATACTAACTGAGTTGCCGATATGCTATTATCAGGTGACCATTGAAGGGGTACAAGTCAGGGCACGGCATGCTCTATGCATGTCCGTAAGGCCTGGTTGGCAGAAGAATTGTCTATCAAACAACAATCGTCCCCAAAGGAGGGGAGGATAAGATGAAAAAGAAAACGATCATTCTGATTATGTGCGTTCTTTTACTGCTGCTCCTTACCTCGTGGAGCTATGGGGGGCCTGATCCGAGATATGCGCGGCTTCTGGCACATCCAGACCAAGAACTTCTTAGCCCGTCACACGGAGATCAATTTGACGATGCTCTCTTAGTAATAGTTATTCCCAATTGGAATACTTTGTATTTGGTAGTCCGGACTGAGAAAGAATCTTCTAAGAAAAACCCTACTTTGCAAAGCTTACCAACTCAAGAAGTGAAGCCCAAAACCCCTTGTAGCCTTACGAGAACAAAATGAAAGATCCTTCTGTTGAATTCTCAAAAGATTTGAAAGCTAAATTTGAACAGATCGAAAAACTTCTCCAGGGGAAGAAATACAGGCAAGCTTTGGCCGAGATAAGAGATTTTGAGTCGTCCCGCCAGATAGACCGAATTCCACTCCAAGAACTATGTCGATTCTACTATGTGAAGGCTTGTGCATTACGTTTTTCAGGGAGTTACTTGGATGCGTCGGACAACGCGATGAAGGCCTTTTCGTTGGTTAAAGATACAAATGATAGCAAGAGAATAGCTGAGGTTCAATTTGTCTCAGGGTTAATCCACATTGATCTGGGCAATCTAAAAAGCGCAGAGACTGAGATCAGAGATGCCTTGACCAGTTTCAGGAGAGTATCAGATTTGAGGGGAATGATAAGTGCACTTAGTAAGTTAGCCTTCATCGAATCGATAAAAGGGAATTATCCGAGATCTGTCGAATTTTTGTCCGACGCCTTGAAGTGTTGTGACCAGATGAAAGACGACAGGCACAAAACGATCCTATACGGGAATCTCGGGGCACGTTTTTTGATGATGGGCCGATGGGACAAAGCAGAAGAAAACCTATTGCTGAATATCGAACTGAATGAAAAAGCCGGAGACGAGATAAATCTATGCCGTGGACTGCTTTCATTGGGGTATGTCTACTTCTTGAAAAGAGAGTTTGGGCAGTCAGGCACAGCTTGGGAGAAATCGCTGGTTTTGATTAAGAGAAATAACTGCGTCCGTGAATTAGCGATTTATCATGAGTATGCAGGTGAACTGGAATTTGCACAAGGCAACTACGAGAAAGCTAAGAATCACTATTTGGATGCGATAGCTATCGGAGAACAAGTTGCACCTGAAGGAGACATCATTAGCCAGACCTACCGTCTGTTGGCCGAGCTTCAGATCGCGGAAAAACAATATGATGAGGGTTTGTTATCTTGTGACAAAGCTTTGAAAGTTGCCACATCTTTGGGAGAGAAGATTGAGATCGGAGCGATTCATCGGGCTTTGGGGCAGATTCATACTGCCAAGCACCAGAAAGAGAGAGCCGAAGAGAGCTTCGAGAAATCCATTTTGATCTTGGAGCAGATCGGGGCGAAGTTTGAATTAGGCAAGGCTTATCTGGAAACGCTCAGGTCGGATGCCTTTGGATACGTGGACCGGATAGCCTATTACGCCAGAGGGAGGGAGATATTCAGGGAGTTGGGATCTGATTATCACATTGGCAAGATCACTTTGATTTTCTGTGAATTTTTGGCCGAAAGCGGTGAATATGAGAAGGCAGAAACCTATTTGAACGATTCGGAGAGGATCTTCAGGTCACTCAACGAGGAAAGGGATCTGACCCTTGTCCAGGATTTGAAGCGCAGGATTAACAAATGGCTTGGGGAACCGGATTCTTCCGATGGCTCTCGAAGACGTGAGCATAGGTTTTGTGACATAATCACTCAAGACCCCCATCTGCTGGCATTGCTTGAACAAGCCAGAAAGTTCAAGGATTCGGACATTTCCATTTTGCTGGAGGGGGAAACTGGAACGGGGAAGGACCTTTTGGCCCAAGTGATTCATAACGAGAGCAGAAGAAAGAACAAACGTTTTGTCAAGATGAATTGTGCGGCCATACCGGAGAGTTTGTTGGAGAGCGAGCTTTTTGGTCATAAGAAAGGTTCTTTCACTGGGGCGGATAAAGATAAGAGGGGATTTTTTGAGGAGGCGGATGGAGGGACGATTTTCTTGAATGAGATAGGTGATCTTCCCTTAAGACTCCAAGCTAAGATACTGGATGTGATAGAAGACAAGGAAGTGACCCGAGTGGGGGAGGTTCAGCCTCGGAAGGTAGATTTCAGGGTAATAGTGGCAACTAACAAGAATTTGAGTGAAGAGGTGAATAGGGGGAATTTCAGGGAAGACCTTTATCATCGTCTTAACGTGGTGAAGCTAAGACTGCCTCCTTTGCGCGAGCGAGAGAAGGATATTCCTCTTTTGACTAAGCATTTCTTGGCTGAGCGGGGAGTCGACTGCCAGGATCTGGATGAGTTGACTTATTCGCAGGACTTCTTGCGATGCCGTTGGCCAGGCAATATTCGTCAATTAGCTAATGAGGTCAAGCGCCTGGTTTCGGTCCTGAACCCATTCGATGGACGAAAGTTGCTTGAGGAATTGGGAAAATCAAGCGAGACAAATACTCAGAGTGCTGCTAAGAATTCTCTGTTGGGCAAAAAGGCAGAAGTGGAAAGAACAGAAATTGTGGAAGTGATTAAAAAATGCGATGGCGATAAATTAAAGGCGGCGAAGTCTTTGGGTGTTTCAAGGGCAACTCTTTATCGAAAGATAAGGGACCATAATTTGGAGACATAGTCTCATTCTTGAGAAATCTTTTCTCTTTTTTGAGACGAGCATAGCTCTTTACACAAGAGCAACTTAAATGAAATTTGAAAATGAAGCTTTCTCATTTTTGAGAAGGTTTTTTTGTTTCTTCATTTCTACACTTCCTGATAAGCATAGATGTCTCTCTTCTTATCTTCTGCTTGAACTTCAAGTTAGGGGGATTTCAGTTCCGTTGTTTCAGAGTCGGCATACTTTCTGCTTTCGGGTGTAGCTGGTTGACCGACACGTTAGCAAAAGTGGATCGGTTTTACCTGGTGGCAAGGCTATTCGAGCCACCTCCTTCTGTTGGAAGCCCTGTCCCGCCTCTGTGCCGTCCCCGGAGGCGGGATGGGGTGAAAAGAAGAGAGGGAAGGGACAACAAAAGACACACATTTGGTAAGGCATGGATTTCTTTCCTCCTTTTCCCGCCGTGGGCGGGATCCCGCCAAAGGCGGGACAAGTAGACGTGCCCGAAAACTTCGCCCCTTTGGTTAGCCCCACCGAAGGGCCGGGGCTGGAACAGAGAAGGGAATGAGAAAATGAGTGGATTGATTCAACAGAATCATTTTGGATACTTGCCAGCCTGATCAGGCAAAAAAGAAAGGAGGTGAGAAAGAATGTCGCGATACGAAAAACCGGAGTTGAAGGTTCAACGTGAACAGAACACCGATGAAACTGCCTCCAGCAACTATGGATGCGACCACTGCGGCGGCATTTCGGATTAGTCCGCAACTTAGGTAGATAGATGTATCTTGAAATTCTGGGGGTGAACTACACTGTTCATCCCCAGGGTTCATTGTTGATTTGGTGCTAAAGGAGGGTAAGATCTTCAATGCATGCAGTATGGGACATCACTAGCAAATGCAATTTATCTTGTATTCACTGTTACAATTCGCGTCTTTATAGCCCTTTTTGTTCCCAAGACTTGGTGCTCGACTTAAGGACAAACGAAGTCTATGAGATTTTAGATAAGTTGGCCGAAGGAGGAGTGGAGACAATACAATTTTTGGGCGGAGAACCATTTATAAGGCCGGATTTTCTAGATATTTTGGTTTACGCAAAACAGAAGAGGCTAAATTGTAGAATCGCAACTAATGGAGTGCTCCTCAATGAAACTCTTATTGAGGAATTAGCTCGAATTTTCCCTGAACAAATAGTGTTCAGCATAGAAGGGGCGAGGAGAGAAAGTAATGATGCTATTAGGGGAAAGGGAACGTTTGATCGAGCGATAAACAACTTAAAACTTCTTTCCAACTATTTCAGAGATAACAGAGTGAAAACTATAATTGGTATACAATGCACATTAACAAGGGCTAATAAAAATGAACTCGCGGAAATGGTGAATTTGTGTAAGGAACTAAATCTTGATTTACTTGGTTTTGAGCCTTTACAAATCTACTCCCAGGATCCAAGTCAAAGGAATAAATTGAAAGGACTGATATTGGATTCTTTGGAGTTGCTTAAAGCAGGAGGAAAAATAGCCGCATTAATGTCTTCGAATCAAAACAAAATCGAGATAAGGATGGGAACCTTAGGAGCCCCAAGATTCATAAAATATCTTAACCAAAAATACGGAATGAAACTTCAAGTGGGTCGACGTTGTCCAGCCGCGTCAGATATATTTTATATTCGAGCAGATGCAATTGTCCATCCTTGCAACTACTGCTCTGATCTTGATGAGAATATCTTTTGCCAAAAAGTCAAAAAAGAAAAATTGGACTTAAGAGTTTTATCGTTTGAGGAAGTGGTAGATTCCGAATATTTCAAGACATTTCACTATTTTGCTCATGATGGAGAAATTTTTGAACAATTACTATATTGTAAAAAGTGTGAGTGTTACGAAATATGTGAGCCTTGCCCGTTAGATGTCGTCAGGTTTGGGGATAGGGTTGCCTCACAATGTTTAAACTTCGAGAAATACAGGAAAGAGGCAACCGAAGCAATTTAAAAAGATTCGCAGAGTGAGGAGATAAAAGTGGATGACAAGACATTTGAAGTGGCAAAACACATCAAATGGTCAAAGACCAAGTTTGGTGCTATTTCAATATATGATCGTGTCAACCGAAGATCGTTCTTAATAGATACAATAAGTGGTAGAGCAACGTGGGAACGAATATTAAGAAAAGCCACGATGAAAGAACTTGTAGAAGAGATTAAGCAGAAATTTGAAACGGATAAATCCTCAGACGAGATAGAACGGGATATGACAGATTTTATGAAAGATCTTGCAAATGCCAACGTTGTTCATATATTGAAATAAACTTCATCTTGGCGGGTCAAAACAGAAGCTCTTTAACCTTGAAGGGCATCTATTACTTGTTTAAGAAAATCAGAGATATTCTAGTCAACAGAGAGTTTCTGAAATTATGGATAGGGCTGACCCAATCTCGCCTGGGAACTCTTGTTAATTTGGTGGCTCTAAGCTTGTATGTTTACCAAAGGACACATTCAGGATTTGCGGTAGGAAAATTAGAAATTGCGACGGCTCTTCCTTCGGTCATAGTAGGATTCCTTGCTGGGAGTGTAGTGGATAGATTCAATAAAAAATGGGTTATGATTAGTTCGGATGTTATCAGGGCATTATTGTTTTTAGTGATGGGATTTGTAACGAACATCCCACCTATTTACGTAATCATATTCTTTGCTTCACTCGTTAGCTTATTCTTTGCCCCCGCTTACTCCGCGGTGATCCCACAGATAATGGATAAGGATCACCTCATGGAAACAAATTCACTCTCACAAATGTCACAACAGATAGTGAGAATAGTGGGTCCTGGTTTGGCAGGTGTAATGTTTATGAAATTAGGGTTCAAATTCATCTGCATCTTTAATAGCGTTACTTATGTAATTTCCGCTTTCATAATTTTACTTGTTAACCTTCCGAGCGTTTCTAAAGAGAAGAAGAGATGGAGCAATCTCAAAGCACCTCTGCTAGATATTGTTGAAGGTGTAAAATATGTCAAGAATGACCGATTAATAGCTTCAATAGTTGTAATATCTGGCGGCCTTCAATTGGGCGCAGGCGCGATAAATGTTCTCATGGTTATGTTCGTAAAGGAAGTTCTGCGCGGCAGTGATGCCATATATGGGATGCTTATATCCGTCGTTGCTCTAGGAAGCTTGTTGGGCACATTTACCACCTGGTTTCGAGGAAAATTGAGTGAAGACACAGTCATCAAATATTCTCTTTTGGCTCTTGGTTTTTCCATTTTAAGTGCCTCACTTAGTTCAAATGTTTCCTTGGCGCTTTCGTTTTTTGCAGTGGTTGGAATATCTCAGACCATACTCAATATATCTATTAGCACACTCCTACAACAGCATGTCCCACAAGAAGTGATGGGCAGAACTTTTGCCGGCATGGATATATTAACTCAGGTTTGCTTGCTTATTTCTATGGGCGTGGGGAGCATGTTCGCAGACATCATAGGCGTAAGAATGATATATATCCTCGGGAGTGCCGTAGCCCTCATAACGGCGTTAGGGGCATTTAAATTTTTATCTCTTCCCGAAAGTATACAGGTAGTTGCTGAAACAGAACCTGAGACAGCTGAGACTCCAAGGATCTGAGGTAGTCAATCTTATTTGAAAGGAGCTGGAGAATGAGACTATTTCGGAGGGCAGGGTCCATTTCATTTTCCCTTCTCTTAGTAAATTTCGTAATTCAGACCAATTTTATAAATGCTCCAGCATCTGAGGATTTTATTGATCGGCCCCTTTCGAATTTTGCAGTTGAACCATTAAAAGTCTCTAACGCCACCAAGATTGACGGTCTTTTAGAAGAGGAAAGCTGGCGGAAATAGAGAAAGCGGAGATATTAGAAGTTGTCAAGTCAACCACAAACAGAAGTGAGGCCGCCGCGTTACTCGGAATTTCGGAAGCTACACTATATAGGAAGATAAGATTCTATAGGCTAAACCAGTAGTCTCAATTTGAGAGAGTGCACTCTCATTTTGAGAGACCCCGCAACCTCTTTGAACGATATTAGCTTACATGAAACCGCAGATTAGCCCCCTCTCATTTTGAGAGGGTTTTTTGTTGTCCCTGTCCCCACTGTTTTTCCCAAGCGGAGTTCTTCCTCTTTTTATCTGGTTCTTTGACTTAGAGTTAGGGGGATTTTGGTCTGGGTCTTACCCTATTGGCATACTTCTTGTTGAGGATCTGGAGGGTCAACCGATACCTTAGCAAAAGCGGATCGGTTTTACCTTGGTGGCAAGCTTAGTCGAGCCACCTCCTTCTGTTGAAAGCCCTGTCCCATCTCTGTGCCGTCCCCGGAGGCGGGATGGGGTGAAAAGAAGAGAGCGAATGTGAAGATCAAACGTAGTGAAATCCGTGGAATGAAGAACCAGCAAGGAATGCATTTCTTTTATGCTGCTTTACTTTTTTTACTCCTTTTCCCGCCGTGGGCGGGATCCCGCCAAAGGCGGGACAAGTAAGTGTGCCCGGAAGCTTCGCCCCTTTGGTTAGCCCCACCGAAGGGGCGGAGCTGAAGAACAAGGGAGGGATAAACGTCAAGAAGGGAAGAAGGGCAGGAGAGGTTAGCCATTGACAAAGGAGGTGGGTTTATGCTATAGTGAACAGGTAAGAATTTATAACACTTTTTGAGAGGCTGCCATGAAGAGATTACTAATCCTTTTGTTCGGTTTTATGGTTGTCTGCTTAGGAAAGGACACCCAGGCCACAGATTTAAAAGGTAAGCTTTTACTCAGTGGAATGGGAGGTGCTTCCTATGTCGTAGGGTCTGGTTTTTCTTCGGAAGACAAGATCAAGAATAATTACGGGTTCGGAGTTAGTGCGGAGTATTTTTTCCTAAAACCACTCTCCGAAGGTATAGCGGTAGTGCACAACTCTTTTCAAGGTGACTGGTATAGATCATCTTATCCAGAGGAACGGTGTTACTACTCCACCGACTGGAATTGGACCAATATCAGCATCTTCGGAAGATTTGTCTTGGGACCGGAGAACAGGATTTCCCCTTATCTAAAGGCAGGAGTGGGAATATATGTCAACCGGATAAAGGACTGGCTTCACTATCCTCCAGATACCACTTATACCCATAAGGCTCATGGCCAGGATCAATTTGGTTGGTATTTCGGGTTCGGAATTCACTGTCTGCTCACTAAGAATCTCCTCCTCTATTTAGACGTCCCCTTCAATGTTATTAATACTAATGGCTTAGAGATTCACTGGACTGACATACCGCGTGGGATGGAGGGAGGCCACACAATCAATGAAAAAAGCTACTATTTTAACATCTCCGCTGGAGTCTCGCTTCTCATTGGGCCAAAAAAAGAATCAAAAAAAACCGAATTTAGATAGATCACAGAAAACTCATGGGGCCTCAATCAAAGCTCTTAGAAATGAGGGAAGTATGAAAGAATTTCTCTGGTTGATAATATCCGCCTTGGTTTTATCTGTCTCTTCTTGCGAAAAGAAACTGCCGGTGGTCGATTATTCGGTTTTTCCTTATCAAAAGGACCACGAGCCAGTTGTCTTTACAGATTCATTGGGCAATAAAACAATTGCCTATGAGTATGGTGGAGATCCTAAACCTGATGATCCTTATTATAAGGCAGGTATTTATCTTTGTGGTTTTGAGCAAAGAGATCCAAAATTCCTAATTCTTTCTTTGGGCATAGGAATAAGTTTTTCCCCCGATGGCAATTGGATTGCCTTTTCCGATAAGAGAATCTGGAAAGTCAAGGTTAATGGCGACAGCCTAACCTTATTAGTCGATTATTCGAAATATGAAATAGAGGTGTTCTATCCAGCCTGGTCCCCAGACGGTAAGAAGATCGCGTTTGACATCGCCGGTGGTGCAAGCGGGGGCATCTATCTGATGGACCCAGATGGAAGCAATCAGCAAAGGATAATTGGCTTCGGGGCACGTAATCCAGCCTGGTCGCCTGATGGAAACAGATTATACTATTCAAATTGGATTACTGGGAATGATAGCAGCACGTGGTACAATGAGATTTTCTATTATGACTTTGCGAGCAAAGAAGAGAAGAGATTGACTTATTTGCGCCGGGACTATTATACCTGGGAGCCATCTGTTTCTCCTTCGGGCGACAAAGTGGTCTTCACTTCCAGCCAGGAACAAAGAGAATTACCACAACTATGGATCATGGGAAAGAACGGAGAGGATCCAAAGCAGATTACCAGCCAGAGTGGGTGTAATCCGGTTTTTGTTTCAGAGGATCAAATCCTCTACGTCAAGGTTACCTGGGGTGACGGGAGGTTGTGGTTAATCGGAACTGATGGTCAAAATGATCAACCCTTTTTCGAAAAGTAGAAAGGAGAAAGGACAATGAAAAGGAGAACCCTGTTCTTAGGAATGATTTCAGCCATCATTTTGGCTTATTCCAATAGTCCGGCTAATGAACTGGGTAATAATGAAATCATCATTCGCTTATCTGGTGATTTTGTGAAGCTACCCGAAGGCAAAACCCGTGCCAACCTTAAAGAGGTGGGAGTCAATTCGTTGTCACTCCAAGAACTATTTGGTAATTATGGAGTGGAATGGATAGCTAAGGCTTATCCGGATTTTACCAAAAAAGACACAATCATTACCAGCGCCGAGGGTTTGCAGGTTAGAGTAGGAGATCTGACCAAGGTCTTTCTTCTGAAATTCAAAGAAGAGGAAAAGGTAGACCAGTTTCTTCAGCAAGTAAAAACCCCTCAATCCATTGAACGATTGACTTCTTTGAGTAACAACCTAATTCAAAGAAAGAACCTCGGCCGAGATGATGATGTCCGGAAAATAGCGGACGAAATTGATAAGGATCCTCAGATTCGAGGAATTATTAAGCAACACAACAGATATACCGAGATCTTGTTGGCGGAGCCTAATTATCCCGGCCAATACTTCGCTAATCCTAATGACCCATGTTATCCTCAACAGTGGGGTCTTCAGGGTGGTGACGCGGGCATCTCTTGCAATGCTGCTTGGGATCATTATAAGGGGGGGAATATCCGAGCCATAGGCATATTGGATTCTGGACTGTATCCTCATAGGGACCTCAATTTTATTGGGGAACAAACAAACTTGTATGACCATGGCACAGCCGTGGCTGGTGTAGTCGCGGCTACGACAGACAATGGGTTAGATGTAGCTGGAGTAGTTTGGCAGCATGCTTCCTCCCAGCTTCGTTCGTATCGTATTAGTGCACAGGAACCAAATCATCCGACAGCCGAGGAAATTACCAACGGTATCAATAGAGCTATAGGCAATTGTAGTATCATGAACATTTCCTCTGGAACTCACGGCGAATCCATTGAGATGGGAATAGCCATGAAAAATGCTTTAAGTGGCGATGCGCTCGTAGTCTGTGCTGCTGGTAAAGATGGGGATGCTACCCCTGTTTACCCTGCAGTATGGGGTTTTTCCGTTGGAGCAACCGATATTAACGGTTTTTGGGCAACTTATTCAAATACGAGCCCAGATGTAGTTGCTCCGGGAGGGATTGGCACGTCTGATTACCATGATATTATGACTCTAAATACGGTTGATCCCTGGCATACGTATTATTCGGGAACCTCTATGGCTGCTCCCTTTGTCAGTGGCGTAGCCGCACTCATCTCTGGTTACATGTTTGATAGTCTTGGATATTTTAGAGTGACCAGAAACGATATGCAAAGAATTTTAGAAATAACAGCTAAAGACATTTATCCAGCTGGCTATGATTATCAGTATGGTTGGGGTATAATCAACGCTAACAATGCACTAGACAAGATTTTGAAAACAGGCTCTAGTCGCTTAAAACATCTGAGTGTGGCTGGCCGAGACTGGGAAGAGCAGAGTGACTATTATGTTATGACCCTTGTTGATGTGCCCGGACTTTTCACCCAGACATATATTGTGAAAAGGTATACTTGTTACAAAAACGTCAACTGGCACCATCCCTGTCTTGAAGTCCCTAATGTTTGGGTTAATGGTGCCTACAGCCAAGGTTACAGTTACATGAATCCTCAATATGGCGAGAACTGGGGAGCTTTGGTGGATGGAAGTGTAACCACCACCAATGCTACCTTAAAAACCAATGTCTATGACATCTGGGATTTAGCCGGTTCTCCTTGCGGCTGGCGGCCTTGCCAACCTTCTGGGGTCTCCTTCGATTACGGCGTCTTGGGGCATTTCAATATGTTTGCCCCATATAGCGCTACCGCACAGCTAATCTATGACGGAGGGACTGATCACTATGTCAGAATTCAGTGGAGCGACACAAACGAGTATCATGACGGATACCAGCTATGCATAGAAGACAATGGCAGTGATACGATTGAATTGGCCAAGGACTGCAGATTATATAATTATCATTGTCCTTACGGCTCTTCCTTAGTCACTGCTAAAATCCGGCCCTATATTGGAGACGATTATGGACCGTGGAGTAATGTCACTACCACGCGCAATGCTCCCAACAAGCCATCCAACTTGAGAGTGCACATCAAACGTGTTTGTGGCTGGCCAGCCAATGCCAAAATAGTTCCGGGCCAATCTCCCAATGGACTTCCTGATGAACCTTTAGAAGAGTCCTGGGTGCCGGCTGAGAGCTCGGATACCTCGCTTGAATTGACCATCGCACCGGGATGGAATAATGACCCCCCCCTGTTTTCGGACTAATTCGATCAAGGTCACTTGGGATACTCCGGCTAACCAACAAGCAGAGCCGGACTCCTATAAGGTCAGGTTACTTTTCTACACCACGCCACCGAGCGTTTTCTATACTGATCGCGTTTGTGGCCATGAAAAGGAGATTTGCACCTGGGAAGGTTGGGAACAGCGCATTAGTGTTGTTGCTTACAAATACGGGCTCAAAAGCAATGAAACGGAGGAGATGCAGATAGTCAAAACCGGTTACAAAACCTGCCATCCGTATTCTTTTGGCGGTATGGTTGAGGCGCCTGTTGGTGGAGATCAAGACCAACTGGCCAACAAAAACGCTCCGGGCTCATTCTCCCTGTCACAGAACCATCCCAACCCGTTCAATCCGGAGACTGACATAGCCTACTTCGTTCCCAGTAATTGTCATGTTAACCTGACCATCTTTAACATCATGGGTCAGAAAGTAATTACATTGGTTGACGAAGAACAACCATCTGGCGAAAAGTCGGTTCATTGGGATGGTAAAGGCCAAAATGGTCAAGAAGTTGCCAGCGGAATCTACTTCTATCGTCTCCGGGCAGGTGAGTATAACGAAGTAAGAAAGATGATAATGATGAAGTGAACCGGACAGTTTTGTGAACATGCCCCAGTCTCAGTCCGCAGGAAAGGCTGGGGCATATTTTTCGGTTTCACTTCCTTCCTGTTGAAAGGAAAAGCCCTGTCCCGCCTTGAGGGCCGTCCCCGGAGGCGGGATGGGGCGAAAAGAAAGGGAATAAGGAATATAGTCTGAGTAATGAACGCATTTCTTTCTTCCTTCCACGTCCCAGAAAGCTCCGCCCTTGCTTTGGCCAGAGCAAGAGCGGAGCCTGGAAAGAAACAACCAGAAGCTTTCGGGCTTGCTTGGAAGGAGAGGTCAAGTTATAATGAATTGACTAGATCAGAAACTCAAAACCTTTAAAGAAAGAGGTGCCAAAATGAAGGGACTTGGAAGGGTAGTTGGATGGACCGTTGTTTTGCTCTGTATTTTTTGGAGCAATACCTATCCATCAACCGGTAGAGTTCAAACATATGCTTCTAAAGCGGGTATGACAAACTCACCATCAGCTATGTCTTCAAGAGTTCTCATCGTTCAAAACGAAGATTCGACCAAAAAAGAGAGGGCAGATTCCATTCCTGGTGAGCGAACCCGACCCATAAAACTGAAAGATCCGAACATGGCTATCTTCTATGCAATTGTTCCCGGTACGGTGGTTCATGGCGCGGGACACTTTTATGCGGGAAGAAAAGCCACAGGTTGGATACTATTTGGCGGAGAAGTCTTAAGCTTGGGAATCTTTACCTATGCTGTGGGTTCAGGCTTCGCTGAAGCCATGGGTGGGTCGAACTCAAATATTGATGACGACATAGCCGCCATTTTAGGCGGCACTCTATTTCTTGGCACATGGATTTATGACTTGTTCGACGCTCCACTTGCGGTTGAGAGGCACAATCGGGAGCTTCTTGAAAAGCAGAAAGTAGGTCTCAAATTTGATTTTGACCAGACGAGAGGCTTTGCAAGGATCCAAATAGCAAAGAGATTTTAAGCATCAATAACAGCAATTCTATGAAGAGATTTGCATTAACACTATTGTTGAGTCTCTTCTGCTTTCCAAGATTTTCGATGGCAGAACATTGTCCTAACTGTATCGTCAACTGGTGTAGAACGACATATCCTACTGGAGGCGATTATGATGGTGATGGAATAAGCGATACTTACGAGATGGAGCTTGCCAGACGGTTTAAGCCAAGATTGTATTATGATCAGACTAATTCCGAATTACCATTTCATATGCCTGAACATTACGATGTTCCTCCCTATTCATATGAGTCGGGAGTCAATCATGGTATGCCTCTGGACATTGTCTCTGATGGAACAATTTATGTTCACGTGAGACCTTACGGCGTTATCGGGCCAGGTGAAGCGTTTTGTATTGAAATCGCCTACTGGTACTATTTTACTTACGATCAAGCTGAGTGTCAAGCTGGTTATATTGGTGAGCACGGACATGATTGGGAACATGTTGCATTGTGTCTTTCTGTTCTTCCGGGGGAAGATTCTTTGCAAGTGGTTTCAATCTTTTTTGCCCATCACGATGGTTGGGAATACCTTGGTACTGATGAAGTTCAATGGACTGGCACGCCTGGATTATCATCTGTAAAGGTTTATGTCGTTGATGGTTCTCATGCGAGTTACCCCAGCACAGGAGAAAGATGCACCTTTTTTATGGGGATTTGTTGGTGTTACGAAAACGCAGATGGGAATGGAATGTATGAGATTCCCGATTCGAACATCATTAACTTATATGAGGTTGGTGATTCGCGGTCTCCAAATTGGCTGGATTATTCTTACAAATGGCCAGGCGTGCAGACTGAGTTCATGGGACATAAGTTCTTTGTTTATGGACCCGCCTGGGGCAATCATGCTCATTGGTGGAATGAGGGGCATTTTGTCAATCCATATGCCTGCATAGAAACCTGGCGGGAGGATGTGGATGATCCTGTTAATTTTCAGGTCAGCACTTTCAGAAATGGTCATCCGCTGACCAATGCTCTTTACCTTACTTGGGATGGCCCTTCCGGATGGGACGGATTTAGCCTCAGGAGATGTCTTGTGTCTATTCCTCCTAATTCCAACGATCCCACCTGTGAATGCCTAGCCCAACTGGGGCCTAACACCTTTTCGTATCTCGATAGCTGTTTGGACGGTGGCACAACATACTATTACGAGTTAAAGACATTCAACGATAATCCCAATCCTGCATATCGAGGTTGTTCCTGGCCTGCCTTGGGTCAGGGAACTCCCAGCGGAAATCCCTGTACGGAAGACATGACCCCTTCTCGTCCGGTCGTAAGAAGCTGTGATAGCTGTATTCTAAGATGGCAGGACTATTCCTGGAATGAGGATGGATTCAGGATAGAATTGTATGGCGACACTTGTGGCTTCGTAGGCAGAAATGTGGAAGAGTATCCGGTTTCCAATTGTTGTACTAGTAGGAAACGTTCTTACCAGGTTATTGCCTTCAATCAGTATGGCGAGAATTCGTCGACTTTGGGTATGTGTTGTAACGAAACACCGGATTGTGTGCCTAAGCTTGGCTGTGATGGCAACCAATATCAAGTACCTTCGATGAGCCAATGGGGTGTTATGATCTTGGCTGGTCTTATAATTGGAACAGGTGTTTTTCTGATGAGACAGCAAAAAGAGACAAAAAGAAAAGTTGTTTGAACAAAACGTCAATCTCTCTTCAAGGTTCTTCAGGATAGCACGCTGACTGTCCTCTATCTTGATGGACCAAACTCCGCAGTTGAAGATCAACAACGTTTCAAGAATGTAACAGAGAAGAGGTGCACTCTCTGTTTATGAATTCGGGGCATCGGCATTTCCTAATGCCGATGCATCAGGAGAATCATTCGCATTTCTGTGCTCCGCCCTCCCCTCCTCTTTTCATCTCAAATCGACTGAAATCTAAGGCAAAAATCGAAAATAGCAACCAAAAACTGCAGACTGTCGGTGCCTAAACCAGTGGATACGGTGGGGCGCCACTGCAGATCCAGGGGGAATGCAGCGTCGAAGCGTGACTGCGACGTCAGGTGAGATGATAGTGTTCTCTGCTTTAGGTTATACGGTGTCGATGTTTGCTCAAATTCGTTCCTTCACCGCCACCAGTTGTTCCTCATACATCAGCGATCTGTTCTTATCGGTGTTCTTTGCTTTCAAGAGAGCCATGTCGGCGCAGTAAATGAGCCGGTCCACCGAGCGGGCATCGTGCGGGTATATGGCTCCGCCCAGACTGACGGTTATGTTGTGTTCCTGTTTAATGTACTCCTCTCCGTCGGCTCCGGATTCCGACTTGAAGGCGAAGTTCATGATGCTCTTGCGGAGCCTCTCCATGAACTTTAGGCACTCTTCGGAATCAGACTCGGGCATGATGACGCAGAATTCCTCGCCTCCATATCGCGAGACCACGTCAATCGACCTTACCGTGCGGGAAAGCAGTCCTCCCAGCTGTTTGAGCAGTTGGTCTCCGGCCTGATGTCCGTAATTGTCGTTGTACGTCTTGAAGTCGTCAATGTCCAGGATGACCAAGGCCAATTTTCGGTCAAACCTCTTGGCTCGGAGCACCTCCTCGGTCAATCGTTTGTAGAAGTAACGATAGTTGTACAACTCGGTCATGCTGTCGGTGTACGAAAGCTCCTCGATGCCTCGGTAGTGGACGATGTTTTTGTAAGTGATGATCGCCATGTTCAGCAAGATCGCCAGAATGCTGAGATCCGTCGGCCGGTACTTGGCGCCACTGGCCTTCTCACTTAACAAGATCACGCCGAAGCGGTCACGGGCAATCTGGAGTTTCGCTCCGATTTGAAACCCGCAAGCCAGAAGACTGTCCAGAAGCCTTTCCTCCCCGGAGAGCCGGTGCATGCTAAAAAGATACCAGATGGGCTTCTCGTTTTTGATCCAATTGTAAAGGGGAGTCCCTTTTTCGATCCGTAACGAGGAGTCATTCTCCTTCCCGCATAATTTGGAGGGATCGATGCCGAAAAAATGCGTGCCGATCAAGTCTCCGTCCTTGGTTTGAGGCAGCATGACCAGCGTAGACGTTGCTCCCAAGTGCTCGTGGACCATGCGGGCCAAGGAGGAGAAAAGCTCCTCCTCTTCCTCCACAGAGAAGAGGCTCTTGACCAATCCCAAAACTGCGTTCAAGTCGAAGATCTTTCTTTTGAGATCACTATTCAGGACTTCGAATTCGGCTCTGGACTGATTGGTATCGGTATTAAGCTTCTTTTCCAAATCCTTTAGCCTCGACGAGTGATTTAGCCTCTCCAAGTACAGGGCGATCTGGTTAAGTACGAAATTCACCAGCCCCGATAAAGGAGACACTGATTTGTCGTCGGGGTTTCTGCCCTCTTTTTCTGCTTCTAACAGGACGAATCCCCATAGACCTGCTTCGGTCGAAAGCGGTATGATGGAGTCGAATCCGTGATCCTTTTGCAGCGATCTAAGAGTAGACGGGGCTTTGGCCAGTTGAGAAAGCTCTCCCTCGGTTAACTCTACGATTCCATCTTTTGACTTCAAAAGGGACAGGAATTCGCTGTCGAGTTTCATACTCACCTTGGCCGGCTCTGGTGAGGCCACATGGCTGGCCAGTACCTGGTGAAAACTCTTCCCTTTCTTCACAAAAAGCAAGAACTTGCTTGCTTTCAGGAATTCCTCAAAAAAAGACTGAAGGTGAGGGGCGATCTCAGGCAGTCTATCGGGGGCAAAAGCGGTCTTGGAGAGATCGGAGGCCAGCTCCGAAAGTCTCTGGACTTCACCTGTCTGTTGCTTATGCGCGTCGGCCAAAAGCCGATACTTTTCTTGTTGCTTGGAGAAACTCAGCAAAAACCAGCCGACCAGAAAGAGGGTGGACAACAATGCGGACGCGAGCTTTAGATACAGGTCAAAATCAATCAGCAGGAGGACGCAGATTAAAGATAGAAAAAGGAAAATTTCGGCTACAAACGTCCAGTGCTCTTTGACGAAAGTGGCGATCTTAGCCATCCGTATACCCTCTCTTGAGCCGAAGCAAAGGCTTCATGCGGGAATATGGTAGACCTTAGTTTATTATCGGCTTGGCGGTGGATATATTGATTTGGCAGGTTGGTATAACCGGTAGGCTGCTACCTGTAGATAAGCGCCAAAGAAGCGGTTTTCACCTGGTGGAGATGAAAACAGAATCGCTCTGCGCAGGTGCGCAGAATAGAGAGAGGATCATGTCACGGGGAGGGCAGCGGGTGATCTTTGTAGTCTACAGGTGGGTCATGGGGCAGGAGAACAAGGCAGGAAAAGCGTGGTCGCCAAAGCTGTCGGCGAGAAGGATGCGTCATGTCTCGTAACATTGCCTCTTCACCCTAAGTCGCCCAGTTGATGGAGCAAAAGAGACAAGAAAACGATCCCCGCGGTTTCAGTTCGCAGCCGCCTGGTTCCCAGGGTGATGGGGATAGCTCCTTGAGCTTCAGTTAGAGCAAGTTCTTCTTCGGTGAAACCGGCTTCGGGACCGACGATGAGAAGAATCTTCTTCTGTTTCCGCTTCAATTCGCGCAACTCTCTTATGCTTTTTGAACCCTTATTCGGACTGGCGATTAGACACAGATCGTAGCTTTTGATTTGAGGAAGGAGTTCTTCAAACTTGATTACAGGTTCTATTTCGGGCAGCACAGTTCTGAGTGACTGCTTCATGCCGGCAATGGCTATTCTTCTCCAGCGCTCAACTTTCTTTTTCGCCTGAGGGATTCCGCTGATTCTGATCAAGCTTCGTTCCGTCAGAATAGGAATGACTGACGAGACTCCTATCTCGGTCGCCTTTTCGATCAAGAAATCCATTCTCTCTTGTCTGCAAACAGCCTGAGCCAAAGTCACGTGGCAGGTCGGTTCGTTTTCCGTTCGGATGAGTGAGAGAATTTTGCCTTGGAGCGATGTCTTGGACGTTTTCTCGATTTGGACATTGTATCTGGTGCCACAGCCATCGACGACAGAGATCGTGTCACCTGCCTTGTGACGCAAAACGGAGAGGATGTGCCTGGCCTCTTCCCCATCGATGGTTAGGGTTTCATTTTCTACGTTTTCTGGGTTGGTGTAGAAATTCGTAATCATCTACTGATGGATCAATATGCGTGGAGTGTCTGCCTTCAGGCAGATCATTGGTCAAGCTGAAGCTTCCACTGCAGCAAACCTCAGCCTTTGTTTCCCCCTCTCCATTTCATCCAGAGCGGGATCAAGGGGGAGAGGTTAGAGACGTGCCGTACATACAAAACAAAGCCAATCGTCCTGATGACTGGCTTCAACCAACCTAAGATTCTTCCTTTCGAAAAAATCTCTGATTTCCTTTTCTTCCTCTTTGAGCATTCCGGAGAAAATCAGCAGCCCCTGATTCCGGAGCTGCATCTTGATATGGTCAAAGGATTCGAAAATCTCTCTTTTGTTAAGATTCGCCACCACAATGTCAAAGAACTGAGAGGGAACACGCGCGCTGACTGTTCCCTGCCTCACTTCAACTAAGTTTTCGACGTGATTCAAAGCCAAGTTCTGGTTGGCATTTTCTATAGCGTCCTGATCGATATCCAGTCCCCAAGCAAAAGATGCGCCAAGTTTGGCGGATAGAATGCTGAGAATGCCGGAGCCACAACCCACATCCAGGACTCTGTAACCGGGCTTGACGTATCTTTTCAAGGCACGCAGACATAGTTGAGTTGTGGCATGGGCACCAGTGCCAAAAGCCATTCCGAGTTTGATGCGAATGACCGTCTTGCCGGGGAAATCAGACTCACCCCAACTGGGGAGGATGACAACGTCGTCGGTGACAAAGATCGGCTCAAAGCTTCTCTCGAATTCCTTTGTCCACTCCTTCTCCCTGATCTTTCTCCAGCCTACTCTGCTGTCACCCACGTCAAATCCGAGAATTCTCAATTCATCCAAGTAGTGGAGAATTAGGTCGGCTACGGCTCTTCCGTCAGACTGGTTGGACAAGTAACCGATCAAGATTGACTCTTCGCCATCCGGTTTTGACCAGACACCCTGTGATCCCAGATCCATTAGAAGACTGCTTACCTGATCTGCGATCCCTTCGGGCACCGCTACTTCCAGCTCAATGTATTCTCCGGCAGTTTCACTCAAGATGGATGATTGCATCGGCAAGAAGGCCCGAATCCGTTCAATCCGTTGACCACCCCAAGGTGTTCTTCAGTTTCTCGAAGAAACTTTTGTCCCCTTTGGGCGGTTTCAAGTTCTCTTTGTCAGCGATTTCCTTCAAAATCCTCTTTTCGTCTGAGTTCAAATGGGTGGGTACCCACACCATTACCATGACCAGTTCGTCCCCTTTACCATATCCGTGCAGGTGTGGTATTCCCCGACCTTTGAGTCTGAATATCTTTCCCGACTGAGTGCCGGATGGAATTTTGAGATTAACATTGCCATCCAGAGTCGGAATCGGAATCTCGTCTCCCAAGGCGGCCTGGCTGAAACTGATGAGCATCTCATGCACCAGATCGTCTCCTCGCCTGGCAAAAGTGGGATGCTCCTGTTCCTCGATAAGCACGATGACGTCGCCCGCAGGTCCACCACGCGGCCCGGCATTTCCCACACCCCGCAGCTGGATGTAGTTTCCCGTGGTCACTCCAGCGGGAATTTTCACCGAAATGGTGCTCGTTCCCTCTGCTCTTCCTTCTCCCCGGCAGGCCGGGCAGGCTCTGTCAATCACCACACCTTCGCCCTGGCACTGGTTGCAGGTGGTCACGTTCACGAATTGTCCAAACAACGTTCGGGATACTCGTCTTATCTGACCCGTCCCCTGGCACCTGGGGCAGGTTCTCTTAGAACTGCCCTTTTCCGCCCCGGTTCCGCTGCACTCCTGGCATTTCTCCAGTTTCTTGAGTTTGATCTTCTTTTCGACTCCGGTAGCGATCTCCTCCAAAGAAAGCTCAAGCTTTACCTGTAAGTCTTGGCCCCGGTGATAGCCCGGCTGGTTTTCCCTGGCCTCGGTGCCAAAGAATTGATCAAAAGCGCTGCCGAATCCGCCGAAGTCCCGCATGAAGGCGCGCAGGGCATCGGAGAGGTCAAAGGTACCGAAGTCGAACCCCTCGAATCCCGCGGCACCTCTCAAGCCGGAGTGACCAAACTGATCATAACGCGATCTCTTCTGAGGATCCCGGAGGACTTCATAAGCCTCGGTGCCTTCCTTGAACCTCTCTTCCGCTTCTTTGTTACCGGGATTTCGATCGGGATGACACTCCAGCGCCAGCTTACGATACGCTTTCTTAACCTCATCCTCGGTGGCACCTTGATTTACCCCTAACACCTCGTAATAGTCCCGCTTGGTCATCTTTGCCTTTCTCGATTGTTAAGAGAAGAAACAATAAGCATAAAGCATTTGGGCATATCGTTAAGTGCGATCACAACAACGCTTGGAAGTTAGCTTCTCTTCGAGAGATTCTCGACGCTTTCGAATATATACGTGACCAACGGGGGAGTCAACATCAAAAAGGAGAGATCAAGGTCCCGGGGCTTGTCGACGCCAGAAAGAAAGAGTGAGAGAGAATGCTGGTGCAAGACCGAGAACAAGCACACCCCTCCGTTCTCCAGCATCCGGCTACCTTGGCAAGACTTGCGAATTATTCGATAAGAGGCGCCTTCGAGGCGGGACAAATTCCCGCATCTATGAGGGATTTCCACTTGGAAACTCACAGGAGGGACATTTTTCCTGCCAAAGCGGTCAACTTCTCTGCTGTGAAGCACAAGCTAAATCTGCGTCCAACCAGATGGCTTCAACGATCCAAAACTACTCACTCTACTGGTGCGGGTTTGGAGACCGCATGCGGCCTTAGGTCAATACGGGCGGGTCTTGAACCAGAGACTAAAAGGTTTATCCAAGGTGCTGCCATGCATATCTCTTGCCGTGTTGTCGATAGTCACGGTATACGTATCGTTGGCGGACAAGACCGGATCCGGATGAAACTCCATGATCGATGGGTAGAACCAGACAGACCCTCCCGTGACTTCTCTTAGTTCAGAATCCGTCATCTTGAATGCCGAGTCTACTGAAGCCATATCCATATCAGTATTGAAGAGGATCGATACAGTGATATTTGAATCTACCCAGGTCTCTTTGGGATTCGGATACGTGGATGCTATTCTGATTGGTTGCGTCGTGAAGGAGAACTGGTACGGCGCGGACAATTTTGCTCCCTTGGTATCCGAGGCGGTTGTATCGATGATTACCATGTATATTTCCCTGACCACTAGGGGTGAATCCGGGTGAAAGTCCATCTGCCTAAGGTTGTACCAAGTAAAGTCTCCCTTCACATCCTGGAGTTGAGAATCCACCATCTTGAAAGCCGAATTTACCGACTCCGTATTCATATCAGTGTTGAAAACGATTGATATTCCGGTATTCGGGGAAACCCATGCATCGTCGCGGTTGGGGTAGGTATACAAGATCTTAGCAGATTCGGTGGTAAAGGAGAATCGGTATGATCTGGATAATTTTATTCCGGCGGTATCGGAGGCAGTGGTGTCGATCGTCACTTGATAGCGGGTATCGATCAAAAGCCGATTCCTGGGCGTGAAGGTTAGTTCAGTTGAACCAGACTCAAGCTTTCTCTCCGATCCGTACCAGTAGAAATCTCCTTCCACCTCCGGTTCGATGTGAAAAGCCAATTTGAAGCTTTCTCGGTCCATCTGTCTTCGAAAGCTGATCCGGATTGGCTGGCTAACGCTAACCGCCTCTGCTCCATCAGATGGCGAAACTGAGAGGATGAGATCGTGTATGGAGGTGAGGAAAATGGTATCCAACACTGCCGTTGCCTCTCCGGTCACACGGATATTCATCTTGGAGGGATAGTCGTTGTAGCCATCGGCTTTCACAAGAAGAGAGTAAGTGCCTACAGGTAATTCGGTGAGTCTGAAATAGCCTTTTGCATCGATCTGGGTGGACGCGATTGGGATTCCCAGATAGGCCGTGACTATGGCATGCGATTCAGGAGGACACACGATCCCCACGATGGCTCCCTTGTCAGGCGAGGGATAGTAGTTGTTCGTTATGGTTTTCTTGGAGCAGTTAAAGACCACCAGTGACAACACCGCGACCGCAGTCAGAAGCCTCTTCATTTTTCGCTACCTCCAAAGTCTTAGTTCCGAAACACTGTCCTTGAAATTGAGTTTTCTATCAAACCTTAGTCTCCCACTTGGAAAAATCTGATGATTAACACCTTGGCGCGACAGCTCACTGATCCGGGATTCACCCCTATGAACAGAAAGAAAATAGATGTGCCCTTCCGTCACATTTGAGGGCTAAACAAGCACTGAAATAGATATCCGCTTATTCATAATATAGCACGACTCCAGAAATTGGCAATAGAAAAATGGGTGGGGATTGATGCCTTGAACGAACCGGTGTTGCCCCTAAAGAAAAGGTCTGGTCAGTCAGCCAAAGGGTCTTTTCTATTTCCCAGCGGACGGTCAGGTCAATGCTCATCTTGAGGTTTGCAGCACTTCTTATTAATGTGCACGTTGATGATCGGCAAGAGCCTCAAAAGCTTGGGATTGTTCCCGCAGTAGTTAAGGACGCCGAGTTGCACGCCGTTGAGACGTTTGGCATAATTTACGATTCCGATGGAGACGCCACTTAAGTTCCTCTTGATCCTGCAAAACCCTCCTACTGCCAGACCCTTCAAATTCTCTGAGCGAAGCTCCCCTCCTCCTACCGTCAAACCAGTTATCTTGGTAGCGGCGACGCCGACGCCTCCGATGGTTATGCCGGTAATCTCTTCACCCGCGACTCCGATTCCGCCAAGGGCAATGCCGTTCATGTTTTCGGCGGCGACTCCCATCCCTCCCACTGCTATTCCGCTTATCCTGTCAGCCGCCAGCCCAACCGAACCGAAGAATAACCCATTCAGCCTTTTACCAGCCAGCCCGACACCGCCGACGGCTATTCCATTGATGTCGTCAGCCGCGAGTCCAACTGTCCCGAAACCAATACCGTCCAGCCGGTCAGCGGCCAGGCCAATGCCCCCAATGGCTATTCCAGATATCTCGTCGGATGCCACTCCCACAGTGCCGAACGAGACGCCTCTGATTTTGTCGCCAGCCACGCCGATTCCACCCAGTGCCAGACCATTGATCTCCTTAGCTTCCGGACCCAGCAACCCCAGCGCTATGCCGTTTACCACAGCATCCGGGTTTTTCTTCGGAACCCAAAACGTCAGATTAGCCCCGTTCACCTCCTCCACTCCGTCGTCCACGAAGTTCAAGCGGATTCCACTTATCCTCTTTGAATTGCCGAAACTTATGCCGGTACCCCGATAGGTGATATCCAAGGAAGAAGCCAGCGAACCGCTGACCTCGATCATCAGAAGAGCCAAGGTGCAGATGAAACATTTCTTCATATCATTCTCCGATTTTGGGTGCTTATGAGTTCATTGCAACATAGACGTCCTCACTTCGCGCATAGATGTTAGTAACGATAGCGAATCTTGACTGGTCTGACAAGCGAAAAGCGATGGTCAACATTTTAGCTTACGTATCTTGCCGGGAGAGGTTCCAGTTTCCCTGAGTAAGCGAGGAACGAGAATATAGACTATCGAAGGTTGGGGGTGAGCTCCATCCGAGTTCTTGGGAGGGGCGATTTGGGATCAAGCTTGAAAACAACAAACCCTCATTTCGCTGGCTGGGGGAAATGAGGGTCCAAAGAGTAACGACCGAGAGGCGGCAGGTTACTCGTTAAATAGAAAAACGGATTCTTGATAGAATTTGGCTTTCTTGGTCTTCATTCTATAGGACAAAAGCTCCTTTAAAAACAGATTCTTCTCCGAAAGCGGGGCTTTGTCGGCTAAAACCGAGCAGGAGATTTCCAGACCCAAAACCCATTGGGGGATCACGAACCTGGTCACGCCGGAAGGAAAGAGGACCCCACGTGAAGCCAGATCAATCACTTCCTCTTTGGCAAATCGGGGGAGTACGTTGATCGCCGAACAACTCTCCATGGCATCAAATGCGGTCAGCAAACCATCACCGGAGCCGGGATGAAATACCTCCCACGAAGCGTTATACAGGGCGATCACGCTGCTTAGGCCCTTGATCCGACTTTCAGGGCTTTGATCTTTCTGGTTAACCACCAAACCTGAATGGTCTCTGAAAATAAGAAGGCAAACGACCTTTCCGTCCATCGTCGACCCGGCTTGGACATCGTCTAAGACCAGTAGACCGTCCCCCGGGTACCATTCCGACCCCAAGGATACGATCTTTAGATTCGAGCCTTCAAGCTTTTCAATCAGTTTGTCTTTGCTGATCCTAAACAGCAGGTGATTCCACGACGTCAACTCCACCCTGGGATCCGTGTAATCCACCTTTTGAGCCAGTACGTGCGGAAAGCCCAAGAGCTTTAGGGCGGAGACACGATTGGTCCCGTCCAGAACGAGAAGTTTCTCCTTTTCCGTACAAGCCAAGCCTGCGGGTGCTCCTCCCGGTGGAAAACCTGCCACCAAGACAGGATTCTTCAGGTGCCCGTCGCTTTTGATTCGATCTGCTAACTTGCAAACGCGGCTGAAATCGCAGGTCTCATGGAAGATCAAGTCGTCAACGTGGATGAAACCGAGTTCAAATAAGTTGGTCTTCATAGCCTGCTTCCCTTAACCGTCCTTTTCGAAAGTCATTTTCAAATGGACGTTTAAGCAAATTACGTGCCACCAACTCGGCTTCAAGCTTCATCCTCGCCAGCCCCGTCTTGACGATTAAGCTGTTGTTAGGTACGGGAATAGCACCGGGACTGTCGAAGGGCGGGATTGGTAGGAGGAATGTGTCGTACGCGGCCAACGGCGAATCGGCTTATCCGATATGCAACCGACTTCACACTTCTTGCAATACCCAAAAAAGAACTTAAGTGGCTTTCGTGTAATTAGCCTGCGAGATCGAAGAAAAAACTGCCTTTCCATCGGCAAACAACCAAGCGGGCGAATGACGAAGCCTTTGCCGATTATCCCCAGGCATCTTCCTTCTTCCCTGAAGAAGGGACGGTGGCTGAAGCTCACGTTAGGAGCAGAGACCGTTTCCCTCAGTCGCTTTTGAAAAAGTATATCGCTTCTCTGGTGACGACAGAGAACTTGGTGCCATCAGAGGAGAAATGCACCTTCGGAAAGGCTGTGCCCCAGAGCCGGTAAGACAATTCCTTGCTCCATATGAGTTTACCGTCCTGGTCAAAAACGTAAACCAAGCCGGTAGTGTGCCTTTCTTCGGCTGGCAGGGTTCGGCCTCTGTCAAGATCTACTCCGGCAATTATCTTCCTTGCATTGCTGGACAGGTCCACCGAGACAAAAGACAGCTCCGGTCGGTCTAGGCTATACTGCCACAAAACCTTTCTGGTCTGAACTTCAAACAAAGAGAGGTTTTTCTTGTCGATGACGATCAGATACTCGTTCTCCGGAGAGAATCTCATTTCTCTTACAAAGAGGCTGACACTGAGTGGTTTTCCTGTTGGTTTGCCCTGATGATAGATAGTCAGATTTCCCGCAGAACTGGTCGCCACATATTCTCCGTCTGGCGAGGCGGCGAATCTCTCGCATGGCCCAAAGTTTGCCTTCAAAGCTCCTGAGTCGTCAAAAGCCAAGAGACCATCTTTGGTGCTGTTGACGAAAACGCATTTCCCGTCAGACGAGAAGGAGACTTCCTGAAGAAGACCAACTTTTCTGCTGAAAATCGAGTCTCCGGCATGATTGTAGAATACCAGTTTGGACGCCGGACTTCCCTCACCGACCGACACACCTACTACCAGATTTGCCTGGTTAGAAACATAGAAATCCGAAAGCCGGGCATTCTTGACTTCCCATAGTTTGTTCCCCTCGGCAGAAAAGAGAGCAAAGCTTTGTGCTCTCAAGAAGTCGGAAGAGGTGGAGGCTGAGTACGTGGCTATCCCGAAGAAGCCTCCGTCCTCAGATGCGACCAATCCCTGATTCGGCGTTAGACCGGCCCGATAGAGCTCCTTTCCATCCGACGTCAGTATCTTGAAGCCGTCTGGGGAGCTCAGAATGAGCCTGCCATCCGGGATGCCGCCACTCACCGACATCTGTTCAAGTGACCTTTGAAAGATCAATTCGGGTTCAAGGGCCGAACTAACATCAGCGGCGAGCAACAACAGCAAGATCAGCATGAAGCAGATACTCGGTTTACTCATGGTTTACCTCCAAAGGGAGTTCAAGATTAAGAAGATTAGCCTCTTCCTCTTTCGTGCTATTAGTATAACCTAAACCGAAGAGTTGTCAAGGTACAAAAAGCAATGACGAATGAGCATCAAAGAATGTGGAAGAAGGAAAAAGGAAAATGGAAGAAACAACGATGAATTCGGGAGGAGATGATAAATAAGACCCGAAGGTTCGGCTTTTGGTAGGTCGGGTTGGCCGGTGGTTCGACTATGCTCACCACATAAGGATTGCACGACACTTCTGTGTGTTGGATGTGAGAGGCGACTGTCAGCTTAGTCTGCTCAATCAGGTGTGAGGGGTCCCATCCCCCTGACTGTCGTCCTTTCCCTCGGAAGGAGGGGGAAGAGCCCGATCAAATCCTCTTGCTCTTCCATCTCCCCCGGCTGAACCAGTAGGCGGATATTGTTCCTTTGACTATCGTAGTTAAGGTTATGGCCCACCAGACGCCGTTGATTCCTATGCCCCAATGAACTGCCAAAAGGTAAGCCACCGGTATGCGGGCAAGGGAGCCGGGAATGGAGACCAGCATGGGAGGGATGGTGTTTCCCGCTCCGCTAAAGGCACCATCAAAGACTATCTCCAGCGCCATAAACATCTGGGATAAGGCTAAAATCCTCAAATAACCGATTCCGATTTGGACTACTCTGGGATCGGATATAAAAAAAGAGGCGATCTGTCGGGGAAAGGCGAAAAACATGGCACCCACAAAGCCAGTTATCACCACCACAATCCCGGCAGTCTCCCAGGCGGCCCGAGCAGACCTCTCGGGCTTGCCTGCTCCCAGGTTCTGCCCTACTAAGGTGGAAGCTGCAATGGAGAATCCAAAACAGGTTAGAAATGAGATTGACTCCATGCGATTGCCTATTCCCAGAGCGGCGATAGCGTCTGTCCCAAACTCGGCCACGATCCGGTTGATGAACAGATATACCAGGCTGAAGAGAATTCCTGCGGTTGAGGCCGGAATGCCGATGCGCAAAATCCGCCAGACCATGGAAAGGTCGATATCCCATTTGGGCAAGAGCGAGAACTTGAAGCCCAGCTTTCCCCGAATTATCAGAACGCAAAAAAGCAAACTCCCCAATCCCTGAGAGATTATGCTGGCCAGGGCCGCGCCGCTGGTCCCCATTCGAGGGAAAGGACCCCATCCGAAAATCAGGAACGGGTCGAGAATGATATTCAGTCCCACGCTCCCCATGGTAACCAACAGAGGGGTTTTGGTATCGCCAGAGGCTCGGAAGGTAGCTCCCAGAACGTCGATCAAGAAGAAGAAAACCGCTCCCGAAAAGACGATCCTTAAGTATCTAGTGCCCAGATGGGTCACAGCCGGCTCGGTGCCCATCAGAACAAAGGCCATTTTAGAGAACAGAACGCCGAGAACGGAGAGGGTTAAGGCAAGAAGGATGGCAAACATGTAGCCCTGTCGGGAGACGGAGCCTGCCTGGCCTAGATCCTTTGCCCCTATGGATCTTGCCACCAGGGCGGTGACTCCCACCGATATGGTCCCAGACAGAGAATAGTTGATCCAGATCAGAATCGTGCTGGAGATGACCGCGGCCAAGGAAACTGCTCCCAGCTTTCCCACCCAAAAGATATTCGCCAGAGAAAATGCAGTCTCCAGAAACATGGTCCCGACTGCCGGTCCTGCGAGATAGAAGATGCTCTTGGTAATTGGCCCGGAGGTCAGGTCGATCTTATTCGTTTCGGTGCCCATAACTCTTACCCAAATTGGTCATGCTCCGTGCGATACGGAGCTCTCATCCGAATGCTCTTCAGCCGGCTGAATATACCAGATTCACGCTGTGCAGGCAAACCAAACGAACGGTGAAGCTCTTTCATCACTTAACCCCGGTAACGACTCCAAGCCAAGAAATACTTAAACATCGAATCAATGTCCTCTCTGCAGTAACCTAAGATCGTCAGAATCTGCCGAAAGAAACTCAATGTCTCAAACCACAAGCCGATAAGATGAACTAGACATTGGGCCGGGGGACGCTGCCGATGTCTCCCTCAAGATACACCTCAAACATTCGATTGCCGGGCCGTAATCAGCAACGGAGGGGCCATGCAGAAACTCAAATCCTTCTTGTTCGAGCATTTTGAAAAAATCCTGGTTCTGGTCCTATCAGTGGTGGTGGTTTTGGCGAATCTGTTCATCTTTCAACAACTGACTTTCTTGAACTTCTACTACCTTCCGGTCTTGGTCTCCGGGTACGTGCTGGGCAGGAGAATGTCCGTGCTCACGGCACTATTCTGCGTGGCCTTAGTCGTTTTCACGGCAGTCAATAATCCCGTTCATTTCGAACCCAAGGGCAGCGATCTTATTCTGGTCAGCAATCTATCACTCTGGGGCGGTTTTCTGATATTGGCAGGATACGTGGTGGGGACTCTCTACGAACAGAAGGAGAAGAAGATACAGGATTTGAAGAATGCCTACGTGGGAGTTCTGGAGATTCTGGCCAAATACCTTGAATCGTACGACAGATATACCAGAAGCCATTCCTTGCGAGTGGCTGATTATGCCACCAGCATAGCCATGGCCATGGGACTGCCCCGAAGTCAGGTGGAGAACATAAAGGTCGCCGCGCTTCTGCATGACATCGGCAAAGTCGAGATCAGCTCCGATCTGATCAAGAAGGCCGCAGCCTTGACAGATGAAGAGAAAAAGGAAGTGGAGGCTCATCCGCAGAAAGGTTTGGAGATACTCTCCATGGTCGGAGGCGTGCTGAAGGAAGCTATGCCCATAGTGGAAGCGCATCATACTTATTTTGCCGACGTCGGCTCCACTCAAAAAGGACAGGCCAAACAGCTACCCGTGGGAGCAAGGATATTGGCAGTGGCGGACTCCTTCGACGCCATGGTGACCGACCGACCTTATCGCAAAGGCAAGCCCCACTGGGAGGCGGTGGAGGAGCTGGACCGCTGTGCCGGCACGCAGTTCGATCCCCAGGTGGTGGATGCGTTCAAAAGGGTGTATGCGGAGAAAGCAGAAGTGGTGTAACTCTACCTTCGCCGCGAAAATGTCAGGTCTTCGTTCTCAGAGCGCCGCGGCTCAAAAATAGTCTCCAATAGTATAGTCCAGAAAGAAGTCATACCCTCCCGTTGCTCTCCGCTAAGTCCCAGTTCCAAAGTCTCTTCCTCTACTTCCGGACATATAATATCAATCACTTTCTGGATTTCCATTGTGTCTTGAAGTGACGTCACGATCCGGCAGTAATGTCTAATGTCATCGAGGGACAAGTTTCTTCTTTTTCCATCCTTCAGCCATTTTGCGCAGACCTGATAACCGCCAATCTGATACTTCCAAACCTCTTTTGCGACGACTTCAAAATACTGATCTTTGTTAATGTGAACTTGATCTTCTTCATTATTCAGATAGGTTTTTCGGCCTCATGTTCCTCTAAACGGCCTTGGGTCGCAATTACGTTGCGTTCCGGCCCCGGCACCTAACTTAGGTTAAGTGCTGGTTCGGCAGTCGGTGACAACTAAAAATCAAACCCGAACTTGAAATAGAATTTGTCCCATTTCCTTGTGGATACGCCATAGGCGAATTCCAAGGGGCCCAGAGGGGTGTCCAGAGCCAGACTGCTGCCGAAGGCATGCCGCAGATTCTTGAGCTTGATGCTTTCGAACTTGGTCCACACGTCGCCGGCGTCATACCGCAAAGTCCAGTACAATCGGCGAAAGAACTTGAACCGCAGTCCGAGATTTCCCACGACCATCTTGTCGCCTTTCAACTCCTCCGCAAAGAGTCCATAGAAACTATCGCTGCCTCCGAGGGTGAATTTCTCACTCAAGGGTACGGTTCCGTCTGAGATACCTATGGCTACTTTGGGGTGGAAGTTGATCCTTCGATGCAGGGGGAAATAGGACTCCAAAGAGGTGAAAGCCTTTCGGTAGACTAAATCCCCTCCCAAGATGTCTCCTGCCAGCTCCACGTACAAATGATGATATTTCCCCCGGGTCGGAAACGGATACTTGTCGAAAGTATCCACCAGCGATCGTACCACCAGACTACGAATATTGTGTTTGCTTCGGAGGAGGCCGTCATCCGTTGTCACTTTTTCCGCTCTGGTCTCGACGGCGATAATTCCGAGTTTGGACATGTGCTGTCCCAGCGAGAAGACAGCTCCCGTTCTGGTTTGAGTGAAAGCTCCGGTTTCCTCGTGATTTTCAAAAAGCTTTCGTCTGTCGCGCCCATAGAAAATGTTGAGCTTATAAGTCAGATAGGTTTTGAAGATCCGATCAGCCTTGAAGCTCAACCTGTAGATCTGTTTTCTATCCCCATATTGAAGATGAGAGTACATCTCGTTGCCGATGCCGAAGAGATTGGCATCGATGAACTGCAGGAATCCCTCGGTTCGATACTCATCGTTGTAATGTGCGCCGATTCTAACGATATTGAATTTCTGTTCCTTGACTTTCAGTTGAAGCACCGTCCCTTTCTCGGTGGGATGGTTGGAAAAGCTGACTTTTTCGAAAAGCCCGGTACTATAAATGTTGGAAATGCCGGTCATGACCTTCCGGGAGTTGAAAGGCTCGCCCGGTTTTTGCGGAAAATTCCTCAGCACCATCCAGTCTCGGGTTCTTCTGTTTCCCACCAGATCGATGCGAGAGACGATTCCCTCGTTTATCCTCACCGTCAAGCTGTGAGAGAGGGAATCATATTTCAAATCCTCGATGTGAGCCAGCGTGTATCCGTCCCGGTGGTACAGGGCCATGGTAGAATCCAGCATCTGCTGCAGAACCCTATAGTTTAGGATGCCGGAGGGAGGGAGTGGTACTCGTTTAGAAAGAATGGAATCGGGATAGACGGAACGGCTGCCTCCGGTTGGGGGCAGCGTGGAAAATGCGATTCTCTGCACCGGGGGATTTTCCGTGACGTGAAAAGACAAACGATACTCTCCCGGCCCTCTGCTCACAAGCACCGCATGAGCGTCGGCAAGATAGCCGATGCCATATATCTTTTCCAGGTCGGATTTCACCTGCTCGACGGTGACATTGCTATCAGGCCCAATTCTGACCAGCCCCAAAATCGAATCCCTCTGTATGAGGTGGTTTCCTTCGACGTTCAACTCACAGATTTTGTATTCCGGTGAATTGTGAGGCGGCGTTTTTGCGTTGCTGGCGGAGATCACCTGTTTGATCTCCGAGATCAGACTTTCAGCAGCTGCTTCTCCTACGGCGATCAAGTCGGAAGTGCGGCTGAAATCCACCGAAGCAAAACCGGACAGGTTGGGGGTGATCACAAAATCGGCCTTCCTTAGCTCTTCCTGTTGTCGGGGCAAAGACATGATGCTGGTGGCTTGGTTAGCCACGTCCCAGGGGTTCTTTATCTGGTCTGCGGGAAGCAAGGATGAGACGGCATTGACTGCAATTACCACGTCTGCCCCCAGGCTCCTCACCACGTCGACCGGTATTGGATCCACCAGTCCCCCGTCCACCAGAAGGCTTTCTCCCATCTCCACCGGACTGAAAGCCAGAGGGAAGGTCATAGTGGCTCTCATGGCTTGAGCCAAGTCCCCCGAGCCTATCACCACCTTCTCTCCGGTCACCAGATCAGTAGCAACGGCCCGAAAAGGAATCCTTAAGTTGTCGAAACTGGAGTAAGGTTCTCTGAACCATCTGGGAGTCAGGCTGGCCCGCATGGTGAGATTGCTGAGAAGATTGGTCAGCTTCTGACCGGAGGTGAGGGCGGTAGGAATGTAAGGTTTGAAACCGTCCAGTCTGAATTGAAAAAGAGAGCCTTCTCTTTCCTCCCTCTGAGAGAGAAAAAGAGAGAGCCGGGGTGGAGTGTCGGTCAAAAGATCGTTCCAGTCGACTTCTTTGGCGATGCGCTCGAGTTCTTCCGCCGAATAACCGGCGGCATAAAGTCCTCCCAAGATTCCCCCCATGCTCGTTCCGGCGATGAAATCGATGGGAATTTTCTCCCTTTCCAAAACCTTCAGGACTCCTATCTGAGCAAGCCCCCGCGCCCCTCCACCAGACAGAGCCAAACCGATTCTGGGGCCGCTGGCGGTTTCCCGCAGAGGAAAGGAGAGCGGATCTTTCGGCGAACGGGCAAAATCCAGCCGAATTTGAATGCTATCCTGCTCGACAAAAGGCTCATTCGTTGCCGGGACCTGCCTGGACCAACCCAGCAGGATGGACAGGGCCGCAACGGTAACCATAAGAATAGATTTCATAGGCACACCTTGGAAAAATATGAATGCCGAGGGGTCGAAAAGCAAGATAAATATACGGGCAGAGTCTCCTGTTTCTCTTTTTGGGGAACGGCAGGCAAGGCTGGACAGAATTTGGGATTTCGTCCTTGATTTTTGAAACAGTATTTGGTATTAAGTAGTAGCCATAAGCCGTCACCTTGAGCATGAAGAACGGCAAGACCGGGTTGGCGGAAAAACCGCGTGTTTATCACATTCCAGAGGCATCCGGAATCGGAGGAAACTCTTACGCTGCCGCAGGCCGAAAGGCATTTTCTCAAGTCGGCCATCGTTTGACGGGAAAAGGAGAATGGCATGATCAGACTGTACGATAAGGGCACAGGTCAGTACGTGGGCAGAATTACCGATGACGACTTACAGTTTTTGATTGACCATTTGGAAAAGGAGGATCCGTCAGATACAGATTACTACATTAACCGGGCAACCCTTGACCTCTTAAAAGAAGAGGGGATGAGCGAGGACTTCGCGAGACTAATCGAAAACGGGATGGGCGGGAATGACGAGATAGAAATCGGATACGAAAGGGAGTAGGAAAAGCCCAATCCTTACCAGGAGGTGACAATATGGGTATCAAGATCTGGTGGATCTGGATGGCGATTGCCGCGATCTTCGTCATCGGCGAGTTGTTTCACATGGGATTCTTTTTGTTGTGGTTCGGCATAGGAGCCGCCATCGCGGGCATCTTAGCTTTGCTCGGCGTGGGCATGGGGTGGCAAATGGGGAGTTTCATAATCCTCTCCACCATACTCTTTGCCGTTTCGAGAAAGTTCGCGGAAAGGTTCACCAAAAAGCAGCCGCCCGGCGTCGGCGCAGACCGGTTTCTTCATTACAAAGGTGTGGTAATCGAGGAGATCGATAACGTCAAGAATACGGGACGGGTCAGAATAGGAAAGGACGAATGGAGGGCGGACAGCGATACGGGTGAGATCATCCCCGCAGAGAGAATGGTTGAAGTGACCAGAGTAGAAGGGACACATTTGGTGGTCAAAGTGGGAAAGGAGGGGAAATAAGATGCCAATAGTACTTATCATTGTAGCGGTGGTGGTGTTCATTGTGGTTGCCAGCGGGCTAAAGACGGTCAGACCCTGGCAAAAAGGATTGATAGAAAGGTTGGGGAAATATCAGCGTACGACGGACAGCGGACTGACCGTCATCCTTCCTTTTTTGGAGAGCATGATAAAGGTGGACATGCGAGAGCAGGTGGTGGACGTGCCTCCACAGGCGGTGATCACCAAGGACAACGTGGTGGTGGAGGTGGACGCCGTGGTGTACTATGAAGTTACCGATCCGGTCAAGGTTACTTACAATGTGGCTGATTTCTACATGGCCGCCACCAAACTGGCGCAGACCAACTTGAGAAATTTAGTCGGCGATTTGGCGTTGGATGAATCGCTCACTTCTCGTGAGGTGATAAACACGAAGCTGCGGCAGATTCTGGATGATGCGACGGACAAGTGGGGAACCAGGGTCACCCGGGTGGAGCTTCAGAGAATCGAGCCACCCAAGGACGTGACTGAAGCGATGCACCGGCAGATGAAGGCGGAGTGAGACCGGCGGGCGATGATCCTGGAGGCGGAAGGCCATAAGCAGTCGGCCATACTCAACGCGGAAGGGCAGGCGGAGGCGATCAAGAAAGTGGCGGATGCAGACCGGTATCAAAAGCTGACCGTGGCCAAGGGAGAAGGAGAGGCCATCCAGACCGTATATGGAGCCATCCATGCGGGGAATCCCACCAACGACCTGATTGCCATAAGATATCTGGAGACGCTCCAAAAGATGGCGGAGGGCCAGGCAACCAAGATATTTCTCCCATACGAAGCCTCGGCTATTCTGGGCAGCATTGCCGGTGTGGGCGAGCTTTTTAAAGAAAAAGTATCTCCTGAAAAACCGAAAGAATCATAGAAGCTCCGACGTGCTCCTAACCGGTGACGACAAGCTGTTCCGGACCATCGCCGATAGATATGATTTGCTCAACCATCTCCTCAGTCTGAACATTGACCGGGGGTGGCGAAAGAGTCTGGTGAAGTGTGCCGGTCTTAGGACCGGGGAGAGGATCTTGGACGTCTGCACCGGAACCGGCGACATCGCCATCCGGTTTGCACGAGAGGGTGGTGCAGGAAAGATTGTCGGCATCGACCTATCGGAGGAGATGCTCAGAATAGCTGAAGGGAAGGCAGGGGCTAAAGGATTGGAAGGAAGAATCACGCTCTTGAGGGGGGACGCGCTTAGCCTTCCGTTTCCGAAGGGTTCTTTCGACATAGTCAGCATAGGATTTGGCTTGAGAAATCTACGTGACCGTCAAAAGGGAATCTCGGAGACGGTGAGGATATTGAAACCAGGCGGACGAGCTCTGATACTCGAATTCGCTCCTCCGGGACGAGGAATATTCGGCGTCGGTTACCAGGTCTATCTGAAGACCATAATCCCACTGATAGGAGGAATTGTCTCTGGATCGATGGACGCTTATCGATATTTCTCCGCATCCATTGTCAACTTTCTTGAACCGGACGAAGTGGTTGAGCTTCTGCAGCAAGAAGGTCTGGGAAATATCCACTTTAAGGCCTTGACAGGGGGGATAGCATACATATATCAAGGCGAAAAGGAGTAGGGTTGAGCAAGGACTGAGAGTTTGGAATTCAAAGAGCAAAATTGGAAGACCTCCCTGACTATAGACTCACACCAAGGGGAGAGGGAATTTCCGGGTAAACCAGAGGAAGGATAAACGGAGAAAAAGAAATGCCGGAGAAAAAGATTGACAAATTCAGGAAGGAAAGAGAGAGACTGAATCAAATAGTGATGAAATATGGTAGTACAAGCATCAAGAGGTTCTATAGCATCGATTCGCAGGTGTACAAAAAAGGCGCTCTTCCTGCGAAGACCAAGGAGCTTCTGGGTCTGGTCGGTTCTTTGGTTCTGCGATGCGATGATTGCGTCAAGTATCATATCGTTCAGTGCCACAAAGAAGGAGTCAGTGACCAAGAGCTGGATGAGGCGCTGGCCATAGGTTTGGTGGTGGGAGGCTCGATAACCATTCCTCATCTCAGACGGGCCTTTGAAGCTTGGGACGAATTGAAGACATCAGGTGGCGCCAGCAGAACCAAGGAAACCTGATGAAAAAACGTGTGACTAGAAGGGGAATTGTTTGCACAATCTCTAACGAACTATAAGGCAGAATAGATATGAGCGGCACTTTGGGTCTTCTCTCGTTCGCGACATCCGGCAAAAGAATGGATTCGCAAGTACCCACAGGCGCACCTTCTGTTACTCCGGCATTTCATTTCAGTTCTCATGGGGGCAACTGACGTGCGTCAGGAATAGTGGATTCCCCAGTCATCATCCGAAATAAGACTTGACTTTTCTGGCGAAATCCGTTAACCTAAAGTCAGAAAAGCAATAAGGCAAAAACGGAGATGAACCCGCACGTCTTCAGTGACTCGAATGGGCTACCCTGAGTCGTTCTATAGGGGGGCAAGCCAAGGTATGAACTGCGAGAACGACGCGGGTATTTGGAGAACACAGTAATCCACAAGACTAAGGGATAAGCAAAATGAACCTTCTGCAGATTAACGACCTCAGAAACGGACATATTCAGGTGTCTTGGCTACGCAAGAACGAAATCCCACGGCAGTACCCTCAGCCACTTCCTTTCGCTGACCCACTGAGCGTAGAAGACCGAAAGGAACTCAGGTGGTATTTGGAGGAATTCCTGCGATTCCCTTACGGAGCAGAACGACGGCGGGCGGCAGAGGTCGAGAAGAGGATGGAACAATGGGGAGAATCACTTTTTAGACAAATTTTCGAAACGGGTAATCCATTGACCAGCCCGTCAGCATATTATCAGGAAGCCGTTCGACAAGGCCTTGAGCATTGCGAACTGTGCGTGAGCTCGGAGGCCCCGGCTTTTTTGAACGTTCCCTGGGAGCTCATGAGGGACCCGACGCCGGGGAGAGGATATCTGGCTCCATCCCTGGCCGGATTCTACCGGCAGCGCACCGGTCAAAAGATCGAAGCAGATCCAGAACTCTCGGCTGAAGGGCCGTTCAGAATCCTGCTGGTGATTGCCAGACCATTCGGAAAGCTGGACGTGCCATTAGGTACGGTAGCCCGGCCCATGCTGGATGCACTTAGGCCTCTGCGTCCGCGGATGCAACTGGAGGTGCTGCGCCCTCCGACATTTGATGCTTTCCAAAAACTTCTGAACGACAGGCGGGGTTATTACCACCTGGTGCACTTTGATGGGCACGGCGTTTTCGCCAGACCTTCGGCGGGTACTCTATTTCAGTTTGGGGCTAAGGCAGATGCCGGTCATCTGGTGTTCGAAAAAGCAGACGGAACGGCGCAGGTCGTCAATAGCCAGGACCTGGGTCAGGTGCTGAATACCTGTAAGGTACCACTGTTTGTTCTTAATGCCTGCCAGTCGGCAGAGGAGGGAAGATCGAATCCTTTTTCTTCCGTCGCTTCCCAGTTGGTGGCTATCGGGGCAAAAGCAGTTGTGGCTATGTCTTATTCCGTTTACGCCAGCACGGCGGCACAGTTCGTCAAGCGCTTTTACGAGTGTCTAATACGGCACTGCTCGCTAGCCGACGCGGTCGCCGCTGGTCGAAAGAACCTGTATTCATACCGGGAGAGGGACTCAGTGGTGGGTCCGATCGAACTACATGACTGGATAGTCCCGGTCCTGTATCAAAAAGAAAGTGGATACGTTCCCATACCCAAAGGAACGACCCTTGCCGCAGCAGAAGAGGAAAAAGAGAAGACAGCGGAGCCGAAGGGGCCGGATCAGACCTGCCAGGAGGGGCGCTTTGGGTTCATCGGAAGAGATTACGACGTCTTGCGGATCGAACGGGGACTGCGCAATGAAAAGAATCCATTTGTTCTGCTCCACGGAATGGGCGGTGTGGGGAAGACTGAACTGGCTTTTGGCTTTGCCCGCTGGTTTTGGGAAACCAGCGGTTGTCCCGGGGGGGTCTTTGTCACTTCCTTCAAGGAGAAAGCAGACATCGGCCAGGTGATGGGGAGTATCGTGGGGTTTGCAACTGATTTCTCGCGGCTCCCCTACAAGCAACAGTGGAACCATTTGGTGGGTTATCTCCGCGAGAATCCGTGTCTGCTTATCTGGGACAATTTTGAGACGGTAGCCGGGTACCCTGAAGGGGCAGAGCCACTGGCGACAAGTGAGGATCGGGCTGAGCTCTCCCGTTTTCTGAAGGGGCTTCGGGGTGGTAAGAGCCGGGTGGCCATCACCACGCGCAAAACCGATGAGGGGTGGCTAGGCATTGCTTATGAGCCAGTCGAACTGTCAGGTCTTACGGCGCGGGATGGATCGGAGTTGGCCAAAGCTATCTTGAGGACGGTCGGACGAAAACCCGAGGAATTTAGGGATGACCCTGACTATTCCGAGCTAATCAAGCTGCTAAAAGGTCATCCACGCTCGATAGAGGTTGTCCTTCCGAACTTGCGCACAAGATCTCCTCGCGACCTAATCGACGCACTGCAACACCGGGTGGACCAGCTCGGCGAAAGCTTGGAGGATGCCTCGCTGGCCTACGCCTTTTCGCAAATGTCGGCACAAACCCGAAAGCATCTTCCTTTCATTGGACTTTTCGGGTCGTTCGTGTACGCTAACATCTTAGGGCTCTTCGTCGGTGCCGGAGGCAGGTCGCAGCAGACGTACCAGGAGACAGTTGGACAAGTTTTGGACGTCAAGGGATGGGAAGACGTTCTGGATGAGGCGGGACGCTGCGGGCTGCTTGGGCCGCGGGGCGGCGGTTTGTGCGAAATGCACCCAACTCTCGCACCTTTCCTCCGCCGACAACTCCTCTCGGCGACGGGTGAACAGGGGCTGAAACGACTAGACTCGGAATTCATGAAGTTCTATGCAGCTTGGGCAGGTACGTTTTCTGAGCGAGTGGACAGGAGCGACCCAAAGGCTATTGGGCTGGTGGAGGTGGAGGAATCCAATCTTTTGCGCGCAATACGTTTGGCTGAGACGAAGGAAGAATGGAGGACTGCTCAGGCTATAGCTCAGTTGTTTGGGGATTTCTACGAATGCGTGGGCCGGGCTGATGAGTGGAGAGCTTTGAGGACTCGCCTGCTCAGTCGAGTAGGCAGAGATGTCTCTCGGAACACGGAACGTGACCAAGCCAATTTGTGGATGTATCTCCTCGGCAGCGAGGCCGACGATAGCATGCGGCGTGGACAGTTGGCCACGGCTGAACAGGCTTATAAGAGAATTCTGGGCTATCTGGTATCGCTAAGTGATCCAGAGGTGGAGCCCAAGATTGCCACAGCCTACCATCAACTGGGCAGAATCGCCGAGGAGCGGCAGCAGTTTGATCAGGCGGAGGCGTGGTATCGGAAGGCGCTGGAGATAAAAGAGCGGCTGGGGCACCCCCCTCTGATGGTGAATACACTCGCCCAATTAGGTGTATTGCGCAGAAGGCAGAACCAGCTTTCTGATTCGATCTTATGGTTCGGGCGGGCGCATCTCATCGCCGCAGAATATAATATGCCAGTGGGCGCCCGGATATTACTGGAGGTGGGCCGCCTAATGACGACCATGGGAGAGAACGACTTTACGGCTGCGTGGCGCCAGGCATTCAAAGGTCAGGAACCACCCCTGGAGGCGATTCGGGAGATCCTGAAGAGATCGAAAGATGAAGCCTGAGCTTGCCACCTTTTTCCCCTTCGCTGCTGTGTGAGGCCCCCCGGGTCTGATTGTCTATTTCCCTGCGGCGGCGGGGCATGAACCTGGCGTAGATCGTGAGCCGCGGCTCATCCTCTGCTTTGCCATTTCCACCAGCCGCAAACCACAGTCTTAAAGCACTAACCACTGGCTCGATAACTGAAATCTTCGAGGGAGGACGCTGCAATGGCACGACACACCTTCTACATACTGGACGTGTTCGCCGAGCAGAAATATGCAGGCAATCAACTCGCTGTATTCAGAGATGCGGGCACACTATCAGATGCTGAAATGCAGCAGATAGCGAAGGAGATGCACTTCTCGGAGACAACTTTCATTCTATCGGAAGAGAAACGAAACGGCGGCCATGACGTTCGCATATTTACTCCAGAGCACGAGATTCTCTTTGCCGGGCATCCCACCCTTGGGACCGCCTACGTAATTCAGCAGGAAATCGTTAAGAAGCCCGTTGAAACTGTCATTCTCAACTTGAAAGTTGGGCAGATTCCCGTTACGTTCAAGTATAGCGGGGGACAGTTAGACATGATGTGGATGAAGCAGATAAATCCGATCTTCGGAGCCATTCTCGATGCGCAGTCTCTTTCCCTGGTCCTCAGAATCGACAAAAGAGAGATAGACGATAGATTTCCCATACAAGAGATCTCTACCGGCACGGCCTTTATCATGGTTCCGCTAAAAAGCCTAGATGCGGTGAGAAAGTCACAGATAGATAAAACCAGATATTTCGATCTGATCGAGAATATAGACGCCAAGGCTATTCTCGTCTTCTGCCCCGAGACTTTGAGTAAAGATAATGATTTGCATGTTCGGGTATTCGTTGACTACTATGGGATCCCGGAGGACCCGGCCACGGGATCAGGAAATGGCTGTCTGGCCGGGTACTTGGTTGAGCATCGGTACTTTGGAAATGATCGGATCGACACTCGGGTTGAACAGGGCTACGAGATAGGAAGACCTTCTCTGCTCTTCTTACGAGCGGAGAAGAAAGAGGGGAAAATAGACGTCTTCGTCGGCGGAAAGGTGCAGATGATCGCAAAGGGAGAGTTCATCTAGAGAGTCGATTTGCCGTTATCATCCTTCCGTCTGAAGATGTCGTCTCTTGCCCGACTCATTTTCTCCAAAGCCTTAATTAGATGTTAGCGCCTGGATGAGCCGCCAAACATCGGGATAAGTTTGTGGACACAATTGGGATCGTATCAATCTTAGAAGACCAGCCCTATAAGGACGTTAAAGCTCTTTGGAGACTATTCGAGAAGGAATTCGACTCCGTAGGCGTTCAAGCATTTCCTCACCCACATCTCGCCTTTCAGGTGGCCAAAGCAGAAACTTGCACCCAGTTGAAGAGGGATCTTCATGCCTTGGTTTCCAGGATAAGACCCTTCGAAATCGAGGTCAGTGGAGTTGAGCACTTTGACAAGAAGGTGATCTATCTTGAGGTCAAGAAGACGAACCGGCTGATAGCCGTCGGCAAACTGATCAATCAATTTCTGAAAATGCACTGCCGGGGGCTGCTGGATTACTATACCCCAGAGAATTGGATGCCACACATAACCTTGGCGATGGATGATTTGACAGAACAGAACTTCGACAAGGCCTGGAACAGGTTTAAGCGCTCAACAATCGAATTCGAACAGGAGCTTTATAATATCTGCCTAGTCAAGTGGTGTTTGGACGGGAAAATCAAGATTGCTAAGAGATATGAGCTAAAATAACCCGTGTTCAATGAGAGAAGTGGTATCCGAGGATACGTGGACAGGTAAAAGGCTCAATCAGATCAAGAGCCTGTTATGGCAGAAAGGATAGGAGGAGATAAGTATGAATGGAGAAAGCCAGATGATAGCTGCTTGCGGACTGGACTGTGGGAAATGCGACATTTTCAAGGCGGCCAGCGATTCCGAAGTGGCCCGGAGGATTGCTGATTGGTTCAAGAAAGAAAGGAATCAGGACGTGAAGCCGGAAGACGTGCGCTGCCCGGGTTGCAGGGGAGATAGAACCGAGCACTGGTCCCCCGATTGTTGGATACTGGAATGTTGTGTTGACAAGAAGGGCTTGGAATTTTGCAGTCGATGCAAGGAGTTTGCATGCGAACGACTTCTTGAGTGGTCAAAGACAGACAAGGGTTACGAAGAAGCCCTGAACCGCCTCAAAGGAATGAAGACGAATTGAAAAAGCCAATACTCGAAGAGAGCATGTTAATCACGGCTATTGAAAAACTGACCAAGAGCTCCTTCTCTGTCCTTGACTTTACGGCCACGTTCCGAAGGGTGTTTCCTGATGAATGGGAACAACTGGTGGAAAGATTCGGTCTGTTCGGAGAGAAGAAGAGGTATACCGTCTCCACATACATAGCAAATAGACTTTATGCTTACTCGCACAAGCCCGGCTCGTACTTGAAGCCGTTCCGGAAATACGCAAGAGGTGGGAAAGGGGACTACCGGCGAGCAACGAAAGAGGAAATGGTACGATTCGGCAGCGCCTGGATGGCAGTTTATCGGAGGGTTGAAAAAAGAAAGAGTTGACACATGCGGACGGAAGTATTTTAACGCCTCAGGACGGACTGAAGGAAGCGTGAGTCTGCGATCCGAAAACAATCAGAAAAAAAGATTGATTCAAAAGGAGGATCTTTATACATTACTTGCTTGCGGAGTGATGGGACAAGTAGAAGAGGCAAAGGATCAAACTGAGGGACTGAAGGCTGCCCGATTAGCAAATGAATCTGCCCAACAAGCTGACCATAGGCCGCATAATTCTGGCTCCAATCTTCATGATCTTCCTCTTGATCAACAACCCCTATTCGCAATATTTGGCCACTTTCATCTTCATCTTAGCAGCGCTTACCGACATATACGACGGCCACTTAGCCCGAAAGACCGGAGTGATAACGGGATTCGGGAAGTTCATGGATCCTCTGGCAGACAAGGTATTAGTCTCCACCGCCTTCATCTCCTTCGTGGCCTTAGGTTATGTTCAGACCTGGATGGTCCTTCTGATAGTGTTGCGGGAGTTCTTACTCACCGGTTTCAGGAGCTTAGCCGCTTACAAGGGTGTGGTGATTTCACCATCCTACTTGGCCAAGTCCAAGACCGTCTGTCAGATGACAGTGATCATAATCATACTTCTATATGTCAATCTTAAGTCCATTCTCCCTCCCTTGGGATACAACTGGAGTATCTTCACCACTGATTCCGCTTTCCACGCTTTTGACATCATGGTCTTTGTTACCATGCTCTTGACCTTAGGATCGGGGATAGACTATCTGATCAAAAATGCTTTCTTGCTTAAAGGGGTGCTGAAATAATCGCTCAACTCTATTGATCTTAACCGGAGACGGGACTTGCAGGAATTGAAAAAGAACCGATTAGCCAAAGTAATCTCCACTTTTTTCTTCGCCGGGTATTTTCCCTTTGCTCCGGGAACGTTTGCCAGCTTGATCACCCTGGCGATTATTTGGTTTCTTATTCCATCCTTTTTTTATATATTGCTTCCGATCAGCGCAGGCTTGTTTTTCATAAGCGTATGGTCGGCCACATACGGGGAGGAGTTCTTTGGCAAGGACGGGAGGCCCATAGTAATTGATGAGGTTACCGGCATGGTGATATCTTTAGTGTTTGTGCCTGCCGGAATAGCGTCTTATTTGGGTGCATTTTTCCTATTCAGGTTCTTTGACATAATCAAGCCTCCTCCTGCGCGAGGAATGGAAAGACTCAAGGGTGGGTGGGGAGTAACCTTGGACGATGTGGTGGCCGGCATATATGCTAATTTGAGCGTGCATCTGATCTTGTATTTCACAAAGTTGAGGTGAGTCAGGATTCATATCCTGCGGACCGGGTCGTAACTCTCAGACAGGGAAGGTGACATGAGAGCAGAAATCATCACCATAGGCGACGAGCTACTCTACGGACAGATCCAAGACTCCAATTCCGCATTTATGGGCGAGAAGCTAAGTGATTTTGGCTTGGAGGTGGTCTTCAAAACCAGCGTGGGGGATGATATCAACCGAATTGCCGAGGCATTTGACATTGCCCGATCGAGGGCGGAGGTAATCATAGCGTCAGGGGGGTTGGGTCCGACTTCTGACGACTTGACCAAGAAGGCGATAGTGAAGGCTTTCAAAAGGAATCTGGTATTTCATCAGGAGATATTGAAAAGCATTGAGGAGTCTTTTGAGAAACGCGGAAGCCCCATGCCCAAGATAAACCAGAACCAGGCTCTAATTCCCCAGGGGGCGAAGGCGCTCTCTAACCGATGGGGTGTGGCCCCGGGGATATTTATCGAAGACGAAAAGACTCTATTCTTCGCCCTACCCGGGGTGCCGCTGGAGTTGAAATGGATGCTGGAGAATGAGGTGCTGTCGGTTCTGAAATCCAAGATGCCGGAGAATTTCATTCTTCATAGAAAACTGAGAACCACGGGAATTTCGGAATCAGCATTATATGAGAAGGTGGAAAAACTGATCGACCCCAAGCAGGAGATCAAAATTGCGTATCTGCCCGGCTATGTAGGGGTGGACGTCAGACTTACCATGGAATCGGAGGACAAAAGCCAGGCTGAGTTGAAAATAGATGAGCTTGAGGGGAAAATCAAAGAGGCTCTGGAACCTTATGTCTATGGTGTAGATGAGCAGACCATAGAGGAAGTGGTGGGACGGCTTCTTTTGGAGAGAAAGAAGACCATAGCGGTAGCTGAGTCGTGCACCGGCGGTTTGATCGGAGCGAAATTCACCAACGTTTCAGGAAGCTCCAGGTACTTCGAGAGGGGATTGGTCACTTACAGCAACGAGGCCAAGACTGAACTCTTGAACGTTCCCAGGGAGATGATTGAAGAGCATGGCGCGGTCTCAGAAGAGGTTGCCATGCTGATGGCCGAAGGGGTGAGAAAGCTGGCGAGAACCGATTATGGCTTGTCTGCCACGGGCATTGCCGGTCCCACCGGGGGGACACCGGAAAAGCCGGTAGGACTGGTACACATAGGTTTTGCCCACGAGAATGACTCGTTCGCCCAGAGATTCCTTTTCGGAGAAGACAGAAGAAGCAACCGAGTGAGAGCTGCGCAGGCGGCTTTGAATCTTGTAAGACTGTTCTTGATGAGATAGACGTCCGCCGACTGCCGCCATCCACCCAGGAAACGATCAACCGATGAAACGGATGATGAACGACCTGTAGCGGTCGGATTCATCCGACCGATGAGTTCAAAATTCAAAAAGCAAAATGCCAAATTGCAGATCAAAATTCAAAAGGAATCAGGGAAGTAATATTCGTGAATTTCAAATTGCACTTTTGGTCCTAATTGTAGGGAGTCGGTTTCATCCGACCGGAAAAGATCGAAAATCAGACGGATAATAAGAAGGAATATCATGCGAACCTTTATAGCCATTGAACTGCCAGAGAGGATTAAGAAGAAGATAGAAGAACTGCAAGCTCCTTTTAAGAAAACCAATGCTTTTGTCTCATGGGTGAAGCCCGCAAACATCCACGTGACTCTGAAGTTTTTGGGAGAGGTTCCGGAGGAGAAGATAGAAGAGGTTTTCTCTGCCATCGAACAAGCCGTCAAGGAAGCAAGTAGATTCAGCCTGAGCTTGAAAGGAACCGGTGCCTTTCCGGACTTCCGCAGGCCCAGGGTGATATGGATAGGAACGTTGAGCGGAGAAAAGGAGCTTAGCCATTTGGCCGCAAGAGTGGAAGATGAGATGGAGAAGATAGGCTTTGCCAGGGAGCAGAGGGGATTCTCCGCCCATTTCACCATAGGACGGGTGAAGTCTCCCAAGAATATTGAAAAGCTTATCGAGCTGGTGAAATCCGCAGATTTCTCCACTGGCGAGATAGAGGTGAACGAAGTGGTGGTGATGAGAAGCCAGCTTCACCCGGCAGGGGCGATCTACACACCGCTTAAGAAGGTGCCGCTTACAGGATAGATGGAAGGGTTGGTAGGGATCGGACTTATCCTACCCGATGGTAGATGAAATCAGAGTTCGTGTCAGGAGAATATTGAACTGTCCAGATGGTCAAAATGGGGAGGTGAGAAAGATGGCAGACGTAAAAGAGGAAAAGAAAAAAGCTCTGCAACAGGCCGTTCTTCAAATAGAGCGGCAATTCGGCAAAGGCTCGATCATGACACTGGGAACTGAGTCGTTGGGTGAGAAAATTCCGGTGATATCCACAGGCTCCTTGGGTCTGGATGCAGCACTGGGGGTCGGAGGCGTGCCCAGAGGGAGAATAGTGGAGATCTTTGGCCCGGAGTCATCGGGAAAAACCACGTTAGCGCTGCACATCATGGCCGAAGCCCAGAAGAAGGGAGGGATCGCCGCTTTCATCGATGCGGAACATGCGTTTGACGCCGCTTACGCCAAGCATCTGGGGGTGGATATCGATAATTTGTTGGTTTCTCAGCCGGATACGGGAGAGCAGGCCTTAGACATCGCAGAAACCCTGGTGCGCAGCGGAGCGGTGGATATCATAGCCGTCGATTCCGTGGCCGCGTTGGTTCCCAAAGCGGAGATCGAAGGGGAGATGGGGGACTCGCATATGGGGCTTCAGGCCAGGCTTATGTCTCAGGCCATGAGGAAGCTTGCCGGCAGCATCAGCAAGTCCAAGACCTGCGTGGTGTTCATCAATCAGATCCGAATGAAAATCGGGGTGATGTTCGGCAACCCGGAAACCACCACTGGCGGCACTGCTCTTAAGTTCTATTCTTCGGTGAGACTGGACATCCGGCGGATAGCCTCGATCAAAGAAGGAGACAGAATTCTTGGGTCGCGCACTCGGGTGAGGGTGGTGAAAAACAAAGTAGCTCCGCCTTTCAAGGATGCGGAGTTTGACATCATCTATGGCCTGGGGATCTCCAAAACCGGGGAGCTGATTGATCTGGGGGTAACGGAGAAGGTGGTGGAGAAAAGCGGTACCTGGATTTCCTACAAAAATGAGAGGCTGGGGCAGGGAAGAGAGAATGCTAAGGAGTTTTTGGATCAAAATCCGGACCTTGCCAGAGAGATCGAACAGAAGCTCAAAGAGAAGCTGGGCATGGCTAAGGAGCGCGTGGAGGAAGAAAAAGAGCCGGTTAAATCGAAAGCCAAGTAGGTTTTGTTTGATGCAGCGACAGGTTTTGAGCTGACCTTAGACTCTGTACAAGACAAAGAGCTTGGAGACGGTCCGCCTAAGGGCGAACACTCCAGATGTTTCGGCGGAGCATGGCGAAACCTACCTGACAAATCATCTGAAATCATGGCTGGGCAGAAAACCATCACGAAAATCGAACCGCAGAAGAGAAATCCCAGAAGACGATCCGTATTCGTTGACGGCAGGTTTGCCTTTGGCTTGAATGAAGAAGTGGTCACAAAGCTCGGACTAAAAAAGGGTGAGACTCTAACCGAACACAAGATCAAGAGAATCCTCGGCCATGAAGATGAGAACGAAGCCAAAGAAGCTGCCTTGAGATTTCTTTCATTCCGCCGCCGCACCGAAAAAGAGGTAAAAGATAAACTCAGAAAGAAGGGCTTCGATGAGAAGATCATCCAGAAGACCATTGAAAAGCTCAAAGAGTACGATTTGATTAACGACTTGGAGTTTGCCACCACCTGGGTTAAAGAGAGATTGGCGTACAAACCAAGAGGCAGAAGGCTGCTCAAACAAGAACTCAGAAAGAAGGGGATAAAGAAGGAGATGATAGATGAGGTCACCCAGGAGCTGTGTCAAGATGAGGACAAGTCAGCCTTGGAGCTTTTGAGTAAAGTGGGGAAAAGATACAAAAGCTTAGAGCCGCAAGTGGCCAGAAGAAGGATGTATGGTTTGCTTCTAAGAAGAGGTTTTTCTTACGAGAGCGCAAACCAGGCCATGCGCAATTACCTCGCAAAAGAGGGGTAGCAGCAGGTGAGTGCCAAGCCGACTAGCAGCAGGCTCTGAATTCGAAGGAATGGGAGACACAGGAGGTTTGGCGTCAAGCCACCGTGGCTCGACTTGATTTCGAGCGGAGTTCCAGATGATCAAGAAAACGTATCCGATCTTGGAGTTTGATAGAAACAGAAAGGCCGTTATCGATCCTGGCAAGAACATTAAACCTATTGACATATCCGAGCATTGCGTTCTCACATTCTTTAAGGAAGTGATCGATCGACTAGTCGAGAACAAAAGGGCCAGACTTGTTCACAACATCAAATCAGAAATGGGGCCATTTCCGGTATATGAGATGAAAGTCAACGGCAGAAGATTAGCCGTGATGCACCCTGGATTAGCGTCACCGCTTGCTGCGGGAGTACTCGAGGAATTGGTGGCCTTAGGGTGCAGAAAGTTTATTGCCTGCGGCGGCGCTGGAGTACTGCACAAAAAGATCGGCAGGGGTACGGTTGTCGTCGTAAATGCTGCCGTGCGGGATGAAGGAACGTCATATCATTATCTTCCGCCTTCACGAGAAGTGAAGGCCAATACCAAAGCTATTAAAATCATTGAGACTATATTGAAAAGACAGAAAGTAAAATATCTTGTCGGCAAGACATGGACCACCGACGCATTTTTTAGGGAAACCAAGGAGAAAATCGCCTTGAGAAAATCGGAAGGATGTTTGACCGTGGAAATGGAGGCGGCTGCGTTCTTGGCAGTGTCACAATTCAGAAAGGTGAAATTCGGTCAAATCTTATACGCCGGTGACGATGTTAGTGGAGAGGAATGGGATCAGAGACATTCTGACCAGAGAGATGCGCAGCGGGAGAAGTTGTTTTGGTTGGCGGTTGAATCATGTCTGTTATTGTGAATCTAATACTAAACAGTCAAGGAGTGGTCCTGCAAACCATTGTGCGCCTGTACCAAGGCAGAGAGCAAAAATGAAGAGCGACCAGATAAGAGAAAGCTTCCTGAAGTTCTTTGAACAGAGAGATCACAAGATTTATCCTAGCTCACCCCTGATCCCCAGAGATGACCCGACGCTTCTTTTTGCCAACGCCGGGATGAATCAGTTCAAAGACGTCATCCTGGGGAAGAAGAAACCGGAGCACAAAAGGACGGCTTCGTCTCAAAAGTGTATCCGCGTATCGGGAAAGCACAACGATCTGGAAGAAGTGGGGAAAGACACGTCGCATCACACCTTCTTTGAGATGTTAGGGAACTGGTCTTTTGGCGACTACTTTAAGAAAGACGCAATTATCTGGTGTTGGGAGTTTTTGACCCAGGTATGTCGGCTTCCCAAAGATAGATTGTGGGTCACGGTTTTTCGCGAGGATGAGGAGGCAGAGCGATTATGGAATCAGTTCACTGATATCCAGAAGGGCAGGGTGCTGCGATTCGGCGAGAAGGACAACTTCTGGGAGATGGGAGAGGTGGGGCCCTGCGGACCCTGTTCCGAGGTTCATTATGACAAGGGAGAGAAGTACAAATGCGGTCGTCCGGATTGCGGAGTCAACTGCCACTGCGGCAGGTTTGTCGAGGTATGGAATTTAGTATTCATGCAGTTCAACCGGGACGAAAAAGGCGCTCTCTCAGACTTACCCGCTAAGGTCGTGGACACGGGCATGGGTCTGGATAGGTTGACTGCCATCATGCAGAACGTGGATTCCAACTACGACACCGATCTTTTTGTTCCCATAATCAAACTGATTGAAAAGATATCAACCCTTTCCTACAAAACTTCGAATCATCAGGAATCTTTCCGGGTGATAGCCGATCATGTCCGCGCCCTCTCTTTCGCCATTGCGGATGGAGCCATTCCCTCGAACGAAGGACAGGGATACGTTATGCGAAGGATATTGCGAAGAGCTGCCCGGCACGGAAGGCTTTTGGGACTGCATAAGCCCTTTATCTATCAACTCTCCAGCGTGGTGGTGGACATGTTTGGAAAAGTTTATCCGGAGTTGGAAGCAAAATCGGAACATCTGGCCTTAGTGATCAAGTCCGAGGAAGAAAGATTCGAAGAAACCTTGGATTCAGGGCTGGAGCTGTTTGAGAAGGTGGCAGAGAAAGTCATCAAGGAAGGTGGTAAGACTATTCCCGGAGAGGATGTATTCAAGCTCTACGATACATATGGATTTCCCTTGGATTTGACAAGTGTTATGGCCGAGGAGAGAGGTTTAGGCATAGACATGGATAAGTTTAATACAGAAATGGAAAAACAACAAGAGCGTTCAAGGGGTTCAGTGTCCGCTCACTTTCAACCAACGGTTGATGTTGCTGAGCTATTAGGTTACAAAACCAAATCCCTTCATCACGAAAGTGTACTCGAAATCAAAGCTAATATCAAGCTAGCTAACTATGATGAGGGCGGGATTTCTCCTGATTGCATCGTCCTGGACAAGACCCCATTTTACGCAGAAGCTGGTGGGCAAGCGAGTGACAAAGGAAAAATCATCGGGAAAAACTTTGAATTCGAAGTCACTGATGTAAAAAAGCAAGGCGATGTGATCCTCCATTTCGGGAAAACCACAAAAGGGATTTTGGCTCAGGAGGACAATGTATTGGCAGTTGTTAATATCGACAGACGAAAATCAATTATGCGAAATCACACCGCCACGCACCTTTTGCACAAGGTTTTGAGAGAAACGCTGGGTGAGCATGTGCATCAAGCAGGCTCGCTCGTGGCACCTGATAGACTGAGATTTGATTTCACTCATTTCAAAGCCTTGGATGAGGCAGAGATCGAGAAGGTTGAATATCTGGTCAACCGGAAGATCTGGGAAGACAATCCGGTCCGATGCAGTGACGTCCCGATAGAGGAGGCCAAGAAGTTGGGGGCGATGGCGCTGTTTGGAGAGAAATACGGCGATGTGGTGCGGATGGTCGAAGTGGAAGGATACTCCAGGGAGCTTTGCGGAGGCACCCACGTGAACGCCACGGGAGAGATCGGTTTGTTCAGAATCCTCTCCGAAACGGGAATCGCCGCAGGCATACGAAGAATAGAGGCGGTGACCGGAGAGTCTGCTTACAAGTTGGTCAAGAAACAAAAAGAGCTTTTGGATGAGCTGGGATTCATGTTAAAGACTACAGATGAAGGTCTGAAGGATAGAATCGAGACACTGATTAAGACCAATAAGCAGCTGGAGAAGAAGGCCAAAGAGGCGCAGAAAGAGTCGGCCAGGAGCAGGATAGACGAATTGGCTGAAAGCAGTATTGATTTGGACGGTATTAAGATCATTGCCCACCAGATGGAGGCAGAGTCCCGGGATGATCTACTGAAACTGGCGGATACCATAAGAGAAAAGCTGAAATCGACTGTGGGAGTATTAGCCGGCATCGTAGATGACAAGATCATGTTCGTGGCTGTGGTGACTGACGATCTGATCAAGTCGAAGGGGATAAAAGCCGGAGACGTGGTCAAGGAGATATCGAAGTTAGTGGGCGGAACCGGCGGCGGCAAGCCACATTTGGCGCAAGGGGGAGGAAAGGACTTAGGAAAGCTAAAGGAAGCATTGGATAGCCTCCCGGCGATTGTGAGAAAACTGGTGCAGTGAGAAACGTAGAAACAGTTTGAGACATATCAATGCGCAGTGCGGCTACCAAAACCTGCCGACTGACAGTGTAGCCGCACCCTTCAGGGTGCGTCAGAGGGGCAATTCATGAATTGCCCCTAGAGGAATTCCCACTCTCCACTTCGTGGAGAGCGGGACCGAAGGAGAGGTAAAAGGAAAGAGATGTCCGTATATCAGAAGCTTCTGGAAATCAAAAACGAAAAGGGTGCGGGATTCTTGGTTCTTCTGGATCCGGATAAAATGGGCGTGCCGGAGATAGTGAGATTGGCCAAGAGGGCGGAAAGAGGTGGAGCGGATGCTTTTCTGGTCGGGTCGAGCCTTCTTCTTTCTACCCGATTTGACGAAGCGGTCAGGGAGATAAAAGCCAATGTCAGCGTTCCGGTGGTAATCTTTCCGGGGAATGCCAATCAGGTGTCACGTCATGCGGACGCCATTTTGTTTCTCTCTCTTATAAGCGGCAGAAATCCACATCTCTTGATCGGAGAGCAGGTGAAGGCGGCGCCGGCGATAAAGGAATTCGGGATTGAACCGATTCCTACCGGCTATCTTCTGATCGAGTCGGGCAGCCCCACGTCGGTTCAATACATGAGCCAGACTCAGCCCATTCCCAAAGATAAACCCGATATTGCCAAAGCCCATGCCCTGGCGGCAGAATACCTGGGGATGAAATTCGTCTTTCTGGAGGCAGGCTCGGGCGCAGAAAATCCGGTTCCGGACATCATTGTTCGCGAAACATCGGCTTTCATTACCTTACCGATCATCGTAGGAGGCGGGATAAGAGAACCGGAAGCAGCGTATCAAAAGGTGAAAAGCGGCGCCAGCTTTGTGGTGATCGGTAACGCATTGGAAGAAGACGACTCCATCATGCGAGAGTTTGCAGAAGCGATACATACAAAGAAAAGACCGTTTCCCTCCCCCTTGATGGGGGAGGGTTAGGGAGAGGGTGTTGGGCAATCGAAAAATCAAGATCAAAAATGAGAAGCTCAAAATTACAATTCAAAACTCAAAATTGTCTAAGATGAGCTTCTCCCGGATCACTAATTTTGAATTTTCCTCTTTGAATTTTGAGCTCTTTTCATTCTCCCCCTATCTCCTCCCGTCAAGGAAGGGGACAAAAAAGGTAACATGGATACAAAGGAAAAAGTCAGTTTAATCCAAAAAGAGATTCAGGCAAGCGTTGAGCTGAAAAATCGGGTCAAAGAAGAGCTTGCGGAAAAGATAGTTGAAACGGCTGAAGTTCTGGCGGAATGCATCAAGAAAGGCGGTAAGGTCTTGTTGTGCGGCAATGGCGGTTCTGCCGCAGACGCGCAGCATTTTGCCGGTGAACTGGTGGTGAGACTCACGTCAGACTATACCCGCAGCGCAATTCCCGCCATAACTCTTTCCAGCGACAGCTTCATCCTCACCGCCTGCGCCAACGATTTTGGCTTTGAGCAGGTGTTCTCACGCCAGATTGAAGCTTTGGGGAAGCCGGAAGACGTTTTGGTGTGCATCAGCACCAGCGGCAACTCACCGAACCTGATAAAGGCAGCAGAGAAGGCAAAAGAGAAGAAGATGAAAACGGTGGGTCTTTTGGGGGGAGATGGAGGAGAACTAAAATGTTTCTCTGATCTCTCCATCATTGTCCCCTCTCATGCTACTCCTCGAATTCAGGAAACACATATTTGTATTTGTCATATTTTGTGTGAGCTGATAGAGAAGGAGTTATTTCACTAGAATTGATTTGTCAACCAGGCTTCACACTGTTCTGCTTAAATTAGAATTGGACTTTTGGGCTTGATTGAATTAGGGCGGTTTTCTTCTGTTTTTTGTATTTTACGAGTTGGCTTTTAGAAGGAGGGAATGGATGGCCAAGCGGCAATTTACGGC
>JBAVQU010000029.1:0-72965 GCA_049694315.1 Candidatus Zixiibacteriota bacterium
CTAAAAGCCAACTCGTAAAATACAAAAAACAGAAGAAAACCGCCCTAATTCAATCAAGCCCAAAAGTCCAATTCTAATTTAAGCAGAACAACTAACCTAACCTGTCCAAAAAAAAGGGTTCACTCCAGATGGAGTAGTAGATACTGTGTACATTTCGCAAGGTAACATCCCCCCCTAGCTCCTTTGACTTGATTGAACCCGTTGGCGGAACAATTTCCGATCCATATCCCACCTTTGTATGGACAAAATCGCTAAACCTCGATTACGGCGATAGTAACTTATATTCGGTATTTATTTCTCAGGATTCTCTTTTCTTAGAAGCAGATTCTAGTGACTTGACACGTGATACCATCTATACTTTTCATATCACATTGTCATACATGCAAAAGTATTTCTGGAGGGTGAAAGCATTAGATACCAAAATGCAATCGACTTTAAGCAATCAAACATATATCTTGATCTTCGCTGGTTATCGCAATGGAGACGCTAACGGTGACAGTGTGATCAACGTTGGTGATGTCGTTTACTTAATAAACTACCTCTTCAAGAGCGGCCCTGCCCCTAATCCCTTAGCCGCCGGGGACGCCACATGTAACGGAATCGTTGATGCCGGCGATGTCGTCTATCTAATCAACTATCTGTTTAAAGGAGGTCCTTCTCCATGTAGTTAATGCAGGGGAGAGTGTCCTGCGTTAGGCCAAGCGGCATTGACAAATCAGCCCGATAAATCGGGCAACTACAAACCCCCTCCCCGCAATGCGGAGAGGGGGCCGGGGAACGGATCTCGCGAGCTATCAGCGGCGGGATTTTCTAACGGATTTTGTCCCTCAACTCCTCGATCTGGTCTTTGAGGTCCTGCAACTGATCTTTCAGATCCTGCAGTTGATCTTCGAGGTCTGACCGGGACTCTTTACTCCAGAATTGTTCCGATTTGGGAAGCCTTTCCTTGAAGATCTTGATTCTGTCAAGCCCGCCCAAATCAGACGACGACCATCCTTTTTCTTTCTCCACCTCGACAGTAAAACTACGGGGCTGGCGGTCTCGCATGGCTTTGACCGTAACCTTGTCCCCTCCCTCCTTCCTGGAAATGGCATTCATCAGATCTTCTGTGTCCTCGATCTTCTTGCTATCCACCTCCACAATGACGTCGCCGGCTTTCAGACCAGCCTTCTCGGCGGGCATGTCTTTTTCCACCTCGGTGACCAAGGCACCTTCGCCGTTCTCCACGCCGAAATGCTCCCCCAGTTGAGTGGTCAGATCCTGCACCTTGACGCCAATTCGACTGCCAGACGAAAAACTGAAGAAGTAACTCTCAAGCCCTCCCCTTTGTGTTTTGGGTCCGGGAAGCTCGGGCATGTTCTCATAAGAAGGCACATCCTCCGGCGCCTGGCCCACGGTGACCGTCACAATCTTCTCTTGATCACCGCGCAGGATTTTGAGCTTTACCTCTTGTCCCGGAGAGGCCTGGTTAACCATTCTTCTGAGCTGTGACGTATCTTCAACTTTCTCAAACGACCCCGGCTCACCCTTTTTGGCAAACCCTATGATCGCATCCTTGGATTCTATCCCCGCCTGTTCTGCGGGGCTGTCCTTGACCACGTCAACTACCAGTACGCCTTCCCTGGATTTTAAGTCCATGTCCTCCTTTATGTCCGCAGTGATATCCTGCAGATAGATCCCGATCCAGCCGCCTTTCGACCCTTCCCCGTGTTCTTTGGCCATCACGCTAACCGCGGTCAACGAGGCGACAAATGCCACCAGAACCAGGGATAATAGTGCTTTTCTTGACATGAGATAAACCTCCTTTCGTTATTTTGAGCTCTCTGTTTTCGTTGGTATCTTACAATCTACCGGAGAAAAAGTTCCGACCCCGAGACCAGAATCCGGTATCCTGGATGGTTTGAAGTTTCTTTTGAATTTCGAGTGGCATGGGCTAAAGGATTTTGTCTGGATGCCGAAAAAACAGTTGTAGGGAAAATGAAAAGAGTGCTGAAGGATGTGAATGATACGCAGCAGTCTCTGCACTAGGCTGATTAGAATAGCCCGGGACTTAAAGGTGGAAATAAGGCAGATCCGTCCCCAATAAAACCGTCCCCAAAAAAAGAAAAAAGAACGGCGGGTCTGCCCTTCAATTTTTGGTTGAAAAGACAAGACCCCTTCGGATAATGAGCCGAGGGGGTCTTGCTTTTACTCCAAATTGGTGAAGCCATGAACCGCATGATTCATGGTGGTACCATGGACCGCATGGTTCATGGTGGAGCCGATCCCGCCTTCGGCGGGATGACCTCCCCGATTGCTATCGGGGCGTTCTTTCAACTAAACTATGGTGAGGCCATGGACCACATGGTTTATGGTGGAGCCGACGGGGTTCGAAACCTTTGGGAACCTGGACACAAGTCGTTGAAAGATGGGCTATTACAAACACAGATAAAAGCTTATTGAATTTGTTATAGCCCATCATTACCCACCAAGACCTACGAGAACCCAAGTCGAATTGAAACAAAATTGAAATAGGGGAGAACCAAAATTGCACTTGGGAATTGGTAAATGAAACCCTGCATAGAGGATTTTCTCATTAAGGAACGAAGAGGGAGGAACACGAGCAAGTAATAACCAACTCCAAAGGACAAATAGTACAGATAAGACAACAGAACCAACAATCGCGGAGAGTGAAAACAAAAATAGCAATTCGGACAGCTTGAACTGGAACAGAAAGACAAAAAAACGGCTTTATATAATATCCGCACGGGCATGCGTTAAGTGCACTTGTAAGCATAAATTTAGATGGGGAGCTCTGGCAATCTGGGCATTTCTTGGACAACCTTGTTGACAAGGACAAAAAAATCTCTATCATTGCGTTTTGGACATTCCAGAGTGATGATTCCTTTGGCTATGGAGTCTCCGAAAGCAGCATAGTCGCACCCAGGTCACCAAACCATTTCATTCTCAATTTGGCGACACGGTACTAAGCTGTTTATATTAAGGAATATGAAGAAGATTGCTCTCGTTACTCTGGGGCTGATTCTTATCTTCACCCTGGTACGTCTATTTGTCATTGGCAACCTGGGCTTGGCTGACGACGAGGCTTATTACTGGGATTGGTCCAGGCATCTTTCTTTAAGCTACTTTGATCATCCCCCTTTGATTGCCTATCTAATAGCTTTGTTTGTATGGATAGGTAAGAACTCCGAGTTTTTTGTCCGCTTGGGCGGAGTCGTTTTGTTCTTTGGCTCCAACATATTGCTTTTTCAAGTCAGCAGGAGACTGTTTGATGAAAAAGTAGGATTCTTCTCAGTTCTTCTTTTTAATCTGATCCCTGTTTTTGCCGTGGGTGCGATCATAGTCTCACCGGACAATCCTTTGGGATTCTTTTTTCTTCTTTCGATTTGTCTCTTCGTCAGAGCAGTTGAATCCCCCAAAAGCGTTTACTGGTATCTCTGGGGATTGGTCTTGGGTTTAGCCCTGCTCTCAAAGTATAATGGGTTCATTCTGGGTTTGTCTTTTCTGTTCTATTTGGCCCTTTCCAAGCGCTACCGGAGGTCTTTGAGGAACCCTCGTCTTTATTCCGGTATGGCAATTTCCGCTCTGATTTTCTCCCCGGTATTACTTTGGAATTACCAGAATCATTGGGTTTCATTTGGATTCCAATTCTTAACTGCACATAAAGGGAGTTTTAGCTTTCATAATCTTCTTCTTTTTTTAGCTTCCCAGGCCGGTTACCTTTCCCTCTTTCTTTATCCTCTTTTGGTCTTGGCTTTGGTCCTCGCTACATACAGGGGAATAAGAAACAAAGAGGAGAACTTCCTCCTTTTGTTTTGTCTTTCGTCTCCTACTCTGATTTTGTTCCATCTCGCAAGTCCCTTTCTCTCTTTTAAGCCGCATTGGACTGCCTTGGGCTATCTGCCTGCACTGGTAGGTCTGGTTCAAATTGCCAGAGAATGGTGGAGCAAATTGGGAGTAAAGATTCTCTCAATCTTGGCTATAGGTTTTGCTTTGGTGTTAACTGCCCTGGTTCAGATTCAGGCGTTTTATCCAGTCCTGCCGAAAACGCTCGTTCCCGCAAAAGCGGATCTGACCAATGAGCTATATGGCTGGAAAGAGGTGGGAGAAGAGGTTGGGAAGTTGAGGAAAGAGATGGCAGATGAGAAAGGGGCGAATTCCGTTTTCATCTTTTCCTATAGGTATCAATTGGTGAGTCAGCTGGCATTTTATGTCCCGGGAAGGCCGGAGGTTTACTGCCTGAACAACTGGTTGGATGCCTATGATTTCTTTCAAAAGGAGGAAGACCTTTTAGGAAGGGACGGGATTTTTGTCTGTGACAACAGGTTTGACAGAAGACCAGAGGAATTTTGTTTTTTTGATTCAATTCGACAGGAAAAGGACTTGGCAATATCGAGAGCTGGGCAAGAAGTGAGAAGGTTTTTCATTCTTAGATGTTATGATTTTCGGGGAATGAAGAAGTAATAAGCCCACAAAACACAGAATGTCGGCTTTCATGGCTGGAGTTAACCCTACGTCCATATCGCATCTTTACTTTAGTACCGTTGAAGGTCAGGCATAATCTCTAAGGCATTATTCTCGTTTGCCGTTTATAGATGATAATTGAAAATATGAGGATGAGCACAATGGGTGTGCCCAAAGCTACGGGCAAGACTTGGCCGGGGTTTAAGTTGCGTTTGGGATTAACCTGGAGACTGGTGATGCTACTGACCTGTGGTATTTCACTTCCCGCATAGATGGCAACAATGATTAACCAGTAGGTTCCTGCCTTAACAAAGTGAATTTTCCAATTTAGAGGGAGTATTTGATCGGGCTCGATCGTTCCGATATATAATCCTTTTTCAGCGCTCCAGTCTTCCAAGTCAACTGGCAGTTTATTCTGGGTATCCACGAGTGATAGATATGTGGTAATGTCAGTAATAGGTTGCTGACTGGTATTCTTGATTTGTGCATTCACGGTGACATAATCGCCCGCCGTGCCACTCAACTTATCAGATGACGATATTTGTAAGACCAAAGGATGACTTTGGGTATGTTGTTGGGACTCGGCATCAAAGGCGGCGACGTCAAGAATGAGAATGATAACCGCGGTATAGACTAACGTCTTTGCCCAACTGTGGCATAGATTATGTTTCGACACTTTTGGTGACTCCCTGCTTCTGGAATCTATTCACTGAAAAAAGCAGAAAAACGAAAGCGATCACACAAAAAAGAAATAGCGGCCACACATACCGCCAGTTATCTAAAGAGGATATTCGGTAGTCAACCAGCACATTATCGAGACACTCAAATGTATTCTCAAGTGGATTAATTCTTCCAAGGATTTGAGCAAAAGCATTATTTCTTAGCGCGGAAGAAAAAAGTGCGGGAACAGACAAACCCAATAGGATAATCAGAGAAGTAGTAAGCGTGTTCTTAGTTGAGCGATACAAGAATGAAATGCCGAAAATTAGAATGATCATGCCAGAGATTCCGACCGTTCCTAAAACGAGTACATACCCCAGGAATGGCAAAACAAGATGGGTTCCCAACGATGTAACTATAATATATGGGGTAGCGACCATAAAAATAGCAAACCAGAGAGTTAGGGAGGCCAATAGCTTACCCAAGACAAAATCTCTGATGTCTACCGGAGAGAGGAATAAACTCTCAGCGGTTTCTTTCTCAAATTCCGAGTTGATAATAGAAGAAGAATCAACGGCCACAATCAAAAAGGCCATGCCGATGATGACCTTGCTAAGTAGCCAGAGTAATTCAGTCTGATCAAGAAGACTTAACTCCTTATCGGTCAGCAACAAATAGCTGGTAAAACTGAACAACAAGGAAGCAATCACCAGCCACAGGGTGCCTTTCCAGGTGTAAACCTGGGCTTTGATTTCTTTGAGCCAGAGATATGTGAACATTTTATTATCTGCTCGTCAAGTTGAGGAAGATATCGGTCAGGTTGTCGCTTTTTGAGCGAAATTCCAAAATCTGAATGTGTCTGAACCGCAATCCGTCAATCAAGTCATTGGCATCTTTCATATCACCTTCATACAGAAACTCCACGATGTCGGAGTAGCGCTTTATTTCGATTATCCGGTTGCCAAGAGCCTGGTCGTCAACGGTCTTCAAGTCGCCTTTGATTTTTAGGTAATAAGTGCTCTTAAGGTCAACCTTTTGCTGTAGTTCATCCATGGTTCCTTGGATAATAAGCTTGCCTTTATCTATGATGGCGATGCGGGAACACAAATCCGAAACCTCATGCAACAAATGAGAAGAGAGAAAAACCGTTACTCCAGCCTGATTGAGTTTTGTGAGCAGATTTCGAATATCCTCTTGACCCTGGGGATCAAGGCCTAAGGTCGGTTCATCCAAGAAAAGTATTCTGGGAGCATTAATCAGCGCTCTGGCCAACCCTAGTCGTTGTTTCATGCCTCGCGAATATGTCCCGATTTTGTCGGTTTGTTTATTAAGCAAGCCAACTTGGTCCAGCAGCAACTGAATACTCTCTGCCTGCAGAGACTTTTTAATGCCGTAAATGGTTGAAAAGAATTGCAGGTATTCGAAAGCCGTCATCCAGTCATAAAACCCTCGACTTTCCGGAACAACGCCGATAATCCGGGCGATCTTTTTTCTTTCACCAATAGCAAAACCATCAATAAGAATTTCTCCATGATCCGGCGGTATGATACCCGTGAGCATTCTGATCGTGGAAGTTTTACCTGCGCCGTTAGGACCAACAAAACCAAGAAACTCACCTCGCTTGATGGTTAGGTCTATCCCGTCAACTGCCTTGACCTGCCGGTACGATTTGCTCAGGCTTTTTGCTGAAATGATTATATCCATAACTATTCTCTATTAGTCCTTCTTGATTTCGGGGTTTTCCAGAACAGGTTCATTAACATGCTCGATATCCCAATGATTATTAAAAACCAACTCACGAAAAAATTTATGACCTCCTGATTATCAGGCACGTCATAAAAGAATTTCAAATATATCCCAGCACCTACAATAGCAAGAGAGATAAAGAGAAAAGCCTGTTTCATACTATTTGTTTTCCCAATGAAAAGTATTGGTAACTGACGAAAAGATAGATGATAGGGCAGAAAAGTCATTTTGTTTCGTGGTAAAAGTTATAATACAGGCTTCGTCTGAGCCACCGACATAGGTTTGGATGGTTTGATATTGTCCTCCGGTGCGCATGCCTTGATATAATAGCTGATAAGCCTCTGCGCCATTCACCGTTAGCTTCCTATAATCCATTCTTCTGTAATCACTGACAGTTTTTTTCAGCTTCGGTTCTTCTTGGCTTAGTAGAAAAAGCTCTAAGGTGCTGTTATCGGGAACGTCGGTTAAACCGATGGTTCCACTGCCTCCGTCGAAGTTTAATGCATACCCACCTGGTTTGCCTGGGGTAACTTGCCACACTTTTGGAAATTCAAGAGTATAAAAGTTCTCCGGTAAATCCTTGTTGTGGTATGCAACAAACGCCACGCTTTTGTCATTGACGGTCACTTTTTCGGAACCAGCGGGTTTAAGAGAAACAGGATTAACTCTAATGATTGTCTTTTTGTTCATTGGACCAAAGGTATACATAGCCAAACCAATAAGCGCTACCACAGTGAGAATGAGAATTACAATAATTCTTTTATTCATGATACGCTTCTCTGAAGATCAAGAGAATGTTGTGGGCAACGCATTTCTATCTGTACTACCCTTGTTTGTCCTTTCCTCGTCTTTTAGTGAGTCGTGACTGCACTCATCATTAATATCTGAAGTGTAGTCTGATTCCATAATAATCTCGCGAGACATCAAAACTAATATTAAAGGCTGAAATTGAGCTATTTCGTGGTCCAGGTTCAGGATTATCCCGGAGCACTTGCCGAGCACACAAATACCCTAAGGCACTTCCCACAACGACGTCAGAAAGCCAGTGAGCATCTACAACCATTCTGGAGTAAGCAACGGCTGATGCTATTGAGTAACCCAGAATGGGTACGATGTAATACCTCGGATACTGGTAAGCCAAAATAGTTGCTATGGACCAAATAGCAGATGAATGCCCCGATGGAAACGACGTGAATTGTTTGCCACGTCTACTACTTTCATTGGAAAAAATCCCGAACGGTCCGGTCCAGTCACTTTCCGATGCTTCGCGTTCAGAGGGTCGTTCCCTGCCACAACCTACCTTCAAGAGGCTGGTCCACGTTGACGAAGTCGCAAGAGCTTCTGTAACCATAAAAAAGGTTTCCTTTTCCCTCGGAGAATGGGCTAACCACCCATATGCCCCAAAGCCAACAATTATCGGCATGGCATAGACAGCTTCTCCATATTTGGAAAAGGATTTCCCCACCTTAGTAAGCCCATTTTCCTCCAATTCACCTTTGGGTGCGAGAACCGGAAGCGTTTTGTGATCGGTGGCGATTAAAGCTCCCAGGCCAATGAATGCCAAACCAAAACGCACCGGATGAAATCGGGCGAACTTGAAAGGTGATCTGGCCTGCACGTTGAAATCTCGCCATAATCTGGCGATGAGATTATTCTTAAGATCGGGTTCCAGGACGTAAGGAGGACCTTCATAGGAAGATCTGAAAATGCGAGATTTATGGGGAACAGTTTGCTCCTCCTCAACGGACATATCTGATAAAAAGAAACCTCCCGGTACATCTGCATGGGAATTCATGAACTTCAGATCAAATGAGGGTTTGGTTAAATCACAAGCATCACAGTTCATCACTCCAAGAAGAATAAAAATAGTGACTAAAGGGATTTCAGTCGTTAGTATGATTAGAGATAAATGCCTATTCATTGCTTTTATGGGATCAGGAGTTTTGAGGCACATTCCTAACAACGAAATTCTCTTCTTCTCGATTTTGAATTCCATATTGTCTTTATTCGCTTGGCATTGGTTCTCACATCTCAGGGTGAGGGGCGGCGGCCTAACATAATATTATACAACACTTTCTGGTAGACTATAGTCTACCAGATAACCAATGCTAGCCGGAATCAAGGAAACGCATAAAATCCTCACCAAATGACTGAGGAAAAACTGAATATCGGAAGGCGAATGACATCAGACAGAATGCGTCTTGAGTTAAAGTACAAACTGGTCCGAATTATTTGACGCCATGCATATGTTATATATTGATTAATGCGCTGCCAGCCATCCTTTTTTCTCAAGCTCTCTTTTTGCCAGTCTGAATAGGAGCTTTGGGAGCCTCATGAAAATGTGCATTAAATCGAATTTCGTTAGCAGTCGTGCCTGGTAGACCTTTTGGATTATCCGCCCAAGCTGTCCGAAACTGTAGAACCCGAATTTTATCCTATCTCGTATCCGCTTTAAGTCTTTCAGGCTATGCAGGTCTGAATACACGGCGCCACCTACGGAATCATAGTAATATCCGGGTGTATTTTCGACCACTTCCTTCAGTGGGGAGTATTTCTCTATTCTGAGCTTCTGGAAGCTTATTGAATCAAGCTTTAACTCTTTTGCAAACCGAGCAATGTATACCATCTCTTCTTCCGTCTCCCCGATATTTCCGTAAATAAAATAGCCATGAACATAGAAATCATAGTTGTTTAGGATCTTGAATGCCTCCCTGACTTGCTGCTGAGTAAAACCCTTATTGATCTGCGTCAGAATCTTATCATGGGGCGATTCTATGCCGATGAGAAAAATCTTGAAACCAGCCTTTTCCGCCTTTTTTAGAAGTCCTACATTCCTGGCGATTTCGATTCGGGTCTGAACAAGAAACTTTTTCTTGATTCCATTTTCTATGATCAGCTCACATAGTTTTTCGCTTCTTGTGGGATTGATGAAGAAATTGTCATCACTGAACATGACCACGTCAGCAGTAATACTCTTGAGCTCTTCAATAACCGATTCAAGTGGCCTCTCGGTATATTTCCTTTTCTGCCCGAGAGGGTTTAAGCTGAATGTGCAAAACTTGCAGTTGTAGGGACACCCTCTGGACGTGAGAACCGTATCGAAAGTAAGAGTTGTTATTTGGACCCCGTTTTGTATCCAATGGTAATCGTGCCTTCTCAGTGATCTGTCAGGGAAAGCAACACGCAAGATATCTGGAAGGGATCTGTTCTCATTATGAATCACCGTTCCGTTCTCCCGATACGAGAGCCCAAGAATGTCTTTATGGGGAAAGCCCCTGACCACCTCCCTGATTGTCTCTTCCCCTTCGCCTCTCACAATGAGATCGATATTCGGGCATCTAGCAAATAGCGATTCAACCTCTTCGGTCGCCTTATGTCCTCCGACTACGGTGGGAACTTCATCCGGCAATTTGCAGATGAGATCGCAAATTGCGTCAAACTGGGAATTCCAGGTAATGCTTATGCATAACAGGTCTATCTCTTTGTTAATAAACGCAGATAACCTGTTGACATCCCGATATTCCTGTTCGTATCTCAAATCAAGAAGAGTTACCTTACCAACCAGGTCTTTTATGTTTGCCGCGATGTATTCCAGTCCCGTGGGAGGAAAGATTCCCATGGTTGCTGTGGAATCTCTGAAATAGGGGTTTAGAGCAAGTACATGTTGATATTTCATTTTTCAGATCCTGTGTTTTGGCATGTTGACATCTAACTAATTGCATATAAGCTGCAGCCTGGGGCGATTGCAGACAGGAAAGACTTGCTCACTTTGCATATGCCCTGGGCCGTCAGCTTCATGCGCTTGTTAGGCCGTTGCTTCTACGACGAGCTAATGTCCTGGTCTGGTCCTGGGGCACACCGGCATCAGTGGTGTCAATTTGGGAACCTGAACATGAGGCCAATCTCAGGAGCCCAGTCGGTTGCCTTCGACGTGATCCCCACAGCGTTATCGACTTTGAGGAAGACCAGATCTGTTATGCGTCATTGCACACCGGAGATTAGGTCCCACTCGTCTGGCGCTCCGTCTTCACCTCCTTCGACACCAAGATATACGCGCCAGGAGGGCGACAGGCGCTTGAGGTACTCGACAGCAGTTTCTCCAACATCCAGGTTTGAACCTTCCCTATTGTATTCTAAGGTGGTTCGCCCAGGGTCACGGTTCCCCACGAAAAGCCTCTTATTAAACCAATGCCTGGCTTCAAGTCCCAATCCGGGACACCGATCAGCACTTTGTTCCTCTGCGATGGAGCGGTCATCTCCAAGTAACTGAAAACTTCCGGGCGATGGTCACTCTCCCTCATCCAGCGAAAGCGAAGCTGTCCCTCGATATCTCCGAAGCCCGATTCGTCGATTTTGGCAGGAGTGGTGGAGTTGTCGCTGGGTGATTTTTCGAGGGTAGCCCTAATGAAGGCTGCCTCAAATTCGAGGGCGAGCCAGTCGGTCAAACCATAACCGATAAAGATCAGCCCCTCAGAGTCCCGGTACTTGCTCCGCAAATCCCCTTCCGGTCCGAAGCCCAACTTAGAGGGTTGGTACTCCCGATTGTTATCGAGGGAGTACGCGAAAAACGGGTTGAGAAGCAGCTGTCCTCGGTTGATGTAGGTCCCGAACATCGAGGTTGGAATCCCGGTGCCTCGGTCCCTCAAATACTTCGGCAGGGCGTTGTCCTGAACCTCGACCGGGTTGGGGAGGCCGGCTACTCCAATAGCAAGGACGAAGGCGAGAATGAGGGTGACTCTCGAGATTAGGATTTTCACAGATAGTGTTCTCATCTTATGTCTAGTTTGTTTTCGAGAGCTTTTTGAAAGCTTCGAAAACCTCTTTAGCACTAATTCTCTCCATATTAGATCTCTTGTTAAAATTGAATAGATTCGCAGGCAAGCGATTTGGTTTTTCCACAACCATGTCCTTCTCACTGAATGGCATGAAATTCTTCACTGCTGCAGGGCTCAACAAGCTTACACTTCTAAGATCTGCAAAGTGTGCTAAATTTCTTGGTCCACTATCAACCCCAATAAAATAATCACTAATTTTCATGACAAGAAAGAGTTCTCTTAAATTGACTTTGTTTATTATAGAATATACTTTGAAATTCAGGTTCTTTTGGATATAGTCAAAATCTCTCTTTTCTTCCTCAGTACCACCAATAAATATGAACGTGAATTTATCTAATGCATTTATCATTCTTAACAATTCCGTCCAGTTGTCAGTTTTCCATAACTTGACTTTCCATCCGGAACCAGTGTGGATTAAAACCTTCTTGTCTGTGCCTTTGATCTCGGGGATATTTTCAAGGAAATCATAATCCGAGTTGTTAAAATTGAAAAGATCATACAGTTCGTTATCTTTATTAACTGCTTTAATTCTCAGGGTTTCAAAGATGGTTTCTCTGGATTGTTTCATTTCCTTTTTTAACAAGCTATTTTTGGCCAGATGAAAAATGTATTTGAGAAATACGATGTCGCTTGTTATTATCTTTTCACATCTTATATTTTTGGTCAAATCATATGCTTCCCGGCTTAGCCGTAAAACTATTACTAGATCATATTCTTGCGGCATGCTTTGTTGGGCCGGGGTATTCTGTTCTGTGTCTCTATGGTACGAAGACTTTGCAACAAAAACTCTGTTAACTCCTTTTGTTTTTTCTGCGAGAGGTTTGACTGTGGGGGAGACGAGAATATCAAACGTGATATCATTCTTCTTTGTATAAGTTCTCAATGCAGGTAGGTGCGATAAGAAATCCCCGATTGGGCAGGTGTCTACAATAAGTATTCTCCCTTTATTTGGTATCTTTTTACTTAAAAACAATCTCTTCATTCTTTTTAGTCTTATTTTTAGAAAAGGACAGATTTCTTTTGCAATTCTAAGATCCTCGTAATTTATTCTTTCGCTTTTCATTTTAATTCAGATTAAGTTTCTTCTATCCTGCTTGAAATTGTTATAGACAAGTATTCTATTAAGAAACAAATCCCAATAAGCCTGTGGGACTCGCTGCAATTCTAAGAGATGGCAGTGAACTCAATAAAATACCTAAATTCATTTTCAACCTTAGACATTTTTGGCCGATGCTGTGGATTATTATCATATTCCAGTGGTCTTTCCTTATTCTTCTTGGAGGATATTCCAAAATGGTACATGAGACCTACATACAATATCCGAGCGCCGAGATTAGTCTCCACTTGACGGTCCAACTCCAGACTCCATAGCGAAGAACTTTCGCAGGCATTACGCCGCGCCGTTTGGCGCTATCAAACGAGCGAAGCAACCAAGACGCACCAAACCCCGTGGAGTGAACTCTGTTGATTGAACCACCCTGCACTTCGACACAACCTTTGTCAGTCAGCTAGTACTGTAATGCGTGCTGTTAGCTGCTATTTACCCTTCATAGGTTGTCGTCGTAATGTAATTGCTCTTCTTTCGATTTCTTCGGTTGAGCTCCGAAACGATACGTGAAGCCCAAATACGCAATTCTCGAATCACGCCTGTTGACCACTGTCTGTTTGAGCGACGGAGTATTCAGAACCAGCTTCCGCTTCAGTGTCTTTAAGACATCTGCGACGGTCAGAATCACAGAAAACTTGTCCTTGAACAGAGTTTGCTGGAACCCCAGGTTGAGCATGTAACTTGGAGAGTACTCTCCCTGCGGTGTCAACCGTGACGAGCGGTAGTTTGGATTGACCTGGATTCGGGATGTGGCACTCAAGTTCAGGTCAAAGATGCAGGAACTGCTCCAAGTGGTTATCGACTTCTTGTTGGCGTATCCAAGATTTGACGCGTCGATTTGGTTGAGGAAGGCACTGGCGTTCAAGTGCGCATTGATCAGATTACCCGCATCAGCCGATAGGACTATTTCCAAACCACCAGATTGGTCGTTTGACAGATTATGTTGGGTGGTGAGCAGCAGAGTATCGTTGATCACTTGTGTCAGCGAGGTGAATCTATTGTAGGTGTAACGATAGAACAGAGCCGGAAGAATTGAAAGGTGCTCATTCTGAAACTGATAACCAAGCTCGATGGAATGAACGTACTCCGGTAGCAGTTTAGGATTCCCGACGGATACGTCTCGCGGATCGCGGTATTCCGGAAAAGGATTCAAGTCCTCGGCTTCGGGCCTGCGAGTTCGTCGGCTGTAACTTACTTGCAGCTCAGACAATTTGCTAAGCGTGTATGACAGATGAAGGCTCGGGTACAGACTGACGTATGAGTTGGTTATGGTCGAATCCAGCGTCACCAGATTGGATTTAACTCTCGCATATTCCGTCCGTATCCCAGCCGATAGCCCGAACGCACCCAAAGAGCGCTTGTAGGTGGCGTACAGCGCATTGATTGTTTCATCGTGCCGAAATCGGTAAGTCTTCGTAAGATCAACCGTGAACCGCTGTTGGGTGGTATCGAAGGACTCGGCGTAGAGATCAAGATCGCTGGTGTTGAATTCTCCGGCATAACCGGCGTCCAGATGCGATTTGTCGGTGAGCGGATTCGAATATTCCAGGGTAAGCTGGCTGCCATTGTCGGTATTTTTGATCCGCGTGTTATCGTATCCGTCCGCCCCCGCGGGCAGCAAGTAGTGATTAGTGTAGTGATTATCTTCCACTTCGGGAGATCTGGAGGTGCTAAATTCAAGTCGTAGCGTATGATCTTCCTTAGGGAAATCGTGCTCCAGAAAAGTGTTGAAGCTGTATTCCTTCTCAGAATCGTAATCGATTCGGTCGCGCCGATACTGATTTATGGCGATGAGACCGCTGTTCTGCAAGAGATTGTCCGCGTTCTCCGTCCTGGTAGAACTATTGTAAAAGTAGTCTCCCGACATTCCCAACTGGTTCTCGTCATTCATATGATACTCGAATCCAAGAGAAGCGATGTGCGAGAGCGGGCGGGCGTACGAGCTAAGATTTTGGTGGTAGTAGGTGAGAGTGGAAGTCGAATCTGTCTGCGAGCGGTTATCGGTGTTGCTTCGATTTCGGTTATCCCCCCTGATACCGTAGCTTCCATAGATGTTGAAAGCTCCCGGACTGTAATTGAGTCTGACGTTACCGTTGCGGCGGTCTTGGTTGCCCGCATTGGCAGCAACGTTTCCGTTTATCCCGAGACCTGTGTTTTTTTTCAGCACGATATTGATGATGCCCGATGTACCTTCAGGCCGGTATTCGGCAGAGGGATTGGTGATCACTTCTATCTTTTCGATAGAACTCGCTGGCATTTGTTGCAGGACGGTCGCACTGTTCTTCTTCATGAGGGGAGAGGCCCTGCCATTGATCATGATCAGGACGTCGGACGAGCCACGCAAACTGACATTCCCGTCGATGTCTACTTGTACTGATGGAACATTCTGAAGCAGCTCGCTTGCCGACCCGGCATGGCTCATCAGATCCTTGTCGACGTTGTACACCTTCCGGTCAATCGAGGCATTGTAGAGTGATTTCTCCCCCCGGACCACTACTCCCCTAACCAGCACTGCCGCTGGTACCAGTCTTACCTCGCCGACATTTAGATGGCTGTGCTGAAGATCGATGACAAAGACCGACGTGTGTTTTTCCGTGTAGCCTATTAATCGAAAGGCAATGGAATACTGACCGGCGGAGACATCCGTAAAATGGAATTTGCCTGTCTGATCGGTGACGCTCCACGCAGCAGTGGTACTATCAACTTTGTTGCGGAGAACGACAGTGACAAACTCAAGCGGGTGACTTGTTGAATCGTCGACAACCAGCCCTTTGATCGTCCCCAAGTTCGTCTCCTGAGCACGGGGAGTCAGAGGAAACCCCAAAAAGATGCCGAGGAGAAACAAAAAAGCGGTACGACGGAACAATCGATTAGCAAGACCTCTGCTGCGAATCTTAGCCATGTTTCCTCCAACTGTTACGACACTGTGATATTAATGTTGGGTGAACGGCGCCTAACGGTCGCAGGGCCACCGAAGTCGCTGCGGCCCAGCTTATGTGCAACGCTTAGTTAGGCTTCATTTCTCGGGCTTCCCACGCCCGACCAGCTTCTTCGAGCCTTCCTGCACCAAGCTAACTCCGGGCATAGAACTTGTACTCCTTGCTCTTTGTTTCTATTGAACTGGTCTCTTCCGTTTCTAAACAGCTTTTGAATTTGCCGGACGAAGTTTGCATAGTTTCGGCAATGCTCTTGATTCCCGCTCCATCCAAATGCTTTGTAATACCTTGTCCATCTGGCATTCTCTATCGGGATTTAGTCCAAGCATTATTCACCAATTACCACACCTTCTGGTGCCCGCACCTTACAGGTATTAAACGATTGCCAGATGAAATTGAGATGAAAACGAAATGAAAAGACCATGAAGATCTATACAATATATCTGTCGGGGACCAGACGACCTAAATCCCTTTATCTGCGATGGGCAATAGCACTCGTACAGTCGTGCCTTGCTCGGGGGAACTCTTCAAGGAGATCGTACCGCCGTGGGCTTCTATCACGGCCTTGGCTATGGCAAGACCAAGACCAGCACCTGACTTTTCAGTTCTTCCTTGCGAATGATCCACCCTGAAGAAACGGTCGAAGATATGTTCCAAATGCTCTACAAGAATTCCTTCTCCGTTGTCCGTAACCGTGATCTCTGCCCACCCATTAACAGCTTTCAGAGTGCAGAAGATCTTGGTTTCTTCATGGGAAAATTTTATAGCGTTCTCCAATAGGTTTAGGAAAGCATTTTGTAGACTTGCGGAATCGGCCATCACCATGATTTCCTGCGAATCTTCGTCACAACTGTCTCCTAATTGAAGGTCAATCATGATTCCTCGTGTCTGCGCGACCTGACTGATCTTTTGAATGGCCGCCATAAACAGTTCATCGAGCCGGATTGGATTTCGGTCAATAGTCATTTTCCCTGAATCGATCTGGCTTAATAGCAGCAAAGCATTTACAATTTTTTGTAGCCTTCGGATTTCCTCAAGATTGCTTTGAAGGGTCTGTTGATATTCATCAGTAGTGCGGCATCGCTGGAGAGCCACTTCTGTTTCTCCGGCCAGAATGGTCAAAGGTGTTCTCAATTCATGTGAAGCGTCTGCCGTGAATTGCTTTTGTGCACGAAAGGATTGCTCTAATCTCTCAATCATCTCGTTCAGCGTAGTCGATAGCCTGTTTATCTCATCGTCCACCGAGCTGACAGTAAGTCGCTCATGCAAGCGTTCTGCTGTAATTGTCCGGGTGGCAGAGATAACCTGATTAATCGGCTTGAATGCCCTATTAGACAGAAACCAACCGCCTATTGCAGTGACGACCATGGCAAAAGGAACTAGAGTGAAGATTATCAAACGAAGTCGAAAGAGCACATGCTCCATCTTTCTGGTCGGCATAGCAATTGCGAACACATACTGAGGCGCGGCATTCGCTACGCCAGGATGAAGAAGCAGTCGAGCGGTAATACGCTTATGTGAAGGAGAGGGAAGTTGCAGCTTAATAGTCGCAAATATCGACTTCCCCAAGAAACCTTTGTCAAGCGTTTCGGACCCCAGCGGTAATGCAGCATCACCTAGCTGAGGTGACTTCAAGGCGATTGATTCATCCTTGTTCAATATCTCGATGTATAACTTATCCCCATAGCCAAATGATGAGTAGTCGTCTGCCACATCCTGAAAAATCTCTTGGGGAACTATGCCATCCTCATGGACTGATTCCGCCAACGATGAAGCGATCGTGATCAGGGATTCGTCAAAATCTGCCCTCAACTTTCGGGCAAAAGTGGTGTACAGGATGACACTGCAGGCAGCCAAGGTAAGGCCAAATATCAAGACATACAGAATTGTTATCTTCCCACGGATAGTCTGGAACAAGCCGAATCGCTTAGCGCTCATTTTCCTCTCTTAATACGTATCCGATGCCGATCACTGTATGTATTAACCGTTCGGAGAAACCTTTATCGACTTTCTGACGCAGGGACTTGATATAGACATCTATCACATTACTGCTGCGATCGAAATCAATATCCCAGACATGCTCAGAAATCTGCGTCCTGGTCATTACTTTTCCTTGGTTATGCATCAAATATTCCAAAAGTGCAAATTCCTTTGCAGAGACCTTTATGACCTTTCCATCCCTTTCGATAAGATGCCTTGCGGGGTCTAGCGTGAGACCGTCAACCCGCAAAGTCGTCTCCGGCTGTGAGTACTTTCGCCTTAGAATAGCACGAACCCTCGCCAGCAATTCCGCGAACTCAAAAGGCTTGGTCAGGTAATCGTCGGCTCCAGAATCGAGACCCTTGACTTTATCATCTGTCTCACCCAGAGCGGTCAACATCAAAATCGGTGTGGTAATGCCCCCTGTGCGTATTTTCCTGCACGTGGTCCAACCATTCTGTTTCGGAAGAACTATATCGAGGATTATGAGATCATAGTCATTTTGGCATGCCAAGACTGAGCCTTTCAGTCCATCATAAGCAACATCGACGGAGTATGACTGCTCGACAAGTCCCTTCCGGATAAAGCCGGCCAGCTTCTTTTCATCTTCGATTACCAGAATACGCATAAATGTAATTCCTTCTAATCGGTATACGGCCTGGACAGGTGTCAGAAAAACAGTTTACGTACTTTTTGTTTTGTCTGAAATGCTCATTCTCACATAAATTAGCCTTGCCCTATTTTGTTGTCAAGTCGTAAATTCTTAAGCCAATAGCATTGGAGGACTTCCAAGATATCAAAAGGGCTTGAGAATCGTTCATGAACCAGACCTGAGTTCCTTAGGATAGATGAGCGTTTATTCCGATACTTCACAGACGCAAGGATTTTCTTGATGTCAATGCGGGTGGGAATAGCCAGGGGCATGCGATCCGTTCGATTGTTATGTCTTGATTAACCCCACAGGCTCTTAGACTTCTTCAAACTGGGCCGAAAATCGAAATTCGGAGGCGAAGCAAGTTTCAAGCTCATCTCGTCGCCTCCCCTTTAGTCAAGAGAATGGGATCGGAGCCGGCTATTCTGATCTTGGATCATATGCAGATCGAAAACATCGAAGTCTCAAACTTCCGGTCGTCAAGAGTCACCAAGGAGGTTCGAAAATCGTCCACGAATCGACCCCATTATTTCCCTTGACAAACGACTGCTTTTTCCATATACCGGATTGAGGCAAGGATTCCCTTGTTGTTGCTCAAAGAGGGAGATTGACAAGCGAATGGTGGTATGCGGGTTAGCTACCTTTGGATCTGTGCAACAAGCTCTTGGACATCTTCAAACTGCGCTGAAGATTGACACTCAGTAACGAAAAAAGTTCTAAACTCGTCTCGTAGCTCCCGCATATTTAAGGCGGTTCGTGGTTCATAGTTCATAGCTTCTCAACCCCACCCAGAATATTCAAAACAAAAGACAGAAGTTGGTTTTGCGGCGGTATGTACCATCTGGTGCATACCGGCGGTTGACGGACAGCGGACATAAAAGACGATTCACGGTTCACGGATTCCACCATATCACCCCCGATAAAACAGCGGATCGTGTCCCGGCCTTAACCGTCACCGATCACTCCCTTTCAGATGCCAGATCCCTCGGCGTTTCAAACCGACAAATAGCAAGTCTGGTGTTGACTTTATTAGGGGAATGTTGTATAAATATTGGAAGGCCAGAATCAAAAGGCGACGATGGAGAAACTAATCTACTTAGACAGCGGCGCGACCACCTTTCCCAAACCCGAGGAAGTCTATGTGGCAATGGATAAGTTCTTTCGCTGCTGCGGAGTCAACCCGGGCCGGTCGGGATACGATCTCTGTATGGTGGCGGGGTCTAAAGTCGAGGAAACACGCAAGCTTCTCACCGCGTTTTTCAATGGAACCGATCCCAATCGTCTGATCTTCGGATACAACGCCACGGACGCTTTAAATCTGGCGATCTTCGGTTTGCTCAAGAAAGGCGATCATGCCATCACCTCCAATTTGGAGCATAATTCGGTCCTTCGACCGCTCTACCACCTTTACAAGTATAGCGGTGTCGAAGTAGATTATGTTCCCTTTGACGGTCAGGGATTTTTGGATCCGGACGAGTTTGCCCGATGTTTCAAGAAGAATACCAAACTGGTCGCAATCAATCACGCTTCCAATGTCATTGGCACCGTCCAGCGGGTTGGAGAAATCGGCAAGCTCTGCCGGGAACGTGGTATTACTCTATTGGTCGATACCGCCCAGTCAGCCGGAAAGATTCCGGTAGATATGCAGGAGATGAATATCGACGTTTTGGCCTTCACCGGTCATAAATCTCTCATGGGACCAATGGGCATCGGAGGGCTTTATGTCCGCGAAGGCGTTGAGATCCGGCACACCCGCGCCGGCGGTACAGGCGTGCGTTCGGCTGTCCGCACTCATTTAGATGAGTACCCCTACCGACTCGAGTATGGTACCCCAAATCTACCGGGAATAGCGGGCCTAAACGCTGGCATCAAATGGGTACTCAAGGAAGGGATGTCAAAAATCCACAATCGGGAGGTGCAGTTGGTTCGCATGTTGAGGGATGGACTCCGGGAAATCGACGGCGTAAAGTTATACTGTCAGGACAATCTTGACAATCACATCGGCATTTTTTCATTCAATGTGGAAGGGCTGGAGGCAATGGACACCGGCACCATGTTGGACGTTGACTACAGCATAACCTGCCGCACTGGCTTGCACTGCGCTCCGCTGGTACACGAACAGTTGGGCACTGATAAGATTCACGGATCGGTACGATTCGGGTTAGGACCCTTCAACGCCGTCGGGGATATCGAAGCCGCCATCAAGGCGGTGGGAGACATAGCCCGCATTCGTCAAAAACAGAAGGCCTGCTGACTTCCCGGCTCGGTTTCTCCTGCTTCATTGATTTTTTTCATCAATCACCAAAGCATCGGCCACCACCTCGGATACAGTCTTCACCTCCACTCCCAACTCATATTCGCGGTTAAGCTCGCTTAACTGGTCGATACAATTGTGACAGGGGGCAACCACGATCTCTGCCCCGGTTTTGCGTATCTGATCCGCTTTGATTCTGCCTGCTTCCAAACGCCTCTTTGCGTAGCGTGTCATTGACAACTGACCGCCACCGCCCCCACAACAGTAGTTCTTTTCGCGATTGGGAGACATCTCCACGAAGTTGGTGACTGCATTTTTGAGAATGTAGCGTTGTTCTTCAATAATGCCCCCCAGTCGTACCAGGTTGCAGGGATCATGCAGCGTTACCCGCTTCTGATTGCGAGACCGATCCAGTTTGATGCGTCCCCGGCGGATGTAATCTGCGATGATCTGAATGATGCTTTTGACCTCGAATCTGTCCTCGGCAGCCAGCCATTCGGGTGCTTCCCAACGATTGGAGTTGTAGCCGTGACCACATTCGCCCAGGACCAACGTTTTTGCTCCCAACTTGACCATTGATTCACGCAAACGCGAGGAAAGCAAGCCCGCCTCATCGTCATTTCCGCTGTACAGGCCATAGTTGGTAACGTCATAATAGTCGCTGGATACGGTCCAGCTCTCCTTTGCTGCATAGAATATCTTGGCAGTTGCTAAAAGAGATAGGGGGAAGAATTTCGGCTCGCGCGGATTGACCGTATAAAGAAGCTCCTTCCCCGGCTTATCCACCGGCAGATGCGCCTGTGGATCACCAACCTCCATCTGCAACTCTTCACTCAACCACTGGAGCGTATCGAGCCACTCTTCCCGGGGAATACCCATGTTATTTCCCTTATCCACGGCCGTGGTCACGGTTGACTGCAGTTCGGGCGGAACCAGGTCAATGGAAGCCAGCGTCGTTCTGGCCATGCGGATCAGACGGGTTATGTTGATACCCATAGTGCAGTTGAGCGCGCAACGCCCGCACAGGGTGCAGCGCCCGTAGAGCGAATCTACCCATTTCTCGATCGTCCGGCCATCCAGCACCCCATTGACGCCGGACTTTTCTTTTAATCCACCCAGCCCGGTAGAGAGCTTTTTGAATAACGACTTTACCAGTCTAAGCTTGTAGGCGGGGATAGCCTCAAGCTCCCCGGTGGCTTGATAGTAATGGCAGGTTTCGGCGCAAAGGCCGCAGTTGACGCATGACTGCAGACCGGCAGCTGTCTTGTGGTCGAGCAGTCGCTTAAATTCTCCCAGTGCAGATTCCAGTTGCTCCGGTTTCAGATTTTGGATTCGCTCCATATAGGGATCTTTTTGTACTTTCTCAGACGCCATATGCTAAGCTTTCCTTGAAGGATGAGGAAGCACACCTCTTTTGCCAAAGAAGGTACCGAAGATGATCCGGGAATAAAAGAAGAAAACGCAGTGGCGAAGTTTCCCGAAGGGAATATAAAGAAAGATAACGATGGCAACAGCGAGAAACGGAGCCAGCATGGTTTCTGCGAAAGTAGCTGCCAGAGCTGATAACAGAAGAAGGTCGACAAGAGAATTGGCCAGATAGTCATCACCACTGCTTAAGGATCTCATGTGTGGCTTATGTATTCTCTTAATAAGCAGTGCCAGTCCACAGACTACGCCAATAGCCAACAATATCCGTACCGGCTGCAACAACATCTGGGGAAACGAAATTCCCAATAATACCGTTGCCAGAAACAGCATTGCCATCAGTATACCGACATGGTACAGGATGCCTCCCACATAAGTCCAGATATGTTTGGCTGCGCTTTCTTTCTCCCAGGGGAGCATGCCCCATCCGAAAGCATACACAATGCCGGCAAAGCTGCTGCCCTTTGGATGTGCATACGTAGGTCTCCGGCCGAAAGCGAAAGTTCGAATGAGCATCACCGCGAGAACGACGACGCAAAATGTCCCCGAAGCTGCTACACCCAGTTTCAAGACCGTAAACATAGATTTTTGACGAACCTACACACAGCCGTCCGGTTTGGGCAGACCGGCAATTTTGCAAGCCCCCTTGGCGGGACCTGAGGGGAATAGTTCATAAATACGGCGCAAAGGCAGACCGGTAGTCTTACAGATAGATCGAACCATCGGTGCCAGATTGGTTTCCAGATAGTGGTTACGAATGAATTCGATGATCGCCCAGTGTTCCGGGGTCAAATTGTCGATGCCTTCAGCAGCTTGGGCTAATGCCTCCGCCACCTGCTTATCCCACTGCTTGGAATCTGTCAGAAATCCCTCTTCATTAAGCTCGATCTTCTTGCCACTGACGTCGAGATGTGACATAGACGCAATTCCTCCGGTTAATTGCTCTGACTACCAATGTAACAGAAATCCACTCGTTTGGCAATAGATTTCGGATTACTCCAATATCGTCAGCTCCGCTTAGGGACAGGGTGATTCAACCGGGAATTCGCAACAATCTGGTCAACGGGTGAAGCGGATTAACCGGACGAAAACACTTACGGTGGGCGGAATAATGCGGTTCGTAGTTCGTGGTTCATAGTTCGCAATTTCTCGACCCCCCCAGAGGATTAGAGACGATAGACAGAATATGGTTTTGCGGCGAACAGCGGTCTGTGGACCGAAAGCGGTTTAGAGTAAAGCCAGAGGTCGTCCCGTCCGATTATTTCAGTCCTCGCTAAAACAGCTTGACAAAGTCACAGCCGTGTATGTTATTTTGCCCATGCCCCCAGGATGGGAAATGAGCTATTATGAGTTAGAAAAGAGAAAGATAGCAACCTGCTGGCTTTGAGGCAGGGTCAAAAACTAAACGTCTTAATGGATAGAGAAGTGACTTCCCGTTAGGTTCAACAAAGAAAGGAGAGCTACATGAAATCAAAATTGATTTTCATTAGCCTGCTGTGCCTTGCGCTCATAGCTATGTCGTCCCCCACCCAGGCACAGTTCAGCAAGCTCAAGGACAAAGTAAAAGAAAAAGCGCAGAAGAAGGTTGAGGAGAAAGTCGAGGGGACGGAAGAAACAGCTGAGGATACGACCAAAGTTAGTAAAGAGTCAACAGCAAAGCCCGCCTCCGATACTGCGAAAGCAAAGTCGACTAGTCCCGGAGCTTCGGAAGATATGGCGCTTTATACCAAGTATGACTTCGTCCCCGGCGACAAGGTCATTTTCTATGACGACTTCTCCGGCGAGGAGATGGGCGAGTTCCCCTCCAGATGGAGGCTCGATAAAGGGGTCTTCGAGGTTGCGAAGCAAGGCGGTAAGAACTACATCTTGTGCACGGATCAGGGTTCCATACGCCCAAAGATCACAACCGGTCCGCTTCCACCGAAGTACACGATCGAAATGGAGTTCTACGTCAAGAGTGGAGATGCGAAGAGTCACTGGTTTTTCATCAAGTGGTACGACGACCAGAATCAGGAGATCGGCTACTTCTACATACAGGATAAGTCCAGAACCGATCTCAGGATATTGGATAATGACATTGCCTCCAAAGATCTTAGCGCACCGCTTTCGGGGGGGATCCACACCATGCGCGTTATGGCTACGCAAACCACTATGAAGTGTTACATCGACAACGAGCGGGTAGCCAACGTGCCGGCGGTCGAGGGCTTCAAACCGACGGACTTCGGGGTATACATGGATCCCTGGAAGGATGAGCCCAACAATCCGATGCTGATCGGCACGTTCCGCTATGCCGAAGGGGGGAAGACCCTCAAGCAGCAGTTAGATGAAGCGGGACGGATCGTCACCCACGGCATCCTCTTCGATTCGGGCTCGGATAAGATCAAAGGAGAGTCATACAAGACGCTGGCGGACATCGGCGCGCTTTTGACCGATAATCCCACCCTGCGTCTGTCCATCGAGGGGCATACGGATAGCGATGGGACAGATGAATACAACATGAACTTGTCGCAAAAACGAGCGGCATCGGTGAAGAGCTATCTTATCGCCAACTACAAGATTGCTGCTGACCGTCTTGAATCCAAGGGCTGGGGAGAATCGAAGCCGATCGACAAGAACGATACCCCCGAAGGAAAGGCAAACAATCGCCGGGTAGAATTGGTGAAGTTGTAACCGGTCTTCTTTTAAAATCGGTTCATGGTTAGTAGTTCACAGAATTATGTCAGGAGCACTGGGATCCTGACCTATTAGCTAAACAAGGGGGGTCACGGTGTGCGGAGCCCGGTTGATGGACTGTTGTCCGGTTTATACCGTCTGCATAAACTGGGAGCTGTTGATACGAAAAACTATTAATTGGTTGATATGAATGCTATTACACGAAAAGACAAGAAGAGACGGGAACTTCTTATACAGAAGCAAACAGTCTGCTCTTCCCGTATTATACGGACTGTATAATCATTGTTAGCCCACACATCCATTACGCAGGCGTCGGAATAGGAGGAGCTATGAACAATGAACTCATCAGTTGGCAATCGACTTTAGTCGAATCAGACCTTGTCGATCTGGTTAGACACCCCGGGCAAGCAATAGATATGGATTCGATTAATGCCGAAGCGAAAGAACGACTTTGGAGGATCGCCGAACGTATACAGAACATTGACGGTCAAGAAACAATTGATTCCCTCGGCTGGAAACTCTTGCCTTATGCGATTGACGGTGATGTTTGTTACCGCCGCCCCCCGGAATACTGGGAACAGCTTAAGAGAGAGTTCCAGTTGTTTGTTTGCGCGAAGGATAAAAAATACGCGGCTCTGCGCAAGAAACTAGCCAAAAGCGCGAAAAAGTCTCAGACAGTTATAGTATCGTCAATCGCCGCTGCGATGGCGGCTCAATTCGGAGTTGTCGCAGGGGTCTTGGTTCCTTTCTGTGCGATGTGCCTGATAGTGCTCCTTCGGATAGGAAAAGAAGCATTTTGTGCATCTACGAAGTGGGATACACCTCTCGTTGCCAAGAAAACTCGAAGCCGAAACATGGGCTAACCCTTCGTTGCAGCGGGCCGCCTTCGGCGGCGGCTGAACTCAAATGTTAGGCCCACTGGAGTTCCGAGATGAATTTCCAGGTAAAGGCAATGGACTTTTCGTCTGCATATCGGTTTGCTGATAATACGATTAATGCAATTCGGTTCCCTGAAGCATTTGACTTCGATCAAGGAGTTCTGGGTGATTTCCTTGGGTACGGTGAAGACTCGTTCTATCTTCGCATATCGAAACCACAGAAGAATACATTGCTTCATGAGTTCATCCACAGCGTGAATTACTCAGGTATAGAATGGGAAACAGGCCATTGTGATGCTGTTGATCTAATAAAAACTTACACCCCCATGATGGCTGGTGTAGGAGTAGACATTCCGAAGTGGTTCACCGAAAACCAACTCTCTGATCATACTCACGAGCTTGATGAGTTGTTATTTGAAGTTAGCAGAGTCTTCTCAGAAGCTGCCTTTCATCTTCTGTTCTCGGACCGCGACTTCCTCTTCCTGTTTTCCAACTTCATAGGGGATTATGTAAAGAAAACCAAATGCACTGACAACGCAACCATGAAGAAGGACGGGGTGGTTAGGCGGTGTTCGTATCTTCCTCAATGGCTGAAGAATGCTGTGTACCATAGGGACAAGGGTCGGTGTCAGATTTGTACTCAAGACCTGACTAAACTAATAGTCCCAATAGGGAGGTTGCATTTCGATCACATGCTTCCTCTTGAAGAATCAGGCACCAATGACCCTACTAACTTCCAGCTACTTTGTGAGACCTGTAATACTAGCAAAGGTAAGAATTCTATCGTGAAGAAGCAACTTACTTACACGTTTTGGTAGGAGTCCTAACAATGGCATGAACCCTGACTGAGATCTCGCTGCGCTTCATCTCAGCAGGTTATGCCTGACGTTAGAACGTCCCGACTGTGAAGTTAGGAGGGCCGTCCCGCAGTTTTAAAGCGGTTGGTAGTTCGTGGTTCGTCGTTTTAGGTCAGGTGCCCTGCGCACCTGACAAATAAAAGTGTCAGGAGCACTGGGTTCCCGACCTACCAACGGCGGCTCAGTTCCATCATTAGGACCTTACATAGGAAGGGAGCTAATTATGAATACAGATTTCTTAGGTTTGCTTGGTATTGTAATTGCAGGAGTTGTAGCGGTTGGTAGCCAATATGGCAAATGCACTCTGTGGGAAACAATTATTGGCATCATTCTTCTTGATTTATTATTTTGCATTAATCGAACGGGATTTCATACTTTCTTTGAAAAATCTGCTTTTTCGGCTACGGCGGGTTTCTGTGTGACAATTACTATTGGCTTTTTTATTGAAAAGCTTCTTAATATTTGGCCGTACTTTGATATTCCCCGTGAAAAAGAATCAGAAAGAAGGCATGTCTTTTTTTTCTGCTTGTGGGTTCTATTAAGTTCTATTGCGTTCTTTCTTATTCCCATTGGTTAAAGTTACATTGCTATTTTTTTGATATATTTGTTTTATAAGTAACCCTCACAAATGCCTGCTGCTGATTGCGCGCAAGCGCGGAACAGTTGAGCTTAGTTGTTAGAATTTCCCGACTGAGAAGTCGGGAAGGTCGTCCCGCAGTTTTAAAGCGGTTGGTAGTTCGGGGTTCGTAGTTAGTGCTGTAATCCGCACTATCCCAAGGGGACTTAGCCAGTCGGTTAGGAGCCTAAGCCGTGAAACTAGTCGACATTGACAAGAAGACAGAAGGCACATTTTTCCGGTGCATGCACGACGAGCGACCGGAAAATCCCCCGGTGATCGAGCTTCGTCACCGCTGGTATGACCAATACAAAAGCAAAGGTCTACGCGCAAAAGTGCTGGTGCGGGATGATAATGAAATCGTGGGATTATGCCAGTATATACCGATAGAAAATTCCCCTCTTACGGGTGAGAATCTTTTTGTTATTCTCTGCTTTGCGGTGCACGGGTACGAGCATCTAGTCGGAAATCAACAGGGCAAAGGCTATGGAAAGTTCATGCTCGATGCTATTGAACAGGACGCCCGAAACTCCGGGGCAAAGGGGATGGCGGTGCGAGCCGAGTACAATCCGGAATGGGATAAGCAATGGAACACCGTGTCGTTCTACGAGCACCTGGGATACTCCCGCGTGGAGACCAGCGGACCGTTTGTATTGATATGGAAACCGTTTGACAAGGAGGCCAAACCACCCGCCTTTTTCCATCCCACACGCCAGCCATCGACGAAAAGAGATAAAACGAAAGTGACCGTGTTCATGAACGGCTGGTGCAACATCGACTGCTCTTGCTGCGTCTCCGCCAGAGGAGCAATTGCCGGAATCGAGGATATGGTGATCTACCAGGAGATCGACACATCAGATAGAGCTACGATGCTCTCCCCCGGGACCTGTAACGCAGAGGCTCCGGATGATGCCCACTTTGCGGCGAACGAGAATTCTCAATCAGGAGAGCTTCCCGCCGTTTGGGAGGTGTTTTTAGATGATGCGCCATTCAAGCCATATGGGACTCCGTGGACGTGCGAGGATTTGAGGGCAGAGATTCTCAGTTTGTCGAAAAAGAAAAGCCAGCGATGAGATGTGATATAACACTCAGACCATAGGTTAGATGCCCTGCCTAACAAGAGAATCAATTGCAGTTCACTTCAGTGAACTGAAAAAGAAAATATAAACGAATTGGCTTTAGCCACATAAAAACGGAGGACAAAATGACTGATATTAACATTTCGACCTCGCACGATCATAAGAGGAACAGAGGATTTCATAACGGTGGTTTCTTTGGTGGCATCTATGGCATGGCTTTCATCGGTGGTGTGGTCTATTACATCCAACATGCGACCACGTTCTGGGGTGGGGTGCTGGGGATCTTCAAAGCCATTTTTTGGCCCGCAGTACTGATGTACAAAGTGCTCGAGCTGTTGAAAATGTAGTTTGTAAGTTTTGTCAGTTACTTGAAAGCTGTTGGAATAGATAGAATCAAAAAAGACATTTGCAGTTCACTTTAGTGAACTGATAAAAGAGAATATTACCTGATTGGCTTTAGCCACATAAGAGCGGCTAAAGCCAATTACTTGTTTTAAGTCATTTATCAGCAAACTGTAATAATATTACAAAATGAATTACAGTCGGCTTTAGCTGACTGATCAAAAATCGCATATAACTTTGGCTTCAGCCACATAAAAATGGGCGAGGCTCCTATGACCTATTCCTACCTCGTTTAAAGCGTTTTCTGTCTCCCGGAATAGAAAAGCTGGAACTCTGCTTCGCTCGTCGTGTAAAACAGAGCGGATCGTGGAAAACCCTTGGAGGAAAGGAAACAGTAATGAAAAAAAGCCTTACAGCATCCATATCACTGATAGTAATTTTGGTTCTCGCTGGCATGGCATGTGCCGGTGATGAAGCTGCGATTCGCTTTCCGCAAACCAGCGCCGGAAAGCTGGCTGAATCGTATTTTAGGATTTTCAACAGCGGAAGCGAAAATGACATGCGAATGTATCTGGAACAAAACATTTCTCCTCTTGCTCTCACCCAGCGTTCCATCGAAGATCGAATGGTCGTCTACCGGCAAATGAAAAGCGATCTGACGACGTTGGAGCCGGTAAAAATTCTAAAAGAGAGTCCCGATGCCATCAAGCTGGTGGGCCGGTCCGCAAAGGAGTCATGGTTTGAGTTGACCTTCGAGTTCGAAAAGACCCCGTCCAACAAGCTCCTCGGCATAAGGATCATGCCTTTGGATGAGGCGCCTGATCTAGAAGCCCCGACCACCCCGATTACCGAAGCCGAGATGCTAAAGGGGCTGGAAACCTTCTTAAATGACGCATCAAGCAAGGATGAGTTCTCCGGAGTGGTTCTGCTCGCAAAAGAGGGGAAGCCGATCTTCCGCCAAGCCTATGGCCTGGCCAGCAAAGAGTACAACACCCCTAACCGAATCGACACGCGTTTCAACCTCGGTTCCATCAACAAATTCTTCACTCGCATCGCGATTGAACAACTGGAGGGGAAAGGTCTCCTCAAACCGGATGACCCGATCATCAAATATCTTCCGGACTACCCCAACCATGAAGCAGCAAAAAAGGTAACCATCAGCCAGTTGCTTGATATGACTTCGGGAATAGGAGATTTCTTTGGAGAGAAATATCAGTCGACTCCGAAGGACCGGATCCGGACACTGTCCGACTATCTGTTGCTATTCGGGGCTGATTCTCTCCTGTTCGAGCCGGGCACGAATCGCCAGTACTCCAACGGCGGATACATAGTCCTCGGGTTGATCATAGAAAAGGTGAGCGGGCAGACTTATTTCGATTACGTTCGTGATCACATTTACGATATTGCCGGAATGGGGAACACGGCCCACCTTGAGGCTGACGCGCCAATGGCGAACGTGGCGAGCGGTTATACCAACAACTGGGATGAAAACGATCACCCCGGCGAGCCCAGGCGCAATAACATCTACACCCGTCCTGCGCGTGGAAGCTCTGCGGGAGGCGGGTATTCCACAGTTGACGATCTTTTGAAACTGGTGGTTGCACTCAAGACGAACAAGCTTTCAGCACCCAAGACTTCGGAGGAAATCAACGGAGCTGGCATCGCCATTGCCGGCGGAGCTCCCGGAATCAATGCCCAAGTGGAGACCTACCCCGAAACTGACTACGTAATCATCGTTCTTTCGAATTACGACCCACCAGCAGCGGGCAAAGTTGCACGCAGGATCAACTCATTTCTTGAACGTTTGAAATAACCTCACCGGTCCGGTGCTCTGCGCCCAGACGGGATCATCTGAGCACCTGATAAAAAAAAGTGACAGGAGTACTGGACTACTGACCGACCAACTGCGGACTGAAAGCGGTTACGGTTCTCGGTAAACAGTTCACGGTCCTAACCATGCATCCCGAGAAGTCATCCTAAATCTGATCTCCGGATATATAAGGATAATCTGGAAATGCAAGAAAAGGAATCGTCCTGAGGTATTTACTGTGAAGAGACAAAATTGAAGGAGGAAATGCTATTATTCCTTAGTTTTGAATTTACGAATCATGCAGAAAGATAGTTCTAATTCATCCCCTCAGTTTGATGGTAACAAAATTCTCAAATTTTACCAAAAATACTCAAGATACTTTACCATTTACCGATAAAATAATTTGTTACACGTCCCCACGAAGCTGCCGCTGTTAGAAAACAAATAACTGTCCCCACATAAAAATGGAGCATGGTTTAGAGAATATTAATCCTCCGGAAGAGGAATATTATCCTGAACCAAGTGTTCTGGGAAAGCTGGGGACGGTTAAATGCTGCAAAAGAAACTTCTCGTATCAGGTTCGAATGATCTTCAGGAAAAGAGTTTGCTCGGATACGGGACACTGATATTAAGAAACCGCCCCGAGAATTCACTCACTATTTCCCAACACAGTTTAAAGGTAAGAAGAGAAGCAAAACCAGCTCGGATTATCTTTATTTCAGAATTCTCATCAAGTCGCTTAATTTGTACACTATAGGGATGTAAAGGATGGTTACAGTCAATCCTAAACCAAGGGGGTAAGCATGAGAAACCTGATTAAGGTTCTCACAGTTTTGGGGTGGTGTCTGCTTGGAGTGGTAATCGGAGCCTTTGGTGTGCAGGCGGGGACGCGGAATGGCAGTGGCACCGACAACAGCAGCAACATCACTAACCTGCTCACCGTTGCTGGCGTGGGCGATTCACTCATTGTAACTACGGCAAGTATCACCTCCATCACCTCGACGACCGCCTCCTCGGGGGGCCATGTCACTGTGGTCGGAGCGGCTACGGTCGCTGTTCGTGGCGTATGTTGGAGTACATCCGCCAACCCGACGACGGCTGACAGCAATACCACCGATGGCACCGGCGCCGGGTCGTTCACCAGCAGTATTACCGGCTTGAGCCCGGGCACACTCTACCATGTGCGGGCTTACGCCGTCTACATTGGGGCAGCTAAAAGTATGTACACCTATTATGGTGGTGATTCGACATTTACTGCTTTAACTACGCCTACTGTAACGACAGCAAGTATTACATCGATCACCTCTACCACTGCATCTTCCGGGGGGAACGTCACCGACAGCGGTGGGGTACCGGTCACCGCCCGGGGAGTCTGCTGGAGTACGTCTGCCAATCCGACCACATCCGACAGCAAGACCACCAATGGAACCGGAACCGGTGCATTCACCAGTAGTCTCACCAGTCTGACTCCGGGCATACTCTATCATGTCCGCGCTTATGCCACCAACTCGGTGGGAACATCTTATGGTGGAGATTCCACCTTTACTACTCTAACCACGCCCACTGTGACCACGGCTACAATAACTTCCATCACCTCTACCACTGCATCTTCCGGGGGTGATGTTACTTCGGATGGTGGAGCCAGTGTAACAGCCCGGGGAGTCTGCTGGAGTACGTCTGCCAATCCGACTACATCCGACAGCAAGACCACCAATGGAACCGGAACCGGTGCATTCACCAGCAGTCTCACCAGTCTGACTCCGGGTACACTCTACCATGTTCGAGCGTACGCTACTAACTCTGTGAGCACTTCTTATGGTGGTGACTCGACATTTACAACTTTGCCTACGCCCACCATCACGACTACAACTATCACCCCCATCACCTGCCAATCCGCCACCTCCGGCGGGAACATCACCAGCGACGGCGGGGATTCAATCACTGCCCGGGGAGTCTGCTGGGGAACATCGGCCAATCCGGTCAGCAGCGGCAGTCACACTGTGAACAACTCGGACACCGGCTCATTCGTCAGTTCCGTCACTGGCCTAACGCCAAATACGCTCTACCACGTGCGGGCATATGCTACTAACTCCGGAGGAACGTCTTATGGTGGTGACTCGACATTTACAACTTTGATAGGTTTGCCCACCGTAACGACTAAAACTATCACCGCTATCACCTCCACCACCGCATCCGGTGGTGGCAACGTCACCTCAGCTTGCGGGGATTCAGTCACCGCCCGGGGAGTCTGCTGGGGAACATCGGTCAATCCGGTCATCGGCGGCAGTCACACTGTGAACGCCTCGGACACCGGCTCATTCATCAGTTCCCTCACCGGGTTAGATTCGAATACCACATACTATGTTCGTGCCTACGCCACTAATAGCGTAGGAACCGGTTATGGTAACCAGGTTTCGTTCACTACCCTTCGGGTCTACACCATCTCCGGTCACGTTCGCGTTCCGGTCAAGACACTTATCGATGGTATCGACAGTGTAACGATGAGCGGTCTGCCGGGTAATCCAAAAACCGATTCCACCGGATATTATACCGCCACGGTGGATTCGGGCTGGTCCGGAACGGTGAAACCAGCCAAGACGGGATATAGTTTTAGTCCGGACTCTACCAGCTACACCGACATTGACAGCAATCAAGAGACAAACTATACCGGGACATTTCTTACCTTCACCATCTCCGGTTATGTCCTCAATTCAGACAGTGTGGGTGTGGACAGCGTGTTGATGAGTGGACTACCTGGTAATCCTCGAACCGATACGAATGGCTATTATACTGCCACGGTAGATTACGGCTGGTCAGGCACGGTGACGCCCACCGACAGCAGCTGCACGTTTGAGCCTGAATCCAGGAGTTATGATTCGGTGACCTCCAATCAGACCGATCAGAACTATGCGGAGGGATGTCTTTCTCAGGGGGTGGATCCGGACAAGAAGAATATGGTTCCAGGAGATTACTCGCTCACCCAGAACTATCCCAACCCGTTCAACCCCGCTACGGAGATTGACTTTGGGCTGCCCCAAGCCACTTGGGTGAGCTTGAAGATCTATAACATCGTGGGGCAGGAGGTAACCACCCTGATAAGTCAGAACATGTCTGCCGGGAGCTATCGGGTCAGATGGAATGGAACCGACAAGACTGGCAGATCGGTCTCTTCCGGGGTCTATTTCTATCGAATACGGGCGGGAGATCATATCCAGACAAAACGAATGCTGCTGCTAAAGTAATGCTCTTTTGCCGAGTACAAGGTTAGGGGCGGGTTATCGTGACCTGCCCCTATTTCTTGTCATCCAACTGCGTCAATCATAGAAGTCCATCAGTTCCCGCCAGATGATTTCTCCAAGAGATCTGGGCCAAATGCGGCCGTGCGTATTCCAGACGTCTCTGCGGTCGCAGGTCTTCGGCGTATGAATCTTTCTGTCATTTTCCCTTAGAACCCACGTGGTTTTATATTGTGGCCGGATGCCTTCTGGTCTTGTGCAGTTGGCCTCCAAATTCAGCCAGTCTTCTCGACTCAACCATATTAGGTTTTGCTTCGGTCACGGATGTTTTCTCGTTTCTCATTCTTCATCGTGGGACAGTCACGGTGAGTCTTTGAGAATAGCCCATCATTTTTCTCGAGAGACCACAAAAAGAGATTGACGGGGAGCGACGAACCTCATTAATTCGGTTGAATGCGATAACCTTTCGCCGTGACATTAGCGGTTTCATTTCGAAAAACTTTTCTCGGAGGATTCTATGCGGAGAACGGTACTACTTGTAAGTATTATTGTTGCAGTATCTGTCTTCTTGGCGGTAGGCGGTTGTGGGAAGAGTGATCGGGATAGCAAAAAGTCGGAAAACAAAGGCTCCCAGGGCGCAAACTTGACTATTGGAGTCTCCCTTCTTACCAGAACGCATCCTTTCTATCAGGATTTGGAAGCAGGACTAAAAGAGGCGGCGGACCAATTCGGTTTCAAGTTATTGATAACCGCAGGCGAGTTCGACGTGGCCAAACAGAAAGATCAAATCCAAGACTTCATCGTTCGAAAGGTCGACGCGATCATTGTGTCGCCATGTGATTCCAAATCGATCGGCACCGCCATCAAGGCGGCCAATGAGGCCGGCATTCCGGTGTTCACTGCCGACATAGCATGTCTGGCTGAGGGAGTCAAAGTCGTCTCCCACATAGCTTCGGATAACGTGGCCGGAGGACGCTTGGCTGCTCAAGCCATTGCAAAGGTACTGAATGGCACCGGCAAAGTGGCCATCATCGATCATCCGGAGGTGGAATCGGTGATTCAGCGGGTCAGAGGCTTCGAGGACGAGCTTCGGAAGTCAGAGGGTATTGCAGTTGTGGCCAAGCTTTCCGGACACGGGGTCAAGGACCAGGCCTTCCGAACCGCAGAAGACATATTGCAGGCGCATCCGGATCTCGATGCCATCTTCGGAATCAACGACGACTCCGCGTTGGGAGCCTTAGCCGCGGTGGAAAAGGCGGGAAAAACCGGGCGGGTCAAGATCGTCGGTTTTGATGCAGTACCCGAGGCGAAGGAAGCGATAAAAGCCGGGAAAATCTATGCGGATGTGATCCAGATGCCAAAAGAAATCGGCCGGAAAACAATCGATGCGGTAAAGACATACATCTCCGGAGGCAATGTCGCCCCCACCATTTTAATCCCATGTGGTCTTTTTACCAAAGATAGTAGTTCTTAGTCACATGGATGAGCGTAGTAGGTTGCGAAATCTCGATCCTAAGACTGTCGATCTACCTTCCCCTCTTCTGCGGATGACGGGTATCCGGAAGAGTTTTCCGGGAGTAGTAGCCGTAAGCTCAGGGTCGTTTGAGCTTTTGGAAGGCGAAATCCACGCCCTGGTCGGTGAAAACGGCGCGGGCAAAAGCACCCTGGTGAAGGTTCTTACGGGTGTATACCACGCAGACGACGGCGAGATCAGGCTTCTGGGTAAACCCGCGCTATTCAATTTACCCCTCGAAGCGCAAAGGGCAGGTATCGCCACCATCTACCAGGAATTCACCTTGGTCCCGGCTCTGACGGTACACGCCAATCTGTTCTTGGGACGTGAACGAACCAAAAGAGGCTTGATAGATTTCAACTTCGAGAAAGAAACTGCGAGTTCATTGCTCGAGAAGTTAGGGGTGGAGATCGATCCTGAATCCAGGGTAGTAGATCTGGGCATTGCGCACCAGCAGTTGGTCGAGATAACACGCGCTCTGGCGGCAGACGCCAAGATCCTGGTGATGGATGAACCGACCGCCGCTCTGGCACCCCGGGAAGTAGAGAGTCTTTTTGCCATCCTGAAGGATTTGAAGCGACGCGGCATCGGAATCCTCTTCATCAGTCACCGTTTGGATGAGGTATTTTCCATTGCAGACCGGGTGACGGTGATGCGAGACGGTGAGACCATCGGCACCTGGAAGAGGGACGAAATCACCAGAAAGCAGCTGATTGCTCATATGGTGGGCCGGCCCCTCGAAGAGGAATATCCCAAGACCAGAGCGGCCTTGGGCGAAACTCGCTTTGAGGTGCGAAACCTGACCGGCGGCCTGATCAAGGATGCTTCGTTCTCGGCCAAGCGCGGTGAGGTCTTAGGACTGGCAGGACTGATGGGAGCTGGTCGGACAGAGCTTGCCCGGCTGATCTTTGGGGCCGATTCCAAAGAACGGGGGCAAATTCTGCTTGACGGTGAATTCCTGCGGATCAACTCCCCTCGTGACGCCATCGGGCACGGTATCTGTCTTCTGACCGAAGACCGTAAATTGCAGGGGATCATTCTGAAGGCGACCGCCAAAGAGAACTTCGCCCTACCCAATCTCATTTCATGGTCTCATTTAGGGTTTATTAACCATAAGGTAGAGAAATCCAGGTTTGCCTACCGCGCCGAGAGCCTGAAGATTCGGGTAGCCAGTCCGGATCAACCGGCTGAGGATCTTTCCGGGGGCAACCAGCAGAAACTCCTGGTCGCACGCTGGCTGGAAACGAATTTCCAGGTGATCATTTTCGATGAACCAACTCGGGGTATCGACGTCGGAGCAAAGTACGAGATGTATCTTTTGATCAATGATCTGGCCGCATCGGGAAAGGTGGTAATCGTCATCTCTTCGGATCTTTTAGAGGTGCTGGGAATTAGCCATAGGATTCTGGTGATGCGGGAAGGTCAGATCGCAGGCGAAATTGTTGATGTAAGCAAGGCAACCCAGGAAGATGTTATGGCGCTGGCGATCTCTTGAGACGGCTCTGTTCCTTCGACTTTGCCCCTCGACCGGCTCAGGGTGATGAGTGAAGTCGAACCGTTCAGTCTCCCGCAACGACAATGTAAGATTTCTTAATGCATTAGCCGTTAATCCTGGTCTTGTCTCAGCGGATATGGGGTTAATCCTGATCTGCACCAAATTTGACACGAAAAAACGATGAGCAAATCAAACAGAATGACTCGCCAAACCGGACTGTCGCGGCTTCTGGTGAACTATGGGATGCTGGGAATACTGCTTCTGTTATGCCTTTTTTTCTCCATTCTAACTTTGCGCGATCAGCCTCTAACCGGGACCAAGGCAGCTTTGGCTCTCTTTGACGAACTGCGTGAGACTGTTCCTTCCAACGCCGGCATATTGATCGTTTCCCACAATACTGAGGAAGACAGCCTCTTTTTCCGTTTGCTTTTGGAAAAACTCACTGAGCGTGGCTATGCGTCGGTAAGAATCATATCGGGCGACCCGCCATCGATCCGAAGCCAGTTGGCCTCCCTGGCGGACTCAGCCAGCGGCACCAAGGTGATGGCCACGACCCAGTCGTTTGCTCCCATCGTAGAGACGATCAAAGCTCAACTCAAGGAGTTTAAGGAGACTAAAGTGGTCGTTCCACCATCCCGCCGCTGGCCGACTTTTCTTTTGCCGGATAACCTGCGAAACGTGGCCAACCAGATAGCCGTCATCGCCATCATCGCCATCGGCATGACCATGGTAATCATCACCGCAGGCATCGATCTGTCGGTGGGCAGCCTCATTGCCCTCTCAGCGGTGGTGACGGCGTGGTCAGTCGGAAAGCTGGGGGGTGAGAGTGCTTCAGCGTCGGCCATGCTGTTGGCCAGCTTAAGCGGAATGTTGTTGTGCGGAGCCATAGGTGCATTCAGCGGACTGATGATCACTCGCTTCCGCATTCCGCCTTTTATTGCCACCCTGGCGATGATGCAGGTGGCGGCTGGCTTGGCTTACGTCATCTCCCAGGGGAAACCGATCTACCGTCTTCCCGAGGCATTCATTTGGTTGGGACGGGGCGCAGAACCTGTGCTGAAAATCCCTTATGCCGTTCTCTTGATGGCGGTTCTCTATCTTGCCGCTCACGTACTGATGACCCGCACCACAACGGGACGGTACATTTATGCGGTAGGGGGGAACATGGAGGCGGCGAGACTGGCGGGTATTCGGGTTAGGCTGGTTCTGTTTTTCGTTTACGCCGTTTGTGGGATGCTGGCCGGATTAGGTGGAGTGGTAATGGCATCTCAACTGAAAAGTGGCGCGCCGACCTACGGCTTGACCTATGAGCTATATGTGATCGCAGCGGTGGTGGTAGGAGGAACCAGCTTAAGCGGCGGCGAGGGGCACATATTCGGCACGCTGATCGGAGCATTCATCATCAGCGTCATACAAAACGGGATGAACCTTACCAATATCGAAAGCTACACCCAGAAAATCATCCTCGGTCTGGTGATTTTGGGCGCGGTACTATTGGACAGATTGAAACAACGGGGTTTTCGGTTAAAAAGAGCTTAGTTTAGGAAAACCTTGGTTGAAGAAGTTAGAGAAAATGAGGAATTGCAAATATAAGAGACCTTTGAAAAAGCTAAAGTAGAAAGGTTTTATGGAGTGTCAAGCTTTAGCTTGACCTAGGAAATCTTAGATGATAAATAGATTTAAACCGGTTCACCTAAAGGTGAACACTCCAACTTACCCTCTGGAGTTGTCTTTCGAATCTCAAACTAAAAAGGAGTGATAGATGCGCAAGACATTCATCTTCATGTCCATACTGGTGGTAAGCGGTTACGTCACAGGTTACACTCAGACTCCAAATAACTCCAACAGCCAACCTAAACGAAATCTGTACGTGGTAGGTGTTTCTCATCTGGACACCCAGTGGCGCTGGACCATTCAGAACACCATCAACGAATACGTGCCGGCCACCTTCCGCGACAATTTCAAACTAATGCAAGAGTTCCCCGACTACGTCTTCAGCTTTGAAGGCGCCTTCAAGTACATGCTGCTAAAGGAGTATTATCCCGAGGAATATCAGCGACTGAAGCCATATGTCGCCAGTGGTCGCTTTCGTCCGGCGGGAAGCTGGGTGGATGCGGTGGACGTCAACATGCCGTCATTTGAGTCGCTGGTGCGTCACGTGCTTTACGGTAATGGCTACTTTAAACAGGAGTTCGGTAAGACCAGCCGTGACGTGCTTTTGCCCGACTGCTTCGGTTTCGGCTATGCCCTGCCGTCCATTGCCGCACACTGCGGACTTAAAAGTTTCTCGACGCAGAAGCTGTCGTGGGGTTCGTCGGTCGGCGTGCCCTTCGACATCGGTATATGGGAAGGCGTAGACGGTTCCACGCTGGTGTCGGCGCTGAAGCCCGGAGACTACGTCACCCAGATCAAAGGCGATCTTTCCCGCGACACCACCTGGCTGCGAAAGATCGACCATCAGGGAGACACCTCCGGTCTATACGCTGGCTACATGTACTTCGGCACCGGTGATACGGGCGGTTCGCCCGATTCTGCGTCAGTGGACTGGCTGGAAAAGTCGATCAAAAGCGACGGCCCCATCACGGTGCATAGCATTGGGTCCGACGATCTGGTGGATGTGGTCAATGCCCAGAAGGACGCGCATCTTCCCCGTTACAAAGGCGAATTGTTGATGACCCGTCATGGCGCCGGCTGTTATACTTCGGAGGCGGCAATGAAGCGCTGGAACCGCAAAAACGAGCTTCTGGCGGATGCAACCGAGCGGGCGTCGGTGATCGCGCACACGCTGGGTGGATTCACCTATCCCCGCCAAGCACTGAAGGAGACCTGGATCAGATTCCTCTGGCATCAATTCCATGATGATCTCACCGGCACCAGCATTCCCGAAGCGTATCAGTTCTCATGGAACGATGAGATTCTCTGCTTAAATCGTTTTGCCGGTCTACTGGAGAATGCGGTTGAAGCAACTACCCCGGCGCTTGACACCCGGGTCAAAGGCGTGCCTTTGGTGGTTTTCAATCCGTTGTCCGTTCCACGTGAAGATATTGTCGAAGCCACGGTCGACTTCTCCGGCAAGCCGCCGGAAGCCGTTCGCGTCTTCGGCCCGGATGGGAAGGAGGTGCCTTCGCAGGTTTCGCAGGGCTTCGGAGACAGCCTGAAGATACTCCTCCTCGCGAAAATCCCTTCGATCGGTTATGCCGTGTACGACATCCGTCCGGACAAGACGCCATGCAGCATCAAGACCGGACTGGCAGCTACGGCGACGGTGCTTGGGAATGAAAGATATATCGTCAAGCTCAATTCGGAAGGGGACATAGAGTCGATCCTTGACAAAGTCGAGAAACGCGAGCTTCTGACCGCACCGATCAAGTTACAGCTTTTGCACGACAAACCGAAACAATGGCCCGCATGGGAGGTTCAGTACGAGGACATCATGGCAGCACCGCAGGCAAATGTCGGTGGAAAGGCTGAAATCAAGGTAATCGAAGACGGGCCGGCCCGAGTGGGTGTCGAAGTGATCAGGCATGCCGGGAAATCGAAGTTCCGCACGGTCATTCGCCTGGCTTCAGGCTCCGATCGGGTCGAGCTCGAAGGTGACATCGACTGGTATGAGCGCGAGACCATGCTGAAAGCAGCGTTTCCGCTGACGACCGGCAATGACAGCGTGACCTATGATCTGGGATTGGGCACGATCAAGCGCGGCATCGATATTCCCAAGAAGTATGAAGTCCCTGGCCAACAATGGGCCGACATGACGTCACCGGCCGGTGACTATGGAGTTGCCATACTGAACGACTGCAAGTATGGCTGGGATCATCCAGATAAGGGCACGCTGCGTCTGTCTCTCATTCATACCCCCGGTGTCTTCGACAACTGGATGTGGGTGGGTGATCAAAAGTCACAGGATAACGGGCGTCATAAAATGCTTTTTGCCGTGCAGGGTCACCGCGGCGACTGGCGCGATGGCGGCGTGATCTTTGACGCGGCACGGCTGAATGAGCCGCTTTTGGCGTTTCAGGTTCCCGTGCACCAAGGCGAACTCGGAAAGCAGTACTCTCTACTCTCCGTGAACACCGGCAGGCCGAGTGGCAAATCAACCCCAGCGTCGTCCGACCCGCAGGTAATGGTAAATGCGGTGAAATTAGCGGAGAACAGCGATGAAATAGTCATCCGGCTGCGCGAGTTAGAGGGCAGACCGGCAGAGAATGTACAGATTCACTTCACTGACCCGATCCTTGCCGCCCGTGAGGTGAACGGCGCGGAGGAACCGTTGGGAAACGCTCAAGTGGTCAACGGTACGCTGACCACATCTCTTTCAGCCTATCAGCCAAAGGCATTCGCTCTGAGGATTGCACCACGAACCGGTAAGCCGATTGAATTGCCATCCTGCCAAATGTTGCAACTGCCGTATGATGCCGACGGCATCAGCCAGGATGGCAACCGCCGTGACGGCGATTTAGACGGAGAGGGTAACACGCTGAGCGGCGATCTGCTTCCCGATACTCTCCGCTGGCAGAACGTTCCGTTTCTCTTCGGACCGAAGACGCCCAGCGCAGCCAACGTGGTGAGCTGCAGCGGTCAGACGCTGAAGTTAGCTCCTACCTCATACGATCATCTTTATCTGTTGGCAACTGCGGTCGGCGGACCGGCGCAAGGGACATTCACATTGGACGGTGTAAAGACTACCTTGTGGATCCAGGACTACGCCGACCGTTTAGGACAATGGAATAACCGTTTAGTGAGTGGTGGGTTTGTAGATGAGCCGAATCAGATCGCCCCCGCGTACATCAATCGTGCACCCGTGGCCTGGGTGGGAACTCATCGGCACAACCGCAAAGGCGAAAACGAGGCATATCAGTTCACCTACCTTTATCTTATTGGTCTTGACGTTCCGAAGGATGCAACCACCCTAACCCTTCCCACTAATCCTCACATCAAACTGCTGGCGGCGACGCAGGCACACACCGGTTACGATGACATCCGTGTGGCGCAGCCTCTCTGTGACGTGGCCAACGCCACGGTGACGAATATCGTTACCGAACGAACGGCCTTTGTGGACAAAGTAATGGCGCGCATCACCTGCCCGATTCCGGGCGCCATAGTTCACTATACGGTCGATGGAAGCGAGCCGACGCTTACTTCACCCTCCTATGAGCAGCCGATCACCATCACCCAGACGACGACGCTTAAGTCGCGCGCATTTCTCGCCGACGCCGACGACCATTACACTTCATCGCTTCTGTTTAACCGGTTGATTCCAAAGGAGCCGGTAAAGGTGGCTAAGCTCGTCGGTGGTCTTTTGTGTCGGTACTATGAGGGGGAATGGTCGAAGCTACCGAGCTTCGATTCGCTGGCTGTTAAGCAGGAAATAGTGATGGATACCATTGCTATACCTTCGATAGCACGTCAAGAGTTGTACGGGCTGGTTTTCACCGGCTACGTGCAGGTGCCACAGGACGGCATGTATGAATTCGGGATCAGCTCCGATGACGGGAGCGACCTGGAAGTGGCAGATTCGCTTTTGATAGACAATGACGGTGTGCACGGCTCGGGTGAAGTCAGCGGTTTGATTGCTCTGAAAGCCGGGCTGCATCCGATCAGAGTGCGCATGTTCCAGGCAAAAGGGGACCAGGCTTTGGAAGTCCCGATACAAGGACCGGGTCTGGAGAAACGGTTGATCCCGTCCGAAATGCTGTTCCACGCAGCCAAGAAGAAGACGCGCTAAGGTTTTTTCTTCTGGCTGGTGTTGTCAAAGCTCTTATCGTCCTCGATCGGATAAGCGGGTACGCTCTTTGGCATAACCTAATCTGTGAGGAAATTCAGAGATCGACAAGAATGGGCTAAAGGTGAGTTTTGCAAGCCAGAAGCCTTGTGCTCCTGGCAGCTATCGAAAGAGTATCTCCAATTGATTTGGAAAGTCTTATGGTATTTGGTTAATTGATTCTAACGATTTGCCGGTAAACGGCAAAACCAATCAAATCAGTCATAGAGGATTAGTGGGTAACTATCGCACTCCACAGCCGGTAAACGGAGCCGGTTTATAGTTATGCCTATTAGGGTTAAGGTATTCATAGGCGCTCCTTTCCCGACGCAGTTCGCGTCATAACGGCCGTTTGCCGGTAATGATCCGGACCAGCACGACCACAATGGCGATCACCAGCAGAATATGAATGAATCCGCCCATTGCATGGTTGGTAACTAAACCGAGCAGCCATGCAATTATAAGAATAACAGCTATAGTCCACAGCATAATTGTTCCCTTAACTATCTTACTACTGCAAGTTTTAGGTTAGTAATTAATAGCCCCAATACTAGTGATTGAACCTGCCGCTTAAATCACTTCCGAGGTACGGTCACGGCTAACGGTTGCGTTAAAGTGAAGCTTACGGATTGACCGGGGGCAAAGACTAGGTTCTGCCGGCCGGTAGCTGCAGCAACACCGGTGCCTGCCGCTGCTCCAATGGCCGCCCCGACAGCGGCTCCTTTACCCTTTTTGGTTAAGCCGCCGATAATCGCGCCTGCCGCTGCCCCGCCACCGATCATTCCAACTTCACGATCGGTATGGCTCCTTCCCTTCTGGTAGAACTCGTTTGCAGATACAGGGTAGCTCTTGCCGTCCGGTGAGGTGATACTCTCGACGGTAAATGCGATTTCGGGCGGGGTTTTCAAAGTCCCTCCCTTGACCAGCTTGGTGATAACCAAATTCACTTTTGTCCCGGCGGGAAAAGCTGTATTCCCTCCCACTTCCACAGGCTGGGTGAGCGTTCCCGTAAAGCGGTCGCCGGTCTGGTTTTTGTTGGTCTGCACGGTGTCGGATAGAGTGACGAAAAGCTGTGTCGAACCGGGAACGGTAAGTTTCTCTTCCTTTGGCTCAGTCGGGACTTTGGCTTTCTTTGGTGTGTTTTGTGTCTCTTTCTTGGACGCTACCTGCGTTTCTTGCTTAGGCGCTTCTGGTATGTTTTTGTCAGGCGCTTCTTGTGTTTCATTTTTAGCCACCTCTGGTGTCTCTTTCTTAGCCACCTCTTGTTTGTCTTTGCTGCAGCCGCCCACTGTAAACAGGAACCCTGCCGCAAGTAGAATCACGATCCATGATCTTATCATACTGCCTCCTCTCAGTTTTTTAGATTGGTGGAAAAGTCATCTTTCCTCCTATTGAACCGAAATTAAGCGGATTGGTCTTTCCCCGGCCACTCACTGTGAAACGATCCATCCGGTTGCTATAATAGTATAATTATTATCCCAGCCTTCTGGGTTGTCAAGCAAAAAATATTCCCCTTTCAACTTCTCTCCTTTTACCCTGGTCAGAGAGGGAGGACCTCATGAAAAACCGAATTCTTCGTTAAAATGGGGCATATCAGAAGTTCCCCCTTTTGCAAAGGGGGAATAAAAGGGGGATTTACATCTCTCCTCTCTTCATAAAATAATTAGATCTCTAGACCCAGAATTCGGACAGCCATGTCTGCACCGTCATATTGATCGCTTGATAGAATGGAGGTCAAAAATGCCTTGACATGTTTTTTACCACCTCGTTATTTGGTGTCGATGTTTCAATATCATTTCATATAACATCCATCGATAAATTGAATGAGTAATCGAGAATTGTCTCTAATTGAGGAGGTGGGTATGAAAAAGTCTTTGTCAGCGGTTCTTTTGTTTTCCTTTTTAATCCTGTTCGCAGGAACTTCGATAGTATGGGGTGAGAACAAACCCCTGGCGGAAAATCCCGAGGTCGCAGCTGCTATTGCCGTGTTCGATGCCTGGGCGCAGCAAGCAGTGACCGACCGGGAACAACCGGGTGTATCTTTTGGTCTGGTGTATGATCAGGACTTGATCTGGGCCAAGGGATACGGTTTCGCCGATCTGGCCAAAAAAATTCCGGCAACACCTTCCACCGCCTACCGGATTGCCTCCCTTACCAAGTTGTTCACCGCCACTGCCATTCTCCAGCTGCGGGATGCCGGTAAGCTTCAGCTGGATGATCCGGTGGTCAAATACGTTCCCTGGTTTCAACTCAAGGATACCTGCGCCGATAGCCCGGTAATTACCATCCGTCATCTACTCACCCATACTTCGGGTATTCCCCGGGAGCTGGATGGTCTTTACTGGGACGATATGAAGTTTCCGGAGCAGAAGGAATTTGTGAGCATGCTGCAGCAATCAACCACCATTCTGCCTCGCGAGAAGGAGTTCAAATACTCCAATGTGGCTTATTCCGTGCTGGGATACGTAATTGCCAAGGTTTCCGGAGAGTCCTATCCGGATTACATCAAGACCCACATCCTGACGCCTTTGGGCATGACCGGAACCGAGGTTTTGCCACACAAGGACATGCCCACGCTGGCAACAGGTTACAAGTTTCATAAACCGGGGCAGACCAGGGAGGTGGAACCGTTCCTCGATGTCAAAGCCATGGTTTCTGCGGGCAACATGGCATCCACCGTCGAGGATCTGGCTAAATTCATCTCCCTCCAGTTCCGGGATGGTCCGGCAAGGGGAGCTCAGATTCTAAAAGGCTCAACCTTACGCGAGATGCAGCGGGTGCAATGGCTGGATCCGGATTGGAAAAGCGGCCGGGGTTTGGGTTGGGGAGTGAGTCGGGTGGATGATCAGGTCCGGATCGGTCATACCGGCTCCGTGCCGGGTCATATGACGAATATATCCGCCGCTCCGGCGGATAAGTTCGGCGTCATAGTCCTCACCAATTCCGATGACGGAAAACCCGGATCTTATGCCGCGAAAGCCTGGGCTATCGTTGCGCCGGCAGTCAAGAAGGCAACAGCTGAGGCCGAGAAGCCGCTTGCTGCGGATTCTGCCTGGACGAAATTCACCGGTGAATATGTATGGAGCGACAGCTCCATTTCAAAAGTCATGCTTCTTGCGGGAGAGCTTTGCATCGTCGACCCTACCTCGGATAGTCCCTGGGAAGGCCGCACCCGCCTCGAGCCGGTATCCCCCGGCATTTTCAGAATGAAGGATCAGGACCAGAAAGGTGAATTGGTCCGCTTTGAGCTGGATAGCTCCGGAAAAGTAGTGCGTATGGTGGAACCGGGTTATTCGGCTTTCCCTCGTTGAGATATATAAGAAAATCCCCCTTTTTTAAAGGGGGAATAAAAGGGGGATTCAACTAAATAATGTTAAACTACAATAACAACTTAAAGGATTACTCCCGAACCCTTAGAAAGAACATGACCGATGCGGAAAGGCTCCTTTGGTCAAAAATAAGAAGAAAAAATCTGAAGGGTCATCAGTTCTACAGACAAAAAATCATAGGTAACTATATAGTAGATTTTTATTGTCCCAAGACAAAGTTAATTATCGAACTCGACGGCAGTCAACACTACCAGGAGGAAGGAATAAAAAGAGATAAAATCAGAGACGCTTACTTGAAAAATCTTGGATTAAGAATCCTTAGGTTCTCGGATAGAGATGTGCTAAATAATTTGAATGGAGTTTTAGAGAGAATATTTGAAAACTTATAATCCCCCTAAATCCCCCTTTTTCAAAGGGGGAGTAAAAAACAGCATTTCCCCCTTTAGTAAAGGGGGAATAAAAAGGGGATTTGTATCTTTCCTCTTTTCATAACATAATCATATCTCAAGACCCAGAATTCGGGCAGGAATGCCCGGCCTACCGCAAAATGTTTCTTGACAAGGATTCATAAGTAATTATAATGATTTATATGAATAGATGGAATTCTTTTGCAAGTCGGGCTTAAGCTAAATTACACACATTTGGCGCGGGAGCATATGGGCACGCTATATTTTGGCGACAATCTAAATATATTGCGCGAACATATCAAAGATGAAAGCGTGGACTTGATCTACCTCGACCCACCTTTCAATAGCAAGCGTGATTACAACTTGTTATTCAAAACACCAAAGGGGCATATGTCCGATGCACAGATAACCGCCTTTGAAGATACTTGGCACTGGGGTGAGCAAGCCGAGCGAGAATTCGCCGAGCTCTTGCATCAAACCAATACCGATGTGTCAGATATGATTCAGGCGTTACGCCGCTTCTTGGGTGAGAATGACATAATGGCTTACCTTACAATGATGGCTAATCGGCTTCTGGAACTTCGGCGTGTTTTAAAACAGACTGGCAGTCTTTATTTGCATTGTGACCCAAGTGCCAGTCACTACCTGAAAATCGTTTTGGATAGCGTATTTGACCCAAGAAACTTTCGAAATGAGATTATATGGCAAAGAACCACTGCAGGAAAACCCATATATCGCAATTTACCCAAGAATGCCGATCATATTTTTTGGTATACAAAGACCGACAATTACAAATTCAAACCCATCTTTCAACCACTATCCGAAAGCGATATAGCCACGTTCAATTTAGATGATAATGATGGGCGTGGTAAATACAATACCCAACCTATCATAAATCCTGCCTACCGCCCGAATTTGAGATACGATTATAAGAATATGCAAGGACGCAAATGGCAGCCACCAAAGAATGGCTGGCGTTATAGCGAAGAACGAATGCGGGAAAATGAAAAAAACAATCGGCTATATTTCACTGAAACAACAATTAGAGAAAAATATTATCTCTCAGAACGTTTATTAAAAGGCAAACAAGTCCCCAATATTTGGACAGATATACCTCCAGTAACTGGGAATGAAATGCTTGGCTATCCTACTCAAAAACCACTTGCGTTGTTGGAGCGCATCATCAGTGCCAGTAGTGACACTAATGAGCTAGTGCTTGATCCTTTCTGTGGTTGTGGAACTGCTGTACATGCGGCGCAGAAGTTAGGTCGTAACTGGATTGGAATAGACATCACACATCTTGCTATCAGTCTTATTGAAAAGAGACTCAAGGATGCATTTCCAGCCATCACCTTTGAAGTCTATGGAACACCAAAAGATTTTGACGGTGCTAAGGATTTGGCAGAGCGAAACAAGTATGAGTTCCAGTGGTGGGCATGTCATTTGGTTGGTGCTCAACCGTACAAGGGTAAGAAAAAAGGGGCAGATACCGGCATCGATGGAATCATATATTTTCAGGATGACAAAGGAGAAGCGAAGAAGATTATCGTATCGGTCAAAGGCGGTGAAAGCGTCACTCGCACAATGATAGCAGACCTGAAAAACACGGTTGAACGTGAGGAAGCTGAAATCGGATTGTTCGTTACTCTTGCTCCACCCACGAAACCAATGATAATTGAAGCCGCAAGCGCGGGTTTTTATGAGTCCCCAACACGTGGCGCATTTCTAAAGATACAAATATTGTCGATTGAGGGTTTGTTGTCTGGTAAAGAGACGCCATTGTACCCCGATTTGTCACGAGGTGGATTGACTTTCAAAAAAGCCAAGACAGAAGGTGATAATATAAGTCAGTCAGATTTGCTTTAACCGTTGGAGAGAAAAGCCGAACAACCTAACGAGCGGCTCAACTCAATAACTGGTTAAACAAGGGACCTTACCAAGAAACCATATAATACATAAACAGATGGCCCTAGGAGAAGATCATGTTTGACCCCTTTCATCCCATAACGACAACATGGCTACTAGGTTCTGCGGCTATCGCTGGTGTCTCTGGCCTAATTGGTGCTTTGTGTGGCTCGTTGCTTGCTGGACGGCGAGAGAAGACCCAACGCCGGCACGCCTTTGTCCAGAACCAGCTCGAAACCTTCTATTCGCCGCTACTCGCACTGCGTAGTTCGGTTAAAGCTCTCCGAACCGTCGGAGTGAAGGTAAGCAAGTTCACTAACCTCGTCTGGCAACAGCACTGCGAGGATCTCAAACATGACCCGGAAACTCTTGCAAGGTGGATTGAACAGCACAAACAAGGGTACACTCGTTTCATCAATTATGACAATGAGCAGTTCAGGAAGGAGGCCCTTCCGGCATACAAGAACATGGTCGCAATCTTCCGCGACAAACTCTATCTCGCCGAGCCGGCCACCGTAGTGTACCTCCCAAAACTCATCGAGTTCGTCGAGTTGTGGGAACGCTGGCTTGCGGATACGATCCCTGCCGAGGTCATACAAAAGGTCGGCATTAGTGAGGAAGAATTGTTGCCGTTCTATGAGAACCTCGAAAAGCATCACGGCTTGCTTAGAACAAAGCTTTCAAGAGGAAAAGCCTGAATGTCTTGACGATCCAATCCCCCGCTCAAGCTGCCGATATGTTGCGTTCGTTTGATACTACCAGGGTGTCCTGGGGAGTACTCCCTGTGCTCAGTGCCGTGTCTTGCCCCCGGACGCAGCTTAGTAGGTGGGGCAATTAGTAGTTCAGGAGCCCCGTGCTCCTGCTAATTATCTGATGGTTCTCTCCAATTGCTTTGAAAAGTCCTTCCGTATTTGCTTAATTGTTTCTGAGGTTTGACTTGGTTATGAAAATCAGATTGAATTTATTATAAACGATTAAGGAGGATGCATGGGTAACTATCGTATTCCACAGCCGGTAAATGAGCCGGTTTACAGCTATGCTCCGGGCTCGCCGGAAAGAGAGAAACTCAAAGCAGCTTTGACCGAGATGAAATCCAAACAGATCGAAATCCCTCTGGTGATCGACGGAAAGGAGATACGCACCGACAAGAAGGTCAAAATCACCGCACCGCACGATCATAATTTGGTCTTGGGCTATGCTTATCACGGCAGCAAAAAGGACATTCAGACGGCAATCGATTCCGCCCTCAAAGCTCAAAAAACCTGGGCAGTGATGCCGGTAGAGCAGCGGGTCGCCATTTTTCTTAAGGCGGCTGACCTTCTGGCCGGACCTTATCGTTACATAATGAATGCCGCCACCATGCTGGCGCATTCCAAGACCTCGTTCCAGGCAGAGATCGACGCGGTGTGCGAGCTGGTCGATTTCTTCCGCTTCAACGCCTATTACATGCAGATGATCGGCGACATCCAGCCGATCAATCCCGATCCTTTGATCTGGAACCGGATCGATTATCGACCTTTGGAGGGATTCATCTTTGCCGTCACGCCATTCAATTTTGTGTCGATCAACGGAAATCTTCCGACAGCGCCCGCCATGTGGGGGAACGTGGCCGTCTGGAAACCAGCCAGAAGCGTGCTCTATACCTCTCATTTTATCATGAAGATATTGATGGAAGCAGGTCTTCCTGCGGGCGTGATCAACTTTGTTACGGGCAACTCATCGGAGATCAGCGAAGTGGTCCTAAACGACGAGAACCTGGCAGGAATTCATTTCACCGGCTCCACCTCTGTCTTTCAAGGGATGTGGAAGACAATCGGAGAAAACATCGCCAAGTACAAAACCTATCCCCGGATAGTGGGAGAGACCGGCGGCAAGGATTTCATTTTCGTTCACCCATCCGCCATTCCGGCTCAAGTGGCCACGGCCATCACTCGCGGCGCTTTCGAATATCAGGGTCAAAAATGCTCGGCGGCATCCAGGGCTTATATTCCGAGATCGCTCTGGGCTCAGATCAAAGAGATTCTACTGAAGCAGATCAGCGAGATCAAAATGGGAGATCCGTGCGATTTCACCAACTTCATGAATGCCATCATCGACAAAGGCGCCTATGATAGTATCAAAGCGTATGTCGACCATGCCAAAAGCGCCCCCGATGCCAAAATCATTGCGGGCGGCAAATGCGATGATGCCAAGGGTTACTTTATCGACGCCACGGTGATCGAGACCACCAATCCGAAGTTCAAGACCATGCAGGAGGAGATTTTCGGTCCGGTGATTACCATCTATGTCTATGATGACGCTGACTACGAAAAGACCTTGCATCTTTGTGATCAGACGTCGCCTTACGCTTTAACCGGTGCGATCTTTGCCACTGATCGCCATGCGGTCCAGACTGCCGAGACCATCTTGCGCAATGCCGCCGGAAACTTTTATGTCAACGACAAACCAACCGGAGCAGTGGTAGGCCAGCAACCATTTGGGGGAGCCAGAGCCTCCGGTACCAATGATAAGGCCGGGGCTTTGCACAACATGATCCGCTGGACCTCACCTCGTGCTATCAAAGAGAATCTTTTACCACCGTCAGACTTCAAATATCCGTTCATGCGACAGCAGTAAAGACGGTTCGAAGTTGGTGGTTCGTAGTTCATGGTTAAATCTGGGGTCGTTCTCCCAAGTAGGGAGCGGCCCCATTCTACGTCATTCATTACGACAACGGGTTTCGTACATTTCCTCCCGCCCAGGCCACAAGCATCAATCAATCTACCGGTATCGTATGCTCTACCACAGGGGTTGCGCGGGGGGAAAAAGCCTTGCCTCAACCTCCAACGCCAGTTTTCTTCTCACTAGGGTGAAACAAATCGGGCAGGATTTACGTAAGTACTTACGTAAGTTGCGGAGGTGGGACATTGTTGGTAATAGACGGAGGTTCACATATGGATCTGATCAGACAGCTGGGGCCACTGGCTTTGGCCAGCCGGCTCAAGCGGCTTTCGGATCGATTGATGAGAGACGGTTACCGCATCTACCGGGAGCAGGGCCTGGATTTCGAGCCCCGCTGGTTTACGGTGTTTTACCTTTTATCACGCAAATCGCCGATGGCGATCACCCAGATCGCCCGACAGCTCCACGTTACCCATCCCGCGGTCAACCAGGTGGCGGGTGCCATGGAGAAAGCCGGCTTGATCGCTTCCCGGCGGGATAAGACGGACGAGCGAAAGCGCCTATTGTCGCTATCGGCGTCCGGGAAGGAACTGGCGGCGAAACTCAAGCCGATATGGAAGGACATACAAAAAGCTAACCAGGAGCTGCTCGATACCAGCGGGGCTGATCTGCTGGCGGTACTGGATCGAATAGAGAAGGCTCTGGACGATACCGAGATGTTCGACCGGATCAAGGCTCTTATTAAGAAACGGCAATGGGAGTCGGTCGAGATCATCGACTACCAACCCCGGTATCGAAAGCTTTTTAGAGCACTCAATCTGGAGTGGCTGGAGAAATATTTCTCGGTGGAGCCGGTCGACGAAAAGATGCTTTCCGATCCCGAGGGGGAGATTCTCAAACGCGGCGGCAAGATACTCTTCGCCCGGCTGGATGGCAAGATTGTGGGAACGGCAGCGCTGATTCGACACGACAAAACCACCTTTGAATTGGCCAAGATGGCGGTGACGGAGGAAGCCCAGAGGCGACAGGTGGGCAAGAAGCTAACTTTAGCTGCCATTGAGCGGGCCAAATTGTCAGGAGCCCGCACCATTTTTTTGAATACCAGCCTCAAACTTACGGCCGCAAATGCTCTCTATCGTCAGTTGGGCTTCGTTCCGGAAGCACCGAAGATGCGTCAGAATTCGGGGTACAAACGTCCAACCATAACCTTGAAATTAGCTATCGAAGGGCAAAGTCAGTTAGATAGGCACAAGTAGGAGGTAGTCTCATGATCAGATTCCAGGTTATCAAGCAAAAGGTTTTTGGGAAAATGGCTCGAAGGTGGATGCTGATGGCTGGGTTAATCATCGGATATCTAATCATCTGTTTTTTCTTCAGTTCCCCGAAGGTTACCCACGGCCAGCAGGGGACGCCGATTGAGGATGGGAAAATCGATGCAAAAATGCAGTCCATAATCATCGATAGCGTCGCCTTGGCTTTAGACTCCAATTATGTTTATCCCGACAAGGCAAGAGAGATGGGAAAGTACGTGCGCGAGAAATTCAAAAAGGGCGAATATAAGGATCTCACCAGCGCCATGCAGTTTACCGGCAAGCTGACCGAAGATCTCCTCGAGGTTTGCAAAGACAAGCATCTGAGAATCGAATATCTTCTGGAGCTACCGCTCGGTCTGAAAGATACGGATTCAATGTCTCAACAGGAGCTTGAGCAGTTTGTTCAACAGGAGGCATACGATAACTTTGGTTTCTACAAGGTGGAACGGTTAGACGGAAATGTGGGTTATGTTGACTTTCGCCGGTTCAGCCATGCCCGCTGGGCGGGAGCCACAGCTGTGGCGGCGATGAATTTTCTGGGCAACTGCGATGCCATAATCTTTGACTTACGTCAGAATGGCGGCGGCGAACCCTCCATGATTCAGCTTCTGACCAGCTATCTCTTTGAGGAGCCACAGCACCTAAACAGCTTCTATATCCGGCCCAAAAATACTACCAACCAGTTCTGGACCCAGGCATACGTTCCGGGGAAGAAATTATCCAACGTTCCGGTATTCGTGCTTACCAGTAACTATACCTTCTCTGGAGCAGAGGAGTTCACCTATAATCTGAAAAACATGAAACGGGCCACCATCGTCGGCGAAACCACCGGCGGAGGCGCACACCCGGTCATGGAAGTGTACTTTTCCAGTCTCAAAGTGGAGATGCAGCTGCCCATGGGGAGAGCCATCAACCCCATAACCGGCACCAACTGGGAAGGGACCGGGATCACGCCGGATATCGCCGTCCCCCAGGAAAAGGCACTGCAGACAGCCTACCTGGAAGCCATAAAAAAGATCATCGAGCAAACCAAGGATGAGAACAAAAAACAGAAGCTCACCTGGACGGTTGAAACGATGAACGCGCTGCAAAACCCGGCTAAGGTCGACGCGGCTCTGATGCAAAAGTATGCCGGCAAATATGGCCCCAGGACCATAACCTTGGAAAACGGTGAGCTTTACTACCAAAGGGAAGGCCGTCCCAAATACAAAATGATTCCCCTTTCCCAGGACACCTTCATATTCGATGAATTGAGATATTTCCGGCTCAAGTTTGTCAGCGATTCGACCGGGCGGGTGACCGAGGTCGTAGGCATGTATAATGATGGCCGCACCGATAGCTCAGCCAGAACATCGGATTAGTGTTGCAGGTAAGGAGCTGCGCGGGCCTGCCACTCTATCGTTTGGTTCTCCTCCTCTTGTTCTGGCATTCTTTTCTCAACCAGGCGATCCAGGCATCCATTCCCTCTCCGGTTTTGGCTGAGACTTCAATCACCTTTAGTTCGGGATTCACCTTTTTTGCGTTCTTGAGCAGAAGCGGCAAGTCGACATCCAGATAATCCAGAAGGTCGACCTTGTTGACCAGGAGAAGATCTGCGTTTCTGAACGCAACCGGATACTTGGTGGGCTTGTCCTCCCCTTCGGTCAGGCTCAGGACGATCACCCTCCTGTCTTCGCCCAAATCGAACTCGGCGGGACAGATGAGATTGCCGATATTCTCGATGAACAGAATCTCTACCCCGGACAAGTCCATTTTTCCCATCGCTTTCCCGACCATGCTGGCATCCAAGTGACAAGCCCCGCCGAAGGACTCGGTGGTTATCTGAACCACGGGAATGTCGTATTTCGCCAGTCTTTTCGCATCGTTGGTGGTTGCGACGTCGCCTTCGATCACCGCAAAGTTGAAATCTTTCTTCAATGTCTCGACGGTCTTCTCCAGGATCAAAGTCTTCCCTGCGCCAGGCGAGCTCATGAGGTTTAAGGCCAAAATCTTGTTTCTGTCAAAAGTCTTTTTGTTCTGCTGTGCTACCGCATCGTTAGCTTCCAAGAAATCAGTCAAAACTTGAATCTTCTTCATTCATCCTCCTGAAGTCTGGATGATTCACCCTACTCGATTTCAAATGACTCGATCAGAAGTTCTCTTCCGGTCTTTATGTCTATTCTGAAGGAGCCGCAATGAGGACAGGCAAAGTCCATTTCTTCCAAACGGAATTCTTTTTCGCAATCCTTGCATTTTCCGGTCACAGGAATTGACTCGATGAGAAGGGAGGCGTTTCCCAATAACGTGTCCTTGGAGATGACGGTAAAAGATAGCCTCAAAGCCTCCGGCTCCACGCAAGTGAGTCTTCCGATCTTGAGATGGATGCTTTTCACTTCTGCTTTTTGTCTTAAGTCTTTCAGCCTTTCCTCAATGATCGTCGCAATGTTTTCAGCCACCGCCATCTCGTGCATTAGAGCTTCCTTATTTGCTTGAAAGACTATTCGCTGAGTTTCAACATATCCTGGGAAATTGCTCTCCTATCAGCATATCGACTACTCGCGTTCCCCCAACCTTGGTTCTCAAGCCCACTTTTCCTTTGAAGCCGTCAACAACCTCACCGATTATTCGACTCTCCCTTCCCAAGGGGTGATCCTTCAGGATTTCCAACACGTCACTGGCCGCGTCAGGGGACACAACAATTATGACCTTGCCCTCGTTAGCCAGATACAAAGGATCATAACCCAAGAGGTCACAAAAACCCTCTACCTCTGGTCTGAGGGGAATTTCGTTCTCGAAAAGAAGCACTCCGACACCCTGGCCTGAGACCATCTCGTTCAATACAGTAGCAACTCCTCCTCGGGTCGGATCTCGCATGAACCTTATCTTTTCCTTATATCTTAAAATCGATCCAATCAGACCGGACAAATCAGCGCAGTCTGATTGAACGGACGACTCGAACTCCAGACCTTCGCGGCTCGACAGCACCGCCGCCGCGTGGTCTCCAATGGTGCCGTTGATCAGAACCCTGTCCCCCGCCTTGATTTTGTCCCGGCCCAGATTGATCTGCTCAGATATGATCCCGAGGCCGGAGGTGTTGATGAAAACCTGATCCGCAGCCCCTCTTTCCACCACTTTGGTATCGCCGGTCACAATTTGGACTTGCGCAGATACTGCTGTTTTCCTCATGGAGAGAACGATCTTCTCAAGAATCTCCTCCGGCAATCCTTCTTCGATGATCAAAGAGCAACTGATGAACAGAGGTCTGGATCCCATCACCGATAGATCATTCAGAGTTCCGCAGACGGCAAGTTTTCCCGCATCGCCTCCCGGGAAGAACAACGGCTTGACTACGTAAGAATCGGTGGTGAAAGCAACTCTGACATTTCCTAACCTCAAAACCGCAGAGTCCTCCAGTCGGTCCAGGATGGGATTCTGGAAATTACGTTTGAATAGATCACTAATAAGCTGCTGCGACAGTTTGCCGCCTGCTCCATGAGCTAAGCTGATTATTTTCTCTTCCATTAACGAAACCCTTCAGTTTTGACCGTACTTATAGTAAACGGCGCAAGTTCCCTCAGATGAGACCATGCAGGGCCCCACAGGGGATTCGGGGCTGCAATCACGGGCAAAAAGTCCGCAATCCGTCGGCTGCTTCTTTCCCTGAATCACTTCTCCGCACAAGCAGGCCTGAGGCTCGAAGCTTGGCTCCACTTCCACTTCAATCTGGTTTTCTGCGTCGAATCTCGCGTAGTCCTCCTTTATCTTCAAACCTGAACCTAGAATGACACCGATTCCTCTCCAGAGCGAATCAAGCGGGTCAAAGACCTCACTCACCAGATTCATCGCCTTTGGGTTTCCCTCGGGTGCAACTACCCGTCGGTACTGGTTTTGAACTAGATGTTTTCCCTCTACTATCTGCTGAACGAGGAGGAGGATCCCCTGCAATACGTCCAAAGGCTCAAACCCGGCGATAACACAGGGGATTTGGTGCTCTCGCGCCAAAAACTCGTAAGGTTTTGTCCCGATGATGGTACTCACGTGCCCGGGACAAAGGAATCCATCCACTCTCAAGTCCGGTGATTGAGCCAAGAAAGCCATGGCCGGGGGGATGAGCTTGTGTGCGCAGAGGACCAGGAAATTCTCCACATTCTCTTTCCGTGTCTGTTTCAAAACAGAAGCTACGGTGGGAGAAGTGGTTTCAAAACCAACGCCCAAAAAGACAACCTTCTCGGCACGATCATCTCGGGCAATCCTTAAGGCGTCGAGGGTAGAATAGACCACCCTGACGTCGGAGCCTCTGGTCTTCTCTTTTTCCAGGCTGGAGGAGCTTCCCGGGACCCTCATCATGTCTCCGAAAGTAGTAATAATAACGTCTTCCAGCCTTGAGAGGGCGATGGCACGATCCAAATACTGGTTGGGGGTTACGCAGACCGGACAGCCGGGACCGGAAACGAGTTTTATGCTGGGCGGGAGGAGTGTCTTTATCCCGGATTGAAAAATGGCGGTGGTGTGGGTTCCACACACCTCCATTAAGGTGATCTGTTGGTTGAGACCTCCTGCCATTTGAATAATTTTCTGCAGAAGAGACTCAGCTCTGGATGGATCGCGGAATCCTCCGATTATGTCGTTATTTTCCTTCAATCGAATCCAGCTCCTCAAACAGTTTAAGAGTCTTTTCGGCTTCCTCCTGATCCACCTTTTGAATGGCAAAACCAGCATGGAGGATCACCCAATCCCCGACATTAACCTCCTCCAAAAGCTCCAGGCTTATCGTACGTCTTACTCCCTTAAGCTCAGCCACCCCTGTCGAACCCTCTTTCTCCACAACCTTCACCGGGATTCCCAGACACATAACCACAGATCCTTCATTTCAGATTCGCTGGCTGGCGATAACTGCTTGTCCCAAAGATATGCCCCCATCATTAGGTGGAACCTGGGAATGAGTATGGACTTTGAATCCATTTTTGGTCAAAACGTCATAAGTCTTGTCCAACAGCAGCACGTTCTGAAAAACCCCTCCACTTAAGCACACATCTTCCCGTCCATACTCCTTCCTCAAATTGTTGCACACCTCATTTACGATTCGAGCTATGGTATTGTGAAATCTACCTGCGATCTTAGACTTGCTTTCCCCGCGGATAAGATCTTGCACGATCCCCTTTATCATCGGACCAGGATCGATGATTATCTTTCCTGAGTCGCTGAGCATGGAAAAATCATACCCCCCCTTACAGTCCTGATCTGCCATCATCTCCAACTCTATGGCGGGCTGTCCCTCGTAATTGGCCTGGAACCTGTAATTCAAGAGCACAGACACCGCGTCAAACAGCCTCCCCACGCTCGAGGTCTGAAAAACATTCAGATTCTGAGTCAGCGTCTTTTTCAGGATGTTCCATTTATCCAGATCGATCTTTCTGACCAGATCGATATCCAAATCCCTAAAACCGTCCCCGAAACAGGCATAAAGATAAGAAAGTGCCATCCGCCACGGTTGTTTGATAGCTTTCTCTCCTCCCAACATGGGGATGTACTTGAGATGAGCGACTCTCCGGTAATCGCTCAGCGTGGACAGTAGGAACTCTCCTCCCCAGACGCTGCCGTCTTCTCCATAGCCCGTTCCATCGAAAGCCACCCCGATGACTTGATGTTTGATTTGGTTCTCGGCCATGCAGCTGACGATATGGGCATGGTGATGCTGGACCGGAATCTTCTTGCCATAGGCCGACGATAGGGCGAATTGAGTGGAGAGATACTGCGGATGCAGATCAAAGGCCACCACCTCCGGCTGCACGTGACAGATATTGGCAAAACGCTCGATCTCCTGTTCGAAGAACTTCAGGGTTTCGAGGTTTTCCAAGTCTCCGATATGAGTGCCCAAGAAGGCATAATTGCCCCGGCCCAGGCAGAAGGTGTTCTTAAGCTCGGCCCCGCAAGCCAAGATGTGCTTTTTGAAGCTATGCTGCAATTTGATAGGGCGGGGCACATATCCCCGTGCCCGGCGAAGAATCAGCTCTTTGCCGTTCCATGCTCTGGTGACGGAGTCGTCACAGCGCCGGTGGATATTGCGGTTGTGTCTCAGAAAATAGTCTGCGATCCCTGCGAGCCGGTCGAAGGCTTCCCCGTCTTCGTAGGCTATAGGCTCGTCCGATAGATTGGCCGAGGTCATCACCAGTACCAAGCCGGATTTCTTCAGCAGCAGATGATGAAGCGGGGTATAAGGAAGCATCACTCCCCAGTTTTTCTGATGAGGAGCCACGTCAGGGGCAACCAGATTCGAGTTTTTCTTCCGGAGAAGAAGAATCGGTCGCTGAACCGACTCCAGGAGTTTTTTCTCCAGAGAGTTCAAATGGCAGAATCGCTCTATTGTGGAAACATTCGCCGCCATCAGGGCAAAAGGTTTGTCCTCCCGGTATTTTCTTTTCCGCAGAGTCGAAACAGCTTCCGGGTTGCCTGCGTCGCAGGAGAGATGGTATCCCCCCAGACCTTTGATGGCAACGACGAAACCTTCTTTAAGGAATCTGATGGTTTGGATTACGGAATCCGGCACCTCGATTTGTGTTCCGTCTTTGTCCGAAAGTCCCAGTTTCGGGCCACAAACCGGACAGGCATTAGGTTGAGCATGGAATCTGCGATTCTGCGGGTCATCGTATTCCTGCTTGCAGTCCGGGCACATACTAAACTCCGACATGGTGGTCTTGTCCCGGTCGTAAGGGACATCCTGGATAATGGTCAGTCTCGGACCACAGTTAGTACAATTCAGAAAAGGGTATCCAAACCTGCGATCTTGAGGGTCAAAAAGCTCACTTACGCAATCATCACAGGTAGCCAAATCGGGGGAGACCAAGCCGGTTTTTGTCTCCTTCGTCTCACTTTCTTTTATCAGGAAGCTCTGATGGTTCCGGAATGGAATTGTCTTGACCTCGATTTGCTCAATCCGCGCTTGGGGAGGAGGATTTGTCTCCATCTGAACGATAAACCTGTCCAAGTCAGATTCCTCCCCCTCGGCTTCAATCTCCACGCCATCAGTGTCATTCAGGACGTATCCGCCAAGGTGACATCTCTGGGCCAGGTTATAGATGAAGGGTCTGAAACCCACCCCCTGGACGATGCCTCTGATCTGGATGCGGACGCTGGTCATACGACTATTATAGACCAACTTGGGAACCTGTCAACCTTAATCTTACGATCAATTTCGGATCTCGGCTAAGGCCGGCAGCAGGATTTGATGGCAGAATACGACCTGTTTTTTCGCTTTGGCCTAAGATTTTGCTTGACAGCGGAGGGAGTTTTCAGCATAAATATCGATTGTATGATCCTTTTTTGTCGACAAAATCTCCCGATCGTCGTTTCAAAAAACCACACATAGGAGGTCCATATGACTCTGTCTCGAAGGAAATTCCTCCAGTTGGTCGGTGGATCAACGGCAGCCATGGGGCTTTCACAGCTTTGGCTCCCTAAGGTTGTTCAGGCCATCCTGGAAAACCCCGGAAATCCTCCAGTTATCTGGTTCCAGGGCCAGGGATGCACCGGATGCGCGGTCTCGACTTTGAACACCGCATATCCGGACATTGCCAGTGTCTTGACCAAGATCATTAGTCTGGAATTTCACCCTACCGTGATGGCGGCTGCAGGTGACAGTGCCATAAAGGTCTTGGATGATGCGCTGACCAACCAGAGCGGCAAGTTCATCTTGGTGGTGGAGGGATCAGTACCCACACAGGCAGCCGGCGCTTACTGCAGCGTGGGGGAAATCGCCGCAAAACCCGTGACCGCCTTAGATTGGGTGACCAAGCTAGGCAACGCCTCCAAGGCAGTGTTGAACGTGGGAACGTGCTCGTCTTTCGGAGGGATTCCGGCAGGAAGACCCAATCCCACAGGAGCCAAGCCGGTGAGCGAAATCCTCCCCGGCAAGACCATGATCAACTTACCCGGTTGTCCACCGCATCCCGACTGGATAATCGGAACCATTGCTCACGTCCTCTTGTATGGGTTGCCGGAGCTCGACGAAAAGCTCCGTCCCAAGGTCTTCTACAAAGGACTTATTCACGAGAACTGCGAAAGAAGATACTATTTTGAGAACGGGCAGTTCGCCAAGGACTACGGCGAGGAGGGATGTCTTTTTGAATTGGGCTGCAAGGGTCCGATAGCTCACTGTGACGTTTCCACCCGAGGCTGGAACGGCGGGGTCAACTGGTGCTGCCGAAGCGGCGGTCCGTGTATCGGCTGTACCGAGCCTACCTTCCCCGATCACGGCGGATCCGGATTGTACGGCCTGCTGGATCGTGAATCCATTCGGGCCATCCCGTGGAGGAAAGCTGAGGCGGATACACCCAAGAAACTGGTCAAGTCAATTTAGGAAAGGAAGGTAACTCATGGTAGAGAAAATTACCATTGACCCGGTGACCAGAATTGAGGGTCACCTGAAAATAGAGGCGGAGATCAAGGACGGAAAGATATCCGACGCCAGAAGCGCAGGCGAGATGTTCAGGGGATGGGAGATCATCCTCAAGGGAAGAGATCCCAAGGATGCCCAGATGATCACTCAGCGGATCTGCGGGGTTTGTCCGTCACCACATGCTCATGCATCCAGCTTGTGTTTAGACGATGCCTTTGGTGTTCATCCCCCGGATAACGGGAGGCTAATCCGAAACTTGATTTATGGAGCAAACTTCATCCAATCCCACGTACTTCATTTTTATCATCTGACAGCATTGGACTATGTCGACATAACGGCGATCCTGAAGTACACGGGAAGCGATCCCGGTCTGAATAAAGTCAAGGCTTGGGCAAAAACCGAGGTCGACAGCGGAAGACCCGCGGCAGTGGCTCCATTCCTCCCCAGGCTTAAGGGAGATTATATAACCGACACTGAGACCAACCTGGCATGCATCGCTCACTATCTGCAAGCTTTGGATATGACTAAGAAAGCTCATGAGATGCTCTGCATCTTCGGCGGAAGAATGCCGCATGAGATTGCCATCATGCCGGGCGGGGCATGTGAAAGACCAACCGTGGACAAAATCGTCGATTACCTTTACCGGTTAAAGGAACTGCAGTCTTTCATTGACAACGTTTACATCCCGGACGTCATTGCAGTGGCGAAAGCTTATCCCCAATATTTCGAGATCGGTAAGGGATGCGGAAATCTCTTGGCATACGGCGTGTTCGAGGAGAATGCGGACGGATCGAAGAGATACATCTCCAGCGGGGCTTACTCTAATGGTCAGGTTCAACCACTGGATGCGTCCAAAATAACAGAATACGTTAAGTACTCCAGATATTCATCCAAGAGTGGATTGCATCCATCCCATGGCGAGACAGTGCCCGCGCCCGACAAGAAGAATGCTTACTCCTGGATTAAGTCTCCCCGTTATAACGACCAGGTCTTTGAGGTTGGTCCGTTGGCCCGGATGGTGGTGAATCACGTGCAGAATTCAAATCCCGCCGCCTCCAAGCTGATTACGGACACTCTGCAGCAGTTCAATGCACCGGTTACGGCTCTCTTCTCCGTTTTGGGAAGACATGCGGCCAGAGCGTTAGAAACAAAGGTGGTGGCTGACCGGTGTGCCGAGTGGGTAATGCAGCTGAAGCCGGGAGAGCCGGTTCACACCAAATTCGAGATACCGGATCAATCTACCGGCATGGGTTTAACCGATGCTCCCCGCGGTGCTCTGGGCCATTGGATAACTATCAAGGGCAAAAAGATCGACAATTACCAGGCAGTAGTCCCGACCACCTGGAATGCCAGCCCCAGAGACGACAAGAACCAACCGGGAGCCATCGAGCAGGCCTTGATCGGTACGCCAGTGGCCGACCCGGCAAATCCGATCGAACCGCTGCGGGTGGTCAGGTCTTTTGACCCGTGTCTGGCCTGTGCCATTCACATACTTGAACCGGAAAAAGACGTGAAGAAATTCAGGGTTCTGTAGAGACCAGTCACCTTAGGATAGGGGACCTCAAGTAGCAGGTCCCCTATTTTTTTGAGTCTTCCCCAAAGGATTTGCCAAGAATAGAGGTAAGAGACAACTCGGCATACTCCTCACCCTGACCCTTTCCCGCAAGGGGAGACGGGACTTCACATGTTCCGCCCTCCTTTGATGGAAGAGGGTAGGGGGACGGTGACACTGGAATGGACTCAGAGCCACCCTGGACAAAGTTGAAGGCTGACCCCATTGATTCGTGCGTGACTAAATGGGGATATGGTTAAGTCCATAAAAATCTTCCCATCATCAAGAAGTTCCGCTGCTAAATTGGAGAAGAACCAGTTCATTTTGAGTGAATTCACAGATGAAAAAGAGAATCTTGATCGCTGGAATCGGAAATCTTCTCCTAACTGACGAAGGTGTCGGGGTGCACGTCATACGTGAGCTTTCCAAGAAGAGGCTGCCGGACGGAGTCCACTTAGCCGACATTGGAACCGCCACGTTTGAGTTGGTAAGATTAATGGAGGAGAAAGACAAAGTGGTAATTGTAGATGCCGTGGCATCCGATGACCCGCCGGGGACCGTTTATAAATTCGCCCCGCATGATCTGAAGACCGGCAAAAGGAGGCTTTTGACCTCCCTGCACCAGTTGGGGGTGATGGAGGCGTTAGAGTCGGCCTCGCTTTTGGGAGCCGTCCCGGAGGTGGTGATCTTTGGAATAGCGCCAAAGGATTATCAAACTTTCAGCACTCAACTGACTTCTGAGCTTCAGGCATGCATCCCGCGACTGGTCCGTCTGATTCTGAAGGAGTTGGAGCAGAAGAGCGGGGCCAAGTAAACCCCCTGTTCCGAATTCTGAGGTTATCCTCCGAGAGGGCGGACCTTCTGGCGCATTCCTTGGCGTCAAGCGGATCTGATCCGCGCCGAGGGATTTCCCCCTTCAATTCCTCCTCAGAGAATGTTGGCAGATTTAACTACGGACAGGGCCTATCAAGCCGATAAAGAGAATGTGGGACAAATCCAAAAGGGGCTTTCGAGTTCCAAACTGACTAGACCAATGATTCAGGAAGGATGGCATGGGAGCAACAAAAAGGATTTTACTCATATTTGTCGTTGACACTTTGACGATGCTGATCTCCTGGGCGGGTTTGAGCTTACTTCTTTTTGGCGTTAGGGGTTTTTTGACTCCCCAGTCAGTTTTGGCCAAATTGCTTTCGCTTTATTCGCTTTTCATAGTCATGTTCTGCTACGCGCTTTATCTGGTTTTTGATCTATGTTGTTTTTTCTCAACTGAAATCAGGATGCAGAAGTGAAAACTCAGATGACGGAAGAACTCAGCAGAAATCCAGTGGGACCCAAAGGGGTGCTTCGCTTGATGCTTTTCCGGGCAGCGAAGATCATGGCGGCCTGCTTAGTTCTCACTCTTCTTTTCTCCTTAGTGCTTCTTCAGAACTACGCCTGGCTGTTCCTTTTCTTGGGCGCCATCTTCGGCTTGGCAATTTTCCTTTCCCTGCGGTTTCTGGAAAACCGGTTTGGGGATGACCAGAAAAGCGAGTCAAGCGGAAAGTCATCCGAGATGACCAGTCTGGCACAGTCGGAACACACCCCGCCCATAGGCGCGGTTGAAGGCTCAGGTTTCCGCAAGTAGCTCCGGTCACTTCGCTTTTATCACCTCATCAATCCACCGCCGGATAGCAAGCCTGCGGCGGTTCTCTATCCTCAACCAAGAAATCGTTAAGATTCGCTTTTATCAAAGGACGCAGAGGAAAGAACCGTGGAAGGATGGCATCACCTGCTGGATAGCAGCGGCAAGATCATCGCAGGGAGATCCCGGCTGGCCGCCCCCTTTACGGCAATGTGGGGGACAGGCGCTGTCAAAAGCCGAGATTTGCTCCCGGTGACGGAGGGAAGTCTTGTACCGCTCCCGATGATGGGCGGCTACCTTTCTCTTGTAAACAGGCTGAATGGCGAAACGATTTCTATTTTATCGAACCCATGGAATTGTAAAGCGGGAAGAAGGTCGACAGGACCATGACGGCGGAAAGGCCCCCGAAGGTAACCAGGATGATGGGTTCGAGCAAGGTCAGAACTTTCTTGGTGGTTCTTCTTACGTCCTTTTCAAAGTATCCGTTGACCAAAGCGAGTTGTTCTGCCACCCTTCCGGTCTGTTCTCCTAGGGCGACCATGGTGACCATGAAGCCCGGAAAGGGGAGTCCTTTCATTGAGTCGGCAAAGGATTCACCCCGTTTTATCCGTTCCTCCATGGTCTCAATCGATCTGACTATGGTTTTGTTGCCGATGGTCCCCTTGACCAAGTCCAGTGAGGGAAGCAGCCCAAAGCCGGAGCGGAGCAGGAGGGACAGATAGTGAGAGAAAGTGCACAGCACGCTTTTTTGCATTATTAATCCGAAAAGCGGAAACTTGAGCTTTAAATAGCTTAAGGCATAAGCTCCATTCTCCGTTTTGCGATAAAAGAGATAGGCGATGAAGCCTGCGACCGCAAAGACCACGATAGGAATCCAAAGCCTCATGATACTGCCGATGACGAACTGAACGAATCTGGTGTAAAAGGGAAGGGGGGCGCCCAATTCCAACACTAATTTTATCATCTTGGGCATAAGATAGAACGCATAGAAGCCGGTGACCGCGGACATGACGCACATGATCATCACCGGATAGATCAGAGCCTGTTTCAGCTCGGCCTGCAGTTCATCCTGTTTCTCCAACGACGTGGCCAGCTCTTCCAAGATCGCAGGCAGAGTGCCGCCCGACTCCCCGGCTCTTACCGCACCGAGGTAGAATGGGGGAAACACCTTGGGGTAAGCGGCAATGGCCTCCGAAAAACTGCCGGTGGTCTCAATCTTCTTGCATACGTCCAGAATCACTTCCTGAAATTTGGGATTGGCCTCTTGCTCCGCTATGGTCTGCAGTGACTGGAGAAGGGGCAGACCCGCGACACACATCAGATGCAGTTGGACGGTAAAAGAGAGCACTTCTTTTCTGGTGATCTTTCCTCCGCCAAAACCTCCTGCCTTCCGGCCCGCTTTTGCCTGAACCGAAATGGGGTAAAGCCCGGTCTCGCGAAGCTGGCCCTCTGCGTCCTCCAAATTGTGGGCGGAGACGACGCCTTTTACGGTCTTGTTCTTGCTGTCTACTGCCTGATAGGTATATTGTGGCATTATCCGATCACCCTCCGAACCTCATCCAAGGTGGTGACGCCTTTCAATATCTTTTCTATTCCATCTTCCAACATGCTTTTCATGTTGGCCGCCTTTTCCAACTGGGTGGACAGCGCCTTCTGGAGGATGAGCTGGTTAACCTTCTCGTTGACTTCCAACACCTCATATATGCCAATCCTTCCCTTGTAGCCTGAATGCTTGCATTTCTCACAACCCTTCCCCCGATAGAAAACCGGATTCTTTAGGCTCTTTAACTCCGGATAAAAGCTGAGATCTTCCTCAGATGGGGTGTAGCTTTCCCGGCACTTGGGGCATATCCTTCGAGCCAGTCTCTGGGCAATCACCGCCAAAAGGGAGGTGGATATCACGAAAGGCTCAATGTCCATGTCCAGAAGACGCGCCACTGCGGCTGAGGCAGAGTTGGCGTGCAAAGTGGTGAAGACCAAGTGTCCGGTCATGGAGGCCCGAAATGCCATCTCCGCGGTTTCCTCGTCTCTCATCTCTCCCACGAGAATGATATCCGGGTCGTGACGCAGAATGGAGCGCAGCCCCTTGGCAAAGGTGTATCCCGCCTTCTCGTGAATAGGCGACTGCTTGCTCATAGGAAGTTGATATTCCACCGGATCTTCCAGCGTGATTAAGTTTTTTTCCAGAGTGTTGAGAGTGGTGAGCGCGGCGTAAAGGGTAGTGGACTTACCTGAACCGGTGGGACCGGTGATCACGATCATACCAAAGGGTTTCTGCACCAACCTCTTGAATCTCTCCAGATTATCCCCCCAATAACCCAGGTCGGCTAAGCTCATCAAGAACTTGGGCTTTTGCAGTATTCTCATCACCACGCTTTCTCCGTAGAAAATCGGCATGGTGGAAACCCGCACATCAATGTCCTGGGAATTGTAGGTGAAACGGAAGCTTCCGTCCTGCGGGATTCTGGATTCTGTTATGTCTAAGCTCGACATGATTTTTATCCTGCTTACCACCGCCCGATAGATCTTTTTGGGCAGCATGAAAGCGGTCTCCAGGATGCCATCTATCCTGTAGCGCACCCGGCCAACGCTCTCGTCCACCTCGATGTGGATGTCTGTGGCTCTTTCCTTGATCCCCTGGGCGATCAAGGAATCGACCAACTTGATCAGTGGGGGGGTCTCTTCCTCCACCTGTTCTATGCTTAGCGCCTGGTTTAGGCTTTCTTCGATCACCTTCTCGGGCGAAACGGTCATTCCATAGAAGTCGTCCACATAGCTTAAGATGGTTTCCTGGTCAGATATCCTGGGTTCGATTTTTAGCTTGGTAATTTCCCTCAACTGATCGATGGCGTTGATGTCGTTGGGATTGGTCATGGCCACGGTCAAGATCCCTTCCTTTGCCTCCACCGGGATCAGCTTATATAATCGGGCGATGTCCCCCGGGACGAGCTTGATCGCTTCGCTGTCAATAGGGACCTTGGAGAAATCCAGATACGGGGTCTCGGTTTGTTGTCCCACAAACTGAAGGACTTCCTCGCGGCTGATGAATCCCAATCTTTCACAGATTTCCCCGAACTTGGCGCCGGTCCGGTTCTTCTCTCTTTCCGCCAGCTCAAATTGGCTTCGGGTTATCCTCCCGGATTCCAATAGCACGTCTCCCAGCGTCTTGGTCATCTCCCCTCCTTTTGCGAAAGCAGATAATTCAGCCGATCTTGAACGCTTGACCGCAGTTTCTCCTCTCTTTCCGAATTGGTGAACAAGAACAGGCGGTAGTACTTGGCAGCGTTGTCTCCGTCTCCGCATCCGTCGAAGGCCCTCCCCAGTTTGTAAAGGACCCGGGGATCAGTAGAATTGATGCGGTAAGCTTTCAGGCAAAGCTCAACGGCTTTGTCATATTCTCCATTTTCCTGGTAGAGGGTTGCCAGCAGTAGATTGCCTTCCAGGTGATAAGGGTCGAACTCCAGAAGCTTCTTCAGCTTCGTCTCCGCAGACGCATGGTCCCCGGTCTGATACAGGAGCAGTCCAAAATTAAAAAGTATCTTGGGGTCCTTCGGCTTGAGGGCCCAAAGGTACATGAGTTCCTGCTCCGCCTCCTTGAACTTCCCCAACTGCATGCAGGCAGTGGCAAGGTTCAAGCGGGCCTGCTCGTGATGCGGATCGAAAGAAAGTGTCTTTCGGTACGCTTCTATGGCCCGGTCCAATTCCCCTTGCTGCTGATCATCGACTCCCCTTCTGAAGAATCGCTCCGCCCTGGAAACGGACTTGTCTGCAATGCCCAGCGGTCTTTGCACCAGTCGGCTCTTGAAGGGGCCGGGATTGGACGGGATGACTTGTTTTGCAGACGTGTCTTTATGCGCAGGGGAGGGAATCTTGGCCGGCAGAGACGACGGAAGGCTATCTATCTTCTCCTCGCCAAGAATAGTATCTTCTGCAATTCCTCCCTGCTGCACGGACGAGGAAAGGACAGAAGGCTTGGCCGACAGCTCTGCTGCCGACTCCACCATTGCCGGCTCAGGCTTGCTCTGGGCGGGCTGGGTTTCACGGGGCTTGGAGAGAGGCTCCTGCCGGGGTGCGGACAGCTTACTCTTCTGTCCAGTCGGCCTCACAGAACGCTCTGGCTGCAGTCCCGCTTCAGGCTCCGGGCTTGCCGGTTCCTGTCCCGCCTCGGCGGTCTGATTTTCAGGGGCCCTGGAGAGAAGCTCCTGCTTGGGGGCGGACACCTTCTTTTCCTCTTTTGCAATCACGTTAGCATCCTTAGCCGGAGTCGGCGCAACGGACGGCTCTTTAGAGACATTCTCTGGAGGGATTTTTTCTTCCTCTGCCGCCCGCACAGAGGAATCTGCTTTGTTTGGCTGGGACTGAACTAATGCCATTTTCGGCGGCTTCTTTCTGGCACTTATCGAACGGTGAACCACGTTTTTCGGAGCCTCCGGGGCAGACCTAAGCAAGAACAGGTAGACTAAGCCCAGAGCCACTCCGACCAGAGCCAGAGCCCCCAGGAAGATCACCACCTTCTTTTTACCTCGCGACGGAGTCGGGATTTCCGGCTGAGGGGGCGGGACGGCGTCGCGCTCGGCTTTTTCTATGGCTTTGGTAATCAGACTCACTTCTGATCCCCAGATGGCTTAAAGTCTTCTTTACAGTCTAACTCTCTCCAATATCCTTATCCCATTCAGACTTTCCCAGGCCTCCAGCACGTTCTGCACGTTGATCTTCTTGCTGTTCTCGGTGAAGGCAGACATTAAGGCCCTTTCGCAAAGAACGTTAACCATTCTGGGCAGGCCTCCGGAGATCTCATAAATCTTGCTGACTGCCTGGGGGACAAACTCGACCGCGGAATCGACTTTGGCCACGGTCAATTGATGCTGAATGTAAAGCTGCATCTCGTCTAATTGCAGAGGCAAAAGATGGTATCTCACCAGGATGCGTTGGTCCAATTGCCTCAAATCCTTCTCCATGAGTTTCTCTTCCAATTCTGTTTGACCGAAGAGAACAATCTGCAAAAGCTTCTGGCTGTCCGTTTCCAGGTTGGAAAGAAGTCTCAGCCGCTCCAAAGGCTCAAAATCCAAGCCTTGGGCCTCATCTATGAAGATCGCTATCTTCTTCGATTGTCGATGGGCCAAGAGGAGCAGATCGTATGTCTGCTCGGTCAGTTTTCTTTCGGTCAGATCCTCCGGAGATATTCTGGAGACACCCAAGTTTTCCAAAACGGTTACCAACAGCTCAATTGGAGAGAGACGCGGATCGGGGATGTGGACTATCCGCAGATCCTCTCCGGCCTTACTCAGAAAATAACGTGAAAGCATGGTCTTGCCGGTGCCGGGTTCCCCGATTATCATGGAGAAGCCCAATCCCTCGTAAATGCCGTAACGCAAATGGTTCAAAGCTTCCGCATGCGAACGGGAAAAATAGAAAAACTTGGGATTGGGAGAGACCGGAAAGGGGCTTTCCTTAAACTTGAAGAACTCTTTGTAGGAATCCAAGAGATCCACTCGCAAGAGAGGTTTTCTTTTGCTCTGGTCTTGTGGGAGAACGGCGATCTTGCGGTCCAAGGACCCTGGGATAACTTCCGGTTTTTCTCCGACCGACCGGTATATCAGTCTCATCTTAGCCTTCCTTTTTGTCAAAAGTCGTGATCCTCGGGGTCAGGAAGATGACCAGCTCGGCCCTCTGCTCGGTCTTCTCCTTGCTTTTGAACAGGTATCCCAAGAGAGGCATGTCCCCCAGCACCGGGATTTTGTGCTCGGTGTCGGTCTTTTTGGAGGTAATCAGTCCCCCGATTACGATGGTCTCCCCATCTTTGATCCGCACCGTGGTGTTGGCCTCACGGATGTCGATGTTGGGAGCCTTGAGGGTCTGGTTGTCGTACTGAAACTCAGACCAGGTGGAGGCATCACTGACGATGGGTAGCACTTGAAGCGTAACGTAGCCGTCAGACGATATGTAAGGGGTCACGCCCATGGTCAAGCCCAGAAGCACCGTTTTTTGTTCCGGGTAAATAATGGGCTGTCCCACCTGTGCCCCGGCGGACAGGCCGGTAAGCTCCCAGTAACTGACCACCCGACCCACATTGATTAGGGCGGTTTGGCCATTCATCACGTTGACGCGCGGCTTGGACAGCACGTCAACCTGTCCGAATTTGCCCAAAACGTCCAGAACCACATTGGCGTCTTGGCGTGAAGCGGTGAACTGGACTACCGAGCCTTCCAAGCCTAAGGTCTGATTACCTGTTAGCGTAACATTTTTGTGATTCAGCAAGAACGACTGAACGGTAGACCAGTTGATCCCCCAGGACTGGCCCTGCTCTAAGGTAACCTCCACCACCTCAGCTTCGATCAAAACCTGCCTGGAAAGACTGCTCTTCAGCTTCTCTATGAACTGCTGAGCTAAGAGCAGATTCTTCTTGCGGTCGGTCACGGTCACCAGACCGCCAAGCTTGTTTACAAAATACTTTCCATCGGGAGAGATAATACTCTTCATTCCCTCCTCGATCTGCTTCCAGAAATCGGTCGCTACCACATCAGTAGTTCCGGTCATCTTAAATTGCCCGCTCAAGCCTCCTGCATTTGGGATCGAGCCTAAGACGTCTCCTCCTACCGACATGGTGGTGGTGATCTGGAAAGGAATCTGCCCCAACTCAAAGACCCTGGTGTCTACGAGTTTCACACAGAGCGTGGGACTATTGGTGGAATAGAGATAATCCGTGGGAGCAAAAATGGCATCCAAGGCCTCCTTTAGCGTTAAATCCTCGAAGCTCACGCTCACCGGCGTCTTAGGGTCGACTTCTTTGTCCCAGATGATGTTGAACCCGGCCTTCTTGGAAAGCGGATAAAGCACGTCCTCTAAAGATAAGTCTTTTCCCGAAAAGGAGAAAAACTCTTCTTTCTCATTCTCGGCCGCCAGGAGAGGAGAGAAGCTCAGCTCGGGAGGCATGCTGGGTGGAGTGATCGTGGTCTTTTCAATGTCCGATATCTCTTTCTTCACCTTTTGCCGGGCCATATTTGAAGCGCAGCCGCAAATGAGAAGAAAGACCAAAAGCCAGGGGATTATCCCCTTGGTTAAATTTGATTTCCTCATGATTCCCCTTCCCCGGTCAGGCCCGGGCGATCATAGTACAGAAGGAAGGTCTTGCCCTCCCTGAAAAGCACAACGCTTTCTTCTCTGATTTCTTTTACCTCCCAACCGTCAAATTCTTCTCCCTGGTGAACCCAGGTCTTCCTCTCACCGGAAACCAAGAGGGCACTTTTCTCATCATCGGTGATCAGTATGGCCAGAACCGACACCGTTTTTGGGGGCTGGGTTTTGGCCTCGTTCGCACCGGTGGAGTCCGGTTCCTTTTCTTCGGGAGCCGTGACCATGCGAGGGGTCTCTTTCATGGAGCTTTCCAAGTCTCCGATTTCCTGTCGAAGCTTTTTTTCCTCCAAAGATGCTTTGAGCAGCTCGATTTCCTTCTTGGTGGCGTCGATTTTGTCTTGCAGGTCCAGAAGCTTTGGATCCTCTCCCCGAAATGGGTCCTTCCACTCCTTCAGAACTTGGTACAGCGGGGTCTTGGCTGGCTCCGGATCCTTTTTGGGTCTGGAAATCGCTCTGTCTGTTCGGGGAGCAGAGTTGGCTTTCTCCGCCGCCACTTCGTTTCCGCCCGAGGTCATGAACTTAAGCAAAAGGAATCCCACAGCGATGACCACTATCGCTGCCAGCCCCAGTCCCAGCTTCTTTGATTTTAGTTTCTCCGGCAAAGCCATCTCACGAACCTCCTGCCACCTCGTAATATTTGAGTTGCAGCCTCACCACCCCGGGCAAGGCCACATCGGTGCCGCCCATAGTGAATATCTCGATGCTTAAGGGAAAACTCCGAGTCTCATCCAACATGTTCATCACCTGATGGTAAGAGGAATAGCTGCGTATGCCGATTCTGAGCGGCACCTCATTTACCTCGATCACGTCCGGGAAATCCTTGCTCTTGCGTTCGTTGTCCACTTCCACTTCCGCGTCGAATCCCATTCGTGACAAGAAAGATATCAAAAACTTCTTTATCAGAACCTTGTTGGCGATGGGGTCCTGCACCCGGGGTATCTGCTGCAGCACCTTGGTGGCGGCTCTTGTCGACTCCAAGGACTCCTCCAGATTCCGCAGGCTCTCCAGACGCTGATCCACCTTGGCCACGGCTTCCCTCTGGTCTTTGATCTTTGCCTGCAGGGACTTAATCCGGTTCACTCCAAAAACCAGAAGCAGAGCCGTCAAGATGACAAAGAGGATGATGATCCCTTTTTCTTTTCCCATTGTTTGCCTTGATTTGACCAATCATTCCGCACCTTACCGCCCTACCTTCCTGTCTTCTCTTCCGCAGCCCCGCTTCTCTTGAAGAAAGGCGCTATGCGGAATCGATTGGCTGGTCCCAGGAGGGCGGAGAGGAGGCATGCTTATCTGCGCCGTCGGCACCAACCATTTTCGATTCTCTTGCCCGCAGAGTCCAAATATCATGTCATTCGATTCCTGCCGCCTTAAGGACAAATATCGTCACCACCGCATCCCTCATCCGTTTTGTTCGGACCAGCCGAGTAGAATCTGTGATTAACCGGGTCCCAGATGTATTCAACTCCCCAGGGATCCACAAGATAGTCAGGATTGTGCACTAGTCCTGCTTTCACCAAAGACTGCATTCCGCTTACCAGACTCCAGTTGGTAGTTCCATCCGAGTTGCCAGGTGGATCAGTGGAATCCTCATCCACATACCCGTCTCCATCGTCATCATTTTCCGCCAGAATCTCTGCGGCGTGGTTCAATATCTTTACCTCTTCCTGTATCTGTCTTACCCACGTCACCGAGGAGCCCAATTCAGTGGCAGAAAGATAAAGGAGTATATCGTCGAAATTCGGCGAAGCGCTCCTCTGAGTATATTGTCCGTCGTCCAAAGAAGCATTCTCCTCATCGAACCTCAAGTTTGATCCACTGGATATCAAAACCATGGCCGTGCTTCCTATGGATTGGCCGTCCACTTTTAGCTCAGAAAAAGGTGATCCGTTAGTGGTGGCAACGTAAGCGTAGTACTTCCCGGCGTAAATCTCGTCGGTCCTGGCGGAGGGAGGAAGGCGCAGCGCCTCTATGGGAACCGTATACCCCGAATCCGGGGATGGCAAAGCCAGGTTATTCTGATAATAGGCTAGGATGGCTTCTCTGATGTTCTCCATCTCCTTCTTAGTCTTCGATTCCCTCTCACGTTTTGCCACTGCCGCATACAGCCCCGCCATCGAAAACGTAAGCATTCCCATTACAAACATGGTTATGGCCAGCTCTACCAGGGAAAATCCCGCGAGAGAGTCTTTATTCGCAATTTTGAAAGATCTGAAGCTCATTTAGTTTTCCGATAACTGCAGGACTAGATGGTTGCTTGACTGCTGCGAGACGTCCTATTGACCTGAGGAAAACTGCCTCTCGCCTTAAACGCTGTGAACACTTTATGGGAGAATCGGGAGGACACTGCAA
>JBAVQU010000030.1:0-15404 GCA_049694315.1 Candidatus Zixiibacteriota bacterium
AAAAACAAGTCATTACAAGTCTCGATTTATCGAGACGAAGTAATCTATCACATTTAGATTGCCTCGCTACGCTCGCAATGACGATTATACGCCGCAAGCGGCGGGGAATTAAACCCTCAGAGATTAACACAAGAGACGGATTTTCGATCTATCTCCTTGCCTTGTCTACTTATCCCTATAGGATGGGCTTTGGAAAGATTCTGAAGCCTGGTTGCACCGAACCCTTTTGGAGAAAAATCTCCGCGTCTTTCGTCCTCGTTTGACTTGATTTTTCAGCGGGAAAAATAACTCAATAAAGCTGGTTTATGGTTCACGGTTAAGATCAAAAGCCGAAGAGGTTTGCTCTGGGCTTTACACTCTTAGCTTTTTACTCTTAACTCTACACTCTCAACTGTTTTTCCGGAAGTGATCTTTATGTGGCATAATCAACCTTGGCTGGGTAAACACCCGTTTCTGTAAGGTTGCGGACTTAATTAGAGCAATTTGATGGGGATGTTTGAGCTTTAAAAAATGGTTGATTATCTTAAGTAAGGAGGAAAAAAATGAGAAAGATTGGCATAGTTATCGTTCTTTTGACGGCTGTGTTTATGTGTGTCTCCGGCGCCTGGGCGGGCGCGAATGCCCAGACAAATATAGTGACGAACGGCGATTTTGAAGGTGGGTTCACCCCGGATGGAACCGGTGATCTAATCCCCAATGGCTGGACCAAGTTTGAGACCCGTCCCTATGAGAACTCCACTCTTAACCAGGCTAATGATAGTGGTCCCACTTTGGCGGGATCCTGGTCCTTGGACTGGGTGAGAACAGGTGGAGGGGGAAGCGGCGACTGGACTACCTGCGAACAGACATTGAACTACGATGTCACCAACTGTAATTCCCTCACTATGACCATAGATGTTAAGGCTTTTTCCCACAATTTAGGAGGGTCGGGTTGGACAGCAGGAGAGTGGGAATACCCGGTAGCCATTGTGGTTTACTACACTGACACTGGAGGGACCCAGAGATTCTGGCAGTGGGGCTGGTATCTCTGGATAGATGAGTCCACCGGACCTCGTCCAGATCACGAGCCGGTACCTGGCAATGGGGTGGTGACCGGTCAACAAATACCTGCCAATCAATGGGTGGCGAACTCTTTTAATCTTCTGACTGAGCTTACCAACCCAAAGACAATTAACTCGATCAGAGTGGGAGGTTCAGGTTGGGATTTTGAAGGGAGGGCGGATAACGTGCAGATCCTCTGCCAAGGAGGATTAAATATCCCTACCCTCACCGAATGGGGTCTGATCATCTTTGGGGTGGTAATGCTTGGGTTCATCAGTTGGGTGTTCTTGAGAAGGAGGAAAACAGCAGCGGTCAGCTTACAGTAAGTAGCAACCAGTGAGCAGCGTGGCGCCCCGCCTTATGTGGTGAGCGACTTGTCCTGAGCGAAGCCGAAGGAAGTCGACCTGTGATAGGTGATAGATGTAAGCGTCGACAGTCCACTGCAAAAACATGTCAACGGATTGAGCGCCCGGACGGGCCCGTCTGGGGGCGTCCGTCTGGACGGATGGATCGGATGAACGTATTTCTAAATCCGTTTCATCTGTTTAATCCGTTCACAGTGAATCCGTTGACAGCAAATTGTAGGTCGGGTCTCTCCCGCCTTTGGCGGGGGATACCCGACATCATAAATAGGATTTGTCGGGCAGGCGTTCGCCAGCCCGACCTACAATTTTCAACGCTTGACAGATATGGTGATTTTAGGTATAATCTGATCAACGAAAGGAACGTTAAACGGATGGAAACAGGAAAATGGGTGGCAAAGGCAAATCCCAAAAAGAGAAGCTAATCTCGGAAAAAGAAAGCTCACCTAAAAAGCTCAGCTTGAAGAAAATACCCTGGGCGCTGGTGAAAATCTATATCTTCTTTGGGCTGGCGCTGGTTTTCTTCTTTCTTCTCTTCGCCAATAGTTTTGTCTCCAAGCAAGTGCTTGAGCCTTTCACCACCTCGGTAGCTTTTGTTTCCTCCAAAATTCTGAATATATTTGGCTCATGGACTTATGTATCTGGAACCAATCTCTCCTGTAAGGATTTTGGAATCAACGTCGTGTATGGATGCAACGGGGTCTTTGCCACTGCCATCTTGCTTTCTGGCATCATCGCCTATCCCTCCCGAATAAAACAGAAATTGATAGGCATACTCATTGGAATACCCGCCATATTTGCCATCAATCAAGTTAGAGTGATCTCTCTTTTCCTGTTAGGAAGGAAATACCCTGACATTTTTGAAGAGGTGCACGTGTATGTCTGGCAGCCGATCGTCATCATCTTCGCCATCCTGGTCTGGGATTTTTGGGCGAGGAATTTTGTCAAAAAAGATAAAATCCAAAAAAGCCCTGTTTCTGATTAGGCTGGTTTTCTTCTTCCTCTTGTTCTATCTTTTGTGGTATTTTCTTTCCCCCCTTTATAACCAGATTTTAGCCCCACCTTCTGTTCTCATACTTAAGCTCAGTGAAATCGGAGGCAAGCACATAACCAATTCCATGCAGGTGCAAGGGAAATACATCTTTGTCCATAACGTGATATCGGAGAAGAACCCGGAGCTTTCTGTTAGAGTCAAGGCCAGCGTGGTCCATTTTGATATGGTCCTGCTCTTTGCTCTAATCTGGGCTGTCCCGAACATAAACTGGAAAAAACGGATGAAAATCTTCCTACTGGGCTTCGCCATCATTTTTGTTCTTCACCTGTTTAAAATCTTTGTCTTCGTCAAGCGCGAATATGCTCCTCATATCAAAGTTGACGGGTTGCCATACTGGTCGCCTTTTCAGCAGAATGTGTACAACTATCTCAGCGATTTTATCATGCTGGTGGTGAACCAAATCTTCCCGGTTTTGATCTGGAGCTTGCTTTACTGGCACTATTGGTGGGGCAAAAGGTTCAGATTGCTCACGCGATAGAGAAGTTATCGGTAGCGTTCTGAATCCACGCAGCTAATTCATCGTGTATCTCGATCTTAATTGTCCTCTATACAATTCTTAGCATCTCCCTCTGGTTATCTTAGAAAATATAAATTTTGGGCTTGACAAGATTAATTAACAAACTTATATTAGAAACACATAATAGAGCCAGTAATAGAATCCTCAAGTATGTAAGCTTTCTTACGGGAAGGGTCATATCTATTTTGTTTTTCTTCCTACAACCTGAAGCTAGCAGTCCTATATGACCTACATACTAATATATCATTCTAACCCGACGAATTACCGCGATTTCCACGGTATTGGGTGATGTGAAATGTGGCATTTGCAACATGGAGGATGACGCCTATGATAAAATGAAATGAGCAAACTGTGATCAGTTTGTCGTTACGATTTAGTGTAAACAGCAGATTATTAAGAAAGGAGGCAAAACCACAGGGATTTAACCTAAGATACTGATAGACAAGATAGGTCAAGCTGCCACTAGCTTGCCTTACCTATAACATCTAATTTATGACAACGGCTTGTCATAGAAAGGTAGAAAGACAATGAAACGCTTCACTTCTATTCGTTTTCCGTTCAAAAGTTCGGTTTGGATGGGTCTACTGGCTCTTACCGGCATGATCTTAATTATCTTCTCGGGTCCTGTGCAGGCTCAGCAGCTATTTGGAGGCATATATGGGCAAGGTGACGATAATACTTTCTCAATGGGGGTCTTTCGCATCTGGGTAGCTCCGAACTACCGACCCCTTATGGCTGGCTTTCCCCTCACAGTCTATAACTCTGCAACATTCCGATTCCAAAGTTTCTTGATGACTGATTTTGGAACCGTGATCGGCCGCAGCGACGCCTTTGTAGAACCGGTCGGCGGAGTGCCGGTTGGAACGGATGGCTTCCCCATCGATGATGCCGATATGATATTCCCGGCCGGCTTTGAGGGACCTTCCGGAACAAGGGAAATCCACACTCGAGTGAAATCCTTAAACTTGACGGGACCCTATTCTACAGCTGTTCGGGCAGGAGACCTCAACCCAACTCAAGTACGTAGCCCGGGAGAGGTAGAATCCAAAAATACCGGCGGAGTTGGAAATCCTCCGGACTTCCCAGCTGAAAGCTTCTTTGACGTATTTGTGGAAATTGATCTCCCCTCAGACCCATCTTTGCCCCCACCCTTTAATGTTACAAATACGCTTGTGAACAATGACCCCTTATTGGTATTCAACGCGAACATAACCGCCTTTCCACCGCAAGTCGTTTATCTCCACGAAAATACGACCGCGGTCCCGGTCTACGTCAAGAATAATAATCCCCCATTCATTGCGGGTGACCTGTTTGGCTATTTGGTCCTGGCTGGTCATGGGCTTGCTAGCGGTACGCCGAGTGACTCCGCAAAGATCGCATTCCAAAACTTTGTAAATAGCCAACCTGAAATGCCTCTGCCGGCGACAGCAATCCCCACCCTCACCGAATGGGGTCTGATCATCTTTGGGGTGGTGTTGCTTGGATTTATTACGTGGGTGTTCTTGAAGAGGAGAAAGGTGATAGGTGTAAGGACATAGTAAAGATGTCCATCGACCGCCGTCGGCAGTCCGCCGGTATGCACCGTCTGGTGCACACCGCCGCCGAATCTCACCTCCTCTATCCCCCTCTCCTTACTCAATGAGAGGGGGATCAAGGGGGAGAGGCTGTAGCTACCCGACAACAAAAAAATTGTCAGGTAGGCATACCCCAGCCCGACGAATTTACCTCTGTTTTTGCAGTATTGTATGATGTGAAATGCAGCATTTGAGACAGGGAGGACAATGCCTATGATAAAATGAAACGAGCAGACTGTGTACAGTTTGTCGTTAAGATTTAGTGTGAACAGCAGATTTTTAAGAAGGAGGTCAAAACCACAGGGGGGTTTGACCTAAGAAACTGATGGATAAGACAGGTCAAGTAATCAGGAGCTTGCCTTACCTATAACATCTAATTTATGACAACGGCTTGTCACAGAAAGGTAGAAATACAATGAAACGCTTCATTTCAAATGACGAACAAATGACACGACCAAAAATGAGTAAAGCCGCCACCCTCCGACAATTGTACCGAATCCTCTTAGTAACTATCGTGTTACTCTCATGCGAATGGTCATTAGCAAAGGCCGACGACTGGGATATCTACCTCACGATCGACAACTTTGGGACAGTCTACTTCGGAACCTGCACAAAGACTGTCGGAGGACCTGTCGGCATATCTAACAACTGGATGGTGGAAGATCACTTTGTGGCTTTAAAGCAGCCGTCTGACCGCTACCTTTATGTGGCGGCAGCATCGGACCAAGTTGTTGCACAGGGATTTGTCGGCAAATTCAAAAACGTAACGCTTGGCTGGACTGTTTGGACCGGAGACCCGGCTTGGCAGGTTTTCCCCGCCTGCAAATACGCAGGCATACCTGAGATCACCTGTCCCTGGCCCGCCAACCTTCAGCCAACACAGAAGCAGGTTGATGCGGCCATCGCCTACGCGTCCGCCAACAATCTCTGGGTAACTCCAACAAGCGCTCCAGGCTACGATCTTGATCCCTTGACCCTCACGACGCCTTACTCATATGTCTGGGGTTACAATTTCCCGCATATCTGGCAGCCGTCCGATCGACCGAACCAGGCCCAGTGGATCTGGTATGAGAGCGGTCTTGTACCCAGTAACTCCACTGGGCACAACTTCTCGACCCCCTTCGAAGGTGGGAATCATCAAGAGTTCCTCGTGTTCCGCATTGCCGGAAGAAATGTCGAAGAAGCGGATCCGGACGCGTGGATCCAGGACAAGGACCCGTGTGACGACGGGACGGAGCCGGATCCCTGCACTCCCATTTGGGAGAGCGATGATATCCGGGTAAGAAATACAAGAGTTACTGGTCCCGTCCCTGGTGATCCCTGGCAATCCAAGCTGCAACATCAGAACCCGATAGACGGGACCACGAACTATGTCTACGTGAAGCTCCGCAACCGCGGCAATACGTCCGTCACCGGTACCCTCCACCTCTATTGGTTCCAAATCTCAACGGTCAGGAAATGGGACGCCAATAATCAGATCCCATTCTCAGGAGAGGAGATTGGCTACGGGAAAACTGTGACTGTCGGTCCCTGTCCACCTTTCCTAGATGAGGTCGTGGCTGAGTTTGAGTGGATCCCCGTCGTGGCGCCGTGGGACTTCTGCCTGCTGGCCCGATTCGAATCCAACGATGACCAGATGCGTTTTTTAGAGGTTCACAATTCCTTGATCACTGACAACGCACGGAAAAACAACAACATCGCCTTGAAGAACCTGTATGTAATTTACCCCCCAGGATCTCCTGAGGTTCTCGTTCAGAATGCGCAGGCCCTTCCTGCCAACGTGGACCTGGAGTTCAATTCCGCGGGTGGAGGCAGCGGAATACCGTTTCTCGACGGAGGCTCCGTAAGGGTCGTTCTCGCGCCTGAGATGTTTAGCCACTGGATGGGAGCGGGAGGCATGGGTCAGGGCATCGTCGTGAATCCCAACGACTCCTCCATTTCCCTGACGAGCCCGCTGGCTAAGATTCAGGGAATCCCGATGGGCGTAAACGAGACCCAACCTGTGACGATGTACTTCACACCCAACAGAGGAAGCCCGAGTCCCGCATTCCAGTGGTTCGTGGTGAGCCAGTTCTCAGATGGCCAGACGACCCCCGACGGCGGCGTCACGTTCGAGTTCCGCTCTGGTGCGGGGGACATCCCGACCCTATCCGAATGGGGTCTGATCGTCTTTGGGGTGGTGTTCCTTGGGTTTGTCACCTGGGTCTTCTTGAAGAGAAGAAGAACTGTCGTCGGTTTGCAGTAGCCAGTTAGCAGTTGGGAGTTAACAGCGTGGCGCCCGCTTGCCGCGATTTTTGCGACATTAGGCGGTGCTGGAATGTGGCATTTTAAACACGGAGGATGATGCCTATGATAAAATGAAATGAGCAAACTGTGATCAGTTTGTGGTCACGATTCAGTGTGGCCGGCAGAGCATTAAGAAGGAGATCAAAACCGCAGGGGTTTGACCTACTAAACTGTCGTTACTGCAAGGTAAGTGAGTGATTGAAATAATGTCACTTTGGACCGACACTCGCGCGGCATTAAGTGCCACGAATGCTTGCAACTTAGAATATGGAGGGACATGCCTATGGGGAAGATGAAATGAGCCAATATAACAATATTCGTCCTTATGACTGAATTCAGAGGGAAACTATGCAGAAAGGCATCGAAACCACAGACTTCGATGAGCTCAGTCGAACCGAGGTTTCGACATACAAGGACTTACGATTGAAACATAACGAAAACAAAGGAGAGAAAAATGAATTCAAGAGTAATTGTCGCCGCCATACTGGCAATCGTCTTTTGCGCCGGTCCGGCGCTCTTAGTGGCGCAGCAACACAACGAATGGTCTGATATCACGCCTGTTAAGGGAATCTGGTCCCGGCTTTATTTTGATTATCAACAGCCAGAGCCGCATGGTCCTAACACCGTAGGCATGTTCTATTGCATCAACGATTGGGTGGCTAATCACGAAGACGACGGATGCATGAAGGGGGGCATAGTCTGTGATAGCGCTACTGACACTTGCGAGGCCAATCTGTACTACTTCATGTCAGACGGGCAGCTTTACACAATCACGATCTATAAAACCAGCGCGACTATTTACCCTCAAATAGCTGGCTTTGAAGGAAAATTCAGTTGGAACCCCTCACCCAATGCACCCGGCGATCTGTTAAAGCACACTATCTGGGAATTTTCATTCCCTACAAAGCCCATTGTGATGGTCCAATTTACTGGCCATGACCCGGTTGTTCCAGAAACAGTATGGACTCCGGGTCAGTCTTCTACTATCACCAATTTTCCCAGCGTTTACCCCCATGTCGTCGATGGGCTCTATGCCGATTACGGGGTTATTGGTTCGGTAGGGTGCAGCCCACATGGCAGGAGCTTTATACCGGACGATTTACTACCTAAAGATCCGGATATCCCGCCACTGACTATTATACTGCACGAAGGTGGCGGGGTTACCATTATTCCCGAGGGTCAACAGGCTATCCCTACCCTCACCGAATGGGGTCTGATCATCTTTGGGGTGGTGTTGCTTGGGTTTATCACCTGGGTGTTCCTCAAGAGGAGAAAGGTGATAGATGTAAGACTATAGATAGAAGGTGTAGGGACAACTCATGAGTTGTCCCTACAAGTTCTTCTCCCGCTGGATGTTATCATCTAGAGTACGTCACGCAGACTATGACATCCCCTTGGGACCAGGGAGTAAGTAGGGGCGTATTGCAATACGCCCCTACGAATCACGAACTACGAACCACTAACCAGCAACAACAAAAATGCGGAGGCTTTGCCTTCCGCATTTCTTGTTGCTCCAGCCGATGAGAGGAATCGAACCTCCAACCTACTGATTACAAATCAGTTGCTCTACCATTGAGCTACATCGGCGTGTTAATTCCGTCCACCGTCGACAGTCCGCCGCTTTTGCCCATCAACCCTTCATCCCCGGTTCGCCTAAAGGCGAACACTCTAACGATTGAATAATTGAACCTTTGAACCCTTGAGCTTTTGAACCAGTGTTCTACTTGTTCTGCGCTTCTTTTTCCTGCTGGGCTTCCTTGATCAGCTTTTCCGCTGTCTCCCTGGGTATCTCTTCATAATGAGAAAACTCTCGTCGATGAAGCCCGCGACCCTGGGTCATGGACCGAAGAGAGGTGGAATATTTATATAATTCGGCCAAAGGAGCGGAAGCTTTGATCTTTTGGAAGTTACCTTCCCGATCCATCCCCAAAATCCTGCCCCGCCGGCTGGAGAGATCACCCATTACGTCCCCCATGAACTCCTCCGGCACGATCACCTCCAAGGTATAGATCGGCTCCAGCATCACCGGCTTGGCTTTAGCCGCAGCATTTTTGAATCCCATGGAGCCGGCTATCTTAAAAGCCATGTCTGAGGAGTCCACCTCATGATACGATCCGTCATAGATGGCCACCCTGGCGTCCACCACCTTGTGGCCCGACAAGATTCCCTCCTGCATAGCTTCTGTCACCCCCTTCTCCACCGAAGGAATATACTTGGAGGGGACTACGCCGCCCACTATTTCATCCACAAACTCAAATCCTGTGCCTCGGGGCAAAGGCTCAAGCCGCAGCCAGACGTCCCCATACTGCCCTCGACCGCCGGACTGTCTTTTGTATTTTCCCTGTGCTTCTGCCTTGACGTTGATCGTCTCCCGGTACGGAATGCGAGGCTTTTCCAGCTCCGCCTCCACCCCAAAGCGTCTCTTTAACCGGTCGATCATCACCTCTAGGTGCAATTCCCCTTGTCCGTAGATGATGGTCTGCTTGATGTCGGGATCCACCTCCATAATGAAAGTCGGATCCTCCTCCCGCAGTTTTGCAAAGCCGTTGGCGATTTTCTCTTCATCTCCCCTGTTCTTCGGCCTGATCCCCATGTTGATCACCGGCTTGGGGAAACCAACCGGAGGCAGCATCACGGGGTCTTTCTTCTCACAGAAGTTATCCCCCGTCTTGGTGTTCTTCAACTTGACTATGGCAGCGATATCTCCCGCCGCCACTATCCCGATCTCCCGTCTCTCCCTGCCGTTTAAAGCGTATATCTGCCCGATTCTTTCGGTCAACTCCCGGGTGGAGTTGTAAACGTCCATTCCGGATTGCAGTTTCCCTGAATATACCTTGAAGAAGGTTAGCTCCCCGACGTGTGGCTCGGAAACGGTTTTAAACGCAAAAGCACACAGAGCCTCATCCGGGCTAATCTTCATTATCTTCTCTTTTTCTGATTCGGGGACGTGTCCCTTGATCTGTACAAAATCTGCAGGAGAGGGAAGATACGCCGTGATGCAGTCCAGTAAGGCACCAATCGCCATGTTCCCGGTGGCTGATCCACAGGCAAGCGGATATATCTTCCGCTCCACGATACCTTTCCGCAAACCTTGTATTACCTCCTCACTCGAAAGCTCCCCTTTCTCAAAAAACTTCTCCAAAAGAGCATCGTCTGTCTCGGCCACCGCCTCCATCAGCTTCTCTTGATACTCTCCGGCTTCTGCCTCCAGTTCCGCAGGAACTTTTTCCTCTCTCAATTTCCCGTCAGGATCGGAATATAGTGCCCTCATCCTGACTAAATCGATCACTCCTTTGAAAGTCAGCCCCTCACCAATGGGAATCTGGATGGGAACCACCTTTTGTCCAAAACCCTCCTTTGCTTCCTTTAACACCTTCTCAAAATCCGCATGCTCCTTTTCCATCCGGTTGACAAAGAACATTCGCGCCAGCTTGTAGTTCTCGGCAATATTCCATACCTGTTCGGTTCCTACCTCCACCCCGGATTGAGCGGAAAGCAATATCAAAGCGGTCTCGGTAACTCTCAAACCTCCCACCACCTCCCCGATGAAGTCCTGATACCCGGGCATGTCCACCATATTGATCTTGTGGTTTTTCCACTCCAGGTGAAGCAGGGAAGCGCCGATCGATATCTTCCTTTCGATCTCGTCATCGGTGTAATCCGATAGGCTGGTTCCTTCGTCCACCCTGCCCAAGCGAGTGGTGACCTTGGCATCATATAGCATGGCCTCCACCAGGGAGGTCTTACCTACACCCCCATGACCCACCACTCCTATGTTTCTGATCTGATCAATCTTGAAATCCTTCACCCTAACCTCCTGTAGAATAAAGATTATCTAAAGAGTTTCTGAAAAAGCTTGTCAATCCGTTTGGACTCAAATGCGGATTCACGTGAGGCTCCATAGGACAAACATCAATAATACAAAATCTGCGCCTTTTGTCAACATCTCTTTGCCCCAAAACCGGTCTTTGGTTAGCGCTGGGGAAAGTCAATTCCTTGTCCATGCCCAGGTGGGAGTCTGAAGGGATATTACGCAAAGCCGGAGCAAGATGCTGGCGTCCTTGAGGCAACCCCGGCACACGCCGGTGACGCACCAGGTGGTCCTGTTTGTTAAGAGGCGGTGATCGGTGGAGCCGGGAAGTCGAGAAGGATGTCTGGGGCCTTTGTGTATCAGGTCCACTTTGATCTCCTTCTCCCTACTGGCGAGCAATCTTTAGGTAAAGTTCTAAAGTCTCTTTTGCAGTTCTTTCCCAGGAGAAGAGCTTGGCCCTTTCCAGACCTCTCTGTCGTAAGGTTCTGGCGAGCTGGCTATCTGAGAGGACCGTGTCAATCGAAGCCGCAATCTGCTCAATGTCAAGCGGATCCACGTAAATACCGGCATCCCCTACCACCTCCGGTAAAGAGGTCGTATCAGAGACAACCACCGGCGTGCCGCAGGCCATCGCCTCCAAAGGGGGAAGACCGAAGCCCTCATAAAAAGAAGGGTAAGCAAACAAGGAGGCGCCGCGGTATAGTGCCGGAAGATCAGGTTCCGGCACATAGCCGCAGAAAATGACCCGATCCCTTAGACTTAGCTGTTCCACCAGACGGAATATGTGTTTGTAGTTCCATCCCGTTCCTCCGGCCAAGACCAAAAGGAAGTCCTCCTTCGCTCTGCTTCTGGCATAGGCCTCAATCAGTCCTTTTAGGTTCTTTCTTGGCTCCAGCGTCCCCACATAAAGTATGAAATCCCCGCCGATCCGGTATTTTTTCATCACCGTTTCCCTGTCTTGGCCATCCCCTTGAGGTCGGAATTTCTCCGAATAACCCCCGTATGTTACGACGACTTTCTCCGGTGGCACTTCCAGAAGTCGGACGATCTCCTCTTTTGAGCTTTCGGAAACGGTAATGATGCCATCACACCTCTTGGCGTAATCTTTCATCTTGATGGCGTAGTGCCACCTGCCGGACCAGAGGGTAAACTTCCGCAAGGCAAGGAAGTTCAGATCGAATATGGTGAGAAGCGATTTCCCACTCGAAGTAGGATTGAGATAGAAGGCAGTGGAATGATAAAGATCCACCTTTCCCACGAACCAATCCACCTTGGGTAGCCTTATGCTGGCCCAGAGCATCTTCATGATCTTAGTGGGAAAACGGACCGTCTTGCTCTCGAAATTAGGATTCTCCGGTTTCATAATCCGGTCTTTGACGTCTGAGTGGTGGCAATAAAACAGCACATACTGGTTCTCCCGATCCAGAAGGCTTAGCTGGTCAATCAAGTGGTAAACGTAGCTGCCCACTCCCGCTCTCTGTTTCAAAATGGGACTGGCATCTATTCCTATTCTCATGACCTGGCTTCCCTCTTGCTTTCTCTATTGGAAATCAGTCTGAGTCTGTACTTAAGCAGGTATGTCCAGCTTCCCCATAGGACACCGGCAATAAAGGCGAAATTGCGGATCAGGAAGTTTTTGATCTTCCGGGAGGGCACTCGCTGGATGTAGTTGAGCCAAAGATACCGAACCAGCCAGCCATCCGGTCTGTTTTTGAAATAGAACAGCATCTCGTTCCGGTAAAAGGACGGTGAGTTGGTCACTACTCCAACCCACGATCTGATTCCGCCGGATTTGAATTCGAGATGTTTCACTTCTGCCTCCGGATCATAAACTATTAGATATCCTAATTTTCTTAACCGGAAGCAAAAGTCGCTTTCAAAGCGATGAGCATTCTTGATATAGTTGACATCAAAACCCCCGAGTCTTCGAAACAACTCCCGAGGAAAGGACATATTGCCTCCCCCGCCGGTTTCCACATATTGCCTTTGGGTGGAGACAAAGGTCTCGTGCTTTGGACCAAGTCCCCCAATCCGACCCACATGTTCAGGGAATCTCACCGGATGCGGGATTTCAATCTTTCCTGCCACCGCTCCGATCTTTGGGTCTGCATAATTTCTCAAATGTGCCGAGACCAAAGCACCATCAGGTATTATGTCATCGTCCAACATCAAGATGATTTCTCCGCGGGAATTCTCCACCCCGAAATTGCATGCTCTGGGGACAGAGTTCCACTCAACGGTAAAATAGCGAATCCGGCTTCCGGTCCTTTTCAAGAATTCTGTGAATTGCTCAGATAGGCTCGGTTTCTGATGGATTATTATCAATTCACTATCAGGGTAGTTATTCTGCAGAATCAAATCAACCGTTTGAGGAAGAATTTCTTCCCGGTTATAGGTGGGGATGATGATGCTGACTCTCACATCAGGGACACCGTTCATACGTGCACATCAATTAGGATAAAATGAATGGACCAGCCAATTGAGCACCGGCTTGATCTTTTTGCTCCAGGATTCTGGTATCCGGCTGAATGCCGCCTCCAAAAGCTTTAAATCCTCTGCGGTCAAGCTCCGGGTAAAAAACAGAGCCAATATATAAAGCGGAATGGATACGATCAAGGCCAAAGCCACACCCACCATCCCCTTCAATCCTTCAGCGAATGTGAATGCCACGATTGCCATCAGAGCTGAGGCAAGAATTATGCGCAAGATGCCGGATCGGGGAAATTTCTGTTTCATATGTTTTTTGTAGGCGTAGAGCATCAAAGTCACTCCGGATATTGCCTGGGCGAAAGCGGTAGCCAAAGCCACTCCTTTTGCTCCCCAGCTTGGAACCGCAAGCCGACAGATCATGAGATTGACCAGGGCCGCGGAAATGCCCACCTTTACCACTACGGACTGCAGCTCCGTCCCATACAAAAGTGACGAGCTGGAGGTGGAGATTGACCCGACCGCCCCTCCGAGGAGCAATATGGCGAAGAGCCAAGCCGCAGGTTGATAAGATTGACCGTATAGCACCGGAAGGAACTGATGCGCGATAGCTATGCCTCCCAGGCAGAGAGGGAAAGAGAGCATGGCCAGGTAACGGGTGGAGTTGGAATGGACTTTTGCCAGCTCCCCTTTGTTTCCTCCCCCATAGACTTCCGACATGGCCGGAAGCAGAATGCCGGTCAATGCACCAGGTAGAAGAATCATGGTTCGGCTGGAAAGGATGAACGCTACATTGTAAAATGCGATTTCGGTAGAAGTGCTGAAGATGCTCAAAAACAAGATACCGAAGCGTTCCCAGACCACGGCATCCAAAACCAAAACCACAAACACGCTGGCGGAGAATTTGAACAATTTGCCACTTAGATCATTTGCTGTCGACGGTCGACGGTCGATGGCCGACGGTCCAAAATCAAGCTTCCTTCTCTTGAAATAGACGTAATTAAGCACCAAAAGGATATTGGTTAGCGTGCTTACTGCCACCAGCCATTCCATCTTTCCGCTAAGGTATAGAACCAGAAGGATAAAACCGACAGTCAAAGGAGAGACAACAAGATTTATCCTGGCAATCAGGTCATATCGCTGCAGGCCGCAGAAAAGCCCGTTATATAGCCACATCAAACCCAAAGGTAAAAGAACGGCGGCGGCGACTTTCAGATAAAGCGAAAGCTCAGGGTTCTTGTACCAGTGGGCGATGAGCGGGGCAGAGAAGAACAAAAGCAAGCTCACCACCACCCCCGCCAGGATTTCGAATCTGAATAGTTTTCTGAAGATGGAGGTGATGGCGGAGAAATCGTTTCTCCCCCAGTATTCGGAGACATATTTGGTGACGGTGGTATTTATCCCGAGGTTGACCAAAAGTCCCACCACATACAAAATCCATATCACAAAGCTGTAAACCCCATACTTCTCCGGTCCCAAAAACCGTGCGGTAACCACCGAAGCAATAAACCCAAAAGCCAATGTGATGGCTTTTATAAGGAAGTTATATACAGCATTTTTGGCAATTTTTTTGTGGATGGACAAGGATTAAAGCTCCAGTTAGGGAAAGAAGTTGCGAAGTATCTTTGAGTTATTGGTGAACAACCATTTGGCTAAGGAGAACAAACAATACTTAAGATTTAGTCCAGTCGGAAATATTGAACTTATATGATTTACTTTTGTACGAAGTGCCAACTTGATTCCTATACAAACCAGTAAGCTTTACTGTTCCAGAATAACCAGACGCCAGCAAGGTTCTGGCAAATTCCCTTGCTTCAACCCAAATTTGGCAATTCTTTCCAGGTAAGAGTTCATATGGGAATACAATATTACGTTGTGGGTTGGGAAAAACGATTTGTTGCTTATCGGGCAACCGAAAGAAAGGAACATTAAGGGTAACCATCGTCCGCCCTGCATTGGCAGCCTCGAGGAATATCATCGCTTCACTTGTTCCACCGACACCATAGTTCAGTAAACCCATGCTGATCCTAACTTTTATTCTTGGCCGATTTTCTCTGAGTCTAATAATCAAATTGTATGTCCCTAGTGCTGCGCCGTATACAGCGATAATAGCGGTTACAATTTCCGTCCAGTTTATCGCGGTTTCCTTCTCAATCACTCAAAGCACCTTTGGAGTGAACCCCTTTTTTTGGGCAGGTTAGGATGGTTTGGCGGTTCACTTTTTCGTTCCTCAGCAGAGCTTCGAACTCGTTAGGCGGTCGATAGCCCAGGGAGGAATGCAATCGTTTTTCATTATAGACATCCCAAAGGAATCTATCCAGACGTTTTTGGG
>JBAVQU010000031.1:0-50065 GCA_049694315.1 Candidatus Zixiibacteriota bacterium
GGTCGATAGTCCAGGTGTCCAAGGTAGCATCATCGTCCAGGATGCCGGAGGTCGCCGTCGCGGTGAAAGTGTTAGCGGCGGAGACGATAGAGTAGGTGTACCGTGCGGTGGCCTGAATCTCAACGCCGATTTGGCCGAAGGCGTTGGGGGCAGCCGCTGACGCTGAAATACCATTGCCCCAGTAGACATCCTTCTCCTGACGGTACGCGTGCTCCATGACGTAAATCTGCTTCAAGATGGTTTTGGCTTCAGACTGCTTGGCCTTGGTGGTGGCCCGCATGAATCGAGGGATAGCCAAAGCAGCCAAGATTCCGATGATGACCACCACGATCATCAGCTCGATCAAGGTGAAGCCTTTTTGACTTCGATGGAATTTGCTGAACATTTCTCTCACCCCCTCCTTAGGTTTGAATGTTTACTCTGTTCACTTCCTTCACATCTCCTCATGCGCTTTTCCATCTTTCGAAGATTACTAAGGCAAAAGCCGTGCCGACTAGCCTCTTGGGACACCTCCTTGGTTTTAAGTTCTTGTCTGACCTCAAAATAATCCTCCTGCTCAACATTTGACGCGGGCGTTTTCGACACCTCTTTCAGAGGTAATTCGCTGGTATTCTTGCAAAAAGCAAGATGCTGTCCTCTTGTGCTAATCACTGGAATCGTCGATGATACAGGTGAGCATACCGTTTTGATCTATGGTCCAGACATCCAGGGTCGGATCGTCATCCAGACCGCTCGAGCTTTTGGTACCAGCGGTTGCCAGGAACGTATTGGTGGTTCCGACAATCGAATAGCTGTAATAAGCTGGAAACGTGATCTCCACGCACAGGGGGGGAAAAGACCCACCGGGCTGAGCCACGACCGTGGTTCCGTCACCGGGCCAGTATGTTTCCTTCTCTTGTTTATAGGCGTTTTCCATGGTGTAGATTTGCTTGAGGTTTAGTTTAGCCTCGCTTTGCTTGGCCTTGACCGAAACGCGCATGAACCGGGGAATAGCCATGGCGGCCAAAATCGAGATGATCGTGACCACGATCATCAACTCGATCAAGGTGAATGCTTTGTGATTCAAGTACCTCAATCGCATATGTTCCTCGTGACTTCAACCCCTCAACCGCACGCAAAAGCTGTGCCGGTCACGGCCAGCGTCGCTAAGTTGTTTCGGAACAAGCAAAAGTAGTCATGGTCAATTTTGGAGCACCGGCCGGGCAGACACGGTTTTCACCTGATTCGTTGCAAAATGCAATGCTGGCTCTCAGTCTGGTCTGGTTGTTACTGCGGACAGGAAAGGACATCAGTTTTGAGTCTGGGGTCTGCGCTGAACAGAAACGGGATTGTAGCCCGAGACTCCCGATAATGCCCCAAACGCTTGCAGCTTCCTGATTCTCAGCATCAATTCCTGGTCTTGCGGATCAATCCGGCTTACCTTCTCGAATTGCCGCAAGGCATAAGCGATCATCCCCTTCCATTCGTAGAAAAGCCCCGATCGGTAAAAGGAGAGAGCGTATACTCTCTGGGCATCCCAATCTCTCCGGAAGGATTTGTCCTGCGGACTGGCCAAATCACTCTCAGAAATTGCCTTATCAAGGGGACTGTCCGCATCCCATTCTTTTTCTTTCTGACATACCAGGTCCTTTTCCGAAAGCCGACCAACTGAAGTCCTGGATACCTGGAAGACATAACCTCTTGGAATCAGATAGTCCACCAGACCGGAGTCCCTTTCCGTGAATTCCATGTATGTGGGTTTGTCCAGATCCCGACACCTTCTTAGAATCGCGGCAAAAAGACGGTCGCCTCGAAGGCTCTCTGAAATGCCTGCGAAGATCCGCCCTTGTTCTTGTCTCTCTTGGTTGACATACCAGTCGAAGCCCAGAAGGCCTCGGTCAATGACGGTCACGTCTTCTCTCTTTCGCTCAGCATAGCGCAGCTCCCTCAAGATGAAGTTCAGATTAACGTTGTCGACTATCAGGACGGAGTTGGAGTCGAGATCGGAGATCACGCTTGTGCCGTAGTGGTGTGCGATCCGATTATTCGAGAGATCTGCCTCCGGATAGTGTTTGAGCAGTGGAAAAAGGGAGATCACTCCGAAAGCAATCAAAAACGAATGACGGACGAAGGATGACGAATGACGAGCAAAATTCAACAGAATCAAAACGCCAAGGCCATAGAAGAAAGCTAAGGAGAAGATGGAGAAGATTAAGTAACCGTGCAGATCGGGATTAGTGGATATGAATTCGGTGGTCATAAATATCACCACTGCGCAGTTGCCTATTATCATCAAAAGAAGAAGAGTTAGAATCCTACGGCTGTGTCTGAGAAGGAGAAAGAGTCCCACCAGGCTGATGGCAAAGCACAAGGGAGTCAGTTGATCGAAGAAAAGCGACAAAAGCTCCGTGGTTTTGTCGGTAAGGTTGGACAGAAACGCGAAATTCAAATTCTTAATCGTGTCCAAGGCGAAGATGGAGCTGGCGGAAGAAGAGAGCGACTTGACCGCACCCCAAGTCAGGGGCGGGTTACACAGGGAGCGAATCGGAATATAAAGATAGACGCTCATCCCGGCTAAGAAGAACAAGGCATAAAGAGGTATCCTCTTGAGTTCAATAAACGATCTGCGGACGAAGGTCAAGAGTAGAAAAATGAAGGCCGGAATGGTTGAAAGCAGGCTAAGGTGATGATTTCCCAGACCCAGTCCAAGAATAAAGAAAAAAAGATAGATGTGTTTAGGCTCCTCATTTTTGACCCATAGTATGCTCAAATACAGAAGCACGGAGAAGAAAAGCATGTTCAGAGCGTAAACCTCCGCCCTTACCGCTTGTATCCAGAACGAATAGGTGAAACCAAAAACCACCAGGAAAGACACGACCGAAAGAGCGACCACTTCTCTTCTCTTTGCCGCTGCCGGGAAGAAGATGTTCACCACCTCAAAGAAGGCCTTGCAGCAGATGCCTAATGAGACCGAAGCACAGAGAGCTGAGAGAAAGTTCACCTTAAATGCAACACTCCAAAAAGGCAGAAAGGAGAAAAGCCTTCCCAAAAGCACGAATATCGGAAAGCCGGGGCGATGGGGAATTCCCAGAACTGCGACGTTGGCAATGAATTCACCGGAGTCCCACCAGAAGACGGTGGGACACATGGTCTTTACGTAGACAGAAAGAAAGAATAGGAAGACGGAAAGGGAGACAGCATTCTCGAAGGTCAAGATTCTGTTCCATCTCCCGTTTCTTTTGGACTCTACCTGGTATTCTGTGATTTTCCGCACGAGGACTCCTGATGCATCTGGGAAACGGCTAAGAACTCGTCACCTTTCTGAAAGAGAGAAGGCCCAAGGAACAGGGGCCAGGGCAGCGGTGGATTCTTCGGATTCTCGAAGCTTCTTATCTCACATTTCGCCCGGCGAAGAGGTAGACGATTTTAGCTTGTATTTCTCGATTTTTCTGTACAAGGTGGAGCTGTCAATGCCCAAAATTGAAGCGGCTTTGCCCTTCTGCCAACCGGTCTGATTCAATACCCAGAAGACGTAGGCCTTTTCAATCGTCTCCAAAGTGGGAACGGTCGGCTGCGCTTCTGTAACCAAATCGATCTGCCCTCCATCTTTTATCTTTTGGGGAAGGTCTTCTACGTTTATCTCCTTCCCTCGGGATAGGAGCACGGCATGCTCGATGGCATTCTCCAGCTCTCTTACATTCCCCGGCCATTTGCAGGAAAGCAAGCGCTGGGCAGCCTCGTTCGAAATGGTCTTTTCCTCAATTTGCATGGTTTGACAGTACTTTCGCACAAAATAGGAGGAGAGCAATTCTATGTCTTCCACCCTTTCTCTTAGAGGAGGAATGCGAATGGGTATGACGTGCAGCCGATAGTAGAGATCCGCCCGGAAATTCCCGAGCTTAACCTCTTGCTCCAGATCCGCGTTGGTGGCGGCGATCAATCTCACATCGACCTTGATAGGGGTAGTGCCTCCCACCGGAGTGATTTCCTTTTCCTCCAGAACCCGTAGCAGCTTGGCTTGAATGGGAGGTGTGGTCATGCCCACCTCATCCAAAAAGAACGTTCCGTCGTCTGCCACTTTAAACAGTCCATCTTTGTCCCGGACGGCACCGGTGAACGACCCTCTCACATGTCCGAACAGCTCGCTTTCCAAGAGATTCTCGGGAAGGGCGGCACAGTTTATGGTGACAAACGGTTTGTCCGATCTGGGGCTGTGGTAGTGGATGGCCCGGGCTACCAACTCTTTGCCGGTGCCCGATTCCCCTTCTATTAAAACCGTAGAATCGGATCGGGCAATCTTTTCCGCCATTTTCTTCAGCTTCAGTATTTCCGGGCTGTTGCCGATGAAGCGGTCGAAATCGAACTCACTTTTTAGCTCCTTCTTCAGCTGGACGTTTTCGCGGGCGATCTTCTTTTGCTCCAGAGATTTCTTGACCGCGATCTTTATCTCGTCCACCTTGAAAGGCTTGGTGATGTAATCCAAGGCGCCTTTTTTCAAAGCTTCTATGGCGGAGTCTACCGAGGCAAACGCGGTCATCACGATGAAATCCAAGTCCGAATCCATCGATTTGACCCGGGAGAGAAGCTCCAATCCGTTCATCTCCGGCATCATCAGATCGGCGATCACCAGATCATAATCTTCGCTCTTGACTCGCTCCAGGGCCGAAAGAGAGCTTTGGCTGGTGTTGACTTCATAGCCCTCTTTTTTCAGCATGATCTCCATGAATTTGCACATCGACTCTTCGTCGTCGACCACCAGGATCTTCGGCTTGTCCATGCTTCCCCCAAATTCGATGACGAACCAAGAAATGACGAATGACGGATGACTAATGGCTTATGACTGGTCTTATTATCGGCAGGAAATAGGATGGTCGTTAAAAAAGAAGAATGAAACAAGAGAACCGTAGATGATGTCGGGCAGTTTTGCCGCCCGACTTACGATTCTCAGTCAGGATCAGACAATGATTAATGGTTCTGATCCGGACCGGCAAACCATCCACCTGATCTCCCCTCGCCCTTTGTCCCTCTCCGCAGGGGGAGAGGGAAACTGTCATTCTCTTTTGTGTTTGAAGGTCCAGCGGTTATTGAGAAAGAAATTAAGAAAAGTACCACAGAGAATGCCAAAGACATTGGAAATCAAATAATACAGATGGAACAATTCTGTCAGAATCCACAGGATTGAAAGATTGGCCAATATGGCTGCGCTGGAGGAAATGTGATATTGAAGCATCCTTTTGAGATATTCGATTCTTCCTTTCTTTCCCCGATCATGCCAGGTCCAGAGATCGTTCAACGCGTAGTTGCTCAAAAGCGAAATCTCAATGGCCATTAGGCTGGAAAGGAAGTAATAGAGTTTTACCCTTTCAGTGAGAAACCACAGAAAGAACATGTTGACTAGAACGCCCGAAGCCCCCACCAGGCAGAATTTTACGAAGCGACGGATTTCTTTTTGTTGAAGGAGGGAATGAATTCTGGTATTCAAGTGACTTTGTTTCTCATAACCTCTCCCCCTCCATGAAATGGAGAGGGAAAAAAAGGGGGGTAAGGCTTAAAATCTGTTTTCTAATTCCGAAAGAACCGCGTTGGTTTGCTTCTTGGTCAGATTGAACATCTTAATGGTTTCGGTGATCTGAGACTTGATTGCCTTTCGGTAATCCCGATAGCTCTTGACTGCCGCGATGCAGTTTTTGTCATCCGCAGGTACGCTTACTTTCTCTCTTATTCCCTTCTGAATAGCCAGCTCTACGAAACTCGCTTTTGGGGTGGTCTGGCAGTCAATCGTCTCTCCGTCTATTCGTAAGCTTGCTTTGCCGAAGAATTCTTCAATGATTAGACTCGCTCTTGGCTCGGTCTTGGGCAGACGAATATCGAAAGTCTCCCAGGAGGGATCAGTGAAATCTTCAGGGAATTCCTTTTTGTTCTCCGTTAGAAAAACCTCTTCTAAGATGTGATCGGCATAGCTTGTGGGGTTGAATTCTTCTTTCTTGTTCTTGTTGTTCTTCCCAAAGGTTTTAGCCTTTTCCAACCGAATTCGCACTAACTCGCATACCGCATCATACACCTGTTGCCTTTCGTCTTCAGTTAGACCCATGATGTCGAAAAAGACATTGTCCAGTTCTTGTCGGTCTTCCTGCTTGATCTCTTCAAAAATAGACAAAATAGGTCTTCGAGCAAGTTTATCGGAAGCAGAAAGAAGTTTATCTATCTCCTCTTGATTAAGTGAATCGATTTTAAGGGCAGGAAGTTTTTCTATGTCAATTCCTTCCGTTTTAAGTGCGCCTTGTCCCAATGTCGAACGACCGAACAGCTCCTTGAAAAAAGCATATACCGTGGTATTTAAGAGAGCACAAAGAACCTTGTCTGAATTTCCACATCTGTACTTAGGGAAAAGCTCAAACAGGTTGTGATCGACTACGGCGATTGTGTTGTAAAACACACAATGTCGTTCATCATGAATCATGGGCCACAAAACTCTGCCATGTTTTCTTCTTCCCAAATCATACCATCTCTTCCTGGAGCGGCATGTTGGTCTATGATGATATTCTTGTAATTCGCCCCACAATATGTATTTCAGGACGTTTTTGCGCTTCAACTCTTTTCTATCTTTGTGAAGCATCAAAGCTTTGAATTTCAAATCATCTGATTTCAGTAATATTGTACTGCTTTCTCGAGGAGATTTAATCACTGGCTTCAAAAATTCTTTTTCTATCATGTGGGCTTTGATCTGTTCTTCAGTTATATAGAAGAACTCATTTGCTCCAGTAGTGAAACCTCTTCTAACCTCGGCTACATCCTTAAGGGGTACGAGTAGGGGCGTATGGCCATACGCCCCTACTCGTACCTTTTCCAAAATCTTAAAGAAAATGTCAGGGGCTCTCAGATATTTCCCGCCCCATTTCGAGCCAACGTAAGTGTGGTCTTCTATCCCTTCTTCATAAAGCTCCTTTTGCTTTTTGGGAAGGACTCTGATTTCAGAATCTTCATAGACACTTTTCGCTTTCGATATTCCATAAATCAGCTTGTCACAAGCTTCGAACCTGCCTCTGTCTCCATCCTTTGGAACAAGAATGTCCATCTTCTCCTTGAGCACCACAAACTTAACCAGATTGTTATTCCTTTTCTTTTTGTCAGAACATCGTTCGATAATGGTAATGGCGGTGTTGATGTCCGCCTTGGCAAAAGACCTTTCCACTTTACTTTCGATGATGGCAATAATCTTGAAGTTGTCCAAAAAGAATTTCTGCAGTCCCGCCCCATATCTGACATCCAGCCACGAATTAGACGTGACGAAACCCAATCTTCCACCGTCCTTCAAGAACCTGGCACCGTGAATGAAGAAGTAAACGTAGATGTCTGCTTGACTGCCTATGGAGATGCCGCCTTGGTTAGTGATTCGGAAATTCCCCCACTCTTTCTCCACAACTCTTCTTATGTGTTCTTTGTCTTCAATTTTTTCCTGCCGGATATATGGAGGATTCCCCACGACTGCATCCATCTCTGGGATTTTCACTCTTACATTCTTCGGCGATATCTTCTTGTATTCATGTTTGATCCCGCGATGAAATGGAACCTCAAAATAGGTCTCTTTTGGTTTGATGTCAAAAGCATCCCTATTCTCTATGTAGGGGAAGTTTTCTGTCTCGGATAAATCCGGCAGAACCAGATTAATCGAAGCTAAGTGAGCGGGAAAAGAAGCTTTGTCCACGCCCCAAAGTTGCTCCAGCAGTTCCTTGTGTGTTTTCCTGCTATCCAAATACTTTAATCGAGCATAACCTCTTACTAGAAAAGTTCCAGCTCCACAGCCCAAATCTAAGATCACATCATCGCATTTCTGAATACAGAAGCAGTTGATGAGATCGACAGTTGATGAAGGAGTGAAGTATTGTCCCATATCTGGTTTTTCTGGGCCGGGAACCAATTCATCATAAACCTGTCCCATAATCTCATAGTTAACTCCCTTGAAATCGTATTTGTCAAAATCATCCAGAAACCTAATCATTTGTTCTAAACAATTTTCTGGCACTCTCAATTCATCAAAAATATCTATTTTGTATATGGTATCATAATTTATTTCAAGAACATCCCGAAAGTGTCTCTTCAGTATGTTATTCAAATCATCGATTTCTCTGATTTTTTCGATCTGAATTGGTTTGAGCTTACGGTGCTCAGTGCAGAGAACATTATAAAAAAGGATCTTGTTAGCCAAAACATATGCAGCTACTCGTGCAATCTTCTCGTACACGAAATGATCTGTTTTCTCAGCCTTAGTCTTTACGTCAGGATGCCAACCTTGTGCCCACATCCACTTTTTTAACCGTTGGTAATAATCCTTATCCTCGATGCATTTCTGTTTCAAAGCCACAGTAAAAACCCGGGAGTTGATGTCAACATTAGTTGCCAGCTTTCTTATGAAGAATTGGTCTATTGGAATACCAACAAATACTTTCTTGCGTCTAAATATATCTTGATTTAAAGCTTCTAGGAACCCCTCTAGGAATATTTTGATTTTCTCCCAATTCTCTTTTCTATCAACTTCAGTTATGTCTTTTACCCAGATTATGTTCCTATACCACTCTTTATGTCTATCGTACAAGGGGACACCTGAGCGGAAAGTCTCCCAGAGGATAAAGTCTCGCATATTCCACGTGGCAAAGTATTTCGTCCCCAACTCATAAGCTTTCTTGCCGGCTATATCTACCAATCGTGTGTTGGAGGCATCCCAGGTCGGATTTTTTATCTCAAAAAGAAGAGCCGCCTCTTGCGTTCTTTTATTTTTCCAGATCACTCCATCAGGAAACCTAGTAGTCTCATCCGCCATTTTCAGGCTGGTGCCCATGCGGACTTCGTCAAACTTCAAGCCCTTTTCCCTGATGATTTGATTCATCAGTTCCACTACTTTCGCGTTGAATTCTGGTTCGGTGAGAGGCATATTGACTTTCTGGCAGAAATTCAGAAATATTGCTTTTTCTACCTCTCCCTCCTTTTGTTCTCCTTCTCCACGAATGTGAAGAGGGGGATAGGGGGTGAGGTTTTTCAAAATACAAACTTCATCAAAACCTTATGCCTGTCCGCAGCACTTTCTTTCCAGCACATGCTTTCCGCTGTTCTCTTCGATCTTGCTGGGGTACTTGCCGGAGAAGCAGGCTACGCAGAAGTTTCTCCCCTCCAAAGAGTGCATGGACAGCATACCTGGAATCGACAGATAGCCCAGACTATCCACGTCTAAGAACTTTCTGATTTCCTCCACCGACATGGAAGAAGCAATCAATTCCTCTTTTGTTGGCATATCTATCCCGTAGAAGCAAGGAGATATTATGGGGGGTGAGCTTACCCGAAAATGAACCTCCTTGGCGCCGGCATTCCTCAACATCTGGATGAGCTTTCGGCTGGTGGTTCCCCTGACGATGGAATCATCCACGACCACCACCCTCTGATCCTTAAGCACTCCTCGCACCGGATTGAATTTGATCCGGGCATCCAAGTCTCTTATGGTCTGCTCCGGCTCGATAAAGGTTCTTCCGATGTAATGATTACGAATCAAACCCACTTCGTATTTTATGCCGGATTCCTCACTATAGCCCAGGGTGGCAGTGTTGGAGGAGTCGGGAACCGAAATCACGATGTCGGCTGAGGCAGGTTTTTCTCGGGCGAGTTGTTTTCCCAATCTCCTGCGGATCTTATCCACGTTTTCCCCGTAGATCATGCTGTCCGGACGGGCAAAGTAGATGAATTCAAATATGCAAAAGGCATTCTTAACTGGTTTGAATGGGTGGTGGGATTTGATTCCTTTCTGATTGATTACGGCCACTTCACCCGGCTCTATGTCCCGCTCGTACTTTGCCCCGATTATATCGAAAGCGCAGGTTTCGGATGCCACCACCCAGGCGTCTTTGAGTCTGCCCAATGCCAGCGGGCGGAATCCATACGGATCACGGGCGGCTACCAGCGAATCGCCGGTATTGAAGACTACGGAGAACGCTCCCTTTACTTTCAAAAGAGCATCCTGGATCATCTCCTCCACCGTTTCTTTTTTGGATCGGGCCACCAGATGCAGGATTATCTCGCTGTCGCTGGAGGTCTGGAAAATGGAGCCGGTCTTCTCCATGTAGTCCCGTAGACTGTAAGAATTGGTCAGGTTCCCGTTGTGGGCCAAAGCCAAATTCCCCTTCTTGTAGGTGATCAAGAGGGGTTGCACGTTCACGGAAGAGGAGATACCGGTGGTTGAGTAGCGGTTATGCCCAATGGCTAAGTCTCCTTTTAGCTCGCCAAAGATCTCTTTCTTGGAGAAGACCTCGTTGACCTCACCCAAATCCTTGTGTTGATGGAACTTTCCACCATTGCAGGAGACGATCCCGGCACCCTCTTGTCCTCTGTGCTGCAAAGCATATAGTCCCAGGTAAGTAAGCTCGGTCGCTTTTTTTGCGCCAAAGATGCCGAAAACGCCACATTCTTCATGGATTAGCTTCTCTATCATATTTCTCCCTATTGAACCTAACTGATACGAGTAAAAACCAAATTTATCATAACCCACCCCTCCTGTCAACAGTTTTTCAGCCGGTGAGATTTTCACATGCTCATCTTGCCGCCCGCTGAAAGTCGGCGACCCAGCCATAACGCCTGGTAGCCAAGCTGAGGAAAGCCGGCGGCACACCAAACGTAATCCCTTGACTTAGTTAGGATTTGAGCTTAGTTTAGACTGCAGAGGAAGTCAGCACATGAAAAAATCCGTTCGGAAAGAAGTTTATGCCATCATCGGGATTTTCATCTTAGCTTTTGTGATCAGATTCGTCTATCTGACCGAGATGAAAAGCTCTCCCTTCTTCGATACACCCACCATGGATGCTGAATATCATGACCAGTGGGCGCAGTCGATATTGAAGGGAGAGGAGTTCGTAAAGGAAGGAGTCTTTTTCCGGGCACCGCTTTATCCTTATTTTCTGGCTGCCATGTACAAGATATTTGGTCATGACTACTTCATGGCCCGACTCATTCAGTTCCTGATCGGGTCTTTGAGCTGCGTCTTGGTTTATCTGGTGGCAACGAATGTTTTCAACAGAAGAACAGCCATAATCGCCGGGGTGATGGCTTCCCTTTACGGAGTCTTAATCTATTTTGATGGAGAGCTTTTGATCGAAATCCTGTTGGTGTTTCTGGACTTGCTCTTGATCTTAGCTTGCATTCGAGCCAAACAAAATCCTTCCCATAAGAGCTGGTTTTTCTGTGGGATACTTCTGGGCCTGTCCTCAATCGCTCGGCCAAACATTCTTCTGGTAGGGGTGGCTTTCTTCTTTTGGGTAGTTTTTCAGTATAGAAACAAGGGCATGACTCAGCTCGCCGGGACACGAATGAGAAAATCTTTAGTCTATGGTTGCTGCCTGGTTTTGGGAACAGTTCTGATGGTGTCCCCGGTCACCTTGAGGAATTACGTCAGAGGGCACGATTTCGTCCTTATCGCCTCCCAGGGGGGAATGAATTTCTACATAGGGAACAATTCCCAATCGGACGGCGCCTCCGCCATCCTTCCTAGAGCCAGAACTACCTGGTGGGGATCATACGAAGATGCCATAAGGATAGCGGAGAAGACCACTGGCAGGACCCTCAAACCCTCCGAAGTGTCCCGCTTTTGGTATATACAGGGGCTTAAGTTCGCCACCAGTGAGCCACTTGGATTCCTAAAGCTGATGCTGAAGAAATTCATCCTTTTTTGGAACGGAAACGAGCTGTCCAACAACAAAGACTTCTATTTCTTCGCCAGAAGCGCTCCGCTCCTGAAGTTTCTGATCTGGAGATTTTTCGTCTATTTCCCCTTCGGACTTGTTGCACCCTTGGCCCTGGTGGGGGTTATTCTGTCGCACAAGGGAAAGAAGGACGTCGCCATTCTGGAGATTTTTCTCTTGGTTTACATGATCACGGTGATCGTCTTCTTTGTCACGGAACGATACCGCATGCCGATCGTGCCAATCTTGATTCTGTTCGCCGCTTTCGCAGTGGATCGGTTTGCTTCCATGATGGGACAAAAGAGGATTCTCAAATCAGGCAAATATCTATGCATCCTTCTGGTCATTACGATCCTGCTCAATCTTGAGATCCCCGGGTATTCCAGCGCAAATCCAGGGCAGGCTTACTATGCCTTGGGCGCAGTGTACTCCAAGAAAAAGGATATGGCCAAGGCGGAAGAGGAGTATAAGAAAGCCGTGCTGTACAATCCTTTTCTCGGAGAGGCTTATGCCAATCTGGCCGCAATATACGGAGACCAGGGGAAGCACGAGTTAGCTTTGGAAAACTATGAAAAGGCCTTACAGAATGGCACGGACAGCGCCTTCGTTTTCTACAATGTCGGGATTGGATACTATAATCAGGGATTTTTGGATCAAGCTCAGAGTAACTGTGAACTGTCACTTTCTCTCAGAGAGGACGATCCGAAGGTGCATTTTCTTCTGGGAGAGATCTACCTCAGAAAAGGGATGCTGGAGCTGGCCATCAAGGAATACAAAAAGACGTTGGAATATGATTCTCAGGATGCTTCAGCTTACTTCCGGCTTGGAACCATCTATCGTCAACTGGGAAGAAGACAAGAGGCGATAGATAGCTTCAAGGATTTCATGAGAATGTGGAAAGGAGACCCAAGTCAAATCCAGAATGTGACACAAATCGTGAGGGAATTGGAGGAATCCACCTCGAAAGACACGTCGGCAGTGAGATAAACGGGCAGTCGAAGCACAACTGACCTGTCGGGTGTCGGACTAACCACACTGACTGACCTAAAAAGCGCTTGACAAATATGGGTTCGGGATATAATTAGCTTAAGAAATTTGTCGGAGCCGCAAAGGAGAAGATCAATGAAACGAAATTCCATGATTTCTTGGGGCATGGTGGGGTTGCTGATCGGTTCTGTGCTGTTTTCGTGTGCTAAGAAAGAGGACGCGATCGTCTTGGGTGAGTTTGGCTCGCTGACCGGGGTCACTGCCACTTTTGGCAAGTCGACTGAGAGAGGGATCCAAATGGCCTTAGATGAGATAAACAAAGCCGGGGGGATCGAAGGAAAACCGGTTCGGATCATAGTGGAAGACGATCAATCCAAACCGGAGGAGGCAGCGACGGCGGTTAAGAAGTTGGTGAACCAGGACGAAGTTCTCTTGGTCTTGGGAGAAGTGGCCTCGTCCCGGACTCTGGCCGGAGCTCCGATCTGCCAGGAGGCGAAAGTTCCGCTGATCACGCCCGCGTCTACCAATCCCAAAGTAACCCAGATAGGAGATTACATCTTCAGAGTCTGTTTCATCGATCCTTTTCAGGGCGAGGTGATGGCCAAGTTTGCACGGAACACCTTAAAGGTAGGCAAGGCCGCAATACTGAAGGACATAAAAAACGACTACAGCGTGGGTCTGGCTCAGTTCTTCACGGAGATCTTCACGAAATTGGGGGGAACAGTCATCACCGAGGAGTCTTATGCCGAAGGTGACATAGAGTTCAGGGCCCAGTTGACTTCCATCAAAGCCAAAAGCCCGGACATCATCTTCATACCTGGTTATTACACCGAGATAGGCCTAATTGCCCGTCAAGCCAGGGATCTGGGGATTACCGTACCCCTGATCGGGGGAGATGGATGGGACTCCCCACGTTTAGTTGAGATAGGCGGCAAAGCTCTGGAGAATACCTATTACAGCAACCATTACACAGTAGAAGACCCCAGGCCCGAGATTCAAAGGTTCATTTCGGATTACAGAACCAGATATAACGAGGTTCCCGATGCCATGGCCCCTCTGGGCTACGACGCGGCTCGTATCGCTTTTGATGCCATGAAACGCTCCGGCATCTTCGAGGAGAAGAGCATAGAGGAATCTAAGCGGGATAATCCCAAAGCTGTGTCCTTGATGCAAATCGTCAATACGCCAAAGAATCGGGAGCAAATACGAAATGCCATAGCCCAGACCACAGATTTCCCGGGCGTAACCGGATTGATCACCATTGACCAGAATCGAAATGCCAAGAAATCGGCCGTGGTAGTGAAGATCGAGGATGGGAAGGTTAAGTTTGTGGAAACGATAAATCCAGACTGAAGTCAAGGAAGATGGAATAAGGAAAAAGGAAGATAAGAAAACAAAGGGAAAGAGGAAAATCGAAGAAGGAAGAGAGAAAGGCAGAAGAAAAAGGGGAGATAGAAAAGGAAAAACGTAATAAGTGGCATATAAGCGGTTTGAAGAGCTGCCTGTGTGGCAGAAGGCAAAAAACCTGGCAGTTAGGATATATAGAGTGACCCAAGAAGGAAAGCTGGCTAAATGCTATTCCTTTGGTAGAACAAATCAGGAAATCCGCGGTTTCCATTTCCAGTAACATAGCCGAAGGTTTTGAAAGGGGATCAAGAAAGGAATTTGTACAATTTTTGTACATAGCTAAAGGTTCCGCCGGAGAGCTAAGGAGTCAGCTGGTAATTGCAGATGAGTTGGGATATATAGACGAGAAGATTGCCAAGGATTTGAGAACTGAGGTGATTCAGACTTCTGAGCAACTCGGTGCTCTGATCTTAGCACTTAAAAGGTGTCTAAGGAAATAGTCTTCCTTTTTCCATTTTCCATATTCCTTTTGTTAACATGTCGGAATTCCTCCAACAGCTGATAAACGGAATCGCCTGGGGGTCGATCTATGCCTTAATCGCCCTGGGCTACACCATGGTCTACGGGGTCATAAGGCTGATAAACTTCGCCCACGGCGACGTGTACATGGTAGGCGCCTTTGCCGGGTTTTTCGCCATCAGGTGGATGAGGATTGGGGAACGACCGACGATTCTCGGAGTGCTGGGGGTGCTTTTGTTCTCCATGGCATGTTGCGCAGTGCTGGGATTCACGATCGAAAGGAGCGTCTATAAGCCGCTGCGAAAAGCGCCCCGGCTGACCGTTCTGATCGCCGCCATTGGAGTATCCTTATTCCTGGAGAACGCCGGCCAGCTTATCTTCGGAGCAGATCCCAAGTTCTTTCCCCAGATAATAGCCAAGAAGGATTTGATCTCGGGCGGAGGAGTCGTCCTGACCAATCAACAGGTTATTGTCCTGGTTGTAGCCTTGTTCCTGATGGCCTCCCTTCAGCTTTTCATCAAAAAGAGCAAAACCGGCAAAGCCATGCGGGCCGTCTCCTTCAACCGGGAGGCTGCGTCGCTCATGGGAATATCGATCAACAAAATCATTTCCATCACCTTTATGATCGGCTCCGCTTTAGCCGCAGCTGCGGCCATTCTGGTGGCCCTGACCAATCCGAAGATCGACCCTCTGATGGGTATCATGCCGGGGATCAAGGCTTTTGTGGCGGCCGTCTTAGGGGGCATCGGCAACGTTCCGGGAGCAATGCTGGGCGGGATGATCATGGGCATAGCCGAGGTAATGGTGGTGGGGTACGTCTCCTCCACTTACCGAGATGCCATTGCCTTCGCTATTCTCATTCTGATACTTTTGTTTAAGCCCTCTGGTTTGCTTGGTGCATTTACGGGAGAGAAGGTCTGAAGCAAAAGGAAGAAGGAGGAAAGAAAACAATGACGGATGACGAATGAAACCATGGAAAAAGGAAGATGAAAGAAGGAAAGTGGGAAAAACAAATCATTACTTTCCTTCTTTCATTGGGGAGAAGGATAAGGTAAGGGGAAACGGGATGTCACAATAACTGCTACCTTTGGGCTGAGACAAAACACGGATTCACAGACATGCGATTTAGGAAAACCATATTCATAACTCTGGTCCTGGGCTTTTTGCTTCTGGTAAACTATTATCTTCCGTCCCGGCTGAATCCTTACCTGTTTCAAATACTGATCCTGATCGGCATAAACACCATGCTGGCAGTGAGCTTGAACCTGATCAACGGATTTACCGGGCAGTTTTCCATCGGGCATGCCGGCTTCATGGCCATCGGCGGTTATAGCTCCGCCTTCTTGACCTACTATTTCGGAGCAAGTTTGGTCCAGGGTCTAAGCTCAATCGTGATTTTTCCCTGGCTGGCAAAATCGATTGTCTTTGTCACTGCCCTGGTCTTGGGAGGAGGACTCGCGGCGCTCGCCGGTCTGGTGGTCGGCATTCCTTCATTGAGGTTAAAAGGAGACTATTTGGCCATCGCCACTTTGGGTTTCGGCGAGATCATCCGGGTGATTATCCTCAATGTCAATGCTGTCGGTGGAGCGAGAGGTTTTGCCGATATCCCCGGCTATACCAATCTTTTCTGGGTCTTGTTTTTTATGCTTCTGACTATCATCGTGGTCCGAAACTTGGTCTATTCGAGTCACGGGAGAGCGTTCCTCTCGGTGAGAGAGGATGAGGTGGCCGCAGAGGCGATGGGGATCAACACCACCTACTACAAAGTCTATGCTTTTGTCATCGGAGCATTTTTCGCCGGTATCGCCGGAGGACTCTTCGGACATTATCTGATGTATCTACACACCAACAGCTTCACGTTTATGAAATCGATTGAGGTCATTATCATGGTGGTTCTGGGCGGCATGGGAAGCATCACCGGATCAATCCTGGCGGCGATCATTTTGACCATATTACCTGAAGCCTTGCGAGTAGTGAAGGATTATCGCATGGTGATTTATTCGCTGATCCTGATAATTCTGATGCTCACCCGGCCCCAGGGGATTTTTGGGGTGCAGGAGCTTAGTCTGAACAGGATTAGGAACATATTTGTCAAGAAAATGTAAGGGGCGGATGCCCGAAATTCAGGGCAATTCATGAATTGCCCCTACAAGAGCGAAGACCACTGCACGAATTGCGTTCAAACTACTTATGCCTGTCCTTGAGATAAGAAATTGCTCCATGTATTTCGGGGGTCTGAAAGCAGTTGATAGACTAGACCTGCTTATGGAAAAAGGAGAGTTGGTAGGCTTGATCGGACCCAACGGAGCCGGAAAGACCACGGTTTTCAACATGATCACCGGGGTCTACAATCCCACATCCGGCGTCATAATGTTCCAGAGCAAAAAACTCAATGGCAAGAAACCTTATCAGATAACGGCATTGGGGATCGGAAGGACTTTCCAAAACATAAGGCTATTCAACAACCTTCCGGTTTTGGACAATGTCAGGACCGCCTGCCATCTTCACTCCAAAGAAGGGATGTGGAGCTCGGTGACCAGGAGCAGAAGATTCTTCGACGAGGAAAGGGATTTGACCTCAAGATCCATGAATCTGCTGAAGATCTTTGGGTTGGACATGCTAAGAGATGAAAAGGCGATGAATCTTCCCTACGGACAACAAAGAAGATTGGAGATGGCGAGGGCCTTGGCAACCGAGCCTAAGCTTCTCCTCTTGGACGAGCCTACTGCCGGAATGAATCCCCAGGAAACCCAGAACGTGATGGACTTAATCTGCAAAATACGGGACGATTTCGAATTAACCATTCTTTTGATCGAACACGACATGAAGGTAGTGATGGGTTGCTGTGAGAGAATAGTGGTTTTAGATTATGGAGTGAAGATCGCTGAAGGTCCTCCGGAAAAAATAAAGAAAGATGCGAAAGTGATCGAGGCGTATTTGGGAGAAGAAATGAAATGAGACACAGAAAAAGGGAGATGGAAGAAGTAAGATAGAACCAAAGACTCATTGCGAATGACGGATGGCGAATAAAAAAATGGTTCAAAGGTTCAAGAGTTCAAGGGTTCAAAGGCTCGATAAGAACCAAATCTATGTCTGAAGATTCGAAGTTGCTGGAGATTGATTCACTGAATGTTTACTATGGAGCGATCCACGCTCTTAAGGGTATCTCTTTTTTCATCAACCGGGGGGAGATCGTAACGTTGATCGGGGCCAACGGTGCGGGCAAATCCACTACGATTAATGCGATCTCCGGTCTATTGAAACCAAAGAAAGGGGCAATTAGCTTTGAAGGGAAAAGAATAGACAGGGTTCTACCGCATAAGATCGTGGAGCTTGGCATTTCCCAGGCGCCGGAGGGGAGAAAGATTTTTCCCAACCTGAGTACCTTAGAGAATCTGGAACTGGGAGCATATTGCAGGAAAGATAAGGAAGGGATAAAAAGGGATTTGGAGAGAGCTTTTACACTTTTCCCCAGACTCAAAGAAAGAATGAAGCAGAATGCTGGCACCTTAAGCGGAGGGGAACAACAGATGCTCTCCATCGGCAGAGCGTTGATGTCCAATCCGAAGCTTCTGCTCTTAGATGAACCTTCCTTGGGTTTAGCACCTCTGCTGGTCAAATCGATCTTCAATACCATCCTGGAAATCAATCAGCAGGGAACCACCATACTCTTGGTTGAGCAAAATGCACACATGGCTCTCCGGGTCGCCCATCGCGGTTACGTTCTTGAAACCGGCAGGATAGTCCTGGAGGATGCTGCACAGAATCTTCTGAATAATCAACGGGTGAAGGAAGCCTATCTGGGGGGATGACTTCAATTCATTGCCATAAATCCATCGGGCAGCGAAACGTTGATGTCGCCCCATGTAGAATTACGATTCGGACATGGATCTCATAAAGGGCTTGAACCTTAGCTCCCGAATGCGACCTGGCTTTCTTCTTCGCCATCGGTAAGCTTCCATAGATTCTACCTTCCGTCTTTCTTATTCCATCCTTCTTGGTTCTATTTTGCCAAGCAGCAGCGAATTCGGATTGGTCTTTCGCTCACATGAAGCTTGCCAAAGAACGAGATTCTGGTTATATTTGCCGGCGGAAGACGGGATTTACCATTGGCTTGTTATGGGAAAAAAGATACGTAGGTCAAGCATGGCGGAGCCTGCTTAACAAAAGAATGTCAACCAGTCCCTCGGACGTGGTTGACCTACAGAAGATACTTATCTATCATGATGAAGAGGATAATTGCCATCGACGGACCAGCAGCGTCTGGAAAAAGCACGACCGCCAGACTGGTAGCAGGGAAGCTGGGTTTTCTTTATTTAGACACCGGAGCCATGTATCGTGCCATCACCCTGAAGGCGCTGGAGTCGGGAGTGGACGTAAATGATGAAAAGGAATTGGAGAAGTTGGTCAAGAATTCCACCATCAACTTTCAAAACCAGGATGGAGTAAACAGGATCAGGTTAGATGGAAAGGACGTGACTGAGAAAATCAGAGATCCCCAGGTGGATAAGAATGTATCGTACGTCTCCATGCACCAGAAGGTGAGAAGCAGACTGGTGGAAATGCAGAAAAGGATGGGAGAGGAGAATAATCTGGTGGCTGAGGGAAGAGACACAACCACAGTGGTCTTTCCTCATGCCTTTAAGATTTACCTGGATGCAGAGCTGGAAGTGAGAGCGAGAAGACGTCTTCTGGAGCTGAAGGGAAGGAACATTACCACCACAGTTGACGAGCAGATTCAGGAGATAACCAGAAGAGACAAGCTCGACTCGGAAAGGAAGACCAGCCCACTTTTGCGGGACAAGGATGCGGTGGTGGTGGATACTACGCACCTGACCATCGAACAGCAGGTGGATCGAGTGATCCAGCTTTTTCTACAGAAGACTGGCAAAAGGGCTTAGACTATCCTGCCGTGAGAACTTACTATTATACAACCTGTCTATTCATCCGGCTAATTTTGAAGGTTTTTTGGCGATACAAAAGAATCGGTGCGGAACACGTACCGAAGACTGGCGGAGTGATAATTGCCTCCAATCATGTGGCTTATGTTGATCCTCCTTTCATCGGAGCCGTCACCCCCCGGGAGCTTTTCTATCTGGCCAAGGTTGAACTGTTCTCGAATGCGCTTTTTGGTTGGATGATTAGGAAGTACAATGCCATACCCATTTCCAGGGGAGCCTTTGATAGACGAGCACTTACCGGTGCGGTGCAGCTCCTTAAGGAAGGTAAAGCACTTCTCCTTTTTCCCGAAGGGACCCGAAGCCCGGACGGCGGTTTTCTTGAGCCCAAGTTAGGGGTAGGGATGATTGCGCTGGAGGCGGGAGTGCCGATAGTGCCGGCTTATATTCATAATTCGGGGAATCTATTCTCGTCCTTGCTGAAGAGAAAAAGACTGATCATCGGCTTTGACGCGCCGATTACCAGTAGCTTTTTGGCGCAGTTGCCCAAGACCAAGGAAGGATACAGGAGCCTGGGGACAGAGATAATGACCAGGATCGGTCTGATGAAACAGAAGATCGAAGAAGGCAATTTTTGATTTGTTTATTTTCGAGATTTGCTTAAATTGTTCAGGTAGTGGCGAACATGAAGACTTGTGTGGTCAAAGAGGCAGGCTTTTGTTTCGGCGTCAAGAGAGCGATCCGGCTGGCATTTGATGCGGTGGGAAAGACAGATAGAAAGGTATACACACTGGGCCCCTTGATTCACAACCCCCAAGTGGTGGAGGACCTCCGCAAGAAAGGAGTGCACGTCGTCAAAGACCTGAGAAGAATTCGGAAAGGAACGTTGATCATCCGTTCCCACGGCGTTCACCCTCAGGTGCTGAAGCAGCTCAAAGGCAAACGGGTGGAGGTGGTGGATGCCACCTGTCCCTTTGTGAGAAAAGCCCAAAGAAAGGCGAAACTGCTTCATGACCAGGGCTACCAAGTTATGGTGGTGGGGGAGGCGGATCACCCCGAAGTTCAAGGGATTTTGGGGTATGCCGGGGACACCGCGCTGGTAGTGAATAACAAGAACATAAGAATAGATCTCCCGCATTTCAAGAAATTGGGCGTGGTTGCTCAGACCACCCTGAATATCGACGCATTCAAGGAGGCGGTAGGGAAGTTGATGGAGAATGCAGACGAGTTGAAGGTGTTCAATACTATCTGTCACGCCACTGCCCGAACGCAGAAGGCTACTTTGGAGTTAGCGGACAAGGTGGACCTGATGATCGTGGTGGGCGGGCATAACTCCGCCAACACCACCCGGCTGGCCAAACTGTGCCGGAGCCACGGTACGGTCACTCACCACGTGGAGACCGATAGAGAACTGCGAAAGGCATGGTTCAAGGGCAGAGACTCCGTCGGGGTGTCTGCCGGGACCTCCACCCCGTCTTGGCTAATAAAACAAGTGGTGGAAAGCATAAAAAGTCTCAATTGATTGCGTATAAGAAAATAATCCCCTTCAAGGGGAAATTCTGCATAAAGGAGGATCAGTTTAATGGTTGAGGAGAAGAGTAAACCCAAAGACGCTGCTACCCGACCGGTCAGGAAGGGTGGAGCGACCAGAGTTCAAGGAAAAGGAGGTGAAAAGGAAACTCAGGTCCGAAGAAGACCTATCGCTCGAAGAAGAGAGCCGGAGAAGAAGCCGGTGACCGCTAAGCCGGAAGCTCCGGTCGCCGAGAAGAAGGTCTTTGAGCAGAAAATCGAGGAGGTCAAAGAGGCACCGAAGCCCATGGTCCAACCACAAGCAGTTGTAGAGAAGGCGCCATCACTGCTGCTCAAGGGTCTTTCACAGGCGGTGGAAAAGGAATATTCGCCAGCAGAATTTGCGGAATTCCTGAAGATGTATGAACCCACGCTGCGTGACATCCAGGAAGGGGAGATCGTCAAAGGAAAAGTGATGGGGGTGACCAGGGAGGACGTGATCGTAGACGTGGGCTTTAAATCTGAGGGGATCATACCTATCTCGGAATTCCCTGAACCGATAAACGTTGGAGTCGGAGACGAGATCGAAGTATACTTGGATGCCATTGAGGATCAGGACGGTCAACTGGTTTTGTCCAAGCAGAAGGCTGATTTCGTCCGGGTGTGGGATAAGGTGAAGGAATCCCACGATAAGGGAGAGTTGATCGACGGAAGAATCCTTCGAAGGATCAAGGGAGGAATGGTCGTCGATCTGATGGGAGTAGATGCCTTCCTTCCAGGATCACAGATCGCCTTAAGACAGGTTCCCGACTTCGACGCCCTGCTGGGACAGACCATGCAGTTTAAGGTGATCAAGCTCAACAAGGCCCGCCGCAACATCGTGGTTTCCCGCAGATCTGTGCTGGAAGAGGAGAGGCAGAAGCAGAAGGAGAAGCTTCTGAAGGAAATCGAGCCCGGTCAGGTGAGGGAAGGGGTGGTTAAGAACATCACGGATTTCGGGGTGTTCATCGATCTGGGTGGCGTGGATGGGTTACTTCACATCACCGACATGTCCTGGGGAAGGATAAGTCATCCGAGCGAATTGGTGGCTTTGGGGGACAAGATCAACGTGAAGATAATCGACTTCGACAAGAACACCGGCAGGATCTCCCTGGGAATGAAGCAGTTGACTCCCTATCCGTGGGAGAACATCCAAGAGAGATATCCGGTGGGGAAGAAGATCAAAGGAAAGGTGGTCTCGCTCACCGACTATGGCGCATTTGTGGAGTTGGAGAAAGGAGTGGAGGGATTAATTCACATCTCCGAGATGTCCTGGACCCAACACATAAAGCATCCTTCCCGGTTGATGGCGATTGGAGACACCGTGGAGGCCGTGGTTCTGTCCGTGGACAAGGATAACGAGAAGATCTCCCTGGGAATCAAGCAGCTCGAGCCGGATCCGTGGTCGAACATTGAACACAAGTACAAAGTCGGGACCAGAGTATCGGGAAGAGTCAGAAACCTGACGGCTTTCGGCGCATTCATCGAGCTGGAGGAGGGAATCGATGGATTGGTTCATATCTCCGACATGTCCTGGACCAAGAGGATTCAACATCCTTCGGAGGTGATGAAGAAAGGGGACAAGGTGGAAGTATTGGTACTGAACGTGGACCGGGAGAACCGCCGCATCTCCTTAGGCTATAAGCAGCTCAAAGAGGATCCGTGGCCGGCACTTTCCCGAAAGCATGCCGTGGGGAGTGAGATGACGGGCAAGATTCTACGTCTTCTTGACCGGGGAGTCATCGTGGACTTAGGAGAGGAGGTGGAGGGTTTCGTTCCCACCATTCACCTGGGTAAGCCGGAGATCTCCAAGCCCGCTGACGCTTTCAGTGAAGGGGATGAATTGCCTTTGAAGGTAATCGAGTTCGATCATCCGGGAAAGAAGATCGTTCTCTCGGTGGAGGCCTACTATCGAGGAAGGGAGAAGGCGGAGCTGGAGAATTTTTTGGGCAAGCATCCCACCAAGACTCAGAAGCTGGAGGAGATAGTGGAGGGGAGACCCAAACTTGAGGTCGCAAAGGAAAAGGGAGAGAAAGAAAGGACCGTTCCTTCAGAGGCTCCAGCCCAGACAGAGGAAAAGGGATTGCCCGACGCTCAACTCACTGCAGAAAGTGAGAAGGAGCCGGGAGCAAGCACTTTAGAAGGCGAGGATGATCCGACTCCCCCATCTTCCCGAGAGACTCCCGACAGACCTGAGGCACACTCGTCAGCGGAGGAGCAGGCGTAGAAACGGAATAGTCGGATTGTACTTCAACACAGATGAGAAAGTGATGGCGACCGATCTCACATCAGTTTTTGGTCGCCATCGCTTTTTGACACTGGGCAAGGCGTCTAACTTAAGAAGCTCGTGACCGGTTCTGCACCGGTGAGGCCTCTTTCGATTCGCACCGTTTCTCCGGCAGACCGGACGTCAGCGGAGACGGTTCAAGCAGATTCCTACGATGAGGTGAGTCTGTCAGACAACCCAGCACCAGACTGTCCGACGTGGAAGGATTCAAGGGGAATGCCGGCAGCAGCTGGCTCCGGAGCGATATGGACTGAAGAAGCTCTTGGTAGTCGGGTCTGAGTACTATCAGTCGCCGTTGAAAAAGCAGTCGATGGGCAAAGCTCCCGCGTCGGATTGTTGATCAGCACGGGACTCAGTTTCTCCCGGTAAACATGACGAAGCTCGGGGGGCCAGCTTGACCCGTGGCAGATTATCAGCAGAAAACCTTGACTTTTCAGATAAAATAAGATAGATGTCTATACCAAGTCGATCGGTTTGGTTCTCAGGTTCACGATGATAAATGACCGAAAGTGAGTGAGCTTCGTGGGTCCAACAAAGTACCAGATAGCACCTTTGGCCCTCTTTTCTCGTTACGGTATTTTGGCCTTGCTGACCGTCGTCCTTCTTGCGATGGTGGTGGTTTCCTTATGGATGGTGGCTCTGTTTGTCCATTTTGCGGGCGTTTATCCCGGGTTTAAGGGAGAAGGACTCAACCTTGGCGTTTATCAGGATATCTTCCGGATTCGACAAGCCCGGGGGGTGATGGTTTCGAGCGTCGATTCAAACAGCTCTGCGGAACGCGCGGGAATCAAGGATCGGGATCTTATCGTAGCCGTCAATGGCACGAGACTCCAGGACAGACCACAGGCCTTTTACCAGGCCTTCGCCGAAGCCAAGCTGGGAGAGGAGATGCAAATCGATGTGATAAGCAACGGGGTCAGCAAGCATCTGGTTTTGCCTCTAAAGAAATCCGAGCCAGGCCGGCTTAGCTGGTACTACGTCGGGCTGCCGATCAGGGGATCTGCGACTCGAATCGGATGGATTCTGTATCTGCCCTGGCTGATGCTGCAGGCTCTTTTTCTGGTTGTGGGAGCGGTCATAGGATGGTCGAGAATCAAAGCCCCGATTCCCTTTCAGTGTTCTCTCTTATTCCTTTGCTCTGGTATCGCCATATTCTTGATTGACACTCCTTTTCTTGCCTCCTGGCCCTCCTGGGCTTTGGTTCTGGTCTTATTCTTCCAGAACCTGGCCAGCGGTCTGGTGCTCCCTCTCGCGTTGCGGGTGTTATCCGTTTTTCCGAACCCGACTCGTTTGGGCCGAGTGCTCTGGAAATGGCAGTGGGCTGGTTTTCTTTTCTTCGGTCTCTACTTCTTCTCAGAGAGCGCCGACGATTTCGGGAGCATTTTCGGAGGGAAATCGAGTTGGGTCATAGCCAATCCTCTGGTGAGGTTCTTCTCAAGCATCGACCAATGGCTGGTGTTGATCTTCTTTGGACTTGCCGCTTTGCTCCTGGTCGCCCAGCGAATCGAGACCCGGGATCACCCTCGGGTCCGACTTAAGGTCATCGAATTTGGCTTTCTTCTCGGCGCGGCGGGAACGGTGGTCTTCTTGGTTCTAAGACCACTGTTGTTTGGAGTTCTGCCTGAATCTTGGCGCTCAGTCTACGGTTTTGTGATGCTGTTCTTAACCTTGATCTTGTTCAGCGGTACCCCGCTTTCATTTGCTTACGCCATTCTTGTTCGAAAAACGTTTGGCATTCGTTTCATCGTCAGGAAAGGACTTCAGCATCTTCTTTTGTCGAGAGTAGCGTTTCTGGTGGAGGGAATCATCGTCTTCTTCGTTGCCCGGGAAGTGATCACACATGCCGGAACGAGTCTGTCGAATTCACTCACAGCCGTGAGCGGATTGGCTGTGGGCAGCTCGCTGGTGGTTATTGCGGCGCTGAGTCGGGTCAACCGCAAGGTCATGCCGGCGCTTGATCGTAGATTCTTTCGGGAGGTCTACGACGTCCGGCGGTTGCTCTTGGACTTGAGTCAGCAGTTTTCCCAGTTGAAGCTCCCGGAGAGGATTTTGCGCCAAACAGCAGCCGCCGTTCTGAAAGCGCTACATCCTTCCAGGGTGGTCCTGTTCTTGCGAGAGAAAGAGAGCGGGATTTTCAGGTGCGAGTTAGCCCTGGAGAACGGGCACAGCCGGCTGGCTTCCTTGGAAGAGCTGGAGAGAGAGGCAGGACCGGTTTGCTCTCTGGTGCTCAAATCCGAAGACTCCGTTATCCGGCAGTTAGAGCGAGGCAAGACGGAAGTGGAAGTTTATCCTGAGGACTTAGACTCGGGCATCGAAGAGGAAGCGAGGTTAATCGGACTGGACTGTGAGCTTTTGGTTCCAGTCCCGGGAAACTCTGGCGTCATGGGTGTAATGGGACTCGGAGCCAAGCTTTCGGAGGAGCCATTCAGCGCGGCAGACAAAGAGCTTCTGCTCACCGTGGCCCGGCAGTTGGGACTGGCACTGGAGAACGCACAGCTTCTGGTGATAGCTAAAAGAGAAGCAGAACTATCCCGGGACTTGGAGATAGCCCGTCAGGTTCAACAGAATCTTTTTCCCAAAGAGCTGCCCACTCCTGCAGGTTGGGAGTTTGCAGGAATCTGCCGCCCGGCCCGTGCCGTCGGGGGAGACTACTACGACATTTTTGAGTTGTCCGGTGATAGGGTCGTGGTTGCTCTGGGAGACGTTTCGGGAAAAGGGCTGGGGGCGTCACTTTTGATGGCCAATGTGCATGCCGCGATTCGAAGCATGGCAGGAGCATTCGCGGACGGACTCACAGGACTAACTGAGGAGCTGAATCGCCGTCTTCTATCCGAAACCGCGCCGGAGGATTATCTCACCTTATTCTTGGGCTCGCTCGATCTTGATACCGGCGAGCTGACATACGTAAACTGCGGTCATCCGCCACCGGTATTGACACACCGGAAGCAGAGAAATCAGGAAATGCTCACCATCGGAGGACCGATTTTGGGGATTCTGGATAAGAATGTCTATGAACAAGGGAGTTGTCAACTAAATCAAGAGGACGTCCTGGTAATATTCAGCGACGGGGTCACAGAGGCAAGAAATGACCGAGAGGAGATGTTTGAGGAAAAGCGACTTTTGCAGCAGTTGAGTGAGACGTCAGGGTTGGAAGCCTCTGCGATTCTGGATCGGATGCTGAAATCAGTGGACGGTTTTACCGCCGGGACTGAGCAAGCAGATGATATTTCCCTGGTGGTCGTTCGCCGCAAGACCGAATGATGGGCGGAAACCGGCGTACCCGCGACGACGACTGTGTCCAGAGCTCGGAGTTCCTTTCCTACTGCCGGCTCAATGTGCGCTTTACGAACGATGAGAAATCAGTCGGTCTTCTCTTGAGTATCCAGGACAAAACGTTTGGATTGCCCACAAATCCGAACTGACAATAGTACCTGAACATCCGGCCAAGAGTCTCCGCCTGATAATCGGTTAACCCGGAGGCACGTGCATTTGCCGCCCATTTCTCCGCTGGAATTGTTTCGACTCTGACTTCTGATCCCAGTTGTTTGGAGATGATGCCGGCCATGTCGACCGGGGATAGAATCTCGGGCCCGCACAATTCATACGACGCGCCCAGATGACCTTCCTCAGTCAGGACTAAAGCAGCTGCTTGGGCGATGTCTTCCAAATCGGTCATGGACAAACGCGTGTCAACGGTATAAGCGGCTCTCAGCACTTTTTCCTTAGTGATGGCTCCCCACATGGGCAGCAGGTTCTGCATATAGGTCCCGGGCTGAAGGATGGTAAACGGAATCCCCGACTCGTACAATTTCTCTTCAACCCGGAGTTTCTGTTGGTGATGAGTGAGGCCTTGCAGGTGCGGGTGCAATACCGAATGATAGACAAAGCGCTCGACCCCGACTGAGGCGGCGACTTCAAGGGCCAGCTCTCCCATGGCAGTTTCCATCGGATTGGCGGATGGGCATATATGGTATACCGCGGACACACCCCGATATGCTTTCTCAACACTTGCTCGATTGTGCATGTCTCCGGCTACGACTTCCTTTGCGCCTATCTCCGTAAGCTCACGAACCTGTTCGGGTCGATGAGCGAAAGCGCGGACAGACTTCCCCTGGTTGCACAATGCACGAATGACGGCACGCCCGCTCTTTCCATTGGCTCCAGTTACAAGAATCACAAGCACCTCCTTTCGTAAATTGACCTAACAATAGTCATGTGGTTCAGTATAACACTCAAAACAAAATTTGACCTCAGATGCATCCATAAGGCAATACGACAACACCGTTTTCATCAACATAGACAAGCCGGCGAAGGAGCATAGTGCCCTGGTCTGGAGAATAAACCATGTGATCAACCTGCCAGTAGAAACGACCTTTCCATTTGTGGAAAGGTCGAGAAGTGAGATACGACCAATTCTGGTCCATGGGGAACTCTGCATCCGTTGAGTCAACGAATGTTACATAGGCATCAAAAGCTGCCCGAACGTCAGAGGTATCACGGATGGGAATTCCACTCGAAAAGAGGGTGTCCACACTCGTCCAACAGGGATTGGGTCGAGTAGGTGGATCATTACAGTTTAGCATCATAGCGATGACAAAAGACGTTGCAACGAGACTTACAGCCGAAAAAGTAAACGGGCTTAATCTCTTGCGCATCGAACTGCTCCATCAATCTGACTTTGGACTTGTGGTCTATTATTATTACTCTGATACCATATTCAAAATCAGATTGCAGGTTAACCATCCAATGTTGGATGACAATCTTGTTTACAGTTTTGGGCGGGATGAATTCCCGCCCCTATGATAGACAAAACCGGAGGTTGTGAAATTCAGAATCCATCTTTCTGCCTCGTTTACAGTTCTGGGCGGGATAAATTCCCGCCCCTATGAGGGAATATACATAAACTTGAGAAATTTGTTATCATTCTCTCTGCCAGCAGGGCCATTTGTTTTTCCGCTGCTTCACATTCCACGGATATATCATCTCTTCGTTTTCCAAAAGATTGAAGCTCCTCCGCATACGCTGTGCACCAACTGTCCGCTTCCTTGGATCCGGTCTCCAGATGGAACTGCACCCCGACAGCATTTCCCGCTCTGAACATCTGATTCCTACAAGTCCGTCCAGTTACCAGGAGCTCGGCATTGGGTGGGACTGAGAACGTATCTTGGTGCCACTGGAAGACCGGAAAGCGACGTGGGAATCCTTTCAAGGAAGGGTCAGTCGTACCCGATTCCGTAAGCTCTGCCTCGTAGACTCCGATCTCCTTTTGAGGGCTTCGGATTACGGTTCCGCCAAGCGCAAGTGACAATAGTTGAGCGCCAAAACAGATTCCGAGGCAGGGGACGTTCGCGGCGATGACTTCCTTTAAGAAAGAGAATTCCTGTTGTAGAAACGGATGGTTTCCCAGATGGTATGCGGAAATAGGTGTCCCACCCACGATAACGGTATCTATCCCGTGAACGTTCGGAAAAAGATCACCTCGATATGGATGAATCGCCTTCACCTTGGAGGCAATCGGCCTCAGGATGGTCTCGTAAAGCCCAAACCCTTCGGTGATGCAGTTATGGATCAGGAGGACGTTCATTCAAATATTCCAGACAGTGGTTTGATTGGTTATTGTCGGATAATCTATCGACAGCCCGACTTACGAAACTAACGGCTGGGCTTGCTGGGCTGGCTGGACTTGCGGATGGCTGTTTTTCATTTTTTCAGTCGTCCTGTGGTATGAACTATGCAGTTCATACCAGAGGATATAGCGGACTGGTAGTTCTGGTGCTTCTGGTGCATCTGAAGCTTCTGAGGCATCTGAGGTTCATTTTTATTTTTTTCTCACTTTTCTTCCAAGTGATTTAAGGTTAGTGACTTGCGTATAAATTTCGATGCATGGTTCGTGCAAATTCTCCACCAGAGACATATTTACCTTCAAAGGCGTTTAAAGTTTCAAGTTTAGAGTTCAAAATTCAAAGTTATGCATTCTGCGAATGCGGTAAAGGGGCAGGTATAATACACTGCCTCTCATAAATACCGGCGCTATCCTCTTCACCACAAAAGTTGTAGTGAATCTGCTCCCGGTGATGAGAGAGACGATAGGTTAGGTTGTTGTCGGGCAGTGTGTTGATAGACCGCCGATAGGTTTATGATTGGGTTTATCTCCCTCCCGCCTTTGGTATGAACCATACGGTTCATACCTTTGACGGGATTTTCAACCTCGCTCTCTCCCTTAATCCCTCTCCCACGAGGGGAGAGGGAAATAACTTGTGAAGAGATCATTCGTCTCCTCCAAGGGGAGTTTCTGTGCAAGCATCATATATTCATCTCCTATAAACGGTGCGCCTATTCTCTTCACCATTAGAGTTATGGTGAATTTGCTACTACGACCTCTCCCTCTGTGTGCCCCTCTCTCCTGCCTTTGGTGGTTCGACTTCGCTCCCTTCGACTTGGCTCAGGGACAGTGAGCGAAGCCGAACTGTCACCATCCTGAGTAAATCGAAGGACGGGATTTTCAACCTTGCTCTCTCCCCAAAGGGGAGAGAGTATGATTCAAGCTCTGGTTGGGCAGTCTGTCGGGAGCCCGACCCGGAAGTCTGCTCAGGTAACACGCCCGACACCCTTCGACTAGGCTCAGGGTAAACCCTTCGGCTACGCTCAGGACAAGCTGTGGTCGGGCGCTACGTATTTGAAGTCAGGTGCTTATGGATACCTGACTTCGGACGTGAGTTTGCCATTACTTTGTTGTTGCAACAGAAAATATACTCCTTGCGTATTAAAACGTGTCCGGGTCGAGACCCCGCTACAACTATAAATCATTCGATTCTTGTTTTGAAGACAATTGTCTTTAGTCAAAATGTGCCCGCCCCTCGGTCAGCTCCCTTCGACTTGCTCAGGGACGGTGAGTCTGTCGAACCGTCAAGGTGGTGATCGGTTCGACTTCGCTTGTCATCCTGGGGAATTCGAAGGAAAAAGTCGAACCAAAGGGCTGGTTGATAAATTGGTATAATCAAGCAGACTTCGTCGTGCTGAACCTATGATCTGTGAGGATGAAATGATATGGGTATGTCCGGCTAGAATAAGGCGGTGGTTTTTCTGGACGGCATTGGTTTGCGGATTAATAGTGGCAAAGGAATCTTCGTTAGCTCAACTACTTGGTGATGAACTAGGTACTTTCCAGAATCCGCCCAGCCTGCACTGGAAGGCAATCGAGAGCGATAATTTCGAAATCATTTTTCCCGAGGAAATAACCACTAGCGCCCAGCGGATTGCGAATACCCTGGAGCACATTTATACTGCAGATTCGAAATCGCTTAAGGTCAAGCCCAAGAAGTTGTCTCTGATCTTACATAATCAGAATACGATATCCAACGGGTTTGTCAACTTGGCGCCCCGGCGAAGCGAATGGTTCAACACCCCGCCGCAATCCGGCCCGATTGATCCCACAGAATGGTACAATCTACTGGCGGTTCATGAATTCCGCCATGTGGCACAGTTTGACAAGACCAATTCGGGATTCACCAGGATTTTATATTACCTGTTCGGGGAAAACGGCTGGTTTTTTGGCTCCATGGTCTCGGTTCCAATCTGGTTTTGGGAAGGGGATGCCGTGGGGATGGAGACGATTCTGACCCGGGGTGGGCGGGGCCGGATGCCAAATTTCGATATGCCGATCCGCACTCTCCTTCTTTCGGGCCGGCGTTTTTCCTACTACAAGATGATAAGCGGTTCATATCGGGATTGGTTCGCTAACCCTTACCCCTTAGGATATCTGATGACCACCTACGTAAAACGGCATTATGGGGTAGAGGTTTGGCCAGAGATCCTCTCGCAAACATCAAGATTCTCGTTTCTGCCGTACAGTTTTTCCTTGTCGCTGAAGGGGAAAACCGGAAAGGGGGTCGTCGGCACTTACAGGGCGACGATGAATGAATTGGAAAATTTATGGAAGGAACAGTTAACCGGAGTAACCCTTACGGAAGCCAGTCGGATCAACCGAAAGCAAAATGGATTTCTGACATATTATTTGTATCCCCAGCATGCTCCGGACGGTTCCTTGATCGTGGCAAAGTATGGTCTGGGTGATCAACCAACCTTCATCAAGATCGATGTGAATGGAAGAGAAGAGTTCCTATTCTACCCGGGGGATTGGGAGCAGACCCCGTTTTCCGTGGCTGGTGACAAGCTGGTCTGGAGCGAGTTTGAATATGACCCGCGCTGGTCCTGGCGTGATTTTTCGGTGATCAAGGTTTTTGACCTTTCCCGAAAGAAGATCAGGCGGATCACGTCCCAAACGCGGCTGCATGCCCCGGCGCTCTCCCCGGACGGTAGGATGATAGCTGCGGTCGAATACGATACCCGTAACCAGAGCCATTTGGTGATTCTAAACTCGGAAACCGGAAAAGAAATCCGGCGCCTGGATAATCCCGGAAATATATTGTTAATGATACCGCGCTGGTCTCCGGACGGAAAACAGATCGTCTTGACCCGGCTGGGCAGTCAGGGCAAAGCATTGACCATAGTCCATCTGGATGAGGGAACTTATGAGGATGTGGTTCCCTTCGGACTGGATAACATTTGGCACCCGGTATATTGTGATCATTACATTTTATTCAACGCATCCTATTCGGGGATAGATAATATATATGCACTGGATCTTTCGAACCGGCAAATCTATCAAGTGACCTCGAGAAAATATGGCGCATTCAACCCTGCACCCTCCCCTGACGGCAAATGGCTCGCCTTCAATGATTACACTAAAGAAGGCTACAATGTTGCCGAAATGCCTTTGAATCCCACTGCCTGGATTAAGCTGGAAGATGTTGCCAGGAAAAACATCAATTACTCAGAACCATTAATCGTCCAGGAAGCAGGCTCGGACATTCTCGATTCGATTCCCCGGAAGATTTATCCCGTAAAAGGATACAATGAGTTCTCCCATCTGTTAAATATTCACAGCTGGAATTTATTCAGCAGTCCCGAAGAAGAGAATTCAGTGATTTCCCTGCTCTCCATGAACCGGCTGGGCACTTTTCAGTCTTCACTGGGTTATCAATATAATTCCAACGAAAAAACCAGCGCAGGCTTTCTTAATGCGAGCTATGGGGGTTTTTATCCTCTGATCGATTTTGGAGGGAGTTATGGGGGAAGGGCGTCAACGTATCGAGATCAATTTGATAAAAAGAATTACTATCATTGGCAGGAGAGCGCATTTGATCTCGGATTCCGCCTGCCGCTTAATCTAACCCGCGGGGTGTATCAAACCTCCTTTAGCTTGGGAGCTAAGGCTTCTTATACCCGCATATCCGACTTAACCTATATAAAAGCTCACGATAAGAATAATGGGGTTTTTACTCCTCTGACTTACCGGTTTTCGTTCTTCCGTGGCTATCAATGGATTTCCGATTTGAATCCAGTCTGGGGGCAGACGATCGACATTGTCTTTCGGCATACGCCCTTTAAGGAGGATTATCACGGTCGATTGTTTTCGGCCCAGACGAGCCTGTTTTTCCCGGGGTTATTCAAACGGAACAGCTTACATCTTGAGGCAGCCTATGAGGAGCAGGACCCACGGGGGTATTGGTTCGATAGCGAAATGTTGTTTCCCCGGGGATACAGCTATCAATTTCATGAGAGAATTGCCAAGGGGGGTATTAATTACGCTTTTCCCTTGTGGTATCCGGATTTAAACATCCTTAGCATCATGTATTTTAAGAGATGGAAGACCAATCTGTTTTATGATTACGGAGTAGCCTGGGATAGAAGCGATGATAAGTTTTACCGGTCTTTCGGAACGGAATTGACCACAGATATGAATATTTTTAACCTGCCGATAAATTTCGACTTGGGGATGCGCTACAGTTATCTTTTGGAAACCAAAAAGCATGTGTTTGAATTTGTGTTCGGTTTCTCGAATTAAGATCTCATGTGCCATTGGGTTTCCTGATCTGACGGATCACCACCTGACAAGTTTGGGGACCAAGCAGGCACAGAAGCTCGGAAGAGCCCAACTGAGCACAGGATTGCTGGTCTACGTGTTATTGAAGCCCGATCATTGCGCCATACTTTGAATAGACTTCTTTGACCAGCTCGCCGGCTTTGGGATTGTTCCAGTCGTGCATCCATTCCGATACTAATGACTCGGTAGTAATCGGAACAACTCCGGCTTGCAGCATTCTTTTGACACCATACTTATGTGCATCCGGAGTGGAATCACCTGCGGCGTCAATCAATCCAACAACGTCATATCCCTCTTTTAGAGCGTGAAGGGCGGTGTAGGCAAAACACATGCTGGTCCACAGTCCTGAAATGACCAGTTTGTTTCTCCCGGTTTTCTTGAAGGCACTATAGGTTTTTTCGTCTTCGAACGCGTCGAAGCTCGGAACCGTTCGGGCAAAGACCTCCTGACCAGGGAATATCCCGGCGATTTCCGGTATAAACTCCCCGAGATATTTTGGATTGATCGCAGACAAAACCACCGGAATCCCCAGGATGCTTGCCGCTTTCGCCGCACCAACAGCGGCTTGCTTGATTATGACCTTATCCCCCGAAGCAACACCCTTGAACATGGACGGCTGATAGTCCACCAAAACCAAGGCGCTGTTCTTATCAGTGAGCAGCTCCAATTTTCCATCTTTTGGGTTAGCCATTTTACCTTACCTCCTTTAAATATGGTTAATATAGTTAAAACACCAATCAATAATAGCACAGGTATGAGACTGCCGAAAAAGAACTGTTGCAAGTTGAACAATCTCTCTGAATGTCACACGAATTAAATGATATTTATCGTGGTTTGTCAATAGGAATAGACTACGTAGAAATTACGTAACTTAACTGCGGCACAAGTGAGCCCAACCCTCGTAAGCTGAAGGAAGACATCGGAACAGTGGCAGGAGCAAGGGGTCCTCTCCTACGAGCTACACCTCATCAATAAAATCAATTCACTCGAATCCTTGCGGGACGCTCGTTTCTCTTTATTACCTCCCAAAGTACTAAACTTGCCCCTGATGATCTTCTTATCGATTGTAAAATACTGCATAGCTTCCTCAAAAATCATTTCTCCGGAAAGAGCGTTACTACACACACCTTCAGGGAAAGTGAAAATGACCGTAGATCCTGACCTTGATAAATTGGAAAGTAGTTTTATCAGCGCTTGTTTTGATTGTCCGGCATTACTAAAATCTGATTGTGGTCTTTCGGCTATAACAGGATATCTCCCGACTCCGGAAACAGGGCCACAGAACCCCCGAGCCAATGTTTCTAAAACATGATAAAACCGGCTATATTGGACTCCGGAGTATGGAGGATCGACGATAACTAAGTCTGTTGGTTTTAGATTGCGTGCCTCGCTAACTGCATCCGCCACGTAAGCGTCTCCCAAGGTTTTTGCATATTGGGCGCACACTACTTTTAATACTCTTTTGCAGACTTCAAGCGGATCGCGTTTCCAAGATTGAATGATATACTTCTTAGCGGTTGGGGTGGGTTGGAATGGCTGGGCGGTGTGCCCCGGCGAGGCAACGCATCGCATTGCGGCAATGATGATCGTAGCCTGACAAACCATTTTCTCTGTGTCATCATTGGGCAAATCTCTTAATAGATAATCAAACGTTAAGGCCTGTTCAGGGCTGAAATAATAGCCACCATAGGCATTCCAAATTGGACCGATTTTTGACTCATCTTGACACAAATGACGGCATGTTTCTACATATCGCCTGACGGACCGCATGTCAATTTTAAGGGACAACTTCCGAGCCTTTTTCCATAACAAGGATGCAGATCGGTCTTTATCTACCCTAGTTAGCCATTTCTTTCCTATGTCCTCCGATGATATCGAAGAAACTCTTCCCAATATAGATTTGGCTAATACAATCGAATAATGTTGAAGATCAATGGCTAAAACAGGCAGGCTTGTCTCACGAGCGGCAAATCCAACCACTGAACCCGCTCCGCAAAATAAATCAACAATCCGCTTAGCTTTCCTTGACTCTTCAAGAATCAAAGAGCCTAAGCCGTTTTGGAGCATTACTCTTTTAGATCCCATGTATTTCATATTAATGTCGTAGATTCTCTAACTCTGCTGCGGGAACAATTTGAAAATCAAGATAATCGCTACTCCAAGATGGAGCCCTATAATAATTCCAATAACGATTTTTGCCACCTAAAATTTCATCCAAAAAGTTTCTAAAAATTATTATTCTATGATATGCGACTAACTGCACTTTGTCTACCTCAGGGAATTGATCTTTATCAAAGACTGGTGCAGCTGTCAATTCGATCTTTGATATCCGACTAATTCTGTTCTTTAGTTCTTGCTTATCTAATGGACAAAATTGAGGAAAATGGTTTACATGATCATAATAGTTGGCCGTAACTCTATGGACAGATTCATCGCTGTTTTCAAGATTAGTCCTCAAGAAAGGATTGTCGGAAAACCGCGGACTTTCCTTTACAACTTGCCAGTAAAAGACATGCTCACGCATTGTTTTATCATTAAAATGGCATTGGTATACTGTTCCTGCTTCGATTTCAATCTTTGCAACGCATCTCTTGCTTCTTATTTGAAAAAAGCCCAGCAAATGCGCTAGTGCCCTGACACAGTAATGACTTGAATAATAACCACAAACCGAAGCCCAAATTGGACTAATCTTATACACTCCAGCCGAAATCAAAAAACTATGCACACCTCTTAACCACATTTCAACTGCTGCAGAAGCAAAGAAAGCTGCGTCTTGGGGTCGAATCGGTTTACACATTCCTCCAGCTCTTATTCTCTGTGTTCCTCCTATCGTGTGGTGCAAAACTTTAGAAAGACATCCCAGAGGAGGAAAAGAACCTATCCTCTGCATAGAGTCTAATCTCTGAAAAAGAATTGTAATTTGCTTATCTATTTTTAGAGGCATATTTCATTTACTCTCTGTGTTCCTTAAAGCAGTAAGAATGAATTTTCTATTCTTCTCTGCTTGCTCTAAGACTGTTTCCATTTTAACTTTAGGACCCCTGATTGCTGCCCATAAAGTGTCTCTGAATCTTCCTATGCCTCCGCTCCCCAAATAACCTTTTTGTTTAAATCTACTTTTAGTAATGAATTTGCCCTTTTCCTCTAGTTTTGCTCGTACAATTATTCTCCTAAACCAATCTGTTAAGATTTCCTTGAATTTTTCAGCATTTTGTACTGGTACTCTCTTTTCACGAAGCTCCCAAATAATTGCAGGTATGAGAGCAATCACCGAAACCAGTACGCGACCTTGGTATACAACATTTTCAGAATCTAATAAGCTGGTCTCCTTCGTTTTGGGATCCTCAAAACGGCCTGTTGCTTCAAGCCAACATCCTAAACACTGCGCTATAAACTGCGTCTGAGCTTCTAAAGCATCGATACCATTATTATGAAGGCATGATAGTACATCTTCAATCGCATTATTCAATGTAGCTAAAGTCACAACATCCTTTACTCCGTATTTAATTCCTGGTATTTGAATCATCCCCACCAAAGGACCCACCTCAAGCATAAGCTTTCTCCCTATATCTTGGGCTCTTTCTGTATCATCAAGAGGATCTCTGCCTACTCTAGTTGTGGGAAATAGGTCTGCCACCAACGAACGATCAACTTTCTTCTGGTAGAAATTTACATCAATGAAAATTTGAGCTTGTCTTTTAGGAGGTTGCTCTCTTAAATCAAGATCCACAAAAATCTGTACTGGGATTTCCCATTTAGCCTTTTCCCTTCTTTCTTGCAATATTTTCAAAGCAAAAAAAGCTCCATTAATTCTATGCTGCCCATCGATCACATAAAAATTAAGATTCTTATCATCTTCGTCAAAAATTAAATGCGCGGCTTTCTCATCTTTTTGAGTTTCGAATTCAACAATTTTTGCTCCATTTACATGTACCAAAATGTTAGAGAATATTGGATATTCACTCCGTTCAAAACCTGTTACTTTCTTTACATTAGGGGGCCATTCCCTTCCTTTTTCATATTTCTTAGGTTCATATATAGAAGTGAAATATTTATTAATTTTCTCATCTGTATCAACTATCTCTTCTTGTAAAAGATATGCGGCTATTTGAGCTACTCTTTTCCAGTCTAGCGATCTTTGTATATTTCTGACTTTCTCCGGATTACGATGTGGAGAGTGTGCTGTGCCTGGCCACCACTCAATAAGTTTCTCAACATCTAAAGCACAAAGACATTGTTTCTTTCCTCTTAATTCATCTGGAGAAAAAGGACTTTCCGGAACAATAACAGATAGTCTTTGAATAGAATCTTTTTTGTTACTCATGTATAATTCCTTCTCTTTTAGTCTACCTAAAAGCTTCTCTTAGCTCATAGATCAGAAGCCTCTTTCTTCTGACTTCTCTTACTATCAGTTATGTAAGACACCCGCCTTACTACTCGAACATTTCGCTTAAACTTTTAACTCCCTCAGTCGTGTCACGTCTGAATGTATTGTCTATAGCCCGGTTTCCGCATAAATCCATTATATTCTTATGGGAATAGTAATCGTTTATCCAACTTTGTCAAGATATTTTTGGAGAGCTCCTTTTGCGGGGCTGGGAGCCCCGCCTGCGAACTATATTCTTACTTAATTGTGGTGGCCTCTTAGGATTGCCATTATTCTTCTGTATTCTCATCGAGCTTAACAAATTCATAACCTTCTCTTTTTAATTCCTTTATGATTACAGTCAGTGCCTTTATCATATTTTCTCTGTTAATCTCATGTTCTAGATTTATACCGTCGTGCAGAACAATTATGGAACCCGGATGAACATTCGAAAGAATCCTCTCGGCTATCTTTCTTTCGGAGGTTCTCTGTAGATAATCTGTGGTCATATCATCCCAGGTATATATGGTGTATCCCTCCCTGCGAATGATATCATCCATCCAAGGGGTCCTTAATCCGTGTGGTGGGCGGAAGATTTTGGGTAATTGGCCGGTGGCTTCATAAATGGCTTCTTCAGCTCTTTCGGTTTCGCTCATGATTGATTTCATATTTTCTACCGGCAGTAACCACGGGTGGGTGTAACTATGATTACCAATAGCATGTCCATGAGCTGCTATTTCCTTTGCGATTTCCGGATAGGTTTCAACATTCTTCCCTATAAGAAAAAATGTGGCCTTGACACCTTCCCGGTCAAGAATGTCTATAACCTGCTGGGTGTATTTGCCGTTAGGCCCGTCATCAAAAGTTAACGCTACTATTTTACGAGGAGTGTCGATATCATGAATTACTTTTCCAAAGACTTCTGATTTAAGTGAAGTGGATGCATAAGCAAAAAACACAACCAACCCCAGCACACACATGGTGGTTGCAAATCTAAATAGCCATTTAGACTTGGGCGGGTTAAACGATCTGATTGCTAGATGATTGGAGAAAAGTATATGTAAATGACTAAATAGATATATAGCTTGGGTTTTCAGAAATCCCTGGCTAATATATCTCCGGGCTGAGGTGGAAGCATATAGGCCAGGCAGAAAGGCAATGGATCCTGCTTTTGAAATTCTAATGGATATGTCAGTATCCTCACCATAAAATTTAATATTGGTATTAAAACCACCTATTTTTTCAAGAATGTGTTTTCTAACGGCGAAACTGCCGCCTAGGACAAATTTGGGTAAATGGAAAGCCCCAAGTATCTTAAAATAGAGAGGGCAAGCAACCTTGAATGCGAACTTTAGAAAAATATCCGTTTTCCAATTACCGTCATAGAAGAAAAAAGGATTAGTGACTGCGACTATTTCGCTATGATTTTTGAAGAACTCGACGACTTTCGAAAGATATGACGGTGGAATAATGGTATCAGCATCTATATACAAGATTATCTCACCACTTGCTGTTCTTCTCCCTGTTTCTCTTGCTTGGGGCAGTCCAACCTGCGGCTCGAAAACCACATTTGCTCCAAGTGTTTTTGCAATTTCAGAGGTTTTGTCTGTGCTTCCATTATCTACAACTATCATCTCGTAATCGCTAAAGTCTTGTGATTTGACGGATTTAATGCATGATTCAATATACTTTGCTTCATTCTGAGCCGGTATAATAACAGAGATTTCCACTTTGTTCATTATTGAATTAATCATTTTTGTTTCTATAGCTTGGATTGTGCATGAAAATGATCATATGGTTCGATAAGCACTCCATGCCGGGCTATTGGGGCCGCATAACCAGCGGTTTACATGGTTTGCAAACAAAACTTCTATCCGCGTTAGCATCGGCTTGAGACCCTTGAACCATTTGTCCACGCCATTAACTCCACCACCCGTGTCACGCCGGAATAAGTGGCTGTAGCCCGATTTCAGAATAGACCCATTCCCTTCTTTCTAAGAATAGTAGCATTTATCTACCTATGTCAAGATGTTTTTAGAGAGATCTTAAGAGCTCTCTTTGCGGGGCTGGGAGACCCGCCGGCAAGTTCTGATTTGGATAATTGGTTTGCACAGAGCGACGAGCAACGAACGTGGAATGACTAAGCTGAGTAGGGTCTATTATTCTTCAAAACGTCTATCATCTGTTGGTGTATTTTTCCGTTAGTGGCTAAAATCTCTTTCAGATAGATGTTGAATGGACCTCCGGAAAAGTCGGTGACTTTTCCCCCAGCTTCGGTGATCAACAGACTTCCTGCTGCCATGTCCCAGGGGGAGAGTTTCAATTCCCAGAAGCCATCGAATCTTCCCATAGCCAGATAGCATAAGTCTAAGGCGGCCGCTCCCATCCTCCTTACGGCCTGGCACTTTTTGTAGAAATTGGAAAAATGATTCAAGTTGTTGTTCTTGCTGGTTCTGATATCGTAAGGAAAACCGGTGGCCAATAAGCCCTTCCCCAATTGATGAGTATGGGATACGGAAACCTTCCGTTTGCTTTGGGACGAGCCTCTTCCTTTATATAGATAAGCCCCTTTTCCTTTTTCTCCAACAAAAAGCTCATCCAAATTGGGATTGTAAACCACCCCCAGAATGATCTCTCCGTCTTTTTCCAAGGCGATGGAGATGCAGAAAACCGGAAGATCGTGGGCATAATTGGTGGTTCCGTCCAACGGATCGATAACCCACTTGAACGCGGAATCCGACTTTTTTTCTCTGCTCTCTTCGGTCAAAATGCCGTGGTCGGGGAATTTGCTTCGGATCGTCTTTACTATGGCTTCTTCTGAGATGCCATCAACATCTGTTACCAGATTGACATCATCCTTAAAACCGATTTTCTTGACCTTTCCTGCATGCTGGATGAGTATGTCTCCTGCTTTCAAGGCAGTCTGAACGGCCACTTTCTTGAACTCTTCCATGTCGTTCTCCCGGTTCGATCGCAAATGTGAATGCTACAAAGCGTCCCGGCCTTAAGATATGCTTTCCTCATTGCAAATCAAGATCATTTCGCGGCCATAAATCCCCGCAAGATAATGCTTGCTTTTAATTCTGCATTGGATATATTCACAAAAAATCTTTGGGTGCGTAGTAAGGATGGTAAGTTATTTGAGATGAGAGTTTCTAAAGAATAGCGAGATGTCAGTTCCCTTTAGGTGGGAACTTGTTTGATAGAATTAGTCGATTGTGAGCTGTATGGAGAGGTACCCAAGTGGCCAACGGGAACAGACTGTAAATCTGTCGGCTATCGCCTTCGAAGGTTCGAATCCTTCCCTCTCCATTTTTAAGTCGGTTCGTAGTTCGTGGTTCGTGGCAAAATCCTGAATGGGGGGAGGAGCTGACTACCAACTGTGAACCATGAACTAACCGTGCGGGAGTAACTCAGTTTGGTAGAGTCACAGCCTTCCAAGCTGTTGGTCGCGGGTTCGAATCCCGTCTCCCGCTTTTTTAACTCCTTCATTTCCAGCAGCTTACGTCTTAGCTTGTCCAATTTGTTTCGGTTTTGTTTCAATGTCCGCACCGAAACTCAGGACATTAATAGCTTCCCGTTTGTGACTCTTTGATAGGTGGGAGTACTTCTCGGTGACCTGAAGAGAGGAGTGTCCGAGATATTCTTGGACCGTCCGGGGATCGACACCTTTCATGATGAGGTGGCTGGCGAAGGTATGCCGGAGGGTGTGAAGGTTAGCCCCTTCAATCCCAGCCTTCTTGTAGATTTTCGTTAGCTCCTTATAATAGGTGTTGGGATGATGAAGTGGCTGATTGTGACCATCGTCAAAGACAAACCGCCCTGCCTGTGGCATGTCGAAAAGGAAAGTTCGGAGGTCATTGCAAATCGGTATTGAACGTGGTTTGTAGCTTTTGGGATGGAAGCCGAATTCCGGCTTCGATTGAACATAGATCAAACCATTGTCGAAGTCAATATCTCGCCACTCAAGGAAGACTAACTCCGACCTTCGAAGCCCGGTGCAGAGGAAAATCAGAATTACCCGTCTCATAAACTCATCTGCAGAATCCAGGACCAACTTTATCTCTTCGGTTGTGAGAAACCGGATTTGCCGGCTCCGGTCTGATTTGAGTCTCTTGAAGCCTCTAATTCTGTTTTCCCGCAAGAGTTCCCACTCGACAGCTTTATTCAGTGCAGATTTCAGCAGTTCCAAATAGCGGTTGAATGTTACCGGGCTGTCTCCCTTTGCCAAAATCCGGGCTTTCAAGCCTTTAACAACAAGAGGAGTGATGTCTTTGAATTTGGTGACCCCACAACCTTCAAGATAGCGTTCCCAGGCTCTTATTCTACCTTCGTCCACTATGGCGGTATAGGCAGACTTGTTGGACCTGCAGTATTCCATGTACCGCCTGAAGAACTCGGGCACAGCTATGTTTTCTTCCACGATTTCAAGCTCGCCTCGAATCTCTTTCAGCTCGACATCCTTCAAAAACAGTTCCGCCATCTTCCTGTGTAGACCGAAAGACTTCATCTTTCGCTTACCCCCGATGGCATAGTCCGCATACCAATTCTTTCCCCGCTTGAAAACTCTCATTTTTCTTTCTCACCTCCTTTCCTTTTTGTTTCTCAAAACAAAAAGCCCAGTCAGCTACCTTCAGAAGTTGATTGTTTGCGACAACAGCCAACAAGGGTAGAGAAATAGCCAACTGGGCAGATTGTTGATTTTGGGTCACAAAAAGCCCTTGTCCAGCTATTGTCGCGCATCTAATATAACACACCATCCTTGAAAGTCAACCAGAATCTTCTTGACATTACCAGAAAAAGTGGTATATGAAATATACACAGCTTTGCTTCCACAAAGGCTACAAGGAATGAGATGTCATATTTCTGCTAATCTTTTCTCTCCCCGGGAGGTTTTTATGCTAAAACGGTATTTGCTTATGTTGGCGACAATATTTTTTGCTTTGTGTGTCGTGCCCCAAGCCATATGGTTCATGAGCGGCATCGCTTTTGCCCAGGTTGACACCGCCTGGGTGAGGAGATACAACGGATCAGCAGACCTCCGAGATCCTGCGGGCAATATAAACACAAATAATCCGAAAGAACGACTGACTCTCCCTTTAGAGAATTTGAAGGGGCGAAGTGCAAGAGACTTTTTAAAGCCTGATGGTCGGATTGACCTTAAAGTCATTCGGGAGTCGGGGTACCAGGGTCCGCTTGATTTGAAGGGATTAGATGTGTCAACTGACCCTCGCACTGGCGAGCCGGTTCTGTCACCAAATGCAAACGCCAGAATATTCAGCGATCCTGACGACATCTACTGGTCCCCTTTGGGTACGGGGATGGATTACTCCGTCTTGGCCCTGGCGGTCTATGGCAACAAGCTGATTGCGGGGGGAGACTTTAGCACCGCCGGGGGCGTGAGTGTCAATCAGATAGCCTCCTGGGACGGTTCCTCCTGGTCCCCCTTGGGGTCGGGGATCATTGGCACGGTCTATGCCCTATCGGTCTATGACAACAAGCTGATTGCGGGAGGAGCGTTTTACGTCGCCGGGGGCGTGAGTGCTAATAGTGTAGCCTCCTGGGACGGTTCCTCCTGGTCCCCCTTGGGTGCGGGGCTGATGTGGGGCTATGTCCATGCCCTGGCGGTCTATGACAATAAGCTGATTGCGGGGGGAGCGTTTACCACCGCCGGGAGTGTCAGTGCTAATAATATAGCCTCGTGGGACGGTTCCTCCTGGTCAGCCCTGGGGTCGGGGATGGCGGGGGGGACCTTTCCCTATGTCCATGCCCTGGCGGTCTATGACAGCAAGCTGATTGCGGGGGGGACCTTTACCACCGCCGGGGGCGTGAGTGCCAATTATGTTGCCTCCTGGAACGGTTCCTCTTGGTCCCCCTTGGGGTCGGGGATGAATAATAGGGGCGGGGTCTGGGCCCTGACGCTTTATAGCAACAAGCTGATTGCGGGGGGAGGATTTACCACCGCCGGGGGCGTGAGTGCTAATAATATTGCCTCCTGGGACGGTTCCTTCTGGTCTGCCTTGGGGTCGGGGACGGATAGCATGGTCTGGGCCCTGGCGGTTTATGACAACAAGCTGATTGCGGGGGGAGCGTTTACCACCGCCGGGGGCGTGAGTGCTAATCGTATTGCCTCCTGGGACGGTTCCTCCTGGTCTGCCCTGGGGTCGGGGATGAATGGCCGGGTCCGTGCCCTGGCGGTCTATGACAACAAGCTGATTGTGGGGGGGGAGTTTACCACCGCTGGGGGTAAGATGTCGGCAGCACACATTGCCCAGTGGACAAAGCATGTGGTCCCGGGTGACGCCACCGGAGACGGGGTCATCAATGCCGGAGATGTAGTTTACTTGATAAACTATCTCTTTAAGGGCGGTTCCGCTCCTCATCCGTTACAGGCCGGGGATGCTACTTGTAACGGAGTCGTTGACGCCGGGGACGTGGTATATCTCATCAATTACCTCTTCAAAGGTGGTCACCCGCCATGCGAATGATAATATCAGAACAAGATGCAGTTGAACCTTTAAACCAAAACCGGAGGTATTCAAAATGAAAGCCTTGCATTCGCTTTCGAGCCTTCTTGGAGCCTGTATTCTTTTGGCAATCGGTTTGTTCATTGTCCCGATTGCAAGCTCCGACGCTGCCGTGCCACAGCTGATCAACTACCAGGGTAAGCTCACCAAAGTTTCTGGTGCACCCCTGGATACGACCATCCAGATGGTTTTTTCTATCTATGCGGACTCAAATGGTATCACTTCCAAGTGGAGTGAATCACAATCATCAGTCAAAGTAGAGAAAGGAGTATTCAACGTTTTGTTGGGGAGTACCAATGCTATTCCCGATTCGGTTTTTGATGGCAGCATCAGATATCTGGGGGTGAAAGTTGGAGGTGATCCGGAGATAACGCCAAGAAAGGCGATGGTGAGCGTGCCGTATGCTTACCGGGCGGGATCAGGAGGAGGCGGAAGCGATAGTAAGTGGATCTTCCGAATAACTGATACTGCTGATACAAGTATAACGACCGGCGGTAACTGGGGTATTGCCCGACGAGGAGCAACTTTGTTCGGCGATATGGACTCCACCCACGTCAATCTTGGCGTGGCCTGCACCACGGGAACCATCACACGCGCCAACAAATATTGCACCGTGGCAGGGGGCATACTTAACACAGCCAGCGGATCAGCTGCGTTTGTCGGCAGTGGCGGTGGGAATATCGCCAGCGGTTTTCTCTCAGCTGTGGTAGGCGGAGACAGCAACATGGCCAGCGGGGATGTTGCTATTGTAGGAGGTGGATATAGAAATACCGCCAGCGGGGTTGGAGCAGCTATTGCAGGCGGAGGACTGAATGTCGCAACTCTTGAATATGCGACGGTGGGAGGCGGACAAAGCAACACCGCCGACTGGGGTAATGCCACCGTATCTGGCGGAGCATCCAACCGAGCTAACGCTTTGTGTGCAGTAGTCCCAGGCGGTTTTGCAGACACGACAGCTGGTGACTTTTCATTGGCTGCTGGAACTCAGGTAAAGCTTACCGGTTCTGCCGACTACACCTTTGCTTTTGGCAACAATTTCACTACCTCAGCTTCTCACGCAGTCATTTTTCACGATTCTGACATTCCGATAAAAGTGGGCATCGGAACGACCAGTCCCACTGAAAGATTGGATGTGGCTGGAACAGCCCAGATGACCGGCTTTAAAATGTCCACAGGTGCGACCGACGGTTACGTTTTGACCTCAGATGCCTCTGGTGTAGGGACTTGGCAGGCAGCAGGAGGAGGAGATAAAGACTGGGCGTTTCGTGTAACTGAAACTGCCGATACTTCTTTAATTACCCGTGGGGCTTGGGGTATTGCCCGCTATGGAAGCATCTTGCTGGGCAGTGCCGATTCCACCCATGTTAATCTGGGAGTAGCCTGTACCACAGGTTACTCCGGACAAGATTATAAATATAACACGGTGGGAGGCGGACTCATAAATACTGCCAGTGGATGGGGGGCAACCGTAAGTGGCGGGATAGGCAATCTATCAAGTAGCGATCGCACCATCATAAGCGGAGGAGAATACAATATCGCCAGCGGACAATATGCTACCGTTGGAGGTGGAAGAGTAAACCACGCCAGTAACTACTCTGCAGTAGTAGGAGGTGGAGAGTACAACTTTGCTACCGGTAGTGGTGCCACCGTTGCGGGGGGAGACACTAACTATGCCACCAAGAGTCATGCCACTGTAGCTGGCGGAGAAACCAACGATTGCAATAGTGATTACTCCAGCATCGGAGGTGGTTATAACAACAACATACAAATAGCCGATTTTTCAACCATTGGCGGAGGTCACTCCAATCAAATCACCGGTCTCTATTCGACTGTACCAGGAGGATATCACAACTGGGTTGACGGGGATTATTCACTGGCGGCGGGGAGCAATGTGGCTCTTTCCCCAAGTGCGGACTATACTTTTGCCTTTGGCGCCAACTTCTCCACCACCGCGTCGCACGCGGTCATCTTCCATGATTCAGGAACCCCAATTAAGGTTGGCATTGGGACGACTTCCCCAAATACTACGACTGATATCAACGGTGATTTTGCTTTGAGAGTAGGTTCTTTTGCTGCGGTCAACGGTAACAATAACAACATTGCCATCGGTGCAAGAAGTTACGTGAGAATTACGGGACCAGGTGCGGCTTTTGCCATTACCGGGATTGCTGGCGGGCAGGATGGTAAGGTGGTTATCCTTTACAATACCACCGCACAGAATATGACCATCGCGAATAACTCAGCCAACTCGAATGGAGGAAACAAAATTCTGACCATGAGCGGAGCGGATGAAGCTACCGTGGGTACCGGGAATGTGACTTTGATCTACGATGCTCCCAGTGGGAATTGGATAGTTACAGCAATGAAACCATGAAGGCCTCAGTTGGGGCATATCGCAATACGTCTTTTACGAACTGGCTGTAAAAACGAGGTGCAAAATGAAGAAAACGAGAATTATCATGGGGGTTGGTCTGGTTTTGATTCTTCTGGTCAATTTCGCTTCAGCGGCGAGTCTGGAAAGGACTTCGACTCAGATAAAGCCAAAGGAAGAATCAAAGACCAGAGATTTCTCCAATGCCAACCCCATAACGACTGCCGAGGTGAATCAGACCCCCGGCACTCTTCCCAAATCGGCCAATTTCATTATGGTTACCGATGTTCTGGATGGCTTTGGTGGGCAGAAACACGGAAATGCCTGCGATCTATCCTTTTTTGCGGGTGGTCAGTCTTCACCCATTGGAACTGGTTCCAGCACCAATTTCAAGCTCTATGCCGGTTTTGTCTACCCAACAATGGTGAATTGCGGTGATGCAAGCGGGGATGGCATTGTGAATTCCGGGGATGTGGTCTATCTGGTAAACTATCTCTTTAAGAACGGACCAGTCCCCAAGCCGTATCAAGCAGGAGATGCCACCTGTAATGGAATAGTAGATTCGGGAGACGTGGTGTTTCTGGTAAACTATCTTTTCAAAGGAGGATCATCACCAAGCTGTTGACGTCCGAGGCAAACATCGAAGGAATCGATCCGAAAGAAAGCAGGAATTCCTGAGGTGAGCAGAAGGAAAGTGGAGAGGGCCGTCTTTCGGCCCCTTCCCACCGCAAAAGCGGCAGGTCTCATTCTGATTCCCGCCTGTTCCCCCAACCAATTCTCCAAGATTCAGAGATAGGGTATCTTCGTGTGTCTTTCGATTTCTGGTCTGACCCCACCGGAGCGCGGTGTTGCCTCTCTTTTTATTCATGTCCAGAAAGATATCCGTACCGCTGAATAACCATGTGTTCCTGCCGGGAGCCTGCGACGAGCAGCCCCCTGGTGGAACTCCCTCGCGCGATTCGGCATAGCCTTGATCACGGCGAGCCGTTCCCTCTCCTTGAAGTGAAGATGCAAACGAATTGAGTCGGTGTGCGTTACAGATTGTGTACCTACCGGCTCCAGACATCCAGAGACATTCTTCCCAAAGAGGAACACGAAGATGAGATTCTAAAGACTCATCTTCTTCAGCCTCCGGCAAGCTCATCAACGGAGGGCGCCGACTGCGAGGGTCAAGCGTTTCTATCGGTTGTGGGTAGGCAGTCTGTGAAACAGTCAAGGTCGCATTTAGGAAAAGGCATTTTCTGACGATAAAAATCAAGAGAGCATTAGCGCTCCTCAACCATTCGAAACTAACCCCGCTTTGATGAAAGGAATCACCGTGATCCATGACAGCATATTGGAGACCATAGGAGGGACCCCACTGGTAAAGATGAGGAGGTTAGTACGGGCGCGAGATGCCGTCTTGATTGCCAAAGTGGAATCCTTCAATCCGGGGGGATCGGTCAAGGACCGCATAGGTCTTTCCATGATTGAGGCGGCGGAGAGAAGCGGCAGGCTGAAACCGGGCATGACCATAGTGGAACCCACGTCCGGCAACACCGGGATAGCTTTAGCCATGGTGGCGGCGGTGAAGGGATACAAATGCATCCTCACTATGCCGGAGACCATGAGCTTGGAGAGAAGGGCCATCCTACGATTCCTGGGAGCAGAGATCGTTCTGACCGAGGGAGCCAAGGGAATGAGTGGGGCAGTGGAGGAGGCACAAAGGCTCTCGAACGAATCCGGATACTCTCAACCCCAACAGTTCGAGAATCCGGCCAATCCTGAGATTCACAGAAAAACTACGGCAGAGGAGATAATCCGAGATCTGGGAGACTTGAAACTGGATTACTTCGTGGCCGGAGTCGGAACCGGCGGCACCATCACCGGCGCCGGTGAGGTGTTGAAGAAGAAATACAATAACAAGAACGTCGCGGTTGAACCGAAGGACTCTCCGGTCTTGTCGGGCGGGAAGCCTGGTCCTCACAAAATCCAGGGAATCGGTGCGGGATTTGTGCCCCGAGTGTACCAGCCTGGAAATGTGGACGAAATCATTCAGGTGTCTGACCAGGATGCCATAGCCACGTCAAGAAGATTGGCCCGGGAAGAAGGAATTCTGGCCGGCATCTCAGCCGGAGCAAACGTCTTTGCCGCTCTGGAAGTTGCCAGAAGGGCAGGTGAAGGGAAGCTGGTCTTGGTCGTCATTCCGGACTCAGCTGAACGATACCTGAGCACCGACCTCTTCAAAGACTCATAGGACGAGTGGCGATGGGACAGGCGCTGTCGACGGCAGTGTCTTCTGCGGTTTATGGGGCAACGTGAAGGGGCTGCATTGATCAGAGCGCCAACATCGGAGGTTGTTTTTCCTAACCAAGCTCCGACAAGAGAAGCTCAAACCGGTCAGTCACCACCAAGAGGGTTCTCACCAATCCGTTCGGCAGAGGCCGGAGCTGGGTCCACAAGCAGCCCGGGAACCCGTGCCCGAAAAATCGAGGTACCAATGATCTCCATTATCGAAGACATCAAGGCGATATACGCCAACGATCCGGCGGTAAGAAACATAGAATTTCTGCTCTATCCGGGGCTTCACGCCATTGTCATCCACCGACTCAATCATTTCCTGTGGAAGCTGAGAATACCATTTTTCCCCCGGCTCTTCTCTCAAATCTCCAGGTTTTTCAGCGGCATAGAAATTCATCCGGGAGCAAGAATCGGCAAGGGGTTTTTCATCGACCACGGCATAGGGGTGGTCATCGGTGAGACCGCCGAGATCGGTGACAACTGCGTGTTGTTCCACAACGTGACCTTGGGAGGAACCGGAAAGCACAAGGGCAAAAGGCATCCGACCATAGGAAACAACGTTATGATCGGCACCGGAGCCATACTTTTGGGGCCGATCAAGGTGGGAAACAACGTCAGGATTGGGGCGAACACGTTCATCCTGATGGAAGACATCCCTGATAACACCACCGTGGCGGGGACTCCCGGAAAAATAGTCAAAATCGACGGGAAAAAAGTTGACGCCAAGCTACCTAGGTCAAAAGAGATCCAAACGGAAATGGCGCAAAAAACGTAAAATTTCTCTTGACAAGTAAGTGGCTGGTGCTATATTAAATTTTTGCGGTTATTGGAATTAGCATCTGAAGATGCTAATTCTGTTTTTTGTTGGTTTGTTTCTTTGGGCCTCAACCGGGTTTTGGGGAAGCGGTTTTCGCCATGTCTTCTTCCGGGCCCGGGTAGCTGGATGGGCAGAGCATCCGGACGGAAGGTCACCAGTTCAGCGAAGATGAATTGAGGTCTCAGGAGATGTAGTACTGGCCCAGGTAGCTCAGTTGGTAGAGCACATCCTTGGTAAGGATGAGGTCACCAGTTCAATCCTGGTCCTGGGCTCCATGAGGCTGCAATCGAGCCTTAACTACAGATAGCAGGGTGGGACAAAAGCGAGAAACAAAAAAAAGAATACAAAAAGCCGGAGGTATATTAGATGGCGAAGCAGAGATTTGTGAGGACGAAGCCGCATGTGAATGTAGGGACGATCGGGCACGTGGATCATGGTAAGACGACGTTGGTGGCGGCGATCACGTTTGTATTGAA
>JBAVQU010000032.1:0-46829 GCA_049694315.1 Candidatus Zixiibacteriota bacterium
CATCCAAAAATTCGTTTTGTACCTAAAAGAAATGGAGTTCAGATATAACCATAGAAACCAAAATATCTTTGAAATCTTGACTCAAAATCTCTGCAATCTTGTGTCAGATCCTTTATAATCACCAAAAACAATTGTGCGGAAAAAACAGAGAAAGAACAGAAAACATTCACTTGGAGTTGTCTGATTCATCAGGCAGAAACCAAGCTCGATAAATCGAGCAATGACAGGAAAAATTTACGCGGAAGGTGAGGTTAAAAATATTTAGATTTATCTCAACTATTTGATTATCTTCTGCCATCGAATCTATTGTTTTATTGTCTGGAGAGCCTTCTGGTAGAGCTCAATGTATTTTTTGGCGGATGCCTCCCAGGAGAAGTCTTTCTTCATGCCATTCCGCATCAGCCTGCTCCAGGCGCTTTTGTCTTTATACATGCTGAGAGCTAGTTTGATCGTATTCAAAAGCTCAACCGCAGTATAATTTTTGAACACAAAACCTGTTCCCTGACCAGTTTGGGAATCATAATTTTCAATGGTATCTGCCAATCCACCGGTCTTTCGGACGATAGGAACGGTCCCATATTTCAGACTATACAATTGGTTCAGGCCGCATGGCTCGTATCTGGAGGGCATGAGAAACATGTCGCTACCTGCCTCTATCAAATGAGCCAATGCGTCGTCAAAGCGAAGATTGACCGAAATCTTTCGGGGGTATTTTGCGCTCAGGTCCTTGAACAGATGGTGATATTTCTCATCTCCGGTTCCCAGGATGACCATCTGCAAATCCAGAGAGAGAAGGTCACTCGAAATCTGGGCCAAAAGATCAAATCCTTTCTGATCCGCCAGCCGGGAGATGATTCCTATCACTGGCACGTCTTTGGAGGAAGAGGGCAGATGACACAACTCGAGCAAAAGCGCCTTGTCTTTTCGTTTGCCGGAAAGGTCCTTCGGGCTGAAATGGTGGGAGATAAGTTTGTCTTTCTCCGGCGACCACACCTCATAGTCTATTCCGTTAACGATGCCATACAGATCTGCATTCCTGGTTCTTAAGACTCCCTCCAACCCATAGCCGAACTCAGGACCGGACTGAATCTCCACCGCATAGGTCTCGGAGACCGTGTTGACCACATCGGCATAACTTATTCCCGCCTTCATGAAATTCACGTTACCCCAGAACTCAAAAGGACGTGTGGGATAAAACAGCTCCGGCGCCGCTCCTATCTTCTCAAAGGTGCTTTTGGGAAAACCTCCCTGGTAGGCCAAGTTGTGAATGGAGAATACCGTTCCCGTCTTCTTGAAGAATGGATCATCCGCGTAAAGGGTCTTCAGGTACGCAGGGATTAGGGCCGATTGCCAGTCGTTGGCGTGAATGACGTCAGGCTGCCAATGGATGGCTTTCAGGATCTCGATGGCTCCTTTGGCAAAGAGAATGAATCTTTCGTCGTTGTCCGCATAGTCCAAACCCGTGGCCCGGTTCCGATAAAGCTCTTCCCGGTCATAGTAGTCGTCATTGACCACAAAAAGATATTCCAAAGCAGGAGAATCCGAATGGTAGCTTTTCACCGAGACATTCTTAGGTCTATCACCGACGGCTATTGGGGGAATGTTGACGTCGACTCTAGAGAGCGGAAATCGCTTTTCGTCTACCATCCTATATTTGGGTAGGATCACCTTGACCTGGTGACCTAACCCGGCCAGCGCCTTAGGCAGAGCACCACAAACGTCAGCCAGACCTCCGGTCTTGGCAAATGGAACCACCTCGGGCGAGACGATCAGCACCTTCAAGCTCTTCTCTTCCAAGCTCCTCCTCCGGCAAAAATCGCCGTCTTCGATCTAATCCCGCCCGACGGCGGGAGCAGTCACTTCGGTTGAATTTCTTGAAGGTCAATCTCTTTGAGATAGACCGCGGCATCCTCAGGGGTAGTGGGATTGATATAGAACCCGGTTCCCCATTCAAAGCCGGCCACTCTGGTCAGCTTAGGCATGATCTCGATGTGCCAGTGGTACTCGTCGCTATGATGGTTGTCCACCGGGCTGGTATGGATGATGTAGTTATAGGGCGGGTTATTCAGCGCTTTGGCCAGCCTCTGGAGAGTCTCCAACAATATGGCGGCCAATTTGGTAAAATCCTCTTTCTTGGTATCCTCAAAGGCTGGTATGTGTTTTCTGGGCAAAATCCAGGTTTCGAAAGGAAACCTGGGAGCGAAAGGTTCCAGTGAAATAAAAGAGTCGTTTTCGATCACGACCCGCCGTCCCTCCGCCATCTCCTGCTTTATCATGTCGCAGAAGATGCATCTTTCTTTGTAGCCGTAATATTTGCTCGCCCCTTCCACCTCCTCCACCACCCTCTTGGGAACGATGGGAGTGGCGATAAGTTGGCTGTGGCTATGTTCCAAAGACGCCCCCGCCGCCTCCCCCTGGTTCTTGAAGATCAATATGTACCTGAAACGAGGATCCTTCCTTAAGTCCATGGTTCTTTCCCGATACGCCCAGATGACGTCTTCCATCTGCTTAAGGTTTAGATCCACCAGATCCCTATCGTGTTCCGGGGTTTCTATTATCACCTCATGGGCTCCCACCCCGTTCATCTTGTCGAAGATTCCGACCCCTTCCCGGTTTAGGTCCCCCTCGATTCGCAGAGCCGGGTATTTGTTTGAAATCACCCTCAGGGTCCAGCCGGGCTTATTGGACTGGGAGGAATTCGGACGGATGGCCAAAATCTCCGGTGGGGTGGCCGACTCGTTACCCGGACAGAAGGGACAGAGTTTGCTCTCGGTTCTCCTTTTGGGAATGCCGGAAAAGTCTGATGGTCTCTTACCCCTCTCCGTGGATATTATCACCCATCTGCCAAGTACTGGATCTTTTCTCAGTTCGGGCACTCTCTCCTCCTGTTAGACACAAGCAGAACCTGCGCCTTTCCTTTACACAACAGGCCTAAATAATGTCTTTCCTCTTAGAATTGTCAACGGAAATATCCATCTGTGCCGCGGGTCTACCCTTCCGATGACTAGACTGAGACGCGGGTGGACAGTGGCCGACTGAGAGCCCCCCGTCTGTTTTTCATGGGACAAAAACAACTGCGAATTGCACTATCAGTCCGCCTGCCGCTGCACCCATGACCCTACCTTCTATCTCTTTCGGTAAGTTGGCATATTTTCTTGAATAGATTCGCCTCGGCAGCTCCCAATTCGACGTTTCTTCTCTTCATTACCAAGGCAGCAGTCTCAATAGCTTTTTCCAGCTGGTATTCCTCCTGTTTTTCTCCACTGCCCCAAAAGAAAGCAGGAACGTGTTTCAGCTGGATCATCCCACCCCCGAACAAGTTGGAGGAGAAACCTATGGAGACTCCGGTGTTGAGCAGGGTTCCTATGCCGGTCTTTGCGTGATCGCCAATGAATGCGCCCACCTTGGTCTGACCGGAGTCGATCAGATCATGGTCGACCATTACCTTGACCGAGCCGTAGTTGTTCTTTAGGTCACTATTGGTGGTCAGGGCTCCCAGATTCACCCATTCTCCGATGTAGGAGTGTCCCAGAAATCCCTCGTGGTGCTTGTTGCTATGTCCTAAGAAGACTGATTCTTCCACCTCTCCCCCGATCCGGCAGACGGGCCCGATGCTGGTGCCCCCTCGGATTTTGCCCCCTGCAAGAACGCAGTCATCTCCCACGTAGCACGGTCCTGCAATTCGAGTATGAGGTTCGACGACCACGCGGTCGCCTATGAGGATGGGGCCGCCCCGGGCATCCAAGACCACCTGTCCGTCTATCTGCGAGCCTTTTCCTATGTGTACTTTTTCCACCTGATAAATCAGGGCCTGGTCATCCACCTGGCAGTTCCTGAACATGTTCCGAAAATCCAGACCCGGCCTGATTCTCTCGAAATCAGCTTCGATCTCTGATCCATTTTGTGAAACCAGATCCCAAAGATAGTTAAGCATTTTAACTTCCACTGCGCTGGAGGCTCCTTTGGACTTCGGCAGCCCCGCCGCACCCATAACGCATAAGACTCCAAAGGAATCGGTCTGATCTTTCAAAACCTCTCCCCTGCCGGTCCATCCCACCAACTCGTCCCCTACGAGGAAAATCTTCTCCTCTTCGCAAAAGTTCACCTTCGAGGCGAAATCCGGGGAGGGAAGAATTCTGCCATTCACCAGCAGGATTTGGTCTTGCTTTCCGATTTCAAAATCGTTGATCCTTAGCCCAGACCGGATGCGCAGAACTTCTTCCAAGTAATCCCGACATAGAAGTATGACCTTAGCCTCGGGAAAGAACGAGGCTATCTTGTCCCGGATTCTCGTTGTCCCGCAGAGAAGCTCATACACCGGGCGGCTGTAAGTCAGTGGAAAAAACTGAGCATATTTGTCATCCTCAAAGATAAAAAGCTTCTTGGCCATGTTTGTCTCCTTGAAACGAAAAGACTTCAGGACGCACCCTGATTCTGACCGGGCAACTTCAAGAAATCGTCGCCACCTAATCTATTCAACCCACCAAATGGGCAAAACGCGAATCAATCGCGTGCTCCCCTCTTCTTTGAATAGAAGGCAGGGACCGGAGAGTGCCGGCGGGAGTTCTCCTTCCAACCAAAAAGAGATTCTCTCACATAGACCTCAAGCGCCTTATCCTCTCCTCCACCGGTGGGTGAGTGGAAAAAAGGTCGTTGATTCTGCCCCTGTGGTCCAAGAGAGGGTTGATTATGTACAGATGGGCCGTGGCCTTGTTGGCCACCTCCAGCGGCTCCGTGTCCTTGGAGATTTTTTCCAGGGCCGAAGCGAGTCCCTCCGGATATCTGGTCAGAAGAGCGCCGTTGGCGTCTGCCAGATACTCTCTTTGTCTGGATATGGCAAAACGGATCAACTGTGCTATGAAGGGCGCCAAAATCGCCAGTACCAGAGCCAGAAGCACCACTATCCCTCCCGCCGCGCCTCCCTTCCTTCCCCTTCTTCCGCCGTAGAAGAAGCTTCTTCCCATCCAATCGGAAAGGAGCGCGATGGTCCCCACCAGGATTACCACCAGCATGGCGTATCTTATGTCATAGTTCTTGATGTGCGACATTTCATGGGCGATTACGCCTTCCAACTCCAGACGGTTCATTTTCTGGAGAAGTCCGCTGGTCACGACGATGGAGGAATTCTTGGGGTCTCTTCCGGTAGCGAAAGCGTTGGGAGCGGTGTCGTCGATGATGTACGTCTTGGGAGCCGGAACGCCCGCGGCAATAGCCAGCCCTTCAACCACGTTAACCAGATAGGGATTCTCTTTTCTGTCTACCGGTCGGGCATGGCTGATCCCCAGCACCATCTTATCGCCGTAGAAAAAAGTGGCCAGGGAGATGAAGACGGCGATCACGAGCGCGAGTCCGATCCCCACCCCTCCGGCATTGTAGGCTTCGCCAAATACCCATCCCAAAAACACCAGAAACCCTACAAAAAGAAAAATCAAAAGAAGGCTATTTCTTCTGTTGGCGGCAATCTGTTCATAAATCATATATCATCGGCATTTTCTGACTAGTTGCATCCGTCCCCGAGAAATCGCAAAAGTTAAGGAAGAATCCACCGGGGCAGTTCTTGGAGTGTTCACCTTCCGGTGAGCCTTCGAAAAAAAAGCTGCGGTCAGACAGTTCCTTTCATGCGCCTTGGGAAAAGTCAAACCCAAGCCTTGAGACTCCGACCGGACCGTGCCTTATTTGAAGTCCACCTTCGGGACGTCCCTCTTGGTCTCTTCGATTTCGAAGTACTCTCTGGGTTTGAAACCCATCCAACCGGCAATTATGTTCGCCGGAAAAACCTGCTGAGCATTGTTGAAAGACAATACCACGTCGTTGTAAAACTGCCGGGCGTAGGCGATCTTGCTTTCGATTCCCGAAAGCTCCTCTTGAAGCATGAGGAAATTCTGGTTAGCTTTCAGCTCAGGATAATTCTCCGCCACCGCAAAGAGGGTCTTCAGGGCGGAGGTGAGCATATTGGTAGCTTCCGCTTTCTCCTGCATGCTCCCTGCCTGCGAGTAGATGGATCGGGCCTTGGCCACAGCTTCAAACACGCCCCTCTCGTGGGCGGCATAACCCTTTACCGTCTCAACTAAATTCGGCACCAGATCTGCCCTTCTCTCCAACTGCACGTCGATCTGATGCCAGGCATTGTCGGACTGGTTTCTCAGCTTCACCAGCCTATTGTACAAGAAGATCAGAATCAGAATGGGCACACCCACGACGATGAAGATGAACAAAACGACTAAGAAAACTGCTCCCATTTTTTCCTCCTTTGAGAATCCGAGGGTGGACGGCAGGTAATTGGGAAGGAACGGCTACCTCATTTCCTCTTCATCTCTTTTCGGAATTTGTCTAAACTCTTTTTCAACTTGTCGTCGGATAAAGCCAAAATCTGGGCGGCCAGGATGGCCGCGTTTCTTGCTCCCGCCTCGCCGATAGCCATGGCAGCCACCGGCACTCCGGACGGCATCTGGACAATCGAGAAAAGCGCGTCCACTCCACAGAGAGGTGAAGCTTCCAAAGGAACGCCGATCACCGGCAGGTTGGTATGGGAGGCGATCACACCCGGTAGGTGAGCCGCCATTCCCGCTCCGGCGATGATGACCTTGATCCCCTTTTGTTCTGCGTTCCGGGCTAATTCTTTGGTTCTTTCCGGATTACGGTGAGCGGAGCAGATTTCCACCTGACAGGGGATCTTAAGCTTTTGTAACGTCTCTGCTCCCTTGCGCATGACTTTCTGATCGTCTTTGCTCCCCATCACCACTAACACTCTGGGAACTGACATTCTGGCTCCTCGCATGATAAGTTAAGGCGGCAAAGTATCGGGAAGCTGGAAGAACGATCTGACCGGCCTTTTGATGTAAAACCTGAGCGCACTGTTTTCACCAGGGCCGCTTCTTGACGTGCGTGGCCCGATATCCGATGTCCTTTCGATATTGCATTCCGTCGAACCTGATCTTGTCGACTGCGGCGTACGCCTTCTGCATCGCCTTCTCCATGCTTTTATCGGCTGCGGTCACCCCCAACACTCTTCCGCCGTTGGTGAAGATTCTGTCCTTATGTTTTCTGGTGCCGGCGTGGAAAACCACCACGTCCTCCATCAGCCGAGCTTTGCTGATTCCGTAAATCTCCCTGTCTCCTTCATACTTGGCCGGATATCCTGAGGAGGCCAGCACCACGCACACGGCAAAACGATCGTCCCACTCCACGTCCTGCAAGGACAGCTCCCGGTCCACGATGGAAAGGAAGATCTCAGCCAGATCGGTTTTCAGAAGCGGCAGAATTACCTGAGTCTCCGGATCACCGAATCGACAGTTAAACTCCATCACCTTGGGACCGCGATCGCTCATCATCAGTCCGGCGTAGAGAATTCCCTTGAAAAGTCTTCCTTCCTTCGTCAACCCCGCAATGGTAGGCTCCAGGATTTCATCGGAGATGGCCTTCATCATCCGATCGTCCATGATGGTCGTCGGAGCGTAAGCCCCCATGCCCCCGGTGTTGGGGCCTCTATCACCGTCGAAGATTCTTTTGTGATCCTGAGAGGAGAGCATCGGGAGGATGGTCTCACCATCCGTAAAAGCTAAGACTGTGATCTCTTCACCTTCCAGGAATTCCTCCACCACTACGCGCGAGCCGGCCTCGCCAAAGGTTCTCTCCACCATCATGTTCTGAACGGCGGCCAGTGCAGACTCAGTATCCTCCGCCACGGTAACTCCTTTGCCGGCTGCCAGTCCGTCCGCCTTGATGACCAAGGGCAGCTCAGATGATCTGACAAAATCCGAAGCTTCATCCGAGTTCTGGAATATCTTGAAGCTGGCCGTCGGAATGTGATGCTTCTTCATGAACTCCTTGGCAAATACCTTGCTGCCCTCGATCTCCGCTGCCAGCTTGGTCGGGCCCAGGATCTTTAGGTTTCTCTTTTCAAACTCGTCCACGATGCCCAAGGTCAGAGGGACTTCAGGTCCCACCACGGTTAAGTCGACCGAGTTCTTGGCAGCAAAGTCTGCCAGGCGGGCTATTTCTTCCCCCTTAATATCGACGCACTCGGCCAGCTCGGCTATCCCGGCATTGCCTGGTGCGGCGAACAACTTGTCTATCAGTGGACTTAAGGCCAGTTTCCAGACCAGGGCATGCTCCCTGCCTCCACCGCCGACGACCATAATCTTCATAACTCATTCTCCGAAAGTCGCAGTTGTTTGCTCTTTCTTCTTACGGATGAATATTAGTCAAGTTCCCCCGCAAAGGCAAGCTTTTTTTGTTGACAAAGAGATGACGAAAGTACAACTTGAGGAAAGGCTCTTTTTAACTACCGTCCGGAGAGGAATAGATTGAATGGTTTCTTCAAAGAATCTCTCTTTCGTCTTCTATTGTTTTTCTGTTTTCATGATGCTGGTACGATGATCTTCGCAGAAAATGACCCCCCGGAAAACAACCGAGGTTTCCAGGTAGGTAGGTCTTGCCCGGGCCGGCGAAACAGCTTTCTGGGTGTTTTCTCGAGAGAGATGGCTGAAGCTGTAACCCGCGCTGATGATGAAGCATCTCCCGGCAAACTATCACTCCACAAGAGACCAAAGAACCTTCTTTACTCCGATGGACTCCCTCGTTTAGAGGTTCTATCAGACAACGCCTGGTTCCGGAAAATGAGTGATTCCAAATCGGGGTACAACTATTATCTCGTGTCCGGCTCTTTCGTTCGATATCTGATCGATCATTATGGTTTAGGCAAGTTCAAACTCCTTTTGCCCAAGGCGGGAGAAGATAACTACAGAAGAATCTCTCAAGAAATCTATAGCAGAAGCATAGACGACTTTGAAGAAGAATGGCGTGACTTTTTGCGCTGCTATTGAACCTTTGAACTCTTGAACCCTTGAACCTTTCTACCAGATACATCGCCCAGGTTGGCATAATCGCCAGCCTTTACGCGGCGCTGACCGTGGCACTGGCTCCGATAAGCTATGGTCCTATCCAGGTGCGTGTCTCCGAGGCACTAACCGTTCTTCCCTATTTGACTCCAGCCGCCATACCGGGGCTTTTTATCGGGTGTGTGGTGGCCAATGTGTACGGGGGGCTGGGCCTGTATGACATAATCGGGGGAAGCCTGTGCACTCTTTTGGCAGCCTTTCTGACCTATCTGGTCTCTAAGACCCGGAAGCCAATCCTCGGCCCACTCCCTCCCGTGGTCGTCAATGCCCTGGGCGTGAGCTTCTATCTTCATTTCTTGTTTAAGCTGCCTTATTGGCTAACCGTAGCTTACATCACCATGGGCGAAGTTGCCGCCTGCTTTGTTTTGGGATACCCTTTGTTGCTGGTCATCTTAAGAAGAGAGAAACTGGTCAACATATTCAAGCTGTGAGTGGCAAAAGCTCTCCTCCCGTCACCGCTGTTTTACCGCTATCGAGAATACTCAACCGAAGTCCTTTCTGCTTCCTAAGCAAAAAACTCCCCTCTCAGATTGCTTTCTGCATATCCATAAGTTTGCTGGATTATTAAGGATCTGGCGACTACGTTCCTTTCACTAAAATAATCAAAACAATCTCTACAAAAAACCGTCCCTCTGTTTTTCCGCCAACTGCAAGTTTTCGGCCTTCGTAGAAACTGTAAAGTATTTCCGAAGAGAATTCTATTTCGTTACTTTAAGGAGCTGTCCCATGAGAAAACCAAGTCTGATGAGTGGTCTGTTGTGGCTGTTTATTCTGTTCGCTGCCATGTCAGCATTTGGCCAAAAGAAGGAACCTTCTCCCGCCAAGATATCGTTCTCTGAGACCCTCTGGGATTTCGGGCACGTTCCCAAGACCGGGATCGTCTCGCATACCTATTGGATCAAGAACATCGGTCAGGACAGCCTCACCATCGTCAAAGTCCGACCTACTTGCGGTTGCACCACCACTCCACTCTCCCAGAAGAGCTTGGGAGCCAATGAGAGCGCGGACATGAAGATCTTTTTCGATCCAAGAAAGATGGTGACTGGCGAGGCTACCAAGAAGCTCCAGATAATCTCCAACGACCCCGTCAATCCCATTGCTGAGGTTGAGTTCGTCGCAAAACTCGATTCGGCCAATTCCCTGGTGAAACTCTCACCCACGGAGATCAATTTTGACACCGTCGCGGCGGGAAAGGAAGACTCGCGGAACGTGTCAATCCAGAATATTTCGGGAGAAAAGCTCTCGATGAAGGTGATCGAGGGACCAGGAGAGAATTTGGATCTCCAAGCCAATAGCCGGATGCTTAAGCCCGGAGAGAGTATTCAGATTGCCTTGAGGCTTAGAAAGGGGGCCGTGCCCGGAAATCTCCAGACATCATTAACCTTGGACTTCGAGGGAACGAAAGTAAATAGAGTCACCATTCCCATTTTCGGAGTCATAGTCAGCCAGTAAACTAAAGACCTCGATGCCCACCGGCCTTAAGCTCTCTCACCTCCTTTATAAATCCATTGGGATAATCCTTCTTGGGGTGGTAATCGGTTTGGTGCACAATGCCCTCTCGCCCAACGGAATCACGCTTAGAGGAAGTTGGAGCAGCAAGATTGCATCAGACAGCTTAGTGGTTCCTTATTCTTACAAACAAGGCGATCCGCCTGCCGTCAGCTTAGATTACGCCATGATGAGATTTCAGTCCCAAAGGACCATTTTCTTAGATGCCCGGTATCCGGGCGATTTCAAGGCAGGGCATATAAAGGGCGCCATTAATCTGCCGTATGAGGAGCTGGAGCAGTATGCTTCTCGGGTACTGCCCAAGCTCCCGCAGGAAGGACAGATCATAGCCTACTGCGATGGAAGCGAGTGCGAAGCCAGCCTGCTTCTATCAAGGGAGCTGCGACAGCGGGGATACATAAACGTCAAAGTATTTTTCGGCGGATGGGCAGAGTGGCAGAAATCAGGTTTGCCTATAGAAACCGGTGAGTAAGAGATGAACATGCTGAGAGCCTTCGTCCGATTGATCACAGACAAGAGACTGGTGTTGCTCTTCAGGCTAATTTTGGGCGTAACCTTCGTTTACGCCAGCATGGACAAGATCGCTCATCCCGATCAGTTCGCTCGCATTGTCTACAATTACAAGATTCTCCCTCCATTCTTGATAAACATCTTTGCCGTCACTCTCCCCTGCGTCGAGTTTTGTGCCGGTCTCTTCTTGATACTGGGGATATTCACCGAAAGTGCTTCACTTCTGATTTGCTTTCTACTTTTGGTCTTCGTAGTAGCTATCTCCATTAATCTATACCGTGGTGTGAACTTGAACTGCGGTTGTTTCTCCACCAATCCCGCGGGGAAAAGAGAGGGGGCCCAATTGCTTATTAAGGATTTTGTCTTCCTCTATTTGGGAATCATGATATTTTTCTTCAACCAGCATTTTGCTTCCTTGACTGCCCTTTTTCAAAGAAAACCGCCGACCAAACAGTAAACCTCCCACAGGTCTCCGTTAATCCGACCTCTTACCGTGTGACGAGTGTAGCGCAGACCTTTGGGCTTCCATAGACTCTGGTGGAAGGTTGAAGCCGCTCGGCACAACCAGAGACAGTCTGCTTCCACGGTTCATGAGGGCAATCAGACAAAACGGAAGCTACAACCAAGGGCAGGAAAACCCCCTAAGAGCAATTCTGACCAAAGAGGGGAACGCCCCCGGAAGGAAAGAGGAAGTATCTCTGTCGAACGCTATTCCGGCTTCTCTGCCACTATTTCTATGATTGGCTGGCTGGCATCCACCAGGTCGCCAGGCTTGTAATTCACCTTCTCCACCCGTCCCTTCATTGGAGATTTGATCTCATTCTCCATCTTCATTGCTTCCACAATCACCAGTCCTTGACCCTTTTCCACCAGATCCCCTGGCTTAACGGATATCTTGACCACCTTCCCGGGCATGGGGGAACAGACGGTGGGAACTTCCTTGAGACTCGTCGAATCTGCCTCAAAGGCTCTGGTGCTTTCGGCTCTCGCCTCCTGAATGCAGAACTGTTCTCCTCTAATGGATAGGTATGTTTTGCCGTCAGCTTCGGCGACAAAGACGGTGATCGCTTTTCCGTTCACCAGAAGGGACACACAATTCTCCGATATGCGAGTGGACTCAACCCCATGTTCCCTGCCTCCGAGATTGACCCGGTAGCGTCCGTCCCTGGATTCAATCCCGACTTTGTGGACCTTATCGCCGATGATAAATTCCAGTTCCATGATACCTCTATTTTCACCCTTCAGGTCTTGGTTCCCATCCCGTGATTGTCAATCCCCGCCAATGCTCCATTTGCCCACTGTAAGCCACGGACTGGGCGCCGTCTCTTTGGCCGACGTCCTCCTTGGCGATGTCCTGCTCTGAGACAAGACAGCGGCAGCCATCAAAGCCTCGTGAAGAGAGCTTTTCTCCCCTTTTTTCTCCCTCCAGTCGGACATATTCTTATCGATGAAACTTGTTTGGGTGTTTCCGGCAATGAATTCGGGGTGGCTCATGACTGAGGATAAAAACTCAATGCTGGTCTTGATCCCCAGAACGGTGTACTTGGATAAGGCCAGAATCATGCGCCTGCGAGCATCCTCTCTGGTCTCTCCCCAGGCAATCACTTTGGACAAAATGGGATCATAATAAACCGAGACCTCGAATCCGGAGTATATGCCACAATCGTGCCTGATTCCTGGTCCGGACGGCTCCTGCATGAATAGGATTTTGCCGGAAGAAGGAAAGAAATTGTTTTCCGGATCCTCGGCGTAGATTCTGCACTCGATGGCATGACCTCGCTGTTTGACGTCTCTTTGGCCAATCGAGAGCTTTTCTCCGGAGGCAATTTTAATCTGCTGTTTGACTAAGTCTACGCCGGTCACCAGCTCGGTGATCGGATGTTCCACCTGAAGCCGCGCATTTACCTCCAAAAAGTAGAAATTCCGGTTCTTGTCCAACAGGAATTCAACTGTGCCAGCATTGTTGTAGCCGGAGGCCTTTATTACCTGCTTAGCCGTTTCACCCATTTTGGCTCTGAGTTCCTCGTCCAGCGCACACGATGGCGTTTCCTCTACTATCTTTTGATGTCTTCGTTGGATAGAACACTCTCTTTCACACAGATGAACCACGTTGCCAAAATTGTCCGCAAGCACCTGAAATTCAACGTGTCTGGGCTCTTCTATGTATTTCTCCAGGTAAACCGATTCATCTCCGAAAGCTGACTTGGCTTCTCGCATGCCGGCTTCAATTCCCTTTTCCAAATCCTTGGGTGAGTGAATGACCCGCATTCCCTTCCCACCACCTCCCGCAGAAGCTTTTATCATTACCGGATAACCGATTTCATCCGCGGCTTTCTTGAATTTCTCGATATTCCCCCCGCTGCTCATCATTCCCGGAATGATCGGAATCTTTGCCTGGGTTACGGTTTGCCGTGACGCCACCTTGTCGCCAACCAGCCTCAGGGCTTTGGAATTGGGCCCGATGAAAATGATTCTCTCTTTTTCACACCTCTCCGCGAAATCAGGATTCTCTGCTAAGAATCCGTAGCCCGGATGGATGGCATCTGCGCCGCTCTCCTTTGCCACCTGGATGATCTTATCGATATGAAGATAGCTCTCCAGCGGAGGCGGATCACCAATGCAATACGCCTCATCCGCCATTTGAACGTGCAAGGCAGTTCTATCCACGGTGGAGAAAATCGCCACCGTGGGAATAGACATCTCCTTGCAGGCGTTTATAATCCGAACAGCAATTTCGCCCCGATTGGCAATCAGTATTTTCTTAATCATTTGTAAAATCCGACATCGCAGGAACAGCCTTTATGGTAGTTCAAGACTTGTAGTTGCCCAATTCATTGGGCGGTTTAAACAGTTATCTTCTAAAGTCGCTCGATGAATCGAGCAACTACGACTCACATTTTCTCTCCCCTTTTACAAATATCGAGAGAAAGAAGGATCTCTATCATCTTGTCCACTTCGGCTTTCTTTTTTCCAGAAAGGCACTCATCCCTTCCTGTCCTTCATCTCCTATCCGCATGGACGCAATCATTTCCGCTGTATATGTCTTAGCCTTCTCAAAGCTCATTCCTGGTACATTCTTCAAAAGCTCCTTGCACATCGCTATGGCTTTGGGACCGCTGGAAACAAGCTGACTCACTTTCTCTTGGACCGCCTGATCCAAGTTTTCTGCGGCTACCACCTGATTAAGGAGACCTAATTCCAGTGCTCTTTTCGCTGTGAGCCGTTCTCCGGTAAGAAAGAACTCTCGACACCTTCCCTCGCCCACCTTCCGAATCACATAGGGAGAGATACACGCAGGGACCAAACCCAATTTCACTTCGCTTAAGCTGAATTTCGCATCTTCGGACGCTATGGCGATGTCGCAGACTGCCACCAAGCCGGTTCCTCCTCCGATTGCTGCTCCATTTACCCGTGCAATGACCGGCTGCGGCAGAGAATACATTACATGGAAAAGCTCAGCTAATTTGAGAGAGTCCTCCAGGTTCTGCTGGTAGCTGAAATTGATCATTTTCTTCATCCAGTTCAGGTCGGCTCCGGCGCAGAAAGAATCTCCCTTTCCGCTCAGGACGACTACTCTTACACCTTCATCTTTTGCTATTTTGGTAAAGGTGTCGGTAAGCTCAGCGATCATCACCTCGTTGAAGGCATTGTGCACTTCAGGACGATTCAGATGGACTCTTGCGATTTTGTTTTCTATCGAATAAGAAATGGTACTGAGTCTCTCTTCTTCAGCCAAGTATTTGATTCTCCTTTTGTGGTTTGCACCTCACCCTCTACATCCCCTCCTCCACATTGTGGAGAGGGGGACAAAGGGGGAGAGGTTTCATCGTTCTTCACATCCTGAAGACTCCAAATCTCTGATCGGGAATGGGAGCATTCAACGCCATGGAGATGCCCAAGGCTAAGGCAGTGCGAGTCTCCAGCGGGTCCAATATCCCGTCGTCCCAAAGATTGGCGCCGCTGTAATAGGGACTAGACTCCTCCTCGTATTTCTTGAGTGTAGGCTCCATGAACTTTTCCTGCTCCTCTTTAGTCATGCTCTTGCCCTGCCTTTCAAGCTGTCTCATTTTTACTGTCAAGAGAACGTTCGCTGCTTGTTCTCCTCCCATCACGCAGATTTTGGCATTGGGCCACATCCAGATGAGACGCGGATCATAGGCTCTTCCACACATGCCATAGTTGCCCGCCCCATACGAGCCACCCACAATCACGGTGAACTTGGGAACGTCCGCATTGGCCACCGCATGCACCATCTTTGCCCCGTCGCTGGCTATCCCGCCATGTTCGTATTGCTTTCCCACGATAAAGCCGGTGATGTTTTGCAGGAAGATCAAAGGGATCTTCCGCATGGTGCAAAGGTTGATGAAATGCGCTGCCTTAAGAGAGCTTTCAGAGAAAAGCACTCCGTTGTTGCCCAAAATCCCCACAGGATAACCCATGATACGAGCAAATCCGGTCACCAGAGTTGGCCCAAATAGTTCCTTGAACTCTTGAAATTTGCTTCCATCAACCATTCTGGCGATGACCTCCCGCATGTCATAGGATTTCTTTAGATCGCGCGGGACTATGCCGTAGAGTTCTTCTGGGTCATAATAAGGATCCTCCGGCTCAGCTACGTCCAGTTCAAATCTCCTCGGTGGATCCAGGCATTCGATGATGTTTCTGGCGATCTGGAGCGCATGTTGGTCGTTTAGAGCGTAATGATCTGCCACGCCGGAGATTCTGCAATGGACGTCCGCCCCTCCCAACTCTTCATCTGTCACCTCTTCACCCGTTGCGGCTTTGACCAAAGGAGGTCCGCCGATGAAGATAGTCCCTTGTTTTCGAACTATAACCGCCTCATCGCTCATAGCAGGAACATAAGCCCCCCCTGCCGTGCAGGAGCCCAAAACTATGGCAATCTGAGCGATTCCCATGGCGGAGAGCCGAGCCTGATTGTAAAATATTTTTCCGAAGTGGTCTTTATCCGGGAAAGTGCCAGACTGATAAGGAAGGAAGATGCCGCCGGAATCGACCAGATAGATACAGGGAAGCCGATTCTCCATCGCTACTTCTTGGGCGCGGACATGCTTCTTTATGGTGATGGGAAAGTACGTTCCGCCCTTCACCGTGGCATCGTTTGCCACCACCAGGACTTCTCTTCCATGCACCACCCCCACCCCGGTAACCATACCTGCACCCGGTGCTTCGTTCTCGTACATATTGTAAGCTGCGAGAGGAGATAATTCCAGAAAGGGAGTGTTATTATCAAACAGAAGCTCCAGCCTCTCTCTTGCCAGAAGCTTTCCCCGCTCTTTGTGCCTGATCCTATCCTTCTCCTGTCCCCCCAATTTTATTTTCTTCAATATTCCTTTATATTCTGAGATCAGCCTCTGCATCTCGGCTTTATTATGCTGAAACTCGGAGCTTTTTGTGTCTATCTTGGTTTCTATTCTGAACATGTTAACTCAGATTACGAATGTATCGAGTGCAAACCCTTATGCGTGCCCTGAAGGCAGGCGGTTCACCAGTAAAAGCTCTATATTCGCACTCCGGTTGAAATTAAAAGGACTCGATAGCCGAGCCCCGATGTCGTTTCAAAGTCCGCTATGCCGGAACACACTTGTATCCGTAACACAATATGCCGGCTTCACCGTCCTGCTGAATCTTTCGGAATTCTAATTTCAACTTCATCCCGATTTGAAGCTGATCCGGGTCGCAATCCGCAATTTGCGTCAGAATCTTAGTTCCATCTTCCAGCTCTACTATGCCCATCGAATAAGGCGATTGATTCACGAACTGGCTGGGTGCCACCCGGATCACGGTAAAGCTCAAGAGCTTCCCCTGATCTTTGAGTTTTACGTCCTCGAAATCCCTGGATTTGCATTCAGCGCAGATGAGCCTGGGAGGGAAATATATCTTCCCGCACTTCCTGCACTTCTTTGCTTCCAATCGATATCTCTGCGGAATCTCTCTCCAATATCTGGCTGGGAACATTTTTTTACCTCCGTGGAACTTCTCGTTATTCATTTATCGTTGTCGAAGCTCGTCTCGAAGCTCGGTTATCGAAGCGCGATGCTCGAAAATCTTACCATTTGGTTTTATCGAGTTTCGAGTCTCGAGCTTCGAACATCGATACGAGCTTCGTTACCGTTAAACGAGCTTCGACTAACTGAATTTACATCGCTTCCATTATATGCACCACACAACTTCCTCCACTCCCACCCATATTCTGAGTCAGCCCGATCTTTGCATTCTTAAGCTGTCTTGCTCCCGCTTCTCCTCTAAGCTGATGAACTATTTCCACAACTTGTGCAACGCCGGTTGCCCCGACCGGATGCCCTTTTGATTTTAGACCACCACTGGTGTTTATTGGCTTTTTTCCTCCTAAGGCGGTCATCCCACTTTGGGTAGCTTTTCCTCCGTCGCCCTTCTTAACAAAGCCCAGATCCTCGATGATCATTATTTCCGCTATGGTGAAACAGTCGTGTACCTCTGCCAGATCAATATCCTCCGGTCCCACGTTGGCCATCTGGTACGCCCTCTCCGCCGCTTTCACTGTAGCATTCAAGGTGGTGAAATCGCTCCTGCTGTGGAGAGCGATGGTGTCGGTAGCATTGCCCGAGGCGATTATCTTGACCGGAGGCTTCTTAGAGAGCTTCTTAGCCATCTCTGCCGGACAGAGGATGAGACATGCGGCTCCGTCTGTGATGGGGGAACAATCCAGTATGGTCAAAGGATCAGCCACCAGGATCGAGTTTATCACCTCTGCCGCTGTGATCTTCTGAGGAAACTGTGCTAGCGGGTTTTTGGATCCATTTTCGTGATTCTTCACCGCCACCTGGGCCAACTGTTCCCTGGTGGTGCCATATTTGTGCATGTGGCTTCGGGCCATGAGGGCATACAGCCCAGGGAAAGTGATGCCGTTGTAAACCTCATATTCCTGATCTGCCGCGGTGGAGAGAGCATAAGTAGCGCCATCTCCACTCACGTCCGTCATCTTCTCTACCCCTCCGACCAAAACGATATCCGACATCCCGGATGCCACGTCGATGAATCCCATCCGGACGGCAAGACCGCCTGATGCACAGGCGGATTCCACTCGGGCTGAAGGAATCGGGCCGCACCCTAAGTAGTCGGCCAAAAGTGAAGCCAGATGCTCCTGTCCCACAAACAGGCCGGAGGTCATGCAGCCGACATACATTGAGTCGATATGGTCCACTCCCGCATCTTGAATGGCCAAAAGGGCGCTTTCCACAAAGATATCCCGCAGCGATTTCTTCCACAACTCCCCCCACCTGTTCATGCCTACCCCGATGATGGCTACATCTCGCATTTTTGACTCCTTCTATCTCGTTTTGTCTTCTCTATAAAAATGAACGCCAATTCGTTTATCGGTAGCGAAGCTCGAATCGAAGCTCGGTCTGCGAAGTTCGAAATTCGGAGGTATCACCTTTCGTGAAAATCCTTCCATCTTTTGGCCAGATTATACAACTGCCTGCTGGATTTGTCATAGAGATCTATTAACTTCTCGCAGAGTTTTGGATCAATATGCTTTGAGTATAAGTCTCTTGCGTGGCTCAAACACACGATCATTTCATTAGATTCAGCCATAGCATCGTCTAAATACTTCTGGAAACCTTTGTTTTGGTGTCTTTTCGAATAACCCTCAGCTATCAATCGAGGGACGGCTTTCGCTGACCTGCGTAATTGATCTGCCAAGTCGTGTTGCTCCTCCCTTGGAAGCTTAGGGACAACTTTGGTGATGACTTCTATCGAAGCCGTGTAGCTGTTTTGATAAACCTCCAAATCGGTAAAGCTTCTTATTGGATTCTTCTTCTCCATTTGGTGTTCAGATTCGCATCAAACTTCGACCTTCGAGCTTCGATAGACGAAACGAGCCTCGATACCGACAAACGAGCTTCGATTCCTTGGCTATTCACCCATCCGTATCTTCCCCCGGAATTTAGCATAAGTGCCATACTCAATGTACTTCTTATTGTTATCCAACAGGAACCGAGTCTTGGGGGCATTATCCCGGACCTGGTTGATTCGCTCGGTCACCTCAAAGATAAATCCATCGCTTCCTGCCCCGGAACCGTACGAGACCATCAGGATTTTGTCGCTCGGCTTGGAGATGTCTAAGGTGGCGGTGAGCCCCATGGGAGATGATCCGGAGTAGGTATTGCCCAGAGTGGGAGACAGCCATCCCGGCTCAATCTGCTCTTTCTTGAATCCCAACATCTTCCCTACTCGTTGGGGGAACTTCCCATTGGGCTGGTGAAAGATGACGTAGTTGAAATCCTCGGGCTTCATGCCCGCATTACTCATGATGGCCTTTGCGCATCCAGTGATGTGTTTGAAATAAGCCGGCTCTCCGGTAAAACGACCGGCATGGCGAGGATAGAATTGATATTCGCGTCTCCAGAAATCGGGGGTATCGGTCATGTAGGAATAAGTGTGGAGAACCTTCGCCACCAGATTATCCTTTCCAAATATGAATGACGCCGCTCCGGCGGCTGCGGAATACTCCAAAGCGTCGCCCGGAGCGCCCTGAGAGGTGTCCGCCCCCACTGCCAGACCGTATTTGACCAGCTCGGATCCCACCAGGCCGATGCAGACGAACATAGCTTCACTTCCCGCCTTGCAGGCAAACTCAAAATCAGCACAATGAATGTCGGGAGTAGCCCCGATCGCTTCTGCCAGAACCGTGCCCGAAGGCTTTACCGCATAGGGATGAGATTCCGATCCTACGTAGACGGCTCCGATCTCTTTGGGATCAATGCCGGCCCGTTTCAGCGCATGCTTGGTTGCCTCCACCGACATGCTGATGGTGTCTTGATCCGGACTTGGGACTGACTTCTCGTAGAGCAGCAGACCTTTTTTGTAGCTCGGCGCATCCGCCCCCCATACTTTGGCTATCTCCTCTACTTTTATCCTGTTTCTGGGAATATAAGCCCCGTAGCCAACTATTCCGACCATTTCGACCTCACTTTTTTCACAGATTACGATTGGAAAGATCTACAAGCAAAGCTGATCCGATTTTGTTCAATCCTGCGCAAACGTTTTCCGAGAAAACTAACACTATATACACGGCTGGACTATTCCTGTCAAGCGAAATCTGCCATGCGTCATGGCCGGCGACGACCGTACCGGCTGACTTCTTCCGGTCAAAGGAGAAACACCGTGGCGCCTCAAAAACCAGGCATTCTGTAATGTCAATTCACCCAGAGCCGAGTTCTCGACGCCTTAAGAAGAAACGGGGTGAAGATCACAAAAATCAAGACATTGGAAAGAACGTGTAAGAGAGTGAAGGGAACGGCGGCAATCATTATCGGAACAAACTGCCCCATTACATAGGCTACCGCCAGATTAGTCAGCAGATCATAGATCAGGGTCAATCCTAGGCCGGATACTCCCACAACAACCAACGCAAGAGTGGAAGGAAATAAGCTTATTCTAGAGAATCTGGAAACCAATCCGCCACTCAACCCGATTAAGGCCATGGAAACGACTTGTGCCAGCGCAATCGGAAGCGGGGGCAGACCATAGGGAGTTATCACCGAAGTGTAAACGGACATGGAAACGATTCCCACCGTCAGCCCTTCCATCATCCCCAAAAGATAGCCGGCAGAGAAGACTACGAAAGTGAAAAATTCTACGTTAGGAACCGAAAGCAGCGGCAGTTTCAACACGATGGCTAAGGCGACCAACACCCCCATCCATGCCAGCTTTCTGGCGGAGAAGCTCATCTGATGACCGCCATCTTTCTGATGGCAGAGGAATTCTTGGTCTTCACCTGATACAGATACACACCAGCCGCCACATATTCCCCTTTCTTGTTCTTGCCATCCCAGGCCGGGCACATGCCTTTCTCCGTATAGTCTCCTATGGTCCACTCCTCCCCTTCCTTCTCCGGGGGTGGGTACTGCCAAACCAATTCTCCGGAGGCGGTAAACAAGTTGATTTTCACTTCGCCGACCGAGGACAAAATAAGGGGGAAATATGTTCGATCCCCACCACTCGTAATCACAAAGGGATTGGGGAAATTCTGGCCTATCCAATCCTTGTTGGGGAAAGGCTGTTCCCCGTGCAAAGAACTATCGTATTCAGCGGAATAACTGTAAGGAAAATTGGAGTCACCGTTTCGGCTGGTGGCAGCCGGAATCATTATTATCTCATTATATGAGGTCCAATCATATACATCCGCTTCAGCAGAACCAGTCTGGTGGTTTACCTGCACTTTTGGGAAAACCGGCTGGTTGACATTATTATTGAATCCAACTACCGAAATCTCAAAATCATCTCCTATGTCCGCAGGTGAAAAAGCAAGTTTGATCCCGCCTTGTTTCGCTGTCGGCTCGAAAACAACATAATTCGATCCCAGGCCATAAGGGTGATTTGGTCCCGATGGAGAGTACACGGTATCGGAGTTGTAGGTCTGCTCCACGTGCACTTCGGGAAACAGATTCCCCTCCGAGTAATAAAGCTGGGTTCGAGCTCTGTTTCCGGTGAAATAATTCCACACCGTGAACTCCCGAAAGGCATCGTCAAAGGTGCTGCTCCTTGCCTCCAAAGCTATGTCGGTGGCAGACTTTCCCCCCGGGTAATCTATGGCATTGTTACCCGCAATCTTGCCACACTCCTCCCAAATGCTCTTTATTATCCCCACACCGTATTTTTCCGACAGAAATATGGGCCAGACACAGGCGCCATAGGCATGAAGAGCCTCATCTCCTTGCCCGGAACCGAAGGTCTTCAAAGACCACTGCGGATGTCTAAAAAAGGAAGGAAGATAGTATACATAATCGTTTACCCCATCATAGACTTGGTCCTCCATCCAGGTGGCGGACATTTCCATCCAGTAGGGCTTGGTTATGATGCTCCCCCCGGGAAGCTCGACATATTCATTTTCCGTCGCATCATATCCGCCTTGGATTATGTGAAAGAACTCATGGGCCGCGGTCACTCGTGGCAGGTCCAGGGAATCCGGATGAAGACCCGCCCACTTGCTAAAGTCGCACAGGATTCTAATAAAGCCGGTATAGATTGGGAAATCCGGATTGGCCTGCCGCTCAAAAATCGTTAAGCCCAGGTACTCCATGTTCCAAAGATAGACGTCGACTTTTCCGTCTCCTCCGTTGGAATCCGGGTAGAAATAGTCACTGGGCGGCACCCTATAGCCGAGGGTATCAATCTCATAGGTCCAAGCATGATCGAAGAACTCCGCGCAGCGATTCACAAAATCAGGCACCCCGTCAGCAGGACGCACGTCAAGGTCGGCGGCATAAACCGCGTTTTCGCCCGAAGTGGTGTAATGCAATTTAAAATGACCAGCCGGACTATCATAAGTATATTCCGGGTATGGATCATATTTGGGGCGGCCAAGAAGGCTGTCCAAAGCCGCCCTGGCTTGGGGACTCAGTCTGTTCTTCGCCCAACCCGCTTCCAGGAATATAGAGGTGGCGCAGACTGGTGTTTTGAGTCTGTCTTCTGCCGTCATTACGCCGGCAGGCTGTGGAGAAAAAACAGATCTTACCCGGTTCATCAGGTCGTGCTCATAAGCCTCATTCAATTTCTGCATTTCGGCGTGGGCGCTCTGAAAAATGAGAAGTAGAAAGGTCGCACAAAGGATTTTTTTCATTCTATTTCTCCTTCAATCGGATACAGATTGATGTAACACTGAGTATCGAGCGTTGAGTCTCAGTCTGCTGAGTTTGATGCCTGGGTTTAGGAATTTGCTTTATGACTTTGAATTTCCGATTTTGAGCTCTATCCGTCATCAATCATCGTCTCTAATAGTTTTCTTCCTTCACTCTCTTCAGCATCTCCAGACAGTGGTACGGGACCTTCACCGTCCCGATGAGAACCTTCTCCCCTCTTCGTCCGTGGCAATCTGAGCCGCCGGTGTAAATCAGACCTAACTTGTTCGCCAGGTTTATGTAATGGTTGGTGGTTTCCCGGTCGTGCTTGGAATGGTAGGCTTCAATCCCATCCAAGCCCATCTGAAGGAAATCATAAATGGCCTGTTGGGACCGGGAGGTTCCGGGATGAGCCAAGACTGCCACTCCTCGAACCAGGTGAATTAGGTCAATCCCTTCCTGTGGAGTCAAAAACATCTTGGGAACGTAGGCTGGAGCATGATAACCCAAATATCTGGCAAAAGCCTCGTCATAAGTATGCACGTATTCCTCCCGCAGCAAAGCATCCGCCAGGTGTGGTCTTCCCACCGATCCTTTGCCGGCTATGTTCTTTACCGTCTCTATGTTTAAATCTATCCCCAGCTCGTTCAACTTCTCCACCATTTTTTCTCCCCGCACTCGTCTCTCCTTCTGAAAACTTCTTATCTTCTTTAAGAACTCCGGATTGTCGCAGTCGATTAGGTATCCCAGAAGGTGGAAGTCGTCGTCCTTGTACGTCATCGAAAGCTCCACCCCCGGAATAAGCTCAATTCCCGAATCCTCCGCTTTTTGTCTTGCCGCTTCGTATCCGTCGATGGTATCGTGATCGGTGATGGAGATAGCCGCCAGCCCCGACTTGCTTGCGATTTCGACTACCTCATCCGGAGTAAGCAGACTGTCGGAGGCGGTGGTGTGAATGTGAAGATCTATATACTGTCTCTGTGTCTTGGTCATGCTTAAGATCTCATGTTGATTAGTGAAAAAATCTTTCCTCTGGGTCGATTTTCGTGGCCCTTTAATCCTGGCCATCGACGCTTATTGGCTCAGCTTCTCTTCTACCTTCTTCTCAACTTCCTGGGCGAGAAACAAAGCCTCGTTCTTGACGGAATCCGCCTTTTCCCGAACAGAGGAAACAAAACCCTGATCCTCAATGGAATTCAGGTTTATTCTGACATTCAAGTATGCCCCTTCCACGGCTGTCTTGGCCATGAGTGCTGATACGCCCGCATCCGATACCATATTGGGATTACCCTTCTCGACCACCATTCGGCTCAGCTTCAGCGCCTCCACTCCCTTCTCCATCACCTGAAGAGGAATGGTAATCGCCCCTTTGGTTGCGTCCTGAATAGCCAGATTCCTCTTCTGTGTCTCTTCTTCGGTGTACTTGGGAAGCTTGAAAGCATCCATCACCTTCTCGAAACTCTCGGCATCCTTTGCTATGAACTCCTGCATCTGCTTCCTGATCTCCTCGGCCCTCTCCAAAACCCCTTTAAGCTCATCCTCGACGTCCTTGAACCTCCTCTTTCCTATGGTTAACCGACACACCATGGAGGAAAGGGCACCGGCTAAGGCACCGGCAGCAGCGGAAACGCTTCCCCCACCCGGCGCAGGAGAGGATGAAGCCACCTCATCTATAAATTGCGCCAATCCTTCTTTTTCCCCTCCGGCAAAGGCCATCAGCTTGTTTTCCAAAACCTGTTCTTTCTTGAAATTCTCCAATCGGAGATAGTACTCCGAGACGTCCAGCAGCGCGTCCAGAGGCGTGAGGCCCACTATCTCGCTGGCCACGATGGGAACACCGTATCTGTCCGCCTCCGCTTTTATCATCTCAAATACCCGAAAGATGGGAGTTTGGGGATAGTTGACCAGATTCATGGAGATCTGAGCCAGTCCCTTTTCTTTTATCTCAAATCCCAGAGCTTTGCAATATCTCAAGCCCCCTCCGGAAAACCTGATCACCTTGGCGATCTTTTTGGCGATGCCCACATAGGGTGTTCCCAAATAGACGTTGAAGGCAATCAATGGCATTCTAACTCCGATGGCAGTCGCACCTGCTGTCGGGTGCATCTTCGCCGGACCAAAATCGGGCTTTCGATCAGGATTGGTTTCGATCTCTGCCTTGATCCCTTCATATTCGCCTCGTCTTACGTCGGCTAAGTTCACTCGATCCAGTCTTTTGGCTGCACTCTCGTAAAGGTAAACCGGAATCTGAAGCTTTTCCCCGACTTCTCTGCCCAGTTGCTCAGCCAGCACCACGCAGTCCTGCATAGTCAATCCGGAGATGGGGATGAACGGAACCACGTCCGTGGCTCCCATACGGGGATGCTCACCCTGGTGCTTTCCCATGTCTATCAACTCCGTGGCTTTGGCTATGGCCTTGAAGGCGGCGGACTTGACTTCTTCCGGCCCCCCTACGAATGTAACGACCGCGCGATTGTGATCCTTGTCCATCTCCCGGTCCAACAGCAAAACGCCTGGGACGGACTTGATCTCATTTACAATCGCTTCGATTACTTCAGGTCTTCTTCCTTCACTGAAGTTGGGAACACACTCCACAATTTTGGCCATGCTTGAACCTTTCTGAGAGAATTCAAAGATAAAAACTAAAGATACAAAACTCAAACGTAAAGCTCAAAATTGCCAGGATCAGATCGGTGATATTCGTCGTCGACTTTAGATTTTGAACTGCAATCTTGAATTGTGCTTTTTGAGATTTGATCTACCTCAGTTTCCGGTCATTAGTTTCACCATGATCGCCTTCTGAATATGCAGTCTGTTTTCCGCCTGGTCAAACACGACCGAATGACCGTTATCATCCATCATTTCGTCGGTGATTTCCTCTCCTCTGTTTGCCGGCAGGCAGTGCATGACTATGCAGTCCTTTTTGGCGTGTTTCAACAGGCCAGCGTTGACCTGAAAGTCCTTAAGCAGCGCCTTTCTCTCTCCGGCAAGCTCCTTCTGCCCCATGCTGGCCCATACGTCGGTATAGACTACGTCTGCATCTTTGACTGCCTCTTTGGGATCGAAAGTCAGTGTTATCTTACTTAAGCCAACTTTTTCCGCGTTCTGCAGGATGCTCTTATCGGGCAGAGTTAAGGGGGAAGTACCTATCCGCAGGTTGAAAGAAAGCCTGGTGGAGGCATTGAGCCAGGAATTCGTCACGTTATTTCCGTCTCCTAAGTAAGCGATGCTAAGACCCTCCACTTTCCCCTTCTTCTCCAGGATGGTCAGCATATCTCCCATCACCTGACACGGATGCAGAAGATCAGTCAGACCGTTGATCAACGGAACCTCGGCATGATGCGCCAATTCCTCCACGTCTTTATGATTGAACGCCCTGATCATGATCATGTCCACGTACCGAGACAACACTTTAGCCACGTCATAAATCGATTCCCTCTTCCCCAGCCCGATCTCGTCTGCGGTGATGTAGAGTGACTTACCGCCGAACTGACCGATTCCGACTTCAAAGCTGACTCTGGTTCTAAGTGAGGGCTTGAGAAAAATGCAAGCTACCGCTTTGTCCTTCAACGGCAGCGGCTTGATCTTGCCCGACTTCATGTCCAGCGCCAGTTGAAAGGTCTGCTTTATCTCCTCCGTCGTAAAATCCGGTATTGCCACAAAATCTCTCTTCATTCTCTCTCCTTTCACAATTCCTCGGTCTAAACCTGTTAATTTAATGGGATTTGCGCGCAAGTCAAGCAAAAGTTGGGCTTTGGGGAAGAACGAAACCGACAGTCCCTCCAATGGAGGACAGGTCGTCATTGACCAGCGAGAGCGCAATCAAAGTCGGTCTGATGGTGCACGCTCTCCCCTTGTGGGAGAGGGCCGGGGTGAGGGGGTCAGCGAGGATCGAACGATCGGATTCCAAATGAGAAACTAATCTATCCGCCTCCAAATAGACTCAATCGTGATTTTATGAATTCTACCAATTTCTCCGGTTCATCCGTTCCGATTCGATACATCTTGCCGTTCTTCATGTCCAGTTGAACGGACATGGAGCCACAGACATTGAAAAGCCAGCCGCCAGGGATTTTCCTCACGCCCCAACCGTAGAACCAATGATTTTTCTGAATGGAGCATGACCGGATATCTTGATACTCAAACTTCTTCCGAAAAAGCCCCGCTCCGTATCTTATCTCTAAATAAGTGGGGAAACCGGTCACAGTCAGAGTAGAAAAAAGAGCCAAGAGAAGCAAGAAAAACACAATCAGACCCAAATACAGCGAAGAAGGCGCGGGTTTGTCGCCGAAGGGCTTACCCACCACCTCTTGATAGTAGATGATCCAGGAAAGAAAGAGGAGAACAGGAATAAAGGATAGTATGACTATCCAACCGGTTTGTGTCTTCTTGTAAGTCGCTTCCATTGTCAAGTCTCCTTCTGGACCGTAAACGTTTTGCACGACTGTCAACGGATGGAACGGATTAAACAGATTACTAATGACCTTATCCGTTGATTCCGTTTAATCCGTTGACCCGATTCTCCGTTCCAAATCCTCCGCCTTTTTCATGGCAGGCACATAGCCACATTCCGCGCGCTGCTTGGCGATTCTTATATGTTCTCTTGCCTGTGAGAACTCCTTTGCGTCCGAATAGAATTCTGCCAGAAAGTTATGTATATCCGCCTGCTTCAAACGATACTCACATCTATCCGCAATCTCCAAAGCTTCCTTCGCAAGGTCCAATGATTCTTCTTTGTGACCTTGTTTGAATCGAAGTTTTGCAAGCTCCAAAAGGATGTCTGGCTCTAACTCCACTAAGTTTACTCTTCTATCACGCACTAATGCCTCAGTCAAATGCTTTTCAGCCTCTCCTAAATGTCCGTTCGCAAGATAGGCTGCACCAAGTAACCATTCAGCCCGAATTTTATCCCTTTCATTTTGACTACTGAAGGCAATGTCATAAGCCCTTTTAGCTAATTTGAGTGCCTCTTCAGCATCGGACATAAGTAGTGCCCGAAGTACACGGGATGCTTGTATCAGACCTTGCCCTTGTGTATGTTTAATGCCTTCTGCTAAGCGACGAGCTTCTTCAAGTTCCCTTTCTGATTCCTCAAACTTTCCTTGGCGTGCCAGCAATTGGCCAAGCCACTGATGACCAACAGCTTCCCCGGCTTCAGTCTCAACGTCTCGGCACAGGTCAATCGATCGCCGCAGGTTAGACTCCGCAGACTTAAGCTCACCGATCTTCATTTGATCGTCGGCTAGGTTGCCTAAGCCGATGGCGACTCCCCTCTTCTCTCCTCGTTTCTTATCTATTTCATTTGATATTCCAAATAGCGGCATTGCCTTGTTAGGCTGACCAGATAGGGAGTAGGAGTTTGCCAGTGCGTTTAACGTCCAAGCTTGAGCATCCTCCCTCTTTAAACGTGGTGGCTTATCTTCACCATCTGGGAAAAGAGCACAAAGAAGCTCAATTCGTAAATTGTAGGCGCCAAATTGATAGTAGGTTGCGTCACTTATACGTTCATGGAATAAGTCACATGCGTCGTCATATCTCCCTGAATTCACCGTATGGTGATACAATTCAATAACTGGTGCTAAATCGTCCAAAGACTCGACCTTCTCAGGTTTTGGGACGCTTGCAAAGTAATCTCGCAATTGTGAATGCACACCTTTTTTATCCATCAGTCTATCATAGCAGTATTTTCTTACAATTGGGTGCAGGTCGTATCTATTACTTTTAATGTCTCTGAGTAATAGACCTCTATCTACCAATTCAATCAATGTGTCATCAAATTTCTTTTCTGTCCCAAGATCGTTGAAGATCGAGATGGAATCATAAGGCATTGGATTACGGAATGCAGATAGCTTGCTGATAAGTGTTCGTTTCTTTTCATCTAATGAATTATAGGCTAACTCTAATATATGATGCTCCTTTTTCAGTCCTTTTAACTCGGGTAGAGGATTACATTTTGCCCATGCAACTATATCACATGGATATTGAGGGTCCTTAACAATCATGCCAGAAAGCAATCTCAATGACAATGGATGATAACCATAAGGTTTACATGCAGTCTCAATTTCGTCCCTTCTTCCTTTAATCCCCTGCTTTTGGAAGAAATCTACTGCATCCTCTTTTTCCAACTCCATCAATTCCTTGTGCACACAGCCAGCGATGTCATCCATTTCTTTTGGACACAATCTGCTGGTGAGCAATGTCTTTGTTTTCACATTGCTGGAGGCTAACCATTGTAAGAAAGTGCCAACATTTGGATCAATACACCCGCGATAATCCTTTTCGTCCTTCTTTACTTCATCACCTTGATAAGGAGAACCCAACCCTGCATAAGCTCGAAGCACTCTTTCGACTCCATCCAAGACTATAAGAAATCGGCCATTACAAAGAAGGGTGTAAAGAGTGTCCATCCTGTCACGAGTCGAGTCCATCTTTTTCGCATCAATCTCTCCTTTGCTGATATATTTTATAGCCTTCTCCAAAAAAGTCTCAAACCTTGCCTCCCGATCATAAAAGGACCACCAGATTATCCCCTCAGGCGCCAGCCCTTTTTTAACGATGTCTTCTTGTAGCCAATACCAGGTGAGAGCAGATTTTCCCATTCCCCCAATGGCAACATAGGCAAACATCGGATGAGCACCTTTGGTGAACCATTCGGTTAGCTCTTTTCTTTCTGATAACCGACCTGTGAAGTTCTCTTGCAGGGGGTATGGATGAGCGAAGTACGGAGTAGGAGGAGTAGTAATTCCTTCGAGCGAGCTGACTTTCTTTCCTCTTCCGATAGCTTCATGGATTACTTGTTTAATCTCTTCTGTGTCCCGTTTAATCTCTTGTGTGTCTCGTTTAATCTCTTTCGTATGTTTCATTATGCTCAAAGAAATATGTGTTAAGACCTGTGGACTAGCCGATTCTGACAAGTGACGCTCGAATTTCTTTTGGACGTCCTCAAAATTCATATTCAGTGACGAAAGAAACTTCCCTATATAATCTGAATCAGCTTGGTCATCACCCTTGAAATACTCATCAATTTTTTGAAGTATAGCTACGTTTCCCTTTAATCTAAACCTCGATAAATCCTCACCTAAGACATCCTTCAAGGCTTTTCTATAACACTTGAAAATGATTCTTTCGTGGGTTGATTGAAGAGAAACTTTACTCCTAAGCATGTCAAAATAGGGTTTTAAGCCAGCTGTTGTGCCCAAAATCCCGTAGAACAGTGCAAATGTTTCTATCACCATTTTTATATCCCCCTTAGAATATTTTTGCGACTTGTAAATCTCGAAGCAAGCTCCTACACTTCAAAAGCTTGGTTCACCTAAAGGTGAACACTCCAGATTTGGTCCACTTCCGTCAGTCCTATCTCCTTCTGTTCTCCAGTACCCATGTCTCTCAAAACAGCCTTTCCTTGCTTCATCTCCTCTTCGCCGATGATTAGGACTTTTTCTGCCTTCTGCCGGTTGGCTTCTTTCATCTGGGCTTTTAGGCTTCTCTGCAGGTAATCTGTATCACACGTGACATTCTTCTGTCTCAAGTCACTCACCAATTTCGCGGCAAAGGTCTTAGCCTCGTCGCCTAAAGTGGCAATGAACAGATTCAGTTTGCTTTCTTCAAAGTCCCGTTTCTTCTGCACCGCCAATAGAAGCATGAATCTTTCTATGCCTGCTGCAAAACCGATGGCCGGGGTCTTTTCCCCGCCTAACTCCTCAACTAAAAGGTCATACCGTCCACCCCCACACAGAGTGTCCTGACTTCCCAGAAGAGACGATTTTATTTCGAATGCAGTCCTGGTGTAATAGTCCAGTCCCCGAACTAATCTCTTGTCCTCGAAATAGTCCACTTTCAGATCCTGCAGATATTTTCTTACCCGATCATAGTGCGTCCGACAATCCGCGCACAGAAAATCAACCATCACCGGCGCATCTTTCAATTGCTCTATGCACCCCTCCTTTTTGCAGTCGAACATCCTCAAGGGGTTGCGCATGAATCGTGATTTGCAGTCATCGCACAAGTCCGTCACCTTCCCCCTCATGAAACCCAGGAATTGATCTCTGTGTACCGGTCGGCAGACCGGGCAGCCGATGCTGTTTAAGTGCAGCTTGCAGTCGGTGATCCCCACTTCCCGGCAGATGCGGACACCCATCTCGATCACCTCGGCATCCAGCGAGGGATCAGCCGAACCTATGGCTTCCACGCCGAATTGGTGAAACTCCCGCAAGCGCCCCTTCTGGGGTCTTTCTTGGCGGAACATGTCCCCAAGATAGAAAAGCTTCACCAGTGGTGATTTCTCTCCCAGACTGTGCTCGATGTATGCTCTTACTACCCCCGCAGTCCCCTCGGGCCTCAAGGTCAGGCTTCTCTTGCCCTGGTCGGCGAAGGTGTACATTTCCTTCTGGACTATGTCGGTGTCCTGACCAATGCTCCGGGCGAAAAGCTCTGTCTCCTCAAAGATGGGGGTGCGGATTTCGCTGTAGTTGTAAAGGGCAAAAACCTTTCGTAGCTTCTCTTCGAAATACTGCCATACAGCGGATTCGCCCGGCAGTATGTCATGCGTGCCATACAAAGCTTTGTATCGCATAAGTCTCTCTTTGTTGCTGTTTTCTGTTAGCGTGCGGCGATGCTTTGATCCATCATGCTCAACGCCTAAACGATGAATCGCAAAGCAACGAAAACCCTCCGAAGACTATGGCTCCTAATTTCACAGCCGAAAATAACATCTCGTCCCTCGAAAGTCAAATGGAGATTGCGCCAAGTCAGGGACGGTCATGGGTAAAACAGATGATCCGGTCAGTGGCGTAGGGCCAAAATTGTTGGCAATTCTGGTTGACTTTTCCACCAACGAGTCGTAGATTGATGCCATCAAATCGCCTCTGGGAAACCGGGGGCCAAAACCCAATTGCGTAGAATTCGGAGGTGTTTTTATGGTAGACGTTCATATTGCAAGCAATGCCAACGTGGCCAAAATCACTCTTCATTCGGTTCCCGACAGACCGGGAATAGCGGCGGAGATTTTTGGCAGGTTGGGCAACGAGGGATTCAACGTAGAGCTGGTGGTCTCGGGAATCAGTTATAAAGGCCGGGAAGATATCTCCTTCACCGTGGCCGAGAACGAGCTGGGTGCCGTTCAAACCATCATGGAGAAGATAAGAGATGAGATTGGAGCGGAAAGGGTCTCCACCAACACTTCTATTGCTTTGGTCTCCATCGCGGGTCATCAGCTGTCGCAAACTCCGGGGATCGCAGGCAGAATGTTCAACTCCCTCTCCAAGTCTGGAATAAACATCGACACCATCTCCACCTCCATGTCCTCAGTCACTTGTGTGGTAGCCAGGGACAAGGGAAAAGAGGCGGTCGAGGCTCTGCGCAAGGAATTCCAGGCCTAAGAGACCGGGTATGGTCACCGCCTCGAGGGCCTGCACAGCGACTTTTCGGAAATCCCGGTTTTGCAGCATCTTTCCTCCTCCCAGCACCAGCGCGCGACTGCGGGCGCGAATATGAGGCGGCGTTGTGTCTTTCTTCCAGCCGGCTTTTCTGGTGTCAACCGGGGTGACTCATCTGGCCGTGAAAGAAAAACCGTACACCGGGTGAAAACCAATGATTTTGCTTGCTTTTCCTAAAGGATGTTATATAATATACCGATAGACGGCGGGCAATAATGGCCACAACCACAGTCAGCCTAAATCGTTCAAATCGTAGACCAGAGGTTTATGAGGAACTATCCGGCGTACTTGGCGGGCAGGTGCGGCGGAACGTCATCCTGGCCCCATACACCACGTTTGGAATAGGTGGGAAAGCCGACCTGTTTTACCCGGTCACCAGGCCGGAAGATCTGGTCTATGCCGTCAGAACGGCCCAGAAGCTGAGAGTTCGCGTCTTGGTTCTGGGCGGGGGCAGCAATGTACTGATCAGTGACTCAGGCTTCAGGGGGCTGGTTATCCTGAATCGGTGTGCCGACATGCATGTCAGCCAGGATGCGATCTCCTGTCAATCCGGAGCTTGGTTGAGCGACGTGGTCCACCAAGCCGGTGACAGCGCTCTGGCGGGATTGGAATTCGCCGCCGGTATTCCAGGCACGGTGGGTGGGGCGATAAGGGGAAATGCGGGAGCCTTCGGACAGGCGGTGGGCGACCTTCTGGTCAAAGCCATCATACTCACCGCGAACGGAGAGATTCAAGAAGTCAAGAAGGATTATTTTCAGTTTGCGTACAGGGAGAGCACCCTCAGACAGAACGGGGACATTTTGTTGTCTGCTAAGCTTAGGCTGCAGAAAGGTCATCCGGAAGAGATCAAGGAGAAGATAGAAGTCATACTCAAAAAGAGGGAAGCGAGTCTTCCCTGGAAAGAGATGTCGGCAGGTTGCTTTTTCAAGAATGTCCTGGAGGGAGGGAGAAGGGTATCAACCGGGCTTCTCTTGGACCGGATAGGTGCCAAGCGTATGAGAATCGGTGATGCTCAAGTTTCGACCAAACATGCCAATATTATAATTAACGCCGGCAAAGCCAGAGCTTTAGACGTAAAGAAGTTAGCCCGCCAGTTGAAAATAAAGGCAAGGGAGAAATTGGGCATATACTTGGATGAAGAAGTCGTATATATAAATGGGGGTTTCAGCCGAAAATAAAGAAAGGAGGACTTATCGAAAGTCATTAAGGATTTGTAAGATAGGGAGCAAGAGGATCTCTCCTGATGCATGATTTCATCGAAGAATCGGAAAAGACCGCCAAGGGTAGGTTGTACTTGTTTAGTTCGGCGGTTTTGTTTTTGTCCACTTTGGCCTTCTCCGGCCTGTTCACCTTTCCCCGAGCCCAGGCCGCCGGTCTAGAAATCCGCTTGGAGGAGAAAGACCGGGATTTGGTGAGCTTCGGCCATAGTCCCAAAGATGTGGGGCTTTCCATTTCCTCCGACTCTATTCCTCTCTTGAAGACCAATCTGTCATTGACCCAGACAGTGACGGTGGATTACGAGCACCAAATGGTGAGCATAAGTGAAAAGCTGGGTGAATATTCTTTACGGAAACCTTCCTTTTTGACTCTTTCTTCTTATAGTCTTTTCAATGACCAGCTTCAGACAGATCGCGCGTGGAAACAGAATCTGAATTCGCATTTTTTTCAGGGGGCGGGAAGCTCCAAGGGAATCTTCGAATGGGAGATTCCGGTCAAGTTCCCCCGGGTAGTCTCCAGCATCATTGGTGAAGGCGGACCGGGGTTAAAGGTCTCCGGATACCGAAGGATCAGTTTTTCCGGCAGGAGTCAGTGGCAGGAGGGCCTGGTAAACACCGCCACCTCCAGGCAATCAAAATTTCCATCCCTGAACATGGAACAACAATCCTCATTCACCATCACCGGGACGATCGGAAGCAAGATTTCGGTGAGTGTGGATCAGGATAGCAGGAGGACCACCGATCTGCAAAACACGCTCCAGCTTAGATACAAAGGCGGGGAGGATGAGGTCATCCAGACCATCGAGGCGGGGAACACCAACCTCCAAGTAGGAAGCGGGGTGGTCGGGTATGCGGAGAGCAAACAGGGTCTTTTTGGAATAAAGACCACGGCCAAGATCGCGGGTTGGAACTTAACCATGATCACCAGTCAGGACAAGGGATCCAACCAGAGAGCGGAGTTCAAGGCGGGCGCGGAAACCCAGTCGTTTATTATTCGGGACTATCAGTATCTCGAGCGAACCTTCTACGATCTGGGATACGAAAACGATTTTGCGGCCGGAGATTCCATCGTCGACATAAAACTGTTCAAAAGCAACACCAACATAAGCAGCAGCACCGCCCAAAACCCGGCTCCTTTCGGCATCGCTTACGTCAATCCCAAAGATACCTTAGTCTCTTATTCTGAAGAATCGGTCACCAGGAGGTTCCAGGAGATCAATACCGACGATTACTTCGTACAAAGGAACCAGCATTGGATCCAGTTCTTTACCGCCTTGGACAAAAATGACATCCTGGCAACATACTACGTGGTTCGGCATCCCAATGGCATCTTGGATACGGTCGGGTTGGTCAAGGATTCCTGCAGCAGCATCGAGGGCGAAATCTGCATGCGGCTCAAGCTGATCAAACCGGACACTCCCAAACCCACGGATTACACCTGGGATTATGAGTGGAAATATGTGTATTTCCTTAACGCCCGAAACATAGAGCGGGATGGATTTCGATTGGACATCTACAAGGGTCCGGTCGGTTCCGAGGATATCAATCAGGACAAGAACTGCCAGGATAGTACCCGGTATTTGCGCCTGTTCGGCTTGGATCAGTTGGATATGACGGCGCAGCCCAATCCGGATGGGATCGTGGATTATCGACAGGTGGATTTCGGCTTGGGATATCTGACCTTCCGCACGCGACACCCGTTCGCTCCTGGTGCGAACCAAACTGTGGGATGGAATGATATCCTCGGCAGCTTCACCGGAAATCCGGGAGACACCCTCAAAGATAGAGTGGAGAGCATCTATTCCTCTAATCTCCAACAGGACCGGATGGACAATAGCAAATACTATATCTACGTCCAGTGCTCTTCCCGGAAGTCCGACTTCCAGCTGGGTCATGCGCCTATCATTGAGGGGTCGGACGTGGTGACCTTAGACGGCAGACCCTTGAAGAGAGGTGAGGATTATACCATAGTTTATGAGACCGGTGAGATTTCCTTCATCAATACCCAAGCCTTGAGCCCCACCGCCAACTTAAGCGTAGACTACGAATACTCGCCTCTTCTTTCACCTGAGAAGAAGAGCATGTTCGGGATGATGGCCGAGTACAATCTGGGCAATAACTTCAAGTTCGGCACCGTGGGGATATACAAAAGCATCAAGACTTCTGAGGATAGACCCCGAGTGGGAGAAGAGTCAGTTCGGAATTTCGTCTGGGGGAGCAATCTCACGTTTTCCTCCGGTGCTCCTTTCATCACCAGGGCGTTCAACTACCTGCCCTGGGTGAAGACCGAGGCCCCCTCAACCATCAACTTCCATGGAGAATTGGCCCAGAGCATACCCAACCCCAACACGCAGAACAAGGCCTACATCGACGACTTTGAGGGTTCGCTGGAATATACCGACCTCAGCGTCCGCAGAGGGGTTTGGACCCTCTCCAGCCCTCCTTCGGGCAAAGATCTTTCCCAGAGATGCAGGATGTGGTGGTATAATCCGTACGACCAGGTGGCCATACAGGACATTTGGCCCGACAAGGAAGTGGAGACAAATGCGGAAAGAACCAATGTCCTGGAACTGCGGTTTTTCCCCAACCAACCTCAGCAACCATCTGGTCAGAACTTTGATTCCAACGCCGTGGATAGGAGCTGGAATGGAATCATGAGGTCTCTTTATCCCGGCGCTTACGATCAGACCAGAACCAAGTTCTTAGAAGTCTGGGTCAATGGAGATAAGGGCGTTCTGCATGTGGACTTGGGAGAGATATCCGAGGATCTGAACGGAAACAAGATCCTGGACACGGAGGACAAACCGAGAAATGGTCAGAGAGATGGAATCTTGGACGATGACGAGGATCTGGGGCTCGACACGCTGGATGATGACCAGGAACGACAGGTTTACAATTCCTCGTTGCCGGACCCGGCTGGCGACAACTGGAACTATGACAACAAATATGATTACTCCCATATAAATGGGACTCAGGGCAACCGAGACGATCCGGACAGAGGAAGACATCCGGACACGGAAGACATAAACTCCAACAGTGTGCTGGATTTGAGCAACGACCACTTCGAGTTCTCGCTCGACTTGAGCAAGAACGACTTTTTGGCCGACCTGACTCATTCCGTCGGGTGGAGGCTCTACCGCATCCCCCTGAAGGATCCAAAGAACTACGCCAAGGTGGGTAATCCGGACTGGAGCGATATCAGGTTCGCCAGACTGTGGCTCACCTCGGACCAGGAGTGCACCATAGATATTGCCTCCATTCAACTGGTGGGAAACAGGTGGGAGAATCTGGGAATATCCAGCCTGACCAATCGACAGATTCCTGTGCCCATCGGAGTATCGCCGGACGAGACTTTTGAGGATTTCGTGGTCAACACCCAGGAGAATCCCGGATATGAGCCTCCTCCTCGGGTGGCAGGAACTCTTAATCGGCAGACCGGTGTCAGGGAGAAAGAACAATCCTTGGTGCTAAAGTTCAATCAGCTCAAACCTTACCATCAGGGATCGGTTTATCGGATATTGTCGTATCAGCCGGAGGATTACACCACTTACCGGAACCTGAAGATGTTCGTCCACGGTCCGAAAGATCCGGGTGAGCTGATCTTTTTTCTGAGATTGGGATCGGACTCATCCAATTTCTACGAGTATCATACTAAGGTATATTACGGTTGGGACGACAGAAATGAGGTGAACATAGACATCGACGAGATCACCGCATTGAAGGCGTATGCCATAAAGAGCCTTCCAGCCAATTCCACGGCGCCCATAGACACTACTTCCGGTCCGTACCGGGTAAGGGGAAGCCCAGCCCTGAATCGCGTCCGGTGGTTCTCCATGGGTGTCATCAACATCGATACCACCGCTTTTCAGCCGACTACCGGTGAGGTTTGGGTGGATGAGATGCAGGTGACCGGTATAAGGAAACAAAAGGGGGTATCGGGCAGTACGCGTATAGATGCCACCTTGGCTGATCTGGCGAATCTTAGCCTCTCCTTCAACCAGAGGGACAGCCAGTATCGCAATCTGGATGCCAAAACCGGATCCGGCACGTCACACTCAGATTACAGCTTGGGTCTTTCTTCAGTTCAGCTCCACAAGCTCCTTCCAGTATCCTTAGGCTATTCGCTTCCCTGCACCTTCAACTATTCTCGGACGCTCGAGATACCCAGATGGGAGACCGGCACTGATATAATATTGCCTAAGGATCTCAGAGACAAGGAAAAGAGAGAAACCGTCACTGAGAATTTCGGTCTTACTCCTGTGTTCAGTTCTCTAAGTAACAACTGGCTGTTGGGATTAACCTTAAAGAGGTTGAGCCACAGTTTCAGCTACAGCACTTCTCGGAGCACAAGTCCTTCGACTCCGGTTCAGATAAACAGCGGTTACACCGTTAGCGGTGGATATACTTTCCCGTTCGGAAAAAAGGTGTCGCTGACGCCCCTTGGCTGGCTCAAAGGCTCACTCATCCCCAAAAGCTTCACTCAGATGGGCTTCTCCCTTTTGCCCGACAACGTGTCGGTCAACGGTACCATAAGTCAGGCGCAATCGCACACCCAGGACAACGTGGGAAACGTTAATGACGTGTATACCAGAGGCTTCTCCGGCGGCTTGACGGCAGGGGCCAGCTTCATCAAGGGCATCCCCTTAGGTTATACCATGTCGACTACCAGAGACATCAGGGATCCGAACACTATCAAGTATTCCTTCAATCCCAAGCAGGCCAAGTTGGGCATAGAGACCGGGTATTCCGAAACCTTCAGGGCAAGTTATAGTCCTGCGTGGTTGGCATTCCTCAACGCCAATTTCACTTTTAATTCCGGATACAATGAAAACTCCGACCAGCTCGACAACCGGAACGTTGGAAATACCAGGCACGTTTCCAACAGCAGCGACCAGTCGGCCAATGGCACCCTCGATTGGCAGAAGCTGTTGGGCGGTGCCAAGAAAGACGGAAAGAAAACCTCCATTTTCAACCCCTTTGGTCTTCTAAGGATACTCTCTCGGCGAATCGACCCGGTGAACGTAACCTTCAGAAGAAACAAGCTTTTCTCCAAAAGCGGTCTTTTGGGTCGTCCGTCTTTGAGCTACCGGCTGGGGTTTATCGACGACCCTCAAGTGGGAAGAGAGGGTGTAGCCCAATCTGCAGACCAGGTCACCATTACGGACTCCTACACCGCCAAGAGCGGGTTCAGGCTGTTAACGGTTGATGTCGGAACGAATTACTCAAAAAGCATCGGGCTAAACACCACCGCCACTGACGGGACCAAGACCGTCAGCACCCGCTTTCCGGATCTTATTTTCAACCTGAACCGGCTGGGCAATCTTAAGCTCCTAAAGAGATACTTCACCAACGTAACCTACGGCTTTGGTTACTTCAAACAGATAGACCAAACAGGAAGCGAATGGACCGGCGAGACATACAGCCGAAAGACCGGCGAACACTTCACTCCTTTGGCTGCTTTCTCCATGGATTGGAAAACGGGCATCCGAACCACGGTGAGATGGACCAGGGATGTCACCACGGACCAAGACCTAAGAAACCTCGGGGGGACCCAATCGGTCACCAAGAACTATTCCAATTCCATCCAGATAAACAACAACTACTCTTTCAGTGCTCCTCAAGGCATAAAACTTCCTTTCCTTAGAAAAATAAAGTTCCGGAGCAACCTCACTCTGTCGCTAAACGTCTCCGAGACCTTCAATAAAACCAAGAGCTCGGTGGGAGGGATGCCGTTCAACGTCACCGCCAACAACGATCAGCTCTCCATCGCCATCCAGTCCGGTTATAGCTTCTCCTCACAGGTGACCGGAGGATTCAATGCCCGGTGGGCTGACGCCAATGACCAGAAAACCAAGACCAAGTCTCATGTCAGAGAATTAGGGATTTATATGCAGATAAGTTTTTAGGGGATCTGTCGGAACCGCCCCAGATCACACCTTCGCGGTCTTGATGACTGAAGCTTTGGACCGTAACCAGGGATAGTCTGACTACCGGAATCAGGGCGTCGGTGGGGAACCGCAAAGACCTCAGCTTGCACGCCTCGACGATGGCGACGGCAGTGAATGAGCTCTTCCTCAAGCGGCTCTGAGACAGGGAATCTCGATATAGGCTGCTGCCAAAATGAATCTTCCCATAAAAGAAGTGGTATTCGTCCGTCTCTTGTTTCTCTCGGTTCTGCTTGGCGGCTGTTCCCAGTCTACGCCAGACTTTGAGGGGAAAAAAGCTTTCGCCTGTCTTGAGGAACAATGCCGATTCGGTCCTCGTTGCCCGGGCTCGGAGGGACACGAGAAAGCCAGAAAGTATTTACTTGACAAACTGTCGGAGCAGACTAATTTTACGAAAACGCAGGACTTCGTATACTTCGACCAGGAGAGAAGCGTCAAACTGGAGCTGACCAATATCATCGCCTCCTTTTATCCTGACAAAAAACGAAGGGTGCTCCTGTGTGCCCACTGGGATACGCGACCGTTTGCCGACCAGGATCCGGACAAAGGGCTTAGGACCAAGCCTATTCCGGGGGCCGACGATGGGGCCTCGGGAGTGGCGGTCCTGCTTGAGATTGCCCGGGTCATTTCCCAAAAAGAACCTGCATGCGGAGTGGACCTGGTGCTATTCGACGGAGAAGACTGGGGATCGGAAGGTAACCTGGACAAGTACTGTTTAGGGTCCAAGCATTTCGCCGGAATCCTGGGAGACTACCGACCCCAGTACGGCATCCTCTTGGACATGGTGGGAGACCGGGATCTGACTGTTTACAGGGAGGGTTATTCCTCTAAGTATGCCAAGGATCTGGTGGATCTTGTCTGGAGCCAGGCCAGCAGCCTGGGGCTTTCCTGTTTCAAAGACTCAACTAAGCAGTTCATTTATGATGATCACCTCCCGTTGCTGGGAGCAGGGATACCATGCATCGACCTGATCGATTTCGACTATCCTTACTGGCATACGACTTCCGACACACCGGACAAGTGCAGCCCGGAGAGCCTTCAGAAAATCGGAGATCTCCTCATCCGGATTCTCTACCGAAAGAGCTAAAAACCCCGGGGTAAAGGAGGCCGAACAGCGACTTTCCATCGGATAGTCAAGCGTATGCCCCGTGGACATGGTCGAGCAGTCCCGTTGGTCAAGATACCGATCTAAGCGACTTAAGACATCTTCATTGATCAAACCATCATGCGATTTCTTGGTTTCACTCCTCAAGAGACGAAGGCTTTGGTTTTTCTTTTGGGAGCCTTCTTGGTCGGCAGCGGGATAACTTTGTACAAGAGGGCTCATCCCAAATTCGCCCCGGAGCTTTTGGTCGAACGAAGGAAGGATGATCCGTCTACTCCTGTCCAGCCGCCGTGCGACCAAAAACCGCAAGTCAAGCGAATGAACGTAAATCAAGCCACGCCGGCGGAGCTTGAGCTTCTGCCGGGCTTGGGACCGGCTTTGAGCCGGAGGATCGTGGAATACCGGGAAGCTAACGGGCCGTTTCACAGCATTGAGGACCTGACAAGAGTCTCTGGCATCGGTCCCAAGACTCTGGGTCGAATCAAAGACTTCATCTGCGTCGAGCAGGAGACGGTAGGAAGGCAGAGGTGAGGATAATCTCGGGTGAACACAAGGGACGCAAAATAAGCGGGGCCGGGAAGACAAGGATAAGACCGACCTCCGATCGGGTGAAGGAATCCATCTTCAACGTGTTGGGGGAGGGGATCGAGGGAAAGAGGATTCTGGATCTGTTCGCCGGGACCGGAAGCTTAGGCTTAGAGGCATTATCACGCGGAGCCGACTGCGTCACCTTTGTCGATTCTTCGGCGCGGAGTCTGGACATTCTTAGAAAGAACCTGGACTCCCTGGACGTTTCGTTCCGGTCTGCATCCGAGTCCGGAAGGGACGCCTGCCCACAGGCTAAGGCCACCCTCTTTCGTCTGGATGGATTGAGAGCCGCAAAAAAGCTTGGTGGCGGTTATCAGATAATCTTTGCGGACCCACCCTATCTCAAAGGATTCGCCCAGAAGATAATTGACTCGATGGCCCAATCGGACATTCTGGAAAAAGAGGGCGTTCTGATTCTGGAGCATCACAAGAAAGAGACTTTTGTTTGCCCCGAAGGGAAGCTGATTTTGTTAAAGCAGAAGAAGTTCGGAGATACGGTGACGTCATTTTTCGTCAAGATAACTTGATCAGACCGAAGGCCGTCTTTGACACGAACTCTGGAGTTTTTCAAGAACCAAGAGAGGAGAGCTTATGAGAATGGCCATATACCCGGGGAGCTTCGATCCCATCACCAACGGCCACCTGGATTTGATCCAGCGGGGCATTTTGCTGTTTGACCATTTGGTGATAGCCATCGCCGACAATCCCGACAAACAACCTCTCTTCTCCGGTACAGAAAGACTGGAGATGGTCAAAGCGACCATAACCCATCTTAAACCAGTGGAGGTTTTGCTTTTTGGCGGGCTTCTGGCAAACCTGGCCAAGGAACGCCAGGCCTGCGCCATTATCCGGGGTGTAAGGGCGGTTTCAGATTTTGAGTTTGAATTTCAGCTGGCCCTGATGAACAGAAGACTGGCTCCTCAGACAGAGACGGTCTTTCTGATGCCCTCGGAGAAATACACCTATTTGAGTTCCAACCTGATAAAAGACATCGCCCGGTTCAACGGAGACATCGCCCCTTTTGTTCCCCAGATAGTGGAAAGAAAACTGAAACGGAGGTTCGGGTTTGCCTGACGAAACTAAAGAGGTCAGAGACGAGCAAGAGAAGTGGCGGGCGAAGACCTCGGACTTCATGTTTCTTTGGCCGAAAGAGCCGGCTGGTGCCTCTTTATCCTTTTCCCTCTTCTTCCAGCTCTTTTCGCAAAGATTCCTCGGCCTTCAGGACGTCCGCCGCCCGGATGACACAGGAGATGGCATTGGTCGAGCTGCAGACCGCATCCACGTTGACGTTGGCGCTGGAGAGGGCGGAAAACACTTTCGCTCCTATGCCGGGTGTCTTTGATAGGCCGCGGTGGGTGACCGAGATGACTGCTATGTCATGATCGACCAGAAGATCCTTTGCCTCGATCTCTTCCTTTATTCTCTTTAGCTTGAGGATGGCCGGGTTTAGGTGTTTTTTCGTCACGATGAGGATTATGTCCTGTCCCTGATCAAGGCCCGTGGTGCAGGAGATCAACTCCACGTTGATATCGTAAGACCACAGAGCACCAAACACCTGTGCGCCTATCCCCGGACGATCCGGTGCAGATTTTAGGGTGATCTTGGCGACGTCTGTCTTGCTGGCGATGCCGAATTCTAACATTGGAGAGTCTCCTTTTCTTCGGATCCCTGATCTCTGAACGCTCCTTGCTTCCAGAGCTAAGTAAACCGGTTTTGGAATAAAGTCAAACCATTTTTGATGAACCCCCGGTCATTTTCTGCAGAATATGACGCCAGAAGCCGTTCACGCCTCCCGGTTCTACTGGATTGGCTCGTTCCTCCCCCGAAAATCGGCTTCCCATCGGGCACGAACATGCGGGTCTTTTCTCCCCAGCGAGCAATTCATGGTCCACCTTCTTCTTGCCCCGGAGTCTCTGTGTCAACCCTCCGTGCATCTCAGGCCCAATTGGCTTCTTGACAAATCACCATTTTTGCTTATGTTACGGGTGAAGGTTGGCAAGCAAGGCTGTTTTACGGTGAAATTGCGGTAAGAGGATTCGTCACGAAAAGGCTGGTGGGACGGGACCACTGGGTTTGCCGAATCCCTCGGCTGGCCGGGCTTCCGCGGTCGACCCGTGGGCACCGTGACCGGCGCAGGCCGCGCGAACGTTGCTGGTCCGCTTACGCTCTAAGCACGTGCCCCAATTGAGTTTCGCCTCCCGGCGCCGATACAAGAAAGGTGGAGGAGCGCATAGATGAGGCCGAATCCATTTTGCCATTTGATGGCTCTCACTTTGCTTTACCTATCCATCTTGGGCGGTAATGTCTCGCATTCTGCATCCGATACCAGTAATTCATTGGATCCGCAGAGGTTTTCGGAAGGCTTTGCGACCCTAAGGATAGCGAACAGAGTTTCACTTTCCCAACCATCCCCGCTTGAGGCTGAGTCCAAATACTTCTGCCTTCTACAACACGACAATGGGGTGCCCCTCACTTATTTCCCCAACTGGAACCCGGGTGACAAGAACGCCATCTATTTTGATCCTGAGAACTGCGGCGTGCCTTATCCATTTCCCTTCCAGATAACCAACGTTGAATTTCTTCTTTATAATCAAGCTCTGGTGGACTCCTCCCGCGTAAGATTCAGCCTTTGGACGGCGGGAGCTGATCTGTGCAGCGGACCCCAATCGCAAATCTTTTCCTCCCCGGTTTACACCATCACCAGCTTTTATCCGAATTGGGCTTCGGTGAGCTTGCCAGACAGAATCTGCCTCGATGGTCCGTTCTTTTTCGCCATAGAGTATTTCTCCGGCGAGCAAGGAAAGATTCCGGGCGTGGTGTGTGATGCTCAGCAGAACATGGTGGACACGTGTCATCAATGGATTTGGTACGCCCCCCAGTCTCCGCCCTGGCGGGAGTGGGATCGGTTTTGGAACGATCCTCATCCCGGGTGGCTGATGTTGCGAGTGAAGGCAGAGACGTATTCTTTGGTCTGCGACAGCGGATGGGTTTGGCTGAATGACAATGGCTATGCGCCCAGCGGAGCTCCGGATGTGGAGGAAAATCAACAGGGCTGGACCGGACGCTGCGGTCCGGTGGCGATCGGGAATTCTCTGGAATGGTTTGGAGTTCCGGCGTCTTTAGGATGGGGCGTGCCTGAGTTTGTTGACACCTTAGCCAACTATCTGCACACCGACTCCGGCGGCACCGAGGTTCATAGCATGCGAGCGGGAATAGACGCGCTTCTGAATGATTTTTCTGTTCCCGGGCTTTACTCCAGCATCTGGCCCGCGCCCGATCTCAACGTGATGGCAGAGTCGCTTCGCGTCAGTCAGACCGTGGTACTTCTTTTGGGCTTCTGGTGGTCGGACAGCACCAGCTGGTTCAGAGAAGGGGGGCATTTTGTGACCATGTCCGGAGTGAAGTCTAGTGCGCTGAAGATCGCATTGAGTGATCCGGCCCGGGACGCCGCCGAGTATGGTTGGCCGGGCAGGGTTAGGCCAGCCGATCACCCAACCCCTCCCTACGCTGATACCCTCCACAACGACTTGCAGTACGTCTCTCACGACATCTACCAGTCGAGCCTCTCGTCACCCAGCCCTGGCGCCCGCTGGCAATTGACCAACTACCTGCAGCTTGACCCGAATCTTCCCCGCCGATATCAAGGGAAGAATTTTCCTTTGGAGTTCCTGTCGTCTTACCAGCCGGCCCCTCCGCAAGCCGGCTTCGTGACTGAAGTTGAGTATGCAGTGATGATCTGCTCCCAGCAGGAGCACATGTACTGGGAACCTCCTTATTCCGACTATGCGCCCAGCGGTATGCCCGATTTCAGCTGCAAACAGGATGGTTGGACCAACGCCCAGACGGGACAACCTACATTCTCCGGTCCGGTGGCGGTGGCCAACTCCTTTTGGTGGCTGGATTCCAAGTTCAATCGTCCACCGGGGAGTATGGGGGATGGAATGGACCGATATCCACTGGTGCGGGATTATCTGGGCTACTTGTCTCCCTATGCCAACTGGGATGATCACGATCTGTTCAATGTGGATCACTCCGCTACGCCCTGGACCGGCATAGGTCCGCCTCCGTCAACTCCGCAACCCTTCACCCCCGGCCCCCAAGCGCCTGGAGAAGTGGCTCCGTGGGGAGAGTTGGTGGAACGACTTGCTTGGCAAATGGACACCGACGGAAAGCGAACCGGAGACTCCCACGTGGGGACCGAAGTTCAGGACATGCAAAATGCAATCGCGGAGTGGTTTTCCAGCGAGGGCTTTGCTAAGGGCAGTGCTTTAAGCGACAGCCTGTGCGTGAAGACTTATCAGAGACCGGCATTTGCCTTCGTGGAATCGCTGGTAGAGAAGCACGAAAACGTGATCCTGCTCATCGGATTCTGGTACAGCGACAACAACACTTGGTGGAGAGTGGGGGGACACTATGTGACGGTAGCCGGGGTGAATTCTGTTCAATCGAAAATCGCACTGTCCGACCCATTCTTCGACAATGCCGAGACCGGCGGTCCGGGAAGGGTGCTTTCCGGCTCATACTTACCCCATGTTCCCATACCGCACACCGATTCGACCATGCATAACGATCCGGGCAATGTATCCCATGACTCCTACGATGCAGACTTGAGTTCCCCTGCTCCCGCTGCCAGATGGTGGATTTCCGGTTACCCGGCGGCGTCCAGTCCCGATTCTTTCATGAGCACGTTTTACCGGCAGAACGTGCCCAACGAGTTTGTGTCTTCCACTCAGGCCTACCTGCCCGGTCATTCAGTCTACTCCATGGTTGAGTACGCGGTCCTAATTGACGACTTGGATTACCGGGGAGACGTCAATGGAAACGGGACAGTAGACGCCGGCGACGTGATCTTTTTGATCAACTATCTGTTCCGGTCAACTCCTCCTCCCACGCCGCTTTCCAGGGGGGATCTTAACTGCAACCGAGTGGTGGACACGGGAGACATAATCTTCCTGATAAACTACCTTTTCAAAGGGGGAGTTGTCTCTCGCTGCTGCGGTCCTTGATCATCATCCACCGGCTGGTAAGATCCTTTCCCCTATCAGCCTCCTAAGGTCCGAGAGAAGCAAGCCAGCGACACAGTCGCACCAAGCCCTGAACTGCCTCCACCCTGTTTCTCGGATATTTCCCCTCACGGTTTCCGGTGTCTCCACACTCTCTTGATCTCTCGGGCAGAGATTGGGAAAAAAATCATTGCCTTCCGCCGCAAATGGCAGTATAATAGTCGCGCGCCAGTCAGGGTCCAAGGGAGAAAATATCTGACACCCGATGCCAAGATGAGTCTTCGATGGCATTTTGCGTGACCTTTTGGCTGTCGGACTTGTGACTAATGACTATTGACTGATGACTAATGACTGTTTTACCCGGAGAGATGTCCGAGTTGGTCTAAGGAGCACGCCTGGAGAGCGTGTAGGGCCCAAAAGGCCCTCCTGGGTTCGAATCCCAGTCTCTCCGCTTTTTATTTTGCACAATTCCTTTCTTCCACCTAACATTTTACTTGACAAAGAATTACGCTAAGACTATTTTTTGGTTGAAATAGCTTGTGACCAACTTGCGACCAACTTCGGAGGGAGTTCTGTGCCTTTTATTTACCAAAGAAAAAACGTCTACTATATAGACTACAGAGTAGACGGCAAAAGAATCAGGAAGAGAGTAGGCAAATCCAAACAAATAGCCGAGCTGACTCTAAAAGATATTGAGGTCCAGCTAGCCAAAGGAGAAATAAGCTCTGTCCCGAAAGACCACGATCTATCCGATTTCTTAACCCAATACATGGAATTCTCAAAAACCAATCACTCACCAGCGACCTACGAAAGATACAGAGCCATAATAGACCACTTCCTGACATTCCTCGACAAACACCCCAGAATCACCTGTAATGGTCAAGCACAGAATAGACTTTTTGACGGTTCCAGATTAGAGCGATTTACCTCATTTGACCTGACTTGATTTATCAGTTTTCTGTGTTCTCTGGCCCGGGCCAGTTTCTCTTTGCGAATC
>JBAVQU010000033.1:0-27990 GCA_049694315.1 Candidatus Zixiibacteriota bacterium
TGCCACTCAGGATCCGAATGACCTCTACGGGCCGGATTCGGTGCTGTTTAAGTCCAAACAGCTTCTGGTCCCGTGTCCACCCCAAACCGGACAGGCGGTGGTCCCGGTGTACTTCAGAAACGACACGTACATCATCGGAGTCCAGGTTCCTCTCACCTGGACCGGCCCTGCCGTTTTGGACTCAGTCAGCTTTCTGGGAAGCCGGATCAGTTATCTGTTCAACAAACAGGTAACCATCGACAATCCCAACCGGAAAGTGTTGGTGACCGCCCATGTGAACCAAGAGCAACCGGTATCCGATGGGCGGGGCATGCTGTTTAAGCTCTATTTCTCCACCAGCGACACCGGCGATCTGATCATCGACACGGTGTCCGGGTCTCCTCTTCCCCAGGAGCATCTTCGATTCACCCGGGAGGATTCGGTCACCTACACCCCTCAATACCGCCAAGGTGAATTCCATCTGTCTTGTTTACATGATCCCAACGATCCGGGGGTGCCCGACTCGGTCACCTTCTATCCTCCTTACGCCTATTATCCTCTCCCTTCAGGTCCCGGTAAATTCTATGCCCATCTCCGCATAACCAACAGTGACTCGGTGGGAGCCATCATCCTCCCCCTGACCTGGTCCGGACCGGCTCACTTCGATTCGACCACCTTCCGGGAGACAGTCATGGAGGACTCCTTAAGAATCATGAATGTAGACACCTCAAACCACCAGACCTTGATGGCTTTGATTCCGGTGCATTACCCTCCCATCCCGCCCACCCGGGGACTTTTCACCACCCTCTGCTTCACTTTGACCGACAAGACCGGGTTGGTGCAGATTGACTCTACGTTCATTGCACCGCTGAACCACATATTGTTCACCACCACCGAGCCACAGGGCTACCGCCCCCAATTCATATCCGAGCAATTCCCCGTTCTAACCTATTGGCCGGGAGACGCCAATTTCGACGGGATGGTAGACGTGTCTGATGTAATCTATCTCGTCAACTACATATACAAGAGTGGTCCTGCTCCTCCTCATCTCATCTCGGCGGACGTGAATGGCCCGGATAGAAGCATCGATGCCCAAGACATAATATACTTGATCAACTATCTGTTCAAGTCAGGACCGAATCCGCATCCTGGAGACCCCTGGTAACGAAAGGCAAGGCGCAGTCGACGCAAATAGCCCTTGACACAACCAGGCTATGATCTATATTAGGAGTGCAAAGCTCATTATGGATAGGCTTCCGATCAGAGAAGTTGAGAAGCACAGAAACTCAATCGAATTTCGATTAGACTTTTCGAAGTGGGGAGGTGAATCGTTGCTCCCTGGGTTGTCATTTGACTCCGGCGTCTGAACCCGATCATTAGGATACCTAAAGTCGACTCTAACCAATTTCAAAAAAGGAGTCTCAAAATGAAAAGAACGGGTTTACTTCTACTGATAGTAATGGCTTCAGTCTTCGGATTGTCTTTCTTAGCCTGGGGTCAATGTCCCGAGGAGCCATTAGACCAAGGACAATGTGACACTTTGGATGTGATTTGTTTTGACTGCTTGCAGCCGGACACCGGAATACACTTTGTCCGATTTCCGCTGTTAGTCACAAACGACCTGGTCGATCCGTACATCGATTCTTTGTCCGGGTTCGTCGTTCCCCTGACCTGGACCAAGAGCAACCCTTCTGCCTATTGCAGCTTGTCAAACTATTGGAATAACACTTCCTTCACGGGCACGAACTTTACCAGAAGCATATTTCGACACATCATAGTAGGAAACGACACTCTTTATCACAATCGCATGCTCGACTTATATAATGAAGGAAATCAAGGAGAGTGGGATACCAAGATCCTGAGTCTCAGCACAAATCCACCGTTTGGGGGAGTTTCTTTGCTCGCCACGGGTCCAGACGATCAACGGTGGTGGCAAGGACACAGAGTCCTGCTAGCCACGTTGACTTTCAAGCTGCAGGATACGATGCACGTCTGCCTTGACTCCACGTTCTGGCCCCCCAGCGGACGCATCAGCTTTTTGAGATCTGACGGCCAGGTTTACATTCCCAGACACAATCTGCCTTATTGCTTCTGGATCGGTCCCCCGCAAATTCGGGTTGTCTCTCCCAACGGAGGCGAGACCTGGGTAGTGGGAGATGCTCACAATATCGCTTGGCTTTCCGAGAATTTCGACGGCGCCAACGTGAAGATTGAGTATTCCACGAATTCCGGGGCCAATTGGCTTCCTGTGGTCAATAGCACCCCGAATACGGGTTCTTACCCCTGGCTCATTCCATCTACTCCGTCACCCAACTGCCTGGTCAGGGTGTCGGATGCCGCGGATGGAATACCGTTTGACGTAAGCGACAATGTTTTCTCCATAACACTCACTCCCTACTTCAGCATCGACGCCGTGCCTGATACCCAGTGGGTCAAACAAGGAGGAAACACCAGTTATCAGTTGACGCTGACTTCCTATTATGGCTTCAACTCACCCTGCAGCTTGACCATAAGCGGCGTTCCACCTCAGGCCAGCCACGAATTCAACCCGCCGGTGGTTACCCCGACCGGGACATCCACCTTGAGCCTGACCACGGATTCGCTCACTCCTCTAGGCTCTTATGTGCTCACTGTTATTGCAACTCAGAAGGCCAAACTGGCGGCAGACACCGTCAAGGTTTTGCTTTACGTCACCTCTTCCTTAAACCACAAGCCTAAGATCACTGTTCCCACGCCGCAAACCGTCTATGGCGGTCTGCAGTTGGCTTTTGCAGTGGTCGCCACGGATGCGGATACCGTGGACACATTGACCTTGACCAAAACCGGGGTGGGCGATTTTCCGTGTTATCCCAGAGTTTCTCCGGTGGTTTGCTATTTCCAGTGGTCTACGGTGCCTGCCGACACGCTGAACTCTCCTTATAACGTGATGTTTACGGTGAGTGACGGGCGTGACAGCACCGACACTGCGGTCGTACAAATAAGGGTTCTTCCTTACCACGTTCTGCCGTCGGGCAGACCAGGCGATGTGACCGGCGACAATTTGGTGGATGCTCCGGATGTGGTATTCCTAGTGAACTACTTGTTCTTGGGTGGCCCGCCACCCAACCCTCCTGCCGCCGGAGATGTGACCGGGGACTGCTTCATCGGATTGTCTGACCTGATCTGGCTGATAAACTACTTGTATCGCTCCGGACCACCACCCCAGATCAGATGCCTTCCCGGGGATTTCAACTACGACGGATTCGTGAACATGTCGGATCCTGCGTATTTCATCAATTATATGGCGCACGGCGGACCCACTTTTACTTCCATGAAGTCCACGGACGTGAATGCCGATTGCTTCGTGAACGCCGTGGACCTGATATATGAGATCAAGTATCTTCTAAGGGGAGGAGATGCCCCTCAACCCGGATGCGTCGAGCCCAAATTCGGGGCACCAAAAGCAGAGCCTGCAGGTATCGCGGAGGTGACCTTCCTGAGTTCAAGATACGACCAAGGCTCCAGAATCAACGAGATGCCGATTTCTGCCCGATTCGACAATCCAGTGGCCGGTGCAGAACTGGTGATAAGCTTCGATCCGGACGTAGTTTCTCTGCTTCCACCTATCCGAACTTCCAGAACTGAGAATCTCGGGCTGTTTTACAATTTGCAGAGAGGAAAGTTAACTGTCGGACTCGTAGACATAAGCGGAGTCAGTTTTATTCAGCCGGGAGACGGCCCCATCCTCAACTTAAGATTCGTGCCGAGGAACGCAAAGCTTACTGGTGCTAACACTATTCAGGTTGAAAAGGCGACCTTTGTGGACATGAAAGCAGAGGAGCTACTGGAGAAGCTGGTCAAATAGACAACGACGAATGTCATTGCTGAAAGTCGCGGCAAAGGCAGACGACGAAGCGACTTTTGCGCATTAACAATACTCTGCCAACTCAGTGCAGAGCGGTTCGTGTAATTAACTGCTCTGCACTGCCTTTTTTGTACACCAGGACGCACGGCTCAGCCAATTCCTTGCCCTCAACGAAGACGGGAATTGAGAATCCGTTTCGAGGCAAGCCTAGATCATTTCGGGCTTGGAACATGGAAAAAGAAACAGGTTTCAACCTGAAAAAAACGTTTGTAAGCCCGGTTGTTAATTGCTATATTTCACGCAGTCCAGACTGAGGGCCGGCAAGCGAAGAAGATCTTGACAGCCCATCAGGAATGGTCAGACCAAGCGTGTCTGTATTTGCGACAGGCAAGGAGTCGTTCCGTGCACCTGCAGAATCTTCAGCGTAAAATGACTCATGGTCAGACGTGGAGCTTCTCGAAAGTAGACTGCGTCGCAATTAGCCGTTTTCAACTTAACCCATAAGGAGGTTTAGATGCTTGTAAGACTGTCAAACGGGAAAGAAATTCCCATGGAAATGCACAAAGTGAGGATCGTGCAAAAGACCTACCTGGTGCCAATCGACCAGAGACTCAAGGCTATTGAAGAAGGTGGATACAACACCTTCTCCCTCCGGACCAAAGACATCTTCATGGATTCGCTGACCGACAGCGGGACCAACGCCATGAGTGACAACCAGCTGGCTGCCATGATGGTCTCAGACGATGCCTATGCCGGATCGGAGAGCTTCTACAAGTTGGCTTCCTCTATTAAAGACGTCTTGGGATTTGACTATGTTTTGCCGGTGCATCAGGGAAGAGCGGCAGAACATCTTCTGGCCAAGGTCTTTGTGAAACCCGGGGACATTATCCCCATGAACTATCATTTCACTACCACCAAAGCCCACTTTGAATTGGCCGGTGGAACGGTTTTGGAGATTTATCGGGACTTGGCTTTGCAGACCGAAAGCACCGAGCCTTTCAAAGGAACCTTGGATCTCCAGAAGTTCAAAGACGTCATAAAAAAATATGGAGCCAGTAAGATATCCTTTGTCCGCATGGAGGCAACCGCCAACCTGCTGGGAGGACAACCTTTCTCCATGGAGAATTTGAAAGAGGTTAAGAGGATCGCCTCGGATAATGGCATCTTCCTGGTGTATGATGGAAGCTTGATCTCTGAAAATGCTTATTTCGTCAAGAAGAGGGAAAAAGGATACGAGAATAAGTCAATTCAGGAGATAATCCACGAGATGATGAGCTACGTGGACATCTTCTATCTGTCGGGCAGGAAGAGCACCTGCGTCAGAGGCGGGTTCATCGCCACCAACAACAAGAAGTATTTTGAGATGATAAAGCCCTGGCTTCCGGTTTACGAAGGTTTCTTGACTTACGGTGGAATGTCCACCAAAGAGATCGAGGCCATGGCTGTGGGTATCAGGGAGATGACCGATCTGAACGTGGCCGGAAGCGCGGCTGAGTTTGTAAAGTATTTTTGCGAGAGATTGATCGAAACCAAGATTCCGGTGGTCACTCCTCCCGGCGGACTAGCCTGTCATCTGGATGCAATGAAATTCTTGCCCAACATGCCCCAGTCTCAATATCCTGCAGGATCATTGGCCGCTGCTGTTTACTTAGCTTCCGGTGTAAGAACTATGGAACGGGGCACTATCTCCATGGATCGGGATAAAGACGGAAATGAAGTTTATTCCGATATAGAGTTAACCCGCATCGCTATTCCCCGGAGAGTCTACACCATGTCGCAGATAGAGTATGCAGTCGATCGGATAAACTGGCTATACAAGCATCGCGACCTGATCGGCGGACTCAAATTCGTGGAGGAGCCGCCGGTTTTGAGATTCTTCTTTGGAAAATTGGAAGCACTGAACAACTGGGGCGCCAAGTTGGCGGAGGCTTTCAAGAAGGATTTTGGACCGAATTATTAAAATGCTTTAGCCTCACCCCCTTTATCCCCCTCTCCATGAAATGGAGAGGGGGACAGGGGTATGTGGAAATTCGTATGGTCGACCATGAGTTGGTTGAAGGGCAGTCACCCTAAGGTTGCTACAAAGAAACATCGGAAGGGGGCAATTCACCCTCCGGCCATAGTCTCAATGTCCCGCTAAAAGCTGGAGAATTACTGAAGCATGGAGACATCGGCATTTCCTAATGTCGATGCATCAAGAAATAAAGTGGCGACTATCTGGTATCAATCATTATGGTGGTGCTCAAGCGAGTAACCTTCCCTGAATATTTCTAGATAATCAGTTAGGAGGATTTGTGTTTACTCACTTTCTTCGCAGTATCCATATTCTCATCGTCTTGCTATTTCTTCCACTCCCCGTTACTTCACAGGAATTACCTATTGATACTAAACTGGCTTATCAGTATTTTCGGGAAATGCAGAATATCAGTCTACAAGATAATGGCAAACTTTGGGGAATTTCGTTTTATGGACCGATGCTTTTTGTGGATCAAACAACGCGAATGATTGTTGCTAATCAGGCTGATCTTGAGGGAAATTTGACCAAACAAGGAGAGGTCTTTGTAGGAAAGCTGCCGGTTGAGAAAAATATCGCAAACACCGCGATGGATTGGTCCGGAGTGAAGTGGACCATGATCAAATGGCCACTTCCCGAAGACCGGTATGATAGAGCACGCATAATGGTACATGAGTCTTTCCATCGTTTTCAGGATAGTCTTGGACTCCCAGCCAGCAACCCAGCTAACAGTCACCTTGATACTCGAGAAGGACGAATCTGGCTCCAATTAGAATGGCGGGCGCTCAGAGAAGCATTGAGACATCAAGGTAAAGAACGTCGCCATGCCGCTGCGGATGCACTCCTGTTCCGATCTTACCGGCACTCTCTATTTAAACCAGCTGAGAATGAGGAACGCCTGTTGGAAATGTCCGAAGGCCTGGCGGAATACTCCGGTATTAAGCTTAGCGGACGCTCTGATGCGGAAATAGTCGATTATATCGCTAATCAGCTGGAAAAAAATGAGGGCAAGGAAAGTTATGTGCGTTCTTTTGCGTACGTATCCGGACCGGTTTATGGAATCTTGTTAGATCAAGCCGGAGCAGATTGGCGTAAGAACCTGAAACCCACAGATGACCTGGGTTTGCTTTTACAGTCATCTCTTGCTGTCAGGCTTCCACAAGCCCTTCAAGATGAGGCAACCAGAAGGGTAAAAGATTACAATGGTGACGCGCTGATTACGGCAGAAACCGAGCGCGAAAATGCTCATCAAAAACGCATCGCTGAGTACAAAGCAAGGTTAGTTGACGGTCCGGTTTTGATTATTCCGCTTCAGAAAATGAATGTTCAGTTTGATCCGAACAATCTCCAGCCTCTCGGTGATCTGGGTACTGTTTACCCAACCATAAGAATCACGGATTTATGGGGAATTCTGACTGTCACCAATGGTGCATTGTTGAACTCCAGTTGGACCATGATTTATGTTCCTGCTCCAAAGAATCCGGATGTCCGCCCATTGGAAGGTGATGGTTGGGCGCTGGAGCTTAATGAAGGGTGGAAGTTGGAATCTGCAGAACGCGAAGGCGATTTTATTGTAACAAACTTGAAGTGATTTTTTATTCCTGTTCCTGCTAGGTCAGCTGACCAAGCGCTAGATGGATATGCTCTGACAAAAGCTACTGTCGCACCGAGGAGTCTACAGAACGCAAAGCGCACCACTTGGAGTGCCCAGACTCATTACGAAAAGGTCAAGAAAATTCGGTCTTCCTCCGGCACCTTTAGTTCACGTCGGAGGGTGAGAAAGATGAACGTTCTGATTATTGCTTCCAACCGAAATAAACAACCCGTCACCGTAATGCCGATTGGCGCCTGTATTGCGGCTGCATGACAAAGTGATCTAAGCCCGCGATGATTGATAGAGCCAGTAAGGCAAGGATCAGGAGGCCGACATTGCCGTTCAAACCAATGAGAACGTTCTTTATCGAGGATATGAGAGTCGAACCGAGCTCATATTGCGGCAAGAAAGCATGAAACCATGCTCGGCCCAACTGCCTTAGACCCACAAAATGAAGCGTCACACCGACTACAAACATTGCCCCTAATACTGACAGGAACGTCTTAGCATAGTCCAAGATGGATTTGGCTTTTGCCTCTGCCGGGAGCTTTGAAATCACAGATTTCGCAAAGTCTGGGGAGAGAACAAAACCCTGATCGCGCTTAAGCCCGGCATACAGGCCCTGATACTGCTTCAGAGTCTGCTGACAAGCCGGGCAACTTCCCAGATGCGTTTGGATCGACAATGCGTTTTGCGGGGAAAGGTTCCCGTCAAGAAAATCCTGGATTTCTTCATCGGTCAAATGTCTCAGTGCCATAAGTCCTCCGGCTGATATTTCGCCATCAATCTGTCTTTCAGCAGCCTTCGTGCCCGGAAAAGATAGCTCTTCACCGTGCCTTCAGGCAGTCCCGTTATTTCGCCAATCTCCTTGTAGCTCATCCCCTCAAGATGGTACAACGTCAGAATCGTCCGAAAACGAACCGGTATCCTGCCAATTTGCGCCTGCAAAATGGAAGAAGTCTCTCTCTCTTCAATCAGTTTGTCCGGCCCAACCGCACAATCCGGGATGCTGTCCACCGATTTCTCTTCGGGCAACAGATCATCCAGAAGAGGTATCCTTTTCTTCTCCAGATGGTTCAAACACGTGTTATAGGCAACCGCTGCCACCCAGGTCGAAATCTTCGACTCCGATCGAAAGCCGGTCAGGTTTTGATATATCTTCAGGAACACTTCCTGACAGACATCCTCCTGGTCTGCACTGTTGGGCACCATCCTAAATACTACGTGGCTCACCAGGCGTTTATATTCATCGACGAAAACCTGAAAGGCTTTTCTGCTTCCCGCCAGAATCTGATTAATCTGAAGCTTCACGTCCGTCATATGACTCTCTACCTAATATACGACAGCCGGAATCCCCTATATGTTGCATAGTTTTCTTGAAGAACAGTGCAACATTTCTTTCTGAGGGGTGTCTAATCTGACAGAAAACGAGATGTGATGAAAACTCTAACCGAAAGGAGAAGGTCATGGACAAGATGTGGGACATGCTGCCGCTGATTGTAATGTTAATCATGGTGCCGGTTGTCATCAAACTGCTGTCAGAGAACAAAACCAGACGGCAGTTGATCGAAAAGGGGCTGGTAGACGAAAAGATCAAGTACCTGTTTTCGGATAAACCTAAAGACTACCTCGGCTCATCGTTGAAATGGGGCATGGTCTCAATTGCCGTCGGTCTTGCGATCTTCGTTGGGCAGATGGTTCCCCACTATGTGGAACAAGAGGTTATCATCGGTTGCATGTTGACATTCGGTGGTCTGGCATTAGTCGTCTATTATCTTATTGCCAACAGCAGACTGAAGAAGTCTGACCAAGAAAAATCGGAGAGGCAAACACTGTAAGTCGAGGTAAAGACCTCTTCCCGTTTGTTCCCCTCTCCAGAAAGGTGGAGAGGGGGTAAAGGGGAGAGGTCCGAAACCCGAAGGTCTATGAGTAACCCGAAATTTCTTCTTAGCGGGGTTATGTAAGCATCTTTCCTACTTGACTAATAAACCAAACATTGTTAAATATGCTAAATCATCGGGCGGAATTTATTGAAAACGTTCATTCTCGACTTTTTCACAGAGTATTATGAAAATCAGAACAATCACCACCGGCATATCTTTGAAGTCCTCAGGGCAGGTGGATGAGATCAAACCAATCGCTGAATTCAATCAGAAGGCAAAGCTGACGTTCGAGAGACAGGGATATGAAGTTCAGACGACAAGAATAGCTACCAACTCGTGGCAAAACTATGTCGAAGGTTCATCTAAAGCAGAAATGCTCACTGAAATCCAGGGCATAGAGTTGGTTTGTCGAAGTCTCGGAGTCGGCTTCTTTAGTATTGGCTACGCCAGCACACCGGAGAAGATCGGAATCTCATCCGAGATTGTCAAGAATACGTCTACCATCAACTGCTCCGGCAAAATCGGCGATTCTGACACGGGAATTGATTTCGATGACGTCCGGGCCTCAGCCAGAGTCATTAAACGAATCTCCGAGGGGACGGAAAACGGAATCGGCAATTTTAGGTTTTGCGCCTGGTGCAACTGCCAGCCGGGGATTCCTTTCTTCCCCTCCGGATATCATGAGGGCAAAACCTCGTTCTCCATCGGCTTGGAATGCAGTGACCTGCTAATGAGAGCATTTTCGGATGCTGCCGATCTTTGGGAAGCGGAACGAAAGCTGAAATCTATCTTTGAGAAGGAGCTGAAGCCGATTCAAAAGATAGCGCAACAGCTTTCCGAAGAGTCTAAGATAAGATATGCTGGCATCGATGCGTCCGTTGCTCCGTCGCTCGACAGAAACGAAAGCATTGTGTTCGCTTACGAAAAGCTGGGGATGGGCAGGTTCGGGCAACCGGGAACGCTGGCCATCTCCTCTGTTATCACCCGCGTTCTCCAGAGTCTATCGGTCAAAACCTGTGGCTATTCCGGTCTCATGCTTCCGGTTTGCGAGGATGTTGGACTGGTCGAAAGAGCCAACGAAAAATCATACAACCTCACCCATCTTTTGTTGTACTCCGCAGTCTGCGGCTGCGGACTGGATGCGGTCCCGCTTCCCGGCGACATAACTGTTGAGAAGATCGAGGCGATATTGCTGGACATGGCGAGCTTGGCCATCAAGCTGAACAAGCCGTTATCTGCCCGGCTACTTCCTGTTCCCGGAAAAAAGGCTGGAGAGATGACCTCTTTCAACTCGCCTTATCTGGTGAATTGCAGAATATTAGAAGTAGAGTGAACTGTTGCTATGGAATGTCAAACCCCGCTGGCAGCGACGTGCACGGCTTTAGCTTGACCAGAGATGTTTCGCTAACGTAAAGGACCTTCCTATAGTTCTAAAGGGCTGGTCGAGTTTGCGAAATCCCGCCGTGGCGGGGTCCCGGTCCCAACTCCAAATCGGACAGTCAGACTTCGTGTTGAGCGCACTCAGTGCGAAGCAATAGCTGTCCCTGCGAGATGTGTTCACTTACGGGGGAAATTGTGACGCAGGACAATAAGAAGATAGACTGGTCAGAAGAACGCTGGAAGGATATGCTAATCTACCAGCGCAAATTCATGTGGTTCGAGGACACGCTGGATAAGCTGGCTGCCTGGCTCGAGCTCCAGCCCGGGATAACCACGATTGATGTTGGTTGTGGACTGGGCAACGTGGGTTATACCTATTGGCCGTATTTCGGTGAAGGAGGTCGTTACTTTGGCGTCGACATATCCTCGGAATTGGTCCAGGACGCTTCCAAAGCCGCAAAGCAATGGGCCAAAAACGGGGAGGCTTCCTTTATAGTGGGTGACGCATATAAACTACCTTTCCCCGACGATTTCGCCGATTGTACCATGTGCCAAACCCTGTTGATGCATCTGGAAAATCCCGAACTTGCCTTAGCCGAGATGATCAGGGTGACCAAACCAGGAAGTCTGGTAATGTGCGCAGAACCGGATAACCTATCGTCGACGTTGGCAAAACAATATTCCTCTCTCCCAGAATTGGATTTAGAAGAAGAACTACTATGCCACAAGGTTGCTTTAATCTGCAACCGGGGGCGTATTAAGCTGGGTCGCGGAGACGAAGGCATTGGACACAAAGTTCCCATGATGATGAACAAACTGGGTCTTGCCGAAATCGACATCAGGTTGAATGACCGGGTCTTTCATCTGGAGCCACCCTATGAAGGCCCGGTCCAAGAGCATCAGCTGGAGAGTGTAAAGAAACAGTTTTCTTTAGAAGATGAAAAGAACCATAATTTCTTTTTAGAGCGGGAAAAGGAAGAGTTTCTGGCGGGAGGTGGTGATCCTGAAGAGTTCAACCGGGTTCTAAAGATAGACGACAGGATTAGACCAATCCGTCGACAGCAAATCGCCAACGGTGAGTTCTTTGGCTGCGGGGGCAGCCAGTTTTTCGTGATTAAGGGAAGAAAGCGCTTGACACGATGAGAAACATCCTTTATTCTCATGTCGAAACTGATACAAAAACGACGAAAGGAGAGGAAATGAAGAGAGTATTCGTGATGGTGCTGGCGCTCTGCGTGGTGTTGGGATGTGGCTCCTCCAGAAAAGTCTATCGCATCGAGCCGGAAACCACCACCGACCTAAGCGGCAACTGGAACGATACCGATGCCCGCCTGGTGGCGGAGGAAATGATAAAGGACTGTCTCTCCCGCGTATGGCTAACCGACTTTGCGGCTGCCCAGGGCAAGAAACCGGTAGTGACGGTCGGGACTATCCGCAACAAGAGCAGCGAGCACATCGATACCGAGACCTTCACCACCGACTTCGAAAGGGAGTTGACCAATTCCGGACAGGTGAAATTCGTTGCCAGCCGGCAGGAGAAAGAAGAGATTCGGGACGAACGCCTCGATCAGCAAGATTACGCTTCTCCTGAAACCATGAAAAAGATACGAAACGAGACCGGGGCAGACTTCATCCTGTTGGGTGCCATCAAGTCGATAGTAGACGAGATCAAGGGAACCAAGGTGGTCTATTATCAGACCGATTTGGAATTGGTCAACGTGGAGAGCACGGAGAAAGTCTGGATCGGCACTCAGAAGATCAAAAAAGAGATCTCCAAGAGCAAGACCAAGTGGTAAAACCGGCGAAGCCGATGAGAGCGTGCACTAAGAAAGCAGCCTGTGGGCTGCTTTTGTGTTTGTTTTTCGCTGCCGGATGCGGGTCGGTGGCCACCAGAAAAGGGTTCTACCAGCCGATCACCGAACAACTCCGGAATGGCAATTTCGACGCCGTGGTTCAAGGGATCGAAAAGGCCAAAGCGAAAAACAAGTACGAGAAGAAAGACCGGTTCCTCTATTACCTGGATGCCGGATTGGCCTACCACTACGCCTCCCGTTTCGATACCAGCAGTCAGAAACTGACTGAAGCAGAGAATGCCGCAGATGAGCTTTTTACCAGAAGCATCTCTCGTGCGGCGCTTTCGCTTTTGCTTAACGATAACGTGCTGGAATATGCGGGGGAGGATTACGAAGTCCTCTACACCAACCTGTTCAAGGCTCTCAACTACTTGGCCCAAGACAATTTCGACGATGCCTTTGTGGAAGTCAAACGAGCTAACGAGAAATTGAATCTCTTGGAGCAGAAGTATGCTGATGCCTCTCACCAGCTCCAAGAGGGTTCGCCCGAGGATACCGTCAGCGCAAAGGTCGAATACAGTTCCAAGAAAGTCAGGTTTAACAACGATGCTTTCGCCCGCTATCTTTCCATGCATGCCTATTCTGCCGACGGGAAGATGGACGATGCCAAGATTGATTACGATTTGCTTCATCAAGCTTTTCAAGAGCAACCCTACATATACAATTTCGATCCTCCTGACGTAAAATACAACTCCAAGGGCAAAGCTGTATTGAGTGTAGTCGGATTGGCGGGACTGTCTCCCGTCAAAGAGGCTTTGAACCTGCGCTTAAGGACCGATAAGGATTTGGGCCTGGTGCAGATATTGTATACCGATCCCAAGAGACAGGATTCCGAGTACGGACACCTGCCCATCCCGGTATCAGAGGATTTCTACCTCAAGCTCTCCATTCCCCAGATTGTCTCCCGGACTTCATACATAACTCGTATAAAAGTCTTTGCCGACTCGGTTTTTGTGGGTGAATTGCAGCTTCTGGAGGACGTGGGTTCGGTCGCGCAGGAGACTTTCGAAGCGAAGAAGTCTCTCATCTATCTCCGAACTGTCGCCCGGACTATCGCCAAGGGAGTGGCGGGATACAAGCTCAAGAAGAAGGCCGATACCGGAGGATTAGGAGGCTGGTTGAAAAAGGCAGCGGTGGATGTTGCCACTGACATCTCCGAAAATGCCGACCTGCGCTGTTCGCGTCTGCTCCCCGGAAAAATCTACGTGGGCGATTTTGAAATCGAGCCAGGGACCCATGATCTGAGAGTGGAATTTGTAGACGAAAACGGAGACTTGGTCAGCTCGACACAGATCAAAGGCTACAAGGTCATGAAAAAGGGATTGAATCTGATCGAAGCTTTTTCGCTTAACTAATTGATTACAACGATCCTATTCTGATGTTCTTGAGAATCGCACTATCTATATTAGAATTTATCGTGGCGGTATTGGGCTATTACTTACTCTACCGGTCAGATGAGAAGAAACTAAAAAGATACAAGTTATTGCTTTTTGTGGGGGCGATAGTGGCTTTATTGATCATATTGGGAAACTTTGTGCGTGAGACTAATGAATCCAAGTCTAAGGCAAGTGAAAGTGATTCTCTTAAAACTAAACTCTCTGAGATAGTTAGTAGCAACCGAAAACTAACAGAATTATTGGGGCCTTTTATAAACAGGGCTCGATCGGAATATCCAGGATGGAGCGACCAAGAAGCTTTGCAAAAGCTTGCATCTGAAATTTCGAAAATGCAACCTAAGTTAGTTTTCTTGGGACATACTGAACCCCGACGCGACTCCACCACAAATCTGATTCACACCGTTTATGTTTTTCGTTCTAAACCAACCATGGGACTAAGGGATGTTCAGGTTAGAATTAGATTTGATCGAAAGCTTGTCACCATAACCGAAAGAAGAAGCGGAGCCTTTGTGGAGGAACAAGGGACTCAAATAACTATTGATCCAGATTCTACAGGTTTTTATTACTTTACAGGATATTTGAAAGAAGGAAACGACATTAATATTGAAGTGATTACCAAGGAACCATTAGAGATCTTGTCTATAAATTTGTCACCCCAATAAGCTGATTCAGCCTTGTTTGTCAACCAGCCCTTTCGGCATTGTTGACTTACATGTTTCGTCCTTGATAGGTTTTTGCCATTTAGTCACGGACGAGAACGTCCGTGACCGACGTAGATGCCTCCCGCCAGGTCAGGGGACCTGTGCTCAGTGAGGGGGAAACTATCTTGTCTGTTTGTTAGCAACGGGCGGCGGACTGCGGTCAGCGGACAGGAGGATTCATCAATTCGTCAAATGGCCGACAAGAAAGAATCAATCTTCAAAAACAAAAATTTCATTCTTCTCTGGGCGGGGCAGACCATCTCCATCCTTGGGGATAATCTCTATTATCTTGCCTTGATGTGGTGGGTCTTAGAGAAGACCGGCTCCACTGCCATCATGGCCACTGTCGCCATCTGTTCTGCCGTGCCGTCAGTGGTCTTGGGTCCGATTGCCGGAACCTATGCAGACCGGGTCAACCGCAAGAGGCTGTTGATTTCAATGGACCTCGGGCGGGCCATTCTGATTTCCCTTCCCGCCGTCTTGCTTCTGCTTGGCGGTTTGCAGGTCTGGCATATCCTGATTATCGCCGCTCTTCTTTCGACCATGAGCACCTTTTTCGGTCCTGCCTTATCCGCATTCATTCCGCTGATCGTTGAAACGGACGACTTGACCAGAGCCAATTCCCTAACTCAGCTCTCCATGAACATGAGCGGAATCTTAGGACCTTCATTAGCCGGAGTTTTGATCGCTCTGATCGGATCGGCGTCGGTGATGTTTTTGGATGCACTAAGCTTTTTTATTTCTGCAGTGGCGATTGTTTTGATCTTTGTAAAAAAAGAGGAAGTTGGGACAATCGAAAAGAAGGAATTTCTTCACGAGCTGAAGGAAGGATTTGTCTACATAAGGAATGAGCAGGTCATCTTCAGCATTGTTCTTCTGGCGGCCGTCCTAAACTTCTTTGTCGGACCGGTGGGCATATATATGCCGGTGGTGGCCAAGGAAATCCTAAAGGCCGGGGCACAAGGTTTTGGTTTTTTGGCCTCCTCCGTTTCTGTGGGTGGGCTTTTGGCCAGTCTGCTCTTAAGCATAGTGGGAAATGTGAAATCGAAAGGAATCATGATCATTCTGGGCATATTTCTGGGAGGCTGGGGACTGGCGTTTTTCGGGATTTCCGGCCACTTATGGTTATCCCTGCTTCTTTTGGGGCTGGTTGGTATGTTCTTCTCTCTGGTCAATATTCTGATAGCTTCTGAGTTTCAGGCTCTGATACCCAATCAGCTTCAGGGAAGGGTATTTGGAACCATGAATACTCAGTCCATGGGCTTACGACCGTTGTCTTTGGCTTTAGCTGGCGTGCTGTCCGATTTATTCAAGGTTCAAGTGGTGATTTTCGCCAGCGGGATTTTGATTGCCCTGGGTGGGATTTATGGATTTCTTATCAAGAGCTTAAGAAAGCTTTAAAGCACCAAAGAGATTCTAACTATTCCTGTTGTATTTTGGGGTTTGTTTGACCCGCCAACCTGACAGAACAAAAACAAGACAGGTCAGGGGACCTGCTAGCACAAAAAGCTTAGTTAAAGACAATGTTGAATCATAGGTAGGCATTGCAGTCGAAGGTTTCGGGATAGTGTCCAGGTATCAACTGACAAAGCCGTAGGATGCGCATTTTGTAATGCTGATTAGAGAGGAGGATCAAAGGAGTGACCCATGATAGGAGGCGATGTTACCAAGCCGAACGAACTGGGGGCTTGTTGGAAGGTAGACTAGTTACCTAGACAACGAGGAAATTCTGATTCAAGAAATTGAAGTAATCCTTTCAGCCATTCATGGTATGTATCCATGTCTGATGGGAAATAGTCTCTCCACGACTCATTTAGCGGAAAATGTATTTTGGCCACCAATAATGGGCTCGTTTTCAGTTTTATGTGCCAGTGAGGTTGGTAGGGTTCCTCTTTCGGACTCGGACTTGTCCAATGCAAAGACAAGACTTCAGAATCAGAGCCGTAGAGGAGTTTTACGTAAAGTCCGCAGAATTCATACTCTTTTCCGCGTCTTTTTGCTGACTGTGACACCCACCACTTTTCTCGAAATTCCCAAAAAATCGGTACCTGGACGATGTCATCCTGTTTATACTTGAGCCGGCATATTGGCTCAATTGGCTTACTCTTGCCTAACTGAATGGGCTGTAGAGTTATAAAAAGGCACGCAGCCTGGCTACTCTCGTTGATTCTCGCACAATTGCTGTGTTTGGTCAGGTTAAGATTGAGCCATTTGATATGGGAATACTTATCCTTTACATCGATTCTCACTTTTCAAACCTTACAGAATAGAAACGTCACTCGGATCTAGCTGATATGCCATTAACACCACGTTCTCATATTCGTCCTGATCTATCGAGGATAACCCTTGGGCATGAGCCATATGACCTATCCTGGAAAGGCTGTTCCGCATTGCCTGTTCGACGGCATCGTAACTGGGAATGGGGATATTTTTCGTGTACCGCTCATCAAGATCATACTGCCCGCCTTTGAGCTTAACACTCTTCCTGGAGACCAGACGCATGAATAGTTTACTATTTAGTATAGCAAGATAATAATACCACATGTCTGGATGCTGGAATTCCCGTTTAGCGATCAAAAGGTTTCCATTTGTGACAGCGTATTTACCGTTCTTGTCAAACGCATAACTGCCCTCAACTCCAAAGTGCGTCGAGACAATTTTGGGTGAAAACATTAGCTTGTAGTCTCTAGGTTCGGCCAGAGCCCAAATCGGTTTCTTCTGCATACGGGCTCGTCTGGTCAGACTGGCTTCGAACTGTCGCAAGTAGCTGCGGATCAAAGGAAACTTCGATCTCATGTCAGACAGGGATAGTAATTGACCCCTGTCGTAGGCATATATGAGCCTCCTCTCATCACTATGAATTCTGGCGTCGTAGAGATTCTCATCATCTGCAACCGGTACTAGGATAGGGTGTTCGTCTAATGGAAATTCCTGGTAGCTTGGTACAAGGAAAGCGCCTTTTCGGCCCATACGTATTCCCTGTCTCACATCAAACACCTTCGAGAGCAATACATGTATTTTGTTGAGACGCTCCAGTATCGCGAGTATCTCTTTTGGTACCAGAGGCCAGTCGGCACCCCACTTCCTGGAATCTGCTAGGAATAGCTCCCATTCATTCTTAGTATCGTAATTCTCGGTTTCCACAGCTCGCAGAGCCAAGTCAGGCAGTCGTCGGCAATACAACACGTTTGTGGCATATGTCCTAAGTTCTCGATTCCTCTTGCGGAAGACCATAATGGCTATTTGGGTTTCTCCCCGTTTGAAAATGGAATACTCTTCAAACTTCGCTAGCACCTGTATATCACCATTTTGCAAAAGAACCTTCCTAATCTTCTGAGCGTACTTCCCGTCGATGAACGAGGCGGGAAGCACAATACCCAAGCAACCACCTTCATTCAAGCGGTCAAAAGCAGCTTTCACAAAGGCAAGAGAATAATCAGGTTTGCCAATAGCGTAATCTCCCAGGACTTCTGCCACCATTCTTCTCTCAGCCTCAGATTGTTGTTCATATCCCTTGAATGGCGGATTCATTAAGATGACATCTAGCTTCTTAGCGGAGTGGCCATTCTTGTAAGCAGCCGACAATGAATTGGCCACATGGGGTTTGAATCCATCGAATAGGCGACCCGCATACTTGTAAGCCGTCATAGCAATGCTCAGCTTTGCTGCCGCAACAGCTGAATTGTTGATATCGGTTGCCTCAAGATTCTCTAAGACTGTCGACGATATACCTCCTGTTACAGATTCGTGAGAGTGCAACTTCAAGAGAAAGTTTCTGAGGAATACCCCTGAACCACAAGCTAGATCACCAACCTTCAGATCGCACCATCGGCTGCTGTTAAAGTTCTGGAGCACCTGGTTCACTAGGAAACGGGCTATGAATTCGGGCGTGTACAGTAACCCGGTACCACGTTGCCAAAGTAGTTCGGTGTCATATTCAGGGAAAAAACTCAACCTGCCATTCTGGACATGGTATGATACGAGAGAAATGTATTTGTCGTAGATTTGTCCTATTGAGTGGTCGGCTATCAAGCCCATGTCATATTCGTAGCATCCCTGTTTCTTGTCACGGTAGGATGTCGGCAACCAGTCTAAGACGATTGAGTTAATAGGCTCAGATAGGATTTTGAGCTTTCCCAACCTAAACAGGTTGATTGGTGTTGGCAGGTTGAGTTGGGCGAACGTAGCCAATACTAGATCGCTCACCTTAGCTGCTGAATTAGAGGTTACCCATGACACCAAATCAACGGAGCCGTTCCCTTTTGCATTTTCACAGTCCTCTAAGAATCGCAAGAATATCATAGCATTCAGGACATCATCCATCAATCCCTGATCCGCCAAGCGGGGATTATCAGGATCACCTATGAGCATCTTCTTCAGAAAAGCGATTCGTTCAAGAACCCTGTCGGAGATATCTTGAAAATCAGGTGTGACGCTGTATTCTCTTGTCACCCCGAGACACTGAGCGAGTGCATGGGGTGGGAGATCTTCGTGTTTTAGCTGCGGCTTGATAAGTGGATTTCCTGAAACACGGTTATTGAACAGTTTGAGAGTGCTAGGCTCGATAATGATGTGCCAATCGCTCAAAGTATCAAAAGAGATTGACAGAAGCCGACGCCTGACATCAAAATTGTCTTGGTCGATAATGCTTCCCGATCTTGCACAACTGGCTACTACGCTTGCCCGTTGACCTGGTCTTATGAGCATGTGGTCTGCCGTTACATCTATACGGGTATCCAGGCGAGCTACCTCTGTGTGCGTCTCGTTTTTGCCCAGATCATCTATCCACCGTCTTCTTGCCTCGTAATCGGCTTGGGCGAATTGTTCCCACCTTAAGGTTCCTAAACTCATAATCTCTACCTTCGTTATATGCTATATCGTCTTGAATAGAAGTTATGTACCATCAAACCCCAGGTCAAGGTCTAAATTCTTTTTTTTCTCATTTTCTTTTTTCGCATAGTGCGAGATTTGGGTTCTACGCACCTCGGGTGTATATGATTCACGTACCATTTCGTCCCCTTAATTCATTGGCCACTGCTCTACTACACGATCCTTCGCATCTGGCTCAGTTCTTCAAAAGATCGTGCGCCATTGAGTGCAAAAGGCTTTATTTCTTTGGAAGTATCAGCGTATAACAAATATAAAAACTGGGGGCTTCAGTTAGCTTATGAAAAAACTGATCACATTCACCTTTTTGTTTGTCTTGCTTTTCCCTTTTATGGTTTCTTCTCTTGCTCAGCAGGTAGAGCTGCACAAGGTTATTCCTGCCCAGCCAACAGACAAATACCGCATCAACGTGGAGCTGGCAAAAGAGCTTATCCGGGCCGGTAACCCGGGCGAAGCGCTGAAGCTCATCATGCAGCTTAAGGATGCCTACGGTGACAATGCCGAGCTAAACGATCTTCTCAAGGAAGCCTATCTGGCAGGAAAAGAATACGACAAGGCCGAAGAACTGATCAAAAAAGACATCTCCCGTGATCCCAAGAACTTTCACTCCTATTGCGAGCTGGCCAACGTGTACCTCAAGATGCAAAAGGGTGAAGACGCCAAAGCGAGCTTAAACCATGCCATCCAGCTTGCGCCGGACCAAGAGCAAACCTACCGGGAGGTGGCATCGGTCTACTTGAAAAACGGCCTCACCTCCGAAGCCATGGACGTTTATAAGCAGGCTCGAATGAAAATCAAGCAGCCGGGCATTTTTGCCTACGAATTGGCCGGCCTGTACGAGGCAATCAAAGACTATAAGCAGGCGGTGGACGAATACTTTCTTTTCCTGGGGAACGATTCCACCAAGTTCGATATGGTGGAAGGAAGAATCGCGCAGCTCATCCAGACGGATGAAAACTTGGACGGAATCCAGTTAGCCTTAAGCGAAAGGATCAAGAAGAATTCTCAGGACAGATACTCCCAAAAGCTGTATGGGGACTTGCTCTTCCGCCGCAAGGATTTTAAAGCTGCATTTGAGACCTACAAAAAGGTGGATGCCCTATGGGGCGCTCAGGGAAACTTCATCATCAAGTACATCCAAATGTGCTTTAACCAAAAATCCTACGATCAGGCTATCTTAGCCAGCCAGTATTTTCTCTCCACCAATCCGCCCGAAGACCTTTCCATCACCGCCAAGCTGTATGTTGCCCGCTCGTATGAGGGACAGGAGAAGTTTGCGGAGGCCATTGCCGCTTACCAGGGAATAATAGATAGCTACTCAAAACTGGGGTCTGGCGAACAAAGACTTTTCAGCCAAGACGTTGCTTTCTGTCAGTTTGAGATTGGGGAGATTGATCTCTTCGTTCACAAGAAGCCGGACGAGGCCCTGAGCCGTTATCAAACGGTGGTTTCAAATTACCCGGAGTCAGATCGGTATCCTGATGCGCTGGTCCGGCTGGCTGATTGCATGATGGTCAAAGGTGACTTAGACAGCGCCAAATCGCTTTACCAAGCCGCCTTGGAGGACGGGCGAGCGGAGTCCAAGCGCGAAGAAATCAGGTTCAAGTCAAGCGAGATAGATTTCTTTCGGGGGAATTTTGAGGATGCTCTGACCGGATACGGCCAGGTGATCGCCGATTATCCCAAGGGGATGTATGTGAACAATAGTCTGGAGCGGGGCGTGATCATAAACGAAAACCAGGGAATGGACCGACCCCTTCTGGCGGAGTTTGCCTCCGCCCTGCTGGATCAGCTCCAGAACAAGTCGGATTCTGCCATCGTCAAACTGGACCGGATAATCTCGGCCAAATCCGAAAAGCTTTCTGATTTGGCAGAACTGGAGAAGGCCAAGATTTACATCGAGGAGAAAAAGTCGTCTTCTGCTGTCGACGCTTTGCAGAAATTCTCGGAGAAGTATCCCCAGAGCCTTTACTGCGATCAGGCCCAAAAGCTGATCGGCGACGTTTACAATTACGATTTGAAAGACAAGGTCAAGGCTATTCAGGCCTACGAGAAGCTTCTGAAGGATTACCAGCGATCGGTCTACTTAGATGAGGTAAGAGATAAGCTGCAAAAACTCAAAGCCTCAAGCCCCTCCCCTACTTCAGGATAGCCCGGGAGTTGTTATGACCCGGGCATGATTCCAAAAGGACTGCTTTTCCCCGCCGCATGAGTCCTCTCCGACGGATTGTGGACTTATACAGGTGTTGGTTTCTAACGAACGGCGACCTTATCCTTTTTGGTCAGTTCCGCCATTTGGTTTTCCATCTGTCGCAGCCTTTTCTCCAGTCCCTCTCTTTTTCCCGCTCGCATTTTCGTGCTGGTCCTGACCAAAAGCCCCAAGGAAACCAGCATGAAGAGCACGGAGTTGACCGTCCTGAAGATCTCGCCGAAGGTGAAGATGGAATCCAAAAAGGCGGCCACCCCCAAAAACAGAAGCACTGAGCACCATATTAGCATTTTTCCCTCCTAACGCTGTGTGTTTTGATCCTTCGTTCTATCTTTCGGATGATTCAGAGCTTCACTTAATGGCCGTGACAAAAAAATAACGGGTAGGCCGGAAGGACGGCCCGCCCCCTGAAGCTGGCTTGCGCAGACTCAGAACGCAAAGCCATCATCTGTGGTGACCCAAAGCAAGTTCCGGGAACACTCGTTTTTGAATTGACAATCACATAAATGAAGCTATATTGGGCGGTTGTCAGGCAACGTGTAAAGGATTTGTAGGCTGTCAGGATCGGGTGAGTCTTTTGGTCTGCCTCAAGAGGAGAATCTCGTAGAGTGAGCGTGACCGACAAACTGCGCAACTGGTATCGAAGTCAGGATCAAGTTTCGCTCTTCCTTTCTGTTTTCGTCTTTTTAGCCAGCCTGGCCGTCTATCTTAAGACCATGGCCCCCACCGTCTCGTTTTGGGATTGTGGAGAGTTCATTGCCTGCGCCAATATTCTGGGGATACCGCATCCTCCGGGAACCCCGCTTTTCGTCCTCATCGCCCGCCTGTTTGTCTTAATCCCTTTAGCCGATCAGATTGCCGTCCGCACCAACTTCATCTCCGCCTTAACCTCCGCTCTCTGCGTCTGGATGATCTATGTTCTGGTCATGAGACTGACCGGCAAATGGGGTACCGGAGAACAGAGCCTATGGGTCAGGATAGGACGCTACGTGGGGGCAGTGGCGGGGAGTTTGTTTCTGGCATTTTCCTTGACTTTCTGGTCGAATGCGGTGGAGACGGAAGTATACGGCACCTCCATGCTTTTGATATTGCTGATTTTTTACTTGGGTTTGGTGTGGCTTGACCACAAAGCCACCCCCAAAGGGGATAGGCTTCTGATCTTAATCTCCTATCTGGGGCTTCTGACTACCGGCATCCACCCGACCGTCTTCTTGATCATGCCTGCCATATTCTTGCTGGTGGCGATAGCGGATACACAGAAATTGCGGGATTGGCGGTTTTGGATCACGGGTTTGGTCTTCTCCCTGGTTGTACACAGCATCACTCCGTTTTTGGTCTCGCTCGGAATCTGGTTCGCACTGACGCTGATATGCACGTTGTTGTCCCGAAACAGGAAAGCCTGGACGTTTTTCTTTCTGATAACCGGCGCGGGAGTATTCGGCTATTCAGTTCAGCTCTATATTCCTGTGCGGTCACACTGCAATCCGGCAATAGATGAGAATAACCCGGGCGACTGGCAGAGCTTTAAAGCCTTTTTGGAGCGCAAACAGTACCAGCAGGAAAGCATGATCACCCGGATGTTCTATCGGCGTGGCAGCTGGGCAAGCCAGTTTGGGACCAAGGAGAAGATGGGATTCTGGGGGTTCTTCCGGGAACAATTCATGGACAAAAGCGTGTGGTTTGTCCCGTTTTTCTTAGGTCTTCTGGGCATCTGGGAACAAATCCGGAGAAGAAGAAGAGAGGGGGTAGTGCTTCTCTTTCTGCTATTGGCCTGCACTGTCGGCTTAGTCCTATATATGAACTTTGCCGACGGAACCAGGCCCGATAGGATGACCGGAGAGATCATTCGGCTGGAAGTCAGGGACCGGGATTACTTCTGGACTCCCGGGTTCATGTTTTTTGCATTGCTTATGGGTCTGGGGACGTTTGCGGCCGTAATGAGACTGGGTCGGCTGGCTGAAAAAAGATACAAGTTTCTTCGACCGGTCGTGGGCGTACTAGCGGCGATCTTGCTCGTCCTGCCGCTCTTTGCACTAAAAAAGAATTATAATCGAAATGACCGGACCGGGGACTGGATTCCTTACGATTATGCCTATAATCATCTGATGAGCTGTGACAAGGACGGGATGCTGGTCACTAATGGGGACAATGATACCTTCCCTCTGTGGTTCCTGCAGAACGTGGAGAAGATCAGGCAGGACGTCCGGGTGATAAACTTGAGCCTGCTCAATGGCGATTGGTACATCCTCCAGCTTAAGGATGTCTGGAATGTACCCATTGACTTGACTTACAGTCAGATCAAGGGGGTTCCCACCAGGATGTCGGACGGGAGAATGGTCCCCCGTCCCGTGGAACCGTACTATGATCCGATCCGAAAGCAGAACCGATTCCTCTTCCCGTACTTGGATGACAAGGCGAAGAGGGTCGTCAGGGTTCAGGACATGATGATGGAAGACATCGCGCTGACCAATCAGTGGAAGTATCCCTTTTACTTCTCCAAAACCACGCCTCCCAGCAACCGGGTGGGATTGGATAATCACATCAGAAGGGAGGGGCTGGTTGATCGCGTGGTGCCGGAGGAGGAGAAGGACATGATAGACCCCGAGAGGTTCCACCGGAATCTGTGGGAGGTCTACAGATATCGGGGGCTGGCGGATATGGACGTTTACAAGGACGAAAACGCCGTCGGTCTCCTGATGAACTATTCGGAGAGATTCATTGAGCTGGCTGAGTACTATCTCGCGCACGATCAGAAGGACAAGGCCCGATCAGAGTTGGAGAAAGGCATACAGGTGTATCCGGACTACTACCGGATCCAGCTTCGATTGTATCAGCTGTACAACGAACGGGGAGAAACAGTCAAGGCCAACCAGCTTCTGGAGGCCTACGAGGCCCGCATGAACACGCTCATCGACAAATGTCCTGAGATAATCTTGTATTATCAGTACCTGGCCTTAGCCTATCAGGCCCACCAGAAGTCTGACCAGGCGGAGAAAATCCTTCAAAAGGCGTATGAGGTCAATCCTTCCGACGCCATGACCTTTCAGATATTAAGACAGATCTACGCTTATAGCAAGCAGACCGACAAGTTGATCAAGCTTCTGGGCAAATGGCTGAAGGATAATCCCGATGACGAGCAGTCCAGAAAGATGCTGGACTATTACCGAAATCAGAAATAAGTCAGACTGACCCACCCGGCTTCTCTCCCTCTCCAGCCAGCGTTCTTCACCCACGATTCATTAGGCATCACAGAAACTTGGTTTGGTGGAGTGTTCCCCTTTAGGTGAACCATACGGACATCTGCTTTTCGAAAATCCTCAGATTAAACTTACAAGTCGTGGAACCAGCCAAAAGCGGGGCTTGACGCCTCGAGAATGGAGCTAAGCCTTCAATGGCTCTGTCATAAGTACTATTCACCTCATAGATAGATGACTATATGTAATGATAGCGTAAGCTGATTGCCCATACTAAAATCCTCATTTTTTTCATATTACTCCAGCCTTATATGGATTTTGTGCTTGACAGGTGGTTTGCTGGACCTATATTGATTGCATACTCGGCGACCCATTATGTCGGATGAAGTGTGCATGATGTGATTTATTCATGAGTCGTGTTCTATTATACTTCGTATCTCCGTCTTCACTGTAACTTATTTATCAGAAAGCACACAGTCGATGGTCATTATGGATAGCTTCCAACCTGTAATGAGCTGATTATAGCCAGGAGATTATGTTACAGCTTCTCAGTTGCAGACCATGAAGCGCAAACTATGAACTATTTCACAGGAGGTGACATTATTTGACACAACACGAAAGATCAAGGACAAGACAGGACGTGCAGCATTGGAGCGAGTTCCATCCGGTGAATAATACTCCTTAAGGAGGGAGAAAATGAAGACCAGGCTATTAGTAGTTGCGGTCGTTTCGTGCTTTCTGACGGGCCTCTTGGTAGCGCCCGGATTTCCCGCTTCTGACCCCCAGAAACGGGCGGCAAGCGAGGTGTCAAAGTATCCTGACAAAGGCAACAGAGACACAATGACCTGTACCGATATCGCGCCGGAGGCTGGCACCATAATTGAAAACGCTCTGATAGGTGATACCTGGTACGACGAGCAGCAGATCGGTTCAATCGGGCAAATGATTTCTCTTCCTTCCAACGGCTATCGTCATTTCTCCTGGACGTACAGCAATGGGGCATTTCCCGGCGCCAACCGTTATGTGGACATAGAAGACGAGAGTCCTGGCGGCGGCTTCAGTAGTCAGTATCAGGTCACGCTAACTGGGAAAAACGCGGGCTACTCCAACCAAACTGATCTGAGCGACGGAACCTCGGTGATTATTTGCCACCAGACTGCCGGTTCGCCAATCTGGTATGCCACGTTGATCAATGAGGACGGCCAGTACGACTTACCCGACTACATTACCGACGCCCCCACGACTAACCCGATGCAGTGGCCCAAGGCGATGGTACAACACGATGCCGCTTCGGGAAGAGACTACATCCACGTTGTCGGAACGGAAGGCAACACCGCCGGGGGAGCAATTCAGGTGGTGTGTTATGAGCGTTGCTATTTGGCACTAAACGACACCCTGATCTGCCAGGCTTACGAGAGAGGATCGACCAAGACCTACAAGCTGCGTCCGAACGTGGCTGGTGGAGGCTCTCTCTCACCTGTCGGCTTTTTTGATTCCTCCTGCAGCGTCACCATCATACCCGCGGTTTCGCCAGTTTCCAGAAAGGTAGCCGTAGCTTGGATTAAGCCGGCCACGTATGGCACTACTGACTACGGTGGTGACGTGGCTTACATGGAGTCTGATAGCTTGGGTGATGAGTGGATTGCAGGGACTTATGTGAAACACAATATCACCAATTACAAGCTTGCAGACACAGAGCGGGCTTTCAGTGATCTGAGCGCCTGCTATGACTACAAGGACAGCCTGCACATCGTGTGGAGCGCTCGCTATTTTGATTTGGCGCACCCGGGGCAAATGTTCCCCATCGCGAAGCTCTATCATTGGGCTAAGCAATTCGGAGTGAGTCTCATTGCCTCTGGCTACGTTGAGGACCTGCCACATTCCGGAAAATCAATGGCGCCAAGCTGCAGTCCCGCACCCTGCCCCAGGCCCGATACCAAGCCAGGCAACTGGAATGCAACCGTGTGCAAACCGAGCATCGCCGCAGTAAATCCAATTTATCATCCGGATTCGACTTATCTCTATTGCATTTGGACGCAGTTCAATCCGGGGGATACTTCGATAGGAGGATACGGTAACGGCGAAATCTACGGTGCGGCTTCATTCAATGGTGGAGACTGCTGGGGCGATCGATATAACCTCACCAACACCCCTACCCCAAACTGCACTCCTGGGAACTGTTTGAGTGAGCACTGGGCTTCTCTGGCTATATCCGATACCACGTTGCACATTCAATATGTCTGTGATCGCGACGCTGGAGCGGCGGTCCAGAACGAAGGATCGTGGCTCGACAACTCCATAATGTATCTGCATCTCACTCAATGGCAGGTTGGCGTTTGGCCACGAATGACCTACAAGCTGGTGTCGCCGGATGCGTGGTCTGATCCGCCGTTGAAGGTGCCGCCCGGCGGCTCCAGAGTCATACAAATGAAGATATACAGCACTGGATGTGTTACCTTGCAATACAGCCTGAGCACTGACAATGCCTGCATTCAGGTCAGCGTTCCCCCCACCATTCTTCAACCCAAGGACTCGGCCGCTGTGGCTGTGATCCTGAGCGGAGCCGGTGCATGCAACGCCAAGTACATCAAGGGCAACGTTATCGTCACCACCGACGAACCCCCCGGGATCAAAACCTACGCCGAGCCGGTTGAGTTCATCGTGGCCAAGGACTACTATGAGTGTCCCAGAGATACCGCGACCGTTGACACCCTGTATAACGGCGTGCTGAAGCTGATCGTGAATGCCAACAGCGAGGAGAAGATTTCGGATAGTGCGAGCTTCCCCGACACTTCGCACAACATCTTCTTTGACGGCGGAACCATCATCGCCACCACCGTAGGCACAGACACTCTGGTGGGCAGGTACATGGGTACCCTGGACCATCGCACCGGTGCACGGGACAAGCTCTATACTTCGAGCTGCACCCAGACCTGGGAGCCTGACTTCTACTTAGTTTACACCAGGAACATCTACATGCAGGCTACTCATCTTTCTCCTCCGGACTACTTCAAGTGGTTCTGGTGGGAAGAGGCCAAGCAGATCAAGATGTTCA
>JBAVQU010000034.1:0-12157 GCA_049694315.1 Candidatus Zixiibacteriota bacterium
CCCTAAATTGCCGCTTGGCCATCCATTCCCTCCTTCTAAAAGCCAACTCGTAAAATACAAAAAACAGAAGAAAACCGCCCTAATTCAATCAAGCCCAAAAGTCCAATTTCAATTTAAGCAGAACAACCCCAGGAATATAAAGTATTACACAAGTCAACCCAAATGGATATCTTTTAGAGATCCATGGATACCCCGCTGCTTGCGGCGGGGTAGTTCATTTCGGAGTTGGGCTTCCCAATTACTAAACGGTCTGCCTTTTGGCGACCAAGGTCAGGACGGGCTTGCCCGACAGATTATGTCTTAATTTGGGTGACTGATAGACGGTCTTCTCTTTGAGGATATGGTAAATGACTACTAGAAGATGACGAGCTATCGCAGCCGTAGCCACACAGGCTCCCTTCTTCCTGGCGATTATCTCAGCTTTTCTCCTCAAAAAGGGATCAATTACTTTCGCCATCTGAGCTGCTTCAATCATGCCCCACTGCAGATACCGATTAGCCCTGATACTTATATGTCCATGATAGCTCTTGGCTCCACTTTGATAAACCGAAGGAACCAACCCAGCATAACTGCAAAGCTTCTTATAGGAAGAAAAACGGTTAATGTCTCCAACTTCTACCAAAACCAAATAGGCTAAGATAAACCCGATCCCTGGCATGGTAAGCAACCGTTTACCATCTTCACTCTCCTTCACCACCTGACGAATCTGAACCTCTGCCTCCCCGATCAGCTTGTTGATGGTATCTATTAAACAAAGATAACCATCCAGGCTTTGCCGGTGAACCAAAGACAACTCTAAAGAAGACAGAAATCTCCTCCCCTTCTTGCCAAACAGGTCAGAATAGCTGTGAAATATCCCTAACCGAGTAAGCAGAGCATGAATCCGATTCTTCACCCCGCTGCGAAGATGGACCAAACTGATTCGATATCGCAACAAACCCCGGGCCTCTCTCTGTTCCGTAGGAGCTAAATATGCCTCCGGTAGAAAATTGGTCCTTAAAAGTTGGGCTAGGACCAAAGCATCCACTTTGTCCGTCTTGATCTGGCTCTCCGCTATGATTTTTACCTTGGAAGAATTAGCCAATTTAACCTCTAATCCCAAATCCTGTAAAAGCTCACTCAACCAGCCCTACCCACAAGTAGCTTCCATTACCACTTGCGTTTTGCATGGAAATTGCTTAAAATATCCTACGAGCTCTTCTCGATGGCGGTGATCTATTCGACAACGATCCACTAAATCACCTTGCTCATTGGTTACTGCCACTGAAGAGTAATTCTTGTGTATGTCCATACCGACGAAATCCATCTGCTACCTCCTTTGGGTTTTTGGTCCAACATCAACAATATATAAATATTGTGATATCAAACCAAGGAGGTAGCCTTTCATAAAATTACAGGTGTATTCAAACAGCGGGCGCAAAACGTAGAAAAACGACTCCCTGAATGGGGAAAAGCGCTTTATGATGCCGTTCTGAATGACGATTCAGTTCGAAATGTGCTGAGCGCATGGGAAGGCGCAAAAACGAAAATCACTCGACGGTTTACTGTTTTTGTGGATTCACAGTTAGTGAAAGGCGCTGAGCAGGAAAAACAGGTCGAAGCCAACGAAGCCGCTACACTTCTCCTCTGTCTACTTTGGGAGTTGCTGCATGATGGCAGAAACTATCTCTTCCAGGGTGCGAAACCAGTACAGGTAAGGCGATGTTTGCCAAACACAAAACCCTTTGAGGGAACCCTGGCTGAACCACCGATTCGAATTCTATTGGTCAGTCCCCGACCGGAAGATGATCGGGCGGGATATATTGATCATCGGGTGAGTGCTCTGCCGTTGGTGACGGCACTGGAAACCTTAGGTGAGCTGGTCGAACTCACCGTGCTCACTCCGCCAACGTTTCCAGCGCTTGAAGTGGAATTACAGCGAGCCACAGAAGCGGGGACACCTTACCATGTAGTCCATTTTGATGGCCATGGCATTTATCGAAAAGACTTAGGTCTGGGAGGTCTTTGTTTTGAAGATCCGCAAGACAGCGAAAAGCTGGAAAAGCGGCGTTCCCAGATCATTGATGCTAAAGATTTGGCAGCAGTCATCCGCGACCATCGCATTCCGTTATTCTTCCTCGAAGCCTGTGAATCGGCAAAAGCTGAAGTAAATCCCACCACGTCGGTGGTGGCTGCATTATTGGATGAAGGTGTGGCATCAGTGGTCGCCATGAGTCACACAGTCCTGGTCGAGACAGCGCGGCGGTTTGTGGAAAGCTTTTACCAACAATTAGCTACTGGTGCCCGAGTAGGTGAAGCCATGTTAGCCGGACAACGTGCATTAAAGTCCAACAGCTATCGGTTGAAAATATTCGGCGCTGGACGGTTGGATTTACAGGACTGGTTCGTGCCGGTGCTCTATCAGGAAAAAGAGGATTTGCAACTTCTCACGCGCGTCCCTTCCAGGGAAATAAGAGCCGTTGACAGACAAGCTCTGAAAAACCGCTTTGGCGATTTGCCCCTAACTCCAAAACACCATTTCATAGGTCGTAGCCGGGAACTACTGAAATTAGAACGTTTGTTAGCACAAGAGCCTTATGCAGTTCTGTGCGGACAGGGTGGTGAAGGCAAAACCACACTGGCAGTGGAACTGGCGCGCTGGCTGGTCCGCAGTAACCGCTTTGATCGAGCTGCTTTTGTTTGTTTCGAGAATATTTATGATGTGCGCACTGCGGTGGATCAAATTGGCAAGCAACTTGTTCTTAATTACTCGGTGGCAGAATATCCTGATGCAGACTTGTTAACAAAAGCCTTACAGCCTATTGAACGCGAGTTGAGGAACGACCGCACCCTGATTATCCTCGATAATATGGAAGTCATTCTTCCCCCTGCCAAAAGCGATGCCGGCACCGCACCGGGATTAGTTGCTAGGTTTGAACCCGAAGCTCTGAAAACGCTTTTTGACCTCTGCCAGAAATTGTTAGCAGTTGATGGCACACGCCTCCTATTCACATCGCGCGAAGCTTTGCCAGCACCTTTTGATACGAAATCTCAGCAGGTGACTCTTAGCCGACTGGTCAAACAAGATGCTATTGAGTTAGTCCGCCAAGCCATGACCGCCCAAGGATTAACGCCCAAAGAAGACGAGCTTGGCGGAACTGAGCCAGAGATATAAGCTTTGGTTGAAGCAGTAAACTGCCATGCCCGCAGTCTGGTGTTGCTTGCGCCGTATATTAGCAAATTCGGTGTGCAACCCACCACCGATAACCTCAACGGATTAATGGCTGATCTCCATAAGAAATACCCTAACGAACGGGAACGCTCCCTTTTTGCCAGTGTGGAGCTTTCCTTAAGAAGGTTATCTCCGGAAACAAGACAGAAGATTAAACCATTGGGCGTGTTTCAGGGAGGTGCAGATTTATTTACTTTGACAAAAGTATTAGAATTAGCTGATTCAGAACGAGATTTACTGGTGCGAGAATTGGTGCAAATTGGCCTGGCTGAACCAATGCCTTACCGTTTCTTGCGCTTTGACCCCGCCCTATGCCCCTATCTGTGGCAGGAAATGGACGAGGCTACACTCGCCACTAGCAAAGCCCGATGGGTGGAAGGTATGCTTCAATTGAGTGTTTTTTTGTCAGGCCAGTTATTCAAAGATGCCCAACTTGCACTCAATTTAACAACACTGGAATTGCCCAACCTGATGCGACTGCTTGAATATGTCCAGGCGCAAGGTGATCTGGAAAAAGCAGTATATCTGGCTACCAAGTTTGAACAATTGATTGCAACGTTAGGTAGAAAGCACCTTCTGTCACAGGTGGTGGCGATTCGAGAAGCAGAAGCGAAAAAATTAGGAGATTGGAGTCACACCAGATTTGAATCATCAAGAATGCAGATTGAAAGATTATTGGACAGTGGAAATTTTCCTCAGGCATTAAACGAAGCGCAGGCGTTGCTGGATAAATGTTTGCAGGCTGGTGAAACGGCTTATTCGGAAGTAGCCTACGACATAGCAGGTGCTTACCTTCTGCTCGGGCGCGTGATGAGCAGGGGAGGCGCTGCGGAAACTGCTCTTCGACCAATTAATGAGGCATATAAACGATTTCAACTGCTCGCAGATCAAGGAAATACCAGTGCCGCAGGAATGGCAGCCAAATCACTTACTGAAAAAGGAGATTCTTTGAAGGCTCTTGGTCGTTTTGATGAGGCAGCAGTTGCTTATAAAACAGGTATTAAAATATCCGAAGACATAGGTGATTCGCGAGGTACTGCTGTCAAAAAAGGTCAACTCGGCACTGTACGTATGTATCAAAGGCGTTATGAAGAAGCCCTCAAAGCTTATGATGATGCACTGAAGATTTTTGAAAATCTCGGTGAGCCTGCTTCGATTGCCGTCATCTGGCATCAGATTGGCATGGTGCATGAAGAAGCAAATCAATTTGAAGCAGCGGAGCATGCGTATCGGCAATCACTAGCTATTGACGTACAACAAAACAATCGAGCAGGTGAGGCAAGTAGTTTGGATCAACTTGGTATATTATATCATAAATTGAATCGTTTAGAAGAAGCAGTCGCTTTTCATAAGAAAGCAGCAGATATTCGTTTTACTATAAAAGATCAGGCTACAGAAGGACGTTCTAGAAACAACCTGTCCGTTATATTAATCAAACTCAAGCGCTACGATGAAGCCAGAGAGGAGATCCTCCGAGCGATTGAATGTGATAAACCTTATGGACATGCTGCTGAACCGTGGAAAACCTGGCGCATCTTGTGTTACCTCGAACAGGCTGTAGGCAATCAGGAAGCGGCAGACCGGGCGCGGGAGCAGGCTATTCAATCATATCTTGCCTACCGTCAGGATGGCGGGGAGAATTATAATCCGGGCGGGCGCTTGTGTGCTCAATTCTGGCAAGCAATTCAAGAGAACAAGACAGAGGAGATGGCACATCTTCTATCGCAACTCGCCACTGACCCTCAAATACATCCTTCATCAAGAGCATTGATTTCCAAACTGCAAGCTATTCTTGCCGGTTCTCGTGATCCTATTTTGGCTGATGACCCAGAATTACGTTATACCGATGTTGCAGAGATTTTGTTTTTGTTGGAAAAGCTGGGGGAGAGTTCATCATAGATTTCTTATTTTTCCCGCTGTTTTTCCAATTCCTTGGGCATTCCTGGTTAGCTACGAAAGAGTAAATCAAGCCAACGTGTTGGTCGCCATTGTTCCGGCTAGACCATCCCCTTAACCCTTTTTTGGTTTCTGTCGGGTCTCGCCCGCACAGGCGGGCAATTGGGTCTCAAGTGACGCTTACGGCAAGTGATGAATAAAACCCAACACAACCTTGAAGAAAGCTATTCTGTTCGTCTTGGCTGGGGGCGGAGCTTTCGATGACGATTCTTTTTGTCCCCTCTCTGTCCGGTCAAGAGAGACAATAGAGGATGAGGCTAAACCGCTAGGCTGGGGCACACACTTTTGTCTTCCGGTAAAATTCCACCGTTTTGGTTATGCCCTCCTCCAGGTCATGTTTTGGCCTCCACCCAAGAAGTTTTTTCGCCAAAGAAAAATCCAACACGCTCCTTTGTTGTTCTCCTGGCATGGCCGGACCATGACGCTCCTTCTGTTTGGAACCGGTCTTCTCTTTCAAAATTCTGAAGATAGAATTGATGTCCGTCTCTATGCCGGTTCCTATGTTGAAGATGCCGCTTCGCGGATAGCTCAGCGCCAGAAGGTTTGAGTTCACCACATCCTTTACAAAGAGGAAATCCCGGGTTTGCGTTCCCTTTCCGTTTATGATGACTTCTTTGTCAGTCAGAAGTCTCTCCGTGAAAATCGCCACCACCCCGGCCTCTCCGAATGGATTCTGTCTTGGACCATACACGTTGGCATAGCGGAGAGAAACGAAGTCTATCCCATGGGTTTGCCGGTAAAAGTGAAGGTATTTCTCAATGGTGAGCTTAGCCACTCCATAGGGGGAAAGCGGATTGGCAGGGTGATTTTCGTCTGCCGGAAAACGGTCTTGTTCTCCGTAGATCGCACCACCGGTGGAGGCAAAGATCACCTTCTTGACTTTGTATTTGACACAGGCATTCAGCAGGTTCAGCGAGCCGAGGATGTTGGTGTCTGCATCGAAAACCGGGTCAGCCGTCGATTTTCTGACGTCGATCTGAGCAGCATGATGGCATAGCACGTCTGGTTTCGTCTTCTCAAAGATCTTCTCGATGACCACACTTCTTATGTCCACCTTAAAGAAGTTGGCCTTCTGGTTAAGGTTGCTCTCAAGGCCGGTGGAAAGATTGTCCACTATGACCAGTCGATGGCCTTCTTGAATAAATCCGTCCGCCACATTGGACCCGATGAAACCGGCTCCCCCGGTAACCAAGATTTTCAACTTCTCCCTCCCGTGATCACTAAGGCTCCCATTGATACATTATCACTTTTCGGCCGAGCAATTATAGCCGATTCCCCGCTCAGAGTCAACATGAAAGATGGCTTCCCCCCATGCCTTCACAACTCACCCCAAGTCGGAGTCACCGTTTGCCCACACTGGGGGTGTTGATCATTAAGAGCTCTACGACTAGGGTGCAGGAAAACGGGTGCATCCACTTCTAGGCTTACTGTGATGGAGATGTCGGAAAATTACGGGGAGATGACAGCCTCAAAGAAGAAAACCTTTGGGGAGATAAAATGATCTTTCTGGCACTGTATTCTCGCCAAACTCGATCATCACGTCTCCAAAGCCGCAGAAGAAACCCGAATGCATCGAGTGGGGTTATACCGGCTAATCAACAAGGATAGACAGGACTGCAAAGAATCGACGTCTCCAATCATTAGGCCTCTAACCCTCCCTTTTATTCCCTCCCGTCATGGGAGGAATAAACGATGCCCTCTCCCCTTGTGGGAGAGGGCAATGGTGAGGGGTGTCCACTGCCTCAACTTTTCTCTTGCATTTGACCCTCCAGATTCGATATTACTAAGTGGGCGGTGGTGATGTGGTCTATTGACTTGTGGCTTTTGACCATTGACTGCATTTCCCGGAGGGTTAGCCCTAACTGGTAAGGCAGTGGACTTGAAATCCACCGGCCCAAAAGGCCTTGCGGGTTCGAATCCTGCACCCTCCGCCATTTTTTTGGCTTAAACCTTTTTGAACCCGGTTGGGTCTATTGACATATAAAGAGAGGGTAAAAGAGATTATTTCCCCATTGGCTTACAAAGGATAGAATCATTTGCACAAACAGGTCAGCCGAATGTCTCTTCCAATCCTCAACCTAAACCCGTATATGAGTTAAGCTGTTTTCGAAAGGAAATCAGGACACCACCATCAACGACGAGGAAACGATGAACCGGAACAAGAAAATCATGATTATTGTGGGAGTTGGTATATTGGCGATCTTCGTTTTCGTCCTTCTGTTTTTTGGCCGAGCCAAGGAAACCCAGGCAAAATACACGACTGCCAAGATAGAGAGGGGGGATATTTCGGTGGTAGTAACAGCCACCGGAACGCTGAATGCGCTCACCACGGTTCAGGTGGGAAGCCAGGTCTCCGGAACGATCTCCCAGCTTTATGCCGACTTCAACTCCACGGTCAAAAAAGGGCAGTTGATAGCCCAACTTGATCCCACGTTCCTGAAAGAACAGGTGGCCCAGTCAGAGGCTGACTTGGAAAAAGCCAACGCCCAGGCGAATCAGGCCAAGAGGGATTTGGATCGAGCCAAGGGTTTATCCGAAAAGAACCTAATCTCGCAGTCAGACTTAGATGTGGCTCAGACCAACTATGAGTTGGCTTTGGCCGGTCAAAAATCGTCCAAGGCCACGGTGGAACGCTCGATAACGAATCTTGCGTATGCTACCATTACCTCGCCCATTGACGGGGTGGTGATTTCCAGAAACGTGGACGTGGGACAAACTGTAGCTGCCAGCCTGTCAGCGCCCACACTTTTTACCATTGCTAACGATCTTACCAAAATGCAAGTGGAAACCAGCATTGATGAAGCCGATATTGGAAAAATACAAGTCGGGCAGAAGGTCGATTTCACCGTGGATGCTTACCCGGATAAACACTTCGCCGGTTCGGTTTCTCAGATTCGCCTAAACCCGTCCGTAGTCCAAAACGTGGTAACCTATACGGTCATCATCGACGTCGACAATCCGGAGCTTCTGCTCAAGCCCGGAATGACCGCCAATGTGATGATCCTGATTGATCAAAGGGAGGACGTTCTAAAGGTGCGTTCCGCCGCGTTGAAATTCACGCCAAGTATGCAAAGGAAAGCCAAAACGCCGACGCAGACAACGGGGAACTCGTATTCGGCCAATGCCTCACCAAATCGCAATCCTGGCCGAGACTTCAAGAAGTGGGCATCTTCGCCCAAAGTGTGGATTCTGGCAAAGGATGGAAGACCTAAACCGGTACTGGTTCAGGCCGGGCTTTCCGACGGAAGCGTCACGGAGGTGATTTCGGACAGCCTAAAGGAAGGTGAAGAAGTGATAATCAGCCAGGTTAATGGTTCCTCGAACAACACCACGTCACAAGACGTAAACCCGTTTAGCTTTAGGCCGCCGGGGGCAGCAGCAGGGAGAAGGTGATAACTTGAGCGATCTGATTAGAACCGATAACTTAACGAGAATCTACCAGGTTGGTGAAGTAGAGGTCTTGGCTCTCAAGGGGATAAATCTTAGCATCCAGCCGAAGGAATTCGTGGCCATCATGGGCCCCTCTGGCTCCGGCAAGTCAACCTTTATGCATCTCCTCGGTTGTCTGGATCGACCCACCAGTGGAAAATACTTTCTGGAAGGAGAGGACGTCTCGTCCTTCAGTCGGGAGCAATTGGCCGAAAAGAGAAACAGGAAGATTGGTTTTGTATTCCAAAGCTTCAATCTTTTGGCCCGCACTTCTGCTTTGGATAATGTTGAGCTCCCCTTGCTCTACAACGGTCTTCCCTCGAAAGATAGGGAACAAAAGGCCCGTAAAGCCCTTCAAGACGTAGGATTGAAAGGAAAGGAAAAATCCGCACCCAACCAGCTTTCGGGCGGAGAGCAGCAGAGGGTGGCAATCGCCCGCTCGTTGGTGAATGAACCCTCCTTGATATTGGCAGATGAGCCGACCGGCAACTTAGATACCAAAACATCATTTGAGATAATGGATTTGCTCCAGAAGTTGAACCAGAGGGGAATCACCATTATTCTGATCACTCACGAAACCGACATCGCCTCTTTTGCCAAGAGGAACATAACTTTTCGGGATGGCAAGGTTCTTAAGGACGAAGCAGTGATCTCTCCAAAGTCCGCAGAGGAGGTATTGGCGGCTCTTTTGCCTGTTGATAAGGAGGTGGAGGGCAAATGAATTATTTACAGGTACTCCGCATAGCCTACAAGGCCTTAGGAAAAAACAAGATGCGTTCTGCCTTGACCATGTTAGGCATAATCATTGGCGTGGGGGCGGTGATCGCTATGGTCTCTATCGGCCAGGGGGCCAACTCCATGATAAAGGCACAGATCGCCAGCCTGGGTGATAACCTTCTAACCGTTTTCCCGGGGAGTTTCAACCAGGCAGGAGTCCGGGGCGGGGCGGGCAGCCGGACTTCTTTGACCGAGGATGACGCTATAGCCATAAAAAATCGCTGCCCTGCTATCGCCAGGTTGTCTCCCGAGTGCAGAAGCGGGGCGCAGGTGGTGGCAGGTAACCAAAACTGGTCTACCGGGGTTGAAGGATACAATACCGATTTCTTAGAAATCCGAAAGTGGCCTATGGCTTCCGGTACTTTCTTCACTGAAGGGGATGTGAGGGGAGCCACCAAAGTTTGTATTCTGGGCAAAACGGTGGCGGACCAGCTCTTCCCCAACCAAGATCCTGCGGGACAGATCATAAGAATAAAGAAACTCCCCTTCAAGGTCCTGGGCGTCTTGACTACCAAGGGACAGAATTCCTTCGGGCGAGACCAGGATGACATCATCATTGCGCCTTACACCACCGTCCAGAAAAAGCTCTCCGGCATAACCTACATCCAGTCCATCCTAGCTTCAGCCGTAGACCGCACTCAAATCGACGCCGCCACCGACCAGATCACCCAGGTTCTAAGAGAAAGGCACAAGATAACGAGGCCGGAGGACGATGATTTCACGGTGAGAAGTCAGGTCGACATTGCCACCGCCGCTCAGTCCACTTCCAAGATCATGACCCTGCTTCTGGCAGCGGTTGCTTCGGTCTCCCTGATCGTGGGTGGAATTGGCATAATGAACATCATGTTGGTTTCGGTGACCGAGCGCACCAGAGAGATTGGCATCCGAATGGCGGTGGGCGCAAAACCCAAACATATTCTGATTCAGTTTCTGATTGAGGCCTTAACCTTAAGCACCGTCGGCGGAATTATCGGCATCACCTTAGGCTTTTTAAGCTCCAAACTGGTCTCAGTATTTCTCCATTGGCCTACGTTGATTTCTCCTCCCGCCGTGGCCTTAGCTTTCTTCTTCTCTTTTGTGGTCGGAGTATTCTTCGGATTTTACCCCGCCCGCAAAGCCTCTTATTTGGATCCGATCGAGTCGCTGAGGTATGAGTAAAATTCCAGCTGCAAAGCTCAAGACGCAAAATGATAACTGCAAATTCCCCCCTCCATTCCGCGGAGAGGGTCACCTTTCCCTCTCCTTCTGGGGAGAGGGGATACAGGGGGAAAGGTTGTATGGATCTACTTTATTCGACTCGCAAGCATTACTTTTTGAATTTTGAACTGCAATTTTGAACCTTTCGTTTTGCCTTTTCAGGTTAGTCTCTAGGTTAAGAGCCTTGCGCTCCTGACATATTACTCAAGTAATCCAAGAACACAAGAGAATATCAGAGGAGGAAATCATGCAGGTTTTAGTAATGTATTACTCCCGGAGCGGAAACACCAAGAAACTGGCTGAAGAGATAGCCCAGGGTGTGAAAAAAGTTGAGGGCGTGAAATGTGTAGTGAAGTCGACCTCTGACGTCACTGAGGATGATTTTCTGAACTCAGATGGAATCATTGCCGGTTCGCCAGTCTATTTTGGAGCAATGGCAGCAGAGATGAAAGATATTTTCGATAAGTTTGTCAGCATCCGTGATGAGATGGAGGACAAGATTGGCGCGGCTTTTGCCACCTCTGGTGATCCCTCCGGAGGCAAGGAGACCACCATTCTTTCCATCCTCCAGGCTATGTTGATATATGGAATGATCATCGTGGGCGATCCTTTGGATGCCACTGGCCATTATGGCGTCTCTTGCGTGGGGGCGCCAGACACAGAAACTTGTGCCAACGCTGTGAAAATGGGGAAAAGGGTGGTGTCTTTGGTGAAGAAATTCAAGAGTTAATTAACAGCGAATGAAATTTCCTTCTCCCCTCGTGCAGTGTGTCGCAATGTAGCGGTGCGATTCATCGCACACAATATGTGCCGTCGGATAAATCCGACCGCTACAATATGATGTGCGAGTGCTTCTAAAAGGCGGATTATGACGCACTCTTATGATTTTCTATTTTGATTCTTGAACAGCGGCAACCTGTTCATGAACCTTCTTTCTGAAGTCAAGTGGATTTGATATTTTGTGGAAAGGGTCTTTCGTTCCCCCGGTTCCGCTAACAACTATTGATCCATATCTCAATATCCGACCGAGTATTCCCTGATCAACCTGGATGCCTTCTACTTTGTTGAGTAAGACCTCAATGGAGTTCCTGCGGACAAAGCCGACTTTTGCGACTACCCTCTTGTTAGTGACTCCAAATTCAGAAGTTGAATAGTTTATGAGAGAGGAGATGCCTGTGAGTATAGCAATTATAATAAACACTCCGCCAAAGGCTGCCGTGACGCCACCACCGCTGAAGAACAGAACTGCTGCAACAAACCAGATAACGGGCCAAAGGAAAACAACCCAGTGTAACTTGGCACGATAAATAATGTTCTCACCAACCATAAGATTCTTCTCAATGTAACTCATCATTTGCCTCCTCTTTGTAATGTTCTTAGCAATCTTTTTGGCAGGCACTCCATGTCGATCTTGTTGGGCAAGCCTCTCTTTGCGCTTTCGCTGGAAAACCTCCTAGATAGTAGATACTGTCTTTCATGTCAAGGGTTGATAGTTTGGGTTGAAGGGAGTGCGTTTGATGAGCATGGCCCTGATGATGTTGAGCAGTTTTCGCATACAAGCGGTCAGAGCGACTTTTTTTGCTTTGC
>JBAVQU010000035.1:0-30939 GCA_049694315.1 Candidatus Zixiibacteriota bacterium
TTGTAGTTAATCACCAATCATAGTCAACAAACCGTACTTTCTCAGACGGGTATCCATGGTCTTGGAGTATAAATCAAGAGTCTCTCTAAAAAATGCCACAGTTTTGAGACACCCTCTGTCAGGGGGAACACTATTTTAATTCTCTGAGGGTTTAATTCCCCGCCGCTTGCGGCGTATAATCGTCATTGCGAGCGTAGCGAGGCAATCTAAATGTGATAGATTACTTCGTCTCGATAAATCGAGACTTGTAATGACTTGTTTTTGATACCCCGCTGCTTGCGGCGGGGAGCTTCATCGAACAAAACCGTGTGGAGAAAATCATATTTTTCTGGAATTGATTTTGGGATCTTATATCCAAAATTCAGAAATTTGTCTAGTGGGATAACTCCATCCTCTCTTAATATGGGAATATGATTAACATATCTTAGTCCCACTCTATTGAGAGTTTGAATCTTGAACCTTTCAGCAAATAATCTTAGATACTTTAGCGCTTCTACTTTGAATTGGTTGAATCCAAAATAGGCATAGCGATGAAAGGAACATTTGTTTATCGAAAATTGTATTCCCTTTTCTTTCTTACTATCCCTAAAGAGGTAATTTCTCATTGCATAAGGTTCTGGTGAATCGACAAGAGGTAAATTGATTTCTGGGAATTCATTCCGAATCTGGTCATAATATTCATCTTTTCTACATTCTATTGAAAGTTCAGGCGGGAATCTAATTTCAAAGACAGATTCGACCAGTGGAGAATTTTTATATAATTCACTCATAAGCCTACCTACTATTATGGATTTAACTCCGGGACAAAATGATAGACATGTTTACGAACTGCAAACTGCGATTTGTTTTAAATATGCGGGAGCTACGAGACGAGTTTAGAACTTTCTTCGTTACTGAGTGTCAATCTTCAGCGCAGTTTGAAGATGTCCAAGAGCTTGTTGCACAGATTCAAAGGTAGCTAACCCGCATACCACCATTCGCTTGTCAATCTCCCTCTTTGAGCAACAGCAAGGGAATCCTTGCCTCAACCAGGTATATGGAAAAAGCAGTCGTTTGTCAAGGGAAATAATGGGGTCGTTTCGTGGACGATTTTCGAACTGCTTTATTGTGTATAGAGAACTTCAATTTCGATGTTCTATCGGTATCAGACTTGGTATCATATTAATCCATCACTGCTATATAATCGCTGATATCCACTATCTTGAATATGTTATTAAAAAGAAATCAACATACATCGGATTTCTATGTGTCCAGTAAAGAGCACCATATTAACCTTTTGAAAAACAGAAATATTTTATAAGTCTCAATCCCTTATTCATCAGGCCTTCGTTTCAAAAACCGTCCACCTTTCACCTCAAAATCACTATTGGGTTTTTTGCCGTGGATGGTCGACTTGTCCTGAGCACATCGAAGAACCGGACGATCTCTGGTTTGACAATAAACCGCTTTCAGTCCACAGTCGACAGTCCATCGCGCTTTTGGGTGAGGGTGTTTAGGACTATGAACTATGAACCATTAACCATGAACCGTCTTAACAATGCGGAAGGGATGAGACGAGTTTAAGAACTATTTTGTCTCCGAATTCAAGACTATTTCAATATCTTTATTCTCATCTTTCTTATTCCAAACTCGTTAGCTACTTCTCTGGTGGAGACACATAAGTCTATCCTTTTCCCTTTAACCATATTTCCGGTATCTTCAGCCTTCCACCATCCCAGGCCATCAATCCAGATCCAAGAGTTGATCGGAACCACGGTTGGGTCTACTGCCACGGTAACATAGGGTCTGGCCACAGTGCCTATCGCCGTCAGGCCGGAATGCCTTCCTTCCATGGAATCAATTGGCAGATACGCGGTGACGGTGCACGTTTCGCGACGGACGTGTTTTAGGAGCAAAATCTCTCTTTCCTTGAAGACACCCAACTCCTTTTGAAGACTGTCCACCACGCTAAGAAGTTGATCTGGCCGATAGGCGGATTCCGGCATGGACTCCTGAACGTTTTGCGAAGCCAGAAAGATGAGAGTCAGTATGGCTAACGTGATTGCTACCCGGATCTTCTTCTTTTTGGTTTCCATAGGAATGTATCCCCCCATTTGCATTTTAGTTCTCCGCCAACAAATCGTCCGGCGGCTGAGGACCGGTGCACTCGAAATCCATTCCCTTACTCTTGTATTCTTTCCAGATGCACCGGACTACCCTGGTGAAATTGTCTCGGCTTTCTTTTAAGACCCAAAAAGTGGATTTGAGAATAAGGGCTTTCCTTCTCCGATCTGGCTCCTGGAGAGGGATTTCGTCCAGCTTGGCATCCAGAGCCTGTTTGCACATCCATCCAAAACTCGTTTGTTTATATTCGGCTAACCTTTTGTTTAGCTCTTCCTGGACTGATTGCTCTTGTTTCGCTTCCGGCTTGGTTTTGGATATACAATCCTTCATCCGTCTGAAATCCGCGTAGATCTTCACTTCCCACTTCTCTTTGTCTGCCAGTTGCGGAAAGAGCAGTTCAAAACCTTTGTCTTGGTCCTTCATCACGTCCCCCTTGTTCCTATTTAGGAAAATCGAAAAGCCAGCGTCAAGGCATGACCGTTTGAGAGCGTTTCTTTGTTCGTCTCTTCTTCCCCGACATCTCCGCTGATTCACTTAACTCGGACGAAAGTTGAGATCAACACTCAACCTTTTCCTCACCTCTTTGCCCACGCCTCTTTTCGGCGTGATCCTCGAACTTGAATCGTGTGGAGAACTTGGGATTTTCCGCAAATGCCTCTTTTATGTAATCCGTCATTTCGTTCATCTTTTCATCCATCGCGTTCTTCAGGTAAAGTGATCTTCTCACCGCGGACTCATATTGGCTCGCCATATGATGCAGTCTGGCCAAAAGAGCTATGGCCCCTTTTCGGGTGAGCTTGTAGCGCAACAGGCCCCTCCGTGTTCCGTATCTTACCGTGACCTCCTCCAACAAGCTTTTCCCGACCAAGTAATTCAATAAATGCGCGGCATAGTCGAGGCTGATCTCCATTCGACGACTTATCAAGACATTATCCACCACCACCTCCTCTTTAGTGATTCCCAGAATCTGTATTTCGTTAGGCGTAGGCACCTTTTTTACCTCCCCGTTTGTATTTTGTGTTCTATCATCTATTTACCCTCAAAGAAATGATGGCTTTGAGGAATCTTGTATAGTTAACTCGGGATGGTTGCTTGAGTCAGTCTATGGTCTGTCGGTTGAGGCTTCGGTTATGCATCGTAACTTTTCTCTTGGTTTCGTCTTTCGTCTTGATGCCACAGACCATGTCAAACTGCGACAAACGATACCTCACCGCAACCCAAACCTTTCTTGCGAAGCCAGCAAGAAAAGAATTCAGTAACAACCCCACTCTATATTCTTAGCCATTCGTCCTTTTGACCGCTTGACTCCTTCGGCTTAACACCATCTTTCTGTTTTCGACTGAGGAAACCTCGCTCTTCTTTTCTGTTCTACGGCCCCTCTCCCAGGCTCTGGATTTCTCATCCCAATCCACCATCACTCCATATTTCAACATGGTCTCCATGCCGGCCAAAGCCGCTCTTAGGTTGACCCCGATCAGCGGAATTCCCGCCGCCGAGACGATCACATCGGCGTAAATCACCAGGCCCTTGTCCAGAATTCTGTCTAACAGGTCGACCAAAGTCGCATTCGTGTTTCGAACCGGCTCCACCTTCCCTCTCCTTCCGGTTTAACCCAAGGCAACAAAACTGTAAGGGGGCCAGGGCCCGGTAAAGCGGACGGTAAACCCTTCTTCCGCCCTGATCTTCTCCAATTCCTCTCCCAATTCCCTGGATTTGTTCCGGTCTACCAGGCAGGACAGGTTCATAAGCATTTGCTTTTTGTCGTCTGCCTTTTTTGTTTTCTCCACCCTGATCTCGTCTGCGCAGCCTCGGATTCTGGCATAAAGATCCCTAAAGCAACAATCCGCCTTTTTCTCCATCTCCTTTTTCAATAGGTTTTCCAATTTGTGTTTATACATGTAAGCTAGTCCCTTAGGCTTGGAATTCATGGCCTGTTGTAGACCTCTGATTTCGTCATTGGTCTCTGCTATTTCACCCGCGATGAGCTTGGGATCCCAGAAGATCTGAATCCCGTATTCAGCCTTCCCTCTGATTTTGTTCATTTTCTCTTTGAGGATGGCCTGATCCTGTTTCAGCCATTTTCTTATGTTCTCCTCCGGGGTGATGTCCTCTTCGCCTTTGATGATGGTATCGAAACCGACCGGGAGGATGGTGTCAAACCTCTCCCAGACCGTCTCCACCACCTTCTCATGGATCATCACCCATCCTTTCACCAGTTCGTTATCCTCTGACTGGTATGGCTGGGGCGGACAGATGTGAACTACTGCACACAGATCACCGCAGGGTATGGTAAAGACTTCCTGGCCATCCAAACCGATCCTACCCAGACTCATCTTTGCGTCGCTATCCGCCACACAGTAGAGGTACCTGGCCCCGTCCCCTTCTTCAGCTTTAACCTCATGGGTTAAGACCGCCTCTGACTTATCCTCATCCGACATACTTAAAGCCTCCTTTACACTCTTTCCATTTGTTTTTCATCAACCTCCCTTTCCCATCTTTCCGGATTTATCATCTGGTCCAACACCTCGTCCACTATGTTATCCAAGCCGTCTCTTACGCTTTGAACTGTCTGGGTCAGTCCCTGCTCTTTTTTTATCTGTTCGATGGCCGCATCCAGGTCCATAAGCGCCTCTCCCAGTCTCTCCATCTCATCTTCTTCTAAGCTCCCGCTCTCCATCCTTTTGAAAGCCTGAATCTTCAGGGCGTCTCGTATGACCTCCACCAAAGCCACGACCAATCCTAAGACGCCGTGTTTTAGATTGTCCGCGTCGATGTCTATCATGAGTTAATCCTTTCCGACTTTTATCTCCAAAACGCCGTTTTTCAAGGCTCTCTTCATCTGGCCGGATGGAGCATAAGGCAGAGTCGTCACGTGCTCCGGCTTCCAGCCGGGTGAATTGATCTTTAGGGTCAGGGTCTTTTGATCCAGGCCCGCCTTAATGTCTTTATCCGCCACTCCCGGCAGTTCCACGATGATCTTCAAATGATCTTTTTCCTCAAAGACGTCCACCATAGGCTCCTTGGGGCGTGGAGGTGCAGGGGCAGGCGGCCTTTTCCCTCTCTTTCCAAATGTCGGTGTTTCTTCCGGAGCCAAAGTCCGGCTGGAAAAACCGCTTTCCATATGGGGACCTCTATCCGAAGTTCTTTTCAGCGGCGTTTCTTTTAGCCGGCGCTCGACCTCTTGGTTGATCTTCGCCAGACGTTCTCTGAATGCAGGCGATTTTTCCAATCCTTTCAGCAGACCGCCCAATCCCGGAATGATCTGTCCTGCGCCTTTGAGCACACCCTCAGCCACTCCCTCGGCTTCCTCTTCTCTATCTGTCTTCTCTGATTCCTTCATCCTTTCGTCAAACTCCACGGTTCTTTTCCCGTGGTCGAATTTCTTGTCTCTAACGGTTTTTTTCATGGCTTGACCCCCTCTTGGGATTCATGTCCATCAAATGACGTTTTTTCCAAAGCTACCCCGTTACGTCGCAACTTCAAGCTTTGCTTTTATCCAGTGCCTGCTCCTTCGATCTTGTCTAAGAGTGAGCGCGATCTGGTTTTGGAAGCCATCTTGGCCCTTATGTGCTTGGGGACAGATGTTCTCTCCGGTCTTTCTGCCAACCTATCTTATGTGGTGACAGTTTCGGCTTTCGCCTCGGCACTCACCCAGCCGCACCAAGGACAACCTGTGGCAATGAGCTGCTCTTTGCCAACCTTCTTCGCACACTGCGGGCAGTTCTCTTTAATCATCCGTGCTTCCTTCCAAGCCTCGGTTTGAAAATTGGTTCCCGACGGAAATTCCAAACCATACTTAGCCGCCGTCTCAAATGAAGCCAGAGCGGCTCTGATCTTAATGCCCAAAAGCTCGACCCCAGCCGCTGATACCATGATATCTGCATTTATCACCAATCCCTTGTCCAAAACTCGGTCTATCACGTCGCCTAAGGCACTGTGGGTTTCTCTGGTTGCTTCCAAAGCCATTTTGGATTATCCCCTTTCAGAATTAGTTTTGGCCTGCTTTCTTTTGGCAGGCTTCCAGTCTTGGAACGCATCTCTTCAAGCCTTCGATGACGACCCTTTAAGCCCTGTTCTTTCGGATCCGTTTGAAGAAAACTTCCTCTAGTGCCCCTAACCCTAACTACCATCTAACATATCCAAGGGTTCAGCGTTGGGAAAGACGTTTCCCCTAAACTAAGAAGGCACCTAAAACCGTTTCATTGTCTCCCGCTCAGATTCCGAAGCTCTCAACTGTTGTGCCACCTTCTTTCCATACATGACTCCTGCGAGCTCGGATAGTCCGTCAATCCCATTTGCGGCCCGAGGGGAAAGCGGAATTTCGCTTATCAGAAAGTCGGAGAATTTTCCTGCAATTTCGTGGACGTACTTCTCTTGTTCCTCCATTTTCAACCCACAGAACCCACATGGGGTGGGTGGAATAAGCATGTTTAGAACGATGTGTCGGCAAGGAATTTTCAGTCTCGTCAAAGCCGAAAGCAGTCTTTCTGTTTCCGCCAGGACCATGGCTTCCGGAATGGTGATGGCCACGAATTCGCACTTCTGGGGATCAGTCAGTGTTTTCTTGATCCTCCTGATGCTCTTCGACAGAGAGATGAACTTCTGAGTCGTTTCGTCTAACCCCGCCACTTCTTTATATTTCAAAAGCAGTTTGAAGATGGTTCCCAGCCAGTCCTGCGCCAATGAAGGAAGCTCCAAAAAGCGAAGCAGATGCCCGGTGGGAGATGTGTCTAAGATGTACAGATCGTATTCATCCTCTTCGCTTAACTCCATAATTTTCTTCAAAGCCATAAGCTCATCTAATCCCGGAGGGGTAAGGGAGACCAGCTCCCTCATCACCTCACGGTCAAACTTCACCTCCGCCTTAATCCCCAGGAACCTATCAAAGATCCGGTCAATCCCCTCTCTGTATTCGTTCTTGAAATCCTCAACTAGTTGGGTGGCATCTATCTCCAAGGCATAGAGATTGCCACCAGCGTTGACCGGGGTGATCTGGTTGCCCACAGAACAGCCGAATGCATCGGACAATGAGTGCGCCGGATCAGTGGAAAACACCAATATCTTCTTGAGGGGGGTTGGTTGAGCCAGATACAAAGCCGTAGCGGAAGCCATTGAGGTTTTCCCCACGCCCCCCTTCCCCCCAAACAGGATGAACTGCAGATCCCGGCCGCAAATGTCCGAAAGCTTTGAATCCCACCCAAGTGATTTATCCGGGGTGGATGTCCTGGGCGAGAAGGAAGCCATGGCGGCCGGTTGGGGTTGAATGCTTTTGCCAAACAAGGCTGAAGCGACCTTTCTCAAATCGCCTATTCCCCGAATCTCCCGGGGGAATAAGGGAATTTCAAGCAGACCATATTCCTCAAACCTCTGTCCCATCTCTTTTATCTGCCGCTGTTGCTCTCCTCTTTTGGATGAGCAAAACATGCACCCTCTTTCTTCCATTACCCGGTTGACGATGATGCTCTTTACCGTAATTCCATGACTCTTCAAGAAAACCACCAGCCTCTCCGTCTCATTTATGCTCAAAGTCTCCGGAATGGTCACGGGAACAAATTCCGTGGTCCTGGAATTTGCCAGAAGAGCCTTTAGCTTCGTTACATCCTCCGACATCGTATCCAGGAACTCGTCCGCATCGTCTTTGGTATGCACACCTCCAAATTGCTTCAACAGGTAACGATGCTTGCGCTGCATCAGATCGAAGACCTCTATCCATTTCAGCATTTGCTCCGGCAGGTCCAATAACCTCATGGTGTGTCCGGTGGGTGCCGTATCCAGGATGATCAGATCATAGTCGCTCGACCGCAAGATGTCCGCCACCTTTATGATGGCCATCAGCTCGTCCAAACCCGGCAGGGAGAGGCAAAAGAAATCGGCTATGTCCTGTTGATCAAAGTAGGTGCCCCGGTCCGCCAGTTTCTTGATCGCATCTTCATGTCTCTTTTTGAAGCTTTCAAGAAGCTCTGACGCATCTGTCTCCAGAGCGCAAAGACCGGGCACGTCTTTTATGGGAGTGATCTGGTTGCCTATCTGCAGGTCAAAACTGTCTCCTAAGGAATGCGCCGGGTCAGTGGAGACCAAGAGCACCCTCTTACCCGGATTGATCTGGGCTAAATGCACGGCAGAGGCACAGGCGGCCGTGGTCTTGCCACTCCCGCCTTTTCCACCGAAGAGTATCAGTTTCAACTCCGGGTTAGTCAAATGAGTAAATCTGCTTTCTATCATGGTTTCTTTTGTCTTCTTCTTCTCTTCTTATTCCTGCCCTTCGGTGTCTATGCGTTTACGGAGCCCTTTGCGGTTAAACTCCAACAGCTCACCCCTGTCGCTTAGCCAAGCTTCGTAGGTTCCCAGTATGTCCATTCCGTCCGGGATCGATTTCTTTTCCACCAGCTCCACCGATATCCTCCAGCCCTTCTCATCTTTCGAAGCGCCCACAGTGGTAGAGAGCTTCAGCCCGGTGGCTTCAGCTAACTGCTGCCGCGCCTGTTCGATCAGTTTCGGCACCGTCATTTCCATTTTGTCGCCTCCTTAATAAGAGTGAGAGTACGTCATTACTTTGGCTCTTCATCGACGCAGGGCGGTCATTCGTCCGCTTCCCTGAGAGCATTCAGTTTTGCCTCTAACCCTGCCTCCTCTTTTTTGAACTCCTCCTCGCTGATCTCGTCCATCTCGTAGCGAAGCTGGAGCTCCATCAGCTTTTCCAAGGCATACTTCTCGTCGCTGACCTCGGTCTTGGCCATCTGGTGAATCTTCTCGAAAATTCCCCAAAGCCCCCGCACGGGGAAAAGCAGTAGGTCATCGACCACCAGCATCTAACTCCACCCCCTTTACGTCTAAGTCTATCTCCATGCAAACGAAGTTAAACGGAGCCAAGCCCTCCACGTATTTCAGCTTCACCCCCTGCCCCAGCTTTTCGTTTAACTCATCCACCTTCCGGCTGAATTCCTCTTCCTGGTTTCTGTCCACCAAAAAGGAGGCATTCAAAAACATCCTCTCCCCGTAATTGTCGTTGACTACGCAGTCCTCCGCTATTCCTTTCAGGGCGCTCAGGGCGACCTCCTTTGCTTTTTCTTTTTCAGAATTGAGCGCATCCTCCACCATCCTTCCCAGTTCCGCTCGCTCCCGATAGGTCTTCTCCGGGGGTTGGCTCATCAATTTTTCTTTCCATAGTCGGATCTCCCTGTGCTTGGCCAGAAGATCCGGATAGATCAGATTCTCGTCGAATATGGCCTTTAATCCCAGCTCCACTTTGTTTTTCATCTGGTAAAGCATGCTCTTGAATCTGGCCTGATCCCTTTTCAATATCTTCTTCACCTGCCCTTGGTCATCCGCAATGGTGCAATACCTGACCGGCAGGACGGTGAAGCCTGCTTTCATCACCGATTCCACTGCCCGCTGATGACCCAGACAGTTTTCTCGGGAGACCGGATATTTCTTAATGGGGGAATTGCTGATCACCGCCGCCACGTCTTTGTAGCTTAAGGACCACAGATCGTCGCCCCTTGGCCCGATGCCTAAGGGACCGAAGTTTACCTCCGGCTCTCCCTCTTTGAAATCTGTCACGCAATAGATGTACTTGCCTTCCTGGGGTCTGCTTTCCTCAGCCACTTTCATTCCGCCTATTTGTTTTCCAGCGCTTGCTGGACCACGTTTTTGACCAATCCCAAATCAAACGGTTTGGTGAGATAATCACTGGCGCCCAATCTCATCGCCTCCTTGGCCGTTCCCAAGGTTCCGTAACCGGTCAGGATGATCACGCCCAGATCTCCTCTTACCTTCTTCAGCTTTCGAAATACCTCTATGCCGTCCATCCCCGGCATCTTTATGTCCAGCAGAACTAAATCCAGTTGGTTTTGCTTTCCTAAAGAGATGGCCTCCACTCCATCGGTGGCGGTGAACACCTGATAGCCCTCCCGGGTCAGGAAGTCCTGTAGGAGACCGCAGATCTCTTCCTCATCGTCCACTACCATAATGGCTCGTTTCATGTCAAGTCCCTTTCTTGTTTTTGGTCTTGCTGCTTTCGTGCTTTTGACTCCGGCTAAGCTTGATCTCCAGGATCTGGTTCTCATATGAGGTTTTCAGATGGTCGGGGCGGACGGCAAAGGGCAACAGGATTTCCTTTTCATATCTCTTAGTGCCCCAGGTATCCTTGGCCTCCGCACATATCAAGAGAATGTCGTCCTCTATCTTGCAGTTGATGCTCTCTTGGTCTGCACCCGGCATCTCTGCCAATACCACCACCTCCTCCACTTCCTCCAGAACGTTCACTCTGGGCTCCTCTACTTTTTCCACCAACAGGGACTTCTCCACGGAGACCTGGCGCACGAATCTGGGTCTGGTGGAGAATACCCAGGTGCGGGGGCTGGCGACGGAGTTCCTTTTGAAGGCTTCATCCACTGACCTCGGCCCGCCTAGACCTACCCCACCCACCTCCCTCCTCTCCCTGCCCGGCTGGTGTTGCATGGTGGTGATATCGTGAAGCCCCTTCACCCGTCTGCTTTTTGTCATCCCTAAAGCTTTCCTGAGAGGTTGAAGTTTTCTTTGAATGGCAGTCTATAGATAAGATAACTGACTCCTATCTCTTGGGGTATCTTCTGGTCCACCCGGTGTCTCATCCCCATAAAAAGGATCCCGGTTTCTCTGTCCTTCAGTGTTTTGGTGATCCTGTCGGCAATGTATCGGTCTCTTCTTTCGAGTATGTCCGCGGCCTTCTCTTCATATTCCTTGATGGCCTTTTCCTTTTCCTCCAGATTGTCAATTTGAGCCAGGTGTTTGAGGTAGTTATACTCTTCCAAAAGAAGCTGGGGATCCTCCGTTCCCAAAAGCTTGGCTCCCCGGCGAGTAAGCTCCAAGACTATCTTGTAGTTTTCGTTGCCCGCTTCGGCCAAATCAGAAGCTATGTCTAATTCTCTGTCACAGACCGGGAGACCGTCCTGATAGACCTTTGTTCTTTCATAGTCTAATCCCAAGGCGAATATCTTTTGTTCGATTCCCAGCCACATGCTGCGGATGGTGTCAATGTGTTCGTTCCATCTTTTCAGACCGTATCTTTGGACGTATTCCTTTTTCAGTGACTCTGCCACTGAGCCCATGTCCGCCTCAGTATGAATCACCGGAACATAGATCAGCTTTTTCAACACGCCTTCCTTTCCGGGTTGTCTGAGACATTGACCATCGTGACCAGAATGGAGTCCTTGACGTCTTCCTTCCGCAAAGAACGTCGGCCCGACTTCTGTGTCTTGGGATCCGATCCTAAATATTCCAGCAAGAGCTGGTAGGCTTGATTCAACTCATGGAATTTCTTGTCTGGAAAGTCCCCTGGCGGACTTTTATCCGGATGACACTCAAAGACCAACCTTCGGTGCGCGCTTTTGATCTCCGACCGGGTGATCTCCTCCCCCAATCCCAACAATCTTTTGGCTTTATCGATGGCATCGAAGCCGATCTTTTTCACCTCGACGGTGCCGAAGCTGTATGCCGCCAAAGGTCCCACACATCTGAAATTGATTCTGTTTTCGTATCTTTCATTCAGCTCACTTAACTTCTCATCGAAGTCCTTCTCTCTTTTTACCTCCAAGAGAAAAGAGCAGTTGATTATCATCGTGTTATCCAAGGTATCGTGGGTGCAAAAATCCAAAGCCTTCTCCTTCAAGGCACGCAATATCTCCTGGGCACAGTCAAGATTCTTCTTCTTCCAAGATTTTTCCACCATCTGGCCTAAACTTATCCGGTCGTCGAGTTGGGGGCCGGCAGGGTTGGCGATTATCTTCTCTTTGAACTCTTTGATCTCCCTTTCCTCGGCCAACTCTTTGAAGACCGACTCCTTGTCCCATAAAGCTATCACATCCAGCTCTATTTTGTCACGCATCCAGCTTAGAGCTTGGGTGAATTGCTCATGCCCGGTTTCCAATATACGGGCAACGTCCTTCTCTCCCTCCACGAACGTTCCGAACTTCATGGGCAAAATGGCCTGATCCCGCATCACCTTCTCAATAACGGACTGATGACGAAGCAAATCCCGGGCCACCTTGTCTTTGGTCATGCATCGGTAGGCTTTGACCGGCGAATCGCTGACCACGGCGCTAACGTCCTGAAGTGAAACCGTGTACACCTCTGTGGGGGGGTCACCCAGCCCTATCGCGCCAAAGATTCTTTTTCCATCCGCCTTGGTTATTCCGTAAACGTATTTTTCTTTTTCCGTCATCTGATCACCTGCCCAAATGGTAAATCTGGTTCATAAGGAGTGGGGAAGGACGCCTTCCATAGCATCCTTCCCCGGGGGTGAAAAGAGTGGTCCAGATCAACCGGCTAAGCACCGTTGATCTGCCTCTTTTCGGTGAGTAACCGTCTTAGTCTGATTCGCCACAGTATCACGGACCAGAACCTGCTTATTGCTTCCGGGACCGCCGCACCATTGGCCCAAAGAAAGATCAGGCCCGCCACCAACAGCGCAATTCCCCGAAACCTGGCATGTCACTTTGCGCCCTCCTTCCTTTCCGTCATCTCCTTGATGGCATGGGTAAAGTGTGCGGCTTTGATCTCAAAATTCGAGTAGTCCTTTTTCCCGCCCTTTGAAGCGGGTCCGTCGGGCTTTTCTTTTCCCACATAATCCCGGATGGCGGAGAGGGATGCCCGGCGGCAGACAAACTCGATATCCGATCCCACAGAATTGGCCGCGGCATGGGCTAAGGCCTTCAAATCCACGTCCTTGGCTAAAGGTTTTCCCTGAGTGTGGATTTTGAATATCTCCCATCTTGCCTTTTCGTCTGGCAGGGGAAGCTCCAGCAGCAGGTCGAACCTGCCGGCACGAAGCAGGGCCGGGTCCAGAATGTCCAGGCGATTGGTAGCGGCGAGCACCAGCACGCCCTTCAGCTCCTCTATCCCATCCAGTTCCGTCAAGAACTGACTGATCACCCGTTCGGATACGTGGGCGTCACTCGCTCCACCTCCGCGCATTGGAGCCAGGGCATCGATCTCGTCGAAAAAGAGAATACAGGGGGAGGCCTGTTTGGCTTTCTTGAAGGCTTCTCTTACCCCTTTTTCACTTTCGCCGATGTATTTCGACATCAGAGCCGGTCCCTTGATGGAGATGAAGTTGACCTTACTTTCAAAAGCCACGGCCTTGGCCAAAAGCGTTTTCCCTGTGCCCGGGGGACCATAAATGACGATCCCTTTGGGAGGGTTAGTATTGGCTTTCTCAAATAGCTGGGGGTATTCAAGCGGCCATTCTACCGATTCTTTGAGCTTCTGTTTGACGTCGTCCAACCCCCCCACTTGGTCCCACTTCACCTCCGGAATCTCTACGAAAACCTCTCTTATGGCTGAAGGTTCCACTTCCTTTAGGGCCTCATAGAAGTTTTCCATACCCACCTCTAATTCCAGAATCAGCTCATAGGGAATCTCGTCCAATTGAAAGTCTATCTTGGGAAAGATCTTCCTTAGAGCCGACATGGCCGCCTCCCGGCACAAAGCTTCCAAATCCGCTCCCACAAAACCGTGGGTAATCTCAGCCAGTTTTTCTAAGTCTACGTCTTTGGCCAAAGGCATGCCCCGGGTATGAATGTGTGTTATCTCCAGTCTTCCTTTCTTGTCCGGAATCCCGATGGAGATCTCCCGGTCGAATCTGCCTGGTCTTCGCAAGGCCGGATCCAGCGTGTTGGGGATGTTGGTGGCCCCGATGACGATGACCTGACCCCTGGACTCCAGCCCATCCATCAGAGCCAGAAGCTGGGCTACCACCCGCCTCTCCACCTGTCTTTCCCCCCCCATCTCCTCTCTTTTGGGAGCGATGGCATCTATCTCATCGATGAAGACGATGGAGGGAACGTTGGCTGAAGCCTCCTCGAATACTGCTCTTAGTCTGGCTTCGCTTTCCCCGTAGAATTTTCCCATGACCTCCGGGCCGGATATGTGGACGAAGTAGGCGTCCGTTTCATGGACCACGGCCCTGGCAATCAAGGTCTTTCCACACCCCGGAGGACCATGCAGCAACACCCCTTTGGGTGCGTCTATCCCCAATCTTTGAAAGATCTGCGGATACTTCAAAGGAAGCTCGATCATCTCTCTGATCCTCTGAATCTCTTTGTGCAGACCGCCTATGTCCTCGTAAGATATCTTAATCCCTTTTCCCTCCACTCCCTCCTCCGATTTTATCTTGATGGAGGTGGTGGGTTGGATCAAGACCACCTCCTTGGGTGGATGGGTTTCCAGCACCATGAAATCCTGGGATCGGGTCCCGAAAAGCGTGGCTCTCACCCGGTCACCCTCGATTAGAGGAATTCCCTCGAGAAGCCTTCCAATGTATCTGGTGTCCTTGTCCTTTTCGAGTGGTCCGACCAAAGAGAGGGGAGATAGAACTATCTTTGAGGCAGGTTTGGAGGAGACCTTTTGAATGTTCACCTTCTCGTCCAAACCCACGTTCGCGTTTTCTCTGGTTATTCCGTCCATCTGGATGATCTTCTTGCCCCTCTCCTCCAAATAGGCGGGCATAACCTTAGCCGCGGTCTTCCGTTTGCCCGAGATCTGGATGATGTCACCTACCTCCACCCCGGTCTTTTTCATGTCCTCCGGATCTATTCTGGCTATGACTCTTCCCACGTCCTTGGGAAGCGCTTCCCGCACCTTCAGACTCAGAGAAACCGTTTTGTCAGCCGTCACGTTTCCTCCATCGTTGTGTCAACTCAATCACCTCGCCCCGGTTTGAAAAAGATCTCTCCACAAGAATCAGATCCGGGATGACTAGGGCTAAGCATCCGCCTTCAGTCGAGGTCAATCCTTTTGCCCACCAGGTCCGTCTTTGTGAGAAAAGACCCATAGCTTTTGATTCGTTTCCGGTTGAAAGTGAGCCCGTCTGCGCTTGATCCTTCAACATGATCTTGCAGGGAGTTTCCGCCGATTCCCGAGATTGCCCGCCGTTATTTGGTCAGCGTGATCTCCAAGACTCCATTTTTGTATGATGTGCGGAGCGTCTGTTCTTTGACTCTCGATGGCAAAAGAATCTCTTTGTAGTACTTGTTGCCTGAATCCTCCGCTCTAAGCTCCAAGATGTCGTCTTCTACCACTATCCGAATTTTATCCTCCGCCACCCCCGGTATCTCCGCAACAATCGTTACTCTGTTCGTCTCGTCGAAAACATCCACCAAGGGTTCCCTCACCTCATCCACTACCGGAGCTCCCTTTTCGTTCTTCTTCACATTGCCGAAGGTTTGGACTTCAGGCGACTCACCCCCCAATCCCCCTAACTTCATGGAGAAACCGTAAACTGCTTTCGCCCCTTTGGAACCGAGGCCCTTTATCTCCCCGGTGCGAGAAAACTCCGATTTCCCCTCCTGTTGCAGCTTGCCGGCCAAGTCGATCAGGTTTCCGATGTTCTTAAATACCCCGGAAAGACCGAGTTTTCCAATTCCGCCGTCGAAATCAAATCCTTCCTTCTCCTCTGTTTCTGGCTTATCTTTACCCATCTTAAAACCTCCCCGGCATGGCAACATGGCTCTGGTTTTTGACGCCTTCCTAACATCTTTTTGGGATTTGTTTCTCCCTTTCGATTTTCATCCTCGACATCGGAACCTGCCGCTCCATGTCGCTTATTCTAAGCTCATCGGCTCTGATCTTGTCTTTCAGCTTTTGTTTGTCCGTAGTCTGGTTTGATTGTGAGCTTTTCGAGCCGCTTGGTTTCTTTCTGATGGCGTGCTTGTCCAGGCAGTGAGTTTCCCATACATTCCGGAAGAATGATTCCAGGATTCTATCTTCTTTTCTTCAGAGTGGTTATTTTCCATCCCGCTCCGCTGTTAGACCGGTTCAGCTCTTCGGGCTGAGTCTCGCTTTTTCCTTTCACCCAGACGGGATCCGGGTCGAATCCCTTCTTCTTCTGGACTCTTTTGTCCCGCCTTTCCAGTCTCTTCGATTCCTTGTCGATCTCTTCTAACTGCTCGACGATCTGTCCCCTTCTGGTATCCAGTCTGGTTCCCTCTTTCTCCAAACGCTCTTTCTGTTTTCTCAGCATGTACAGGGTGACGTAAGGTTGGGTCATATGCGGCGGAACGGAATGACGTGACCCGATAATGCGTGTGCTTTTTACTCTCTCTATTCCACGGATATGGGACATTCTGTTATCTACCTCCTCTCTATCTCAAGATTGAATTGACTCGTTTGCCAGTCGGGTTAAGACGGCATCCTCCCGGGGAGCTGATTCAGAAGCAGGAATGCCGGTTACACTCTTCTTGAACCCTCCTGGCCCCGTCCCTCTCCCCCGGGGAGAGAGGATACAGTTGAGCATCAAACATAAATGGGTTGTTTCTGTGGTCTCCGATCCACATGTGCACCCGTGTCTTCTGCGTTTACCTTAAGCTCACCTCCAACACTCCCCTCTTTGCCCGTTTGTAGACTCATGCCCAAGCATTGATCTTTATTCAGCAATACTTTAAGACCAAACGTCTTACCATGACTTTGATTTTCTCTCGTCTGGCTTTCCGACCGATTCGGCTGGTTTCAGAGGACAAGATATCCTCACAGATCTTGACAAATTCCTTGTTCTTGGCGTTGACTGGAAGATTCCTGATGCCTAAGGTCCGGGCAATCATGATGCTGGCCCGAACCGTGGGCGCAAATTCGCACCTTCCCTGCCGTCGCAGACCGCGTACCACGTTGATTATCTTTTCCACCCCTTCCGGACCCAAACCGTTGGATTTGGCCTTGGTGATGGCTATTTCGGTCTCTTTGTCAAAATGATCTAAATCTATGGTGATCATCCGATCTCTCAAAGCATCCGCACCTTTGTGAACTCCGGCGTATTCCTCTGGATTGCTGGTGAAGATGGCGCAGAAATCCGGATGAACCTTCAGGTAACTCTCCTCCCCTCGGCCCGCGGGCAGGTCCATCATCTTTTCCTGTAAGATGGAGAGCAGAACGTTGTTGGTTTCGGGCCGGGAACGGGTGAACTCGTCGTAGATCAAGGTCAATCCGTGTTTGCAGGCCACGGTCAGGCGATGGTCCATCCAGGTCTTTTGTGCGTTCTCCTCCAATTTATAAACTCGCGACACGTACTGATCCACGAATTTTCTCCGCCTGTAGCCGCTTTCGGCGCCGACCAGATCCGAGGTGGTCAATTCCTCGTCTCCGTGGATCATCACTACCGGGCGCCGCAGCTTGCTGGCCACGTGCATGGCCAGACTGGTCTTTCCCGTTCCGGTCGGTCCTCTGAAATGAACGGGGAATCCTGCCCGGATGTAAGCCAGCGCACGCTTGGTTATCTCCTTGATGGCTTCTGTCTCCACGAAATCTGGCAGGGGAGAAGGTTCCAATACGGCGGTAGATTCTTCAATCAATGCCATCTCTGTAGACTCCTTTGCTGGGTTTTAACTTCTTGGTTGTTCCTTCTTTCCTTAACCAACGGATTTCTCGTTCAAGGAGCTTTAGCCTCTTTCCCTCACTTGTTCGACTCGTCTGAGAGAGGTGCCGATTTCCTCCGGGATACGCCCGCGTCTTGAAGAAAGCCTTCGCCTTCTTCTGCCTTGGCAGAACTTAGGGCGCTCACTTCTGCCTCTCGAGCAGCGCCTGGGGAGGAAGACCTTTGCCTTGTCGGGTCCTGGGGGAGTCCTTCCTCTCTTACTATCACTCCTATCCCCCCGCACTTCAGACACGGGAGGCTGGTGGCATGTTCGCGACCGGTTCCTCTGCAATCCGGGCAGGTCATCTTTGGCTCTCTGAAGGTAACCACCCCTTTGCCTGCACATACCGTGCAGCTTAATCTGGTGTTCGGATGTACTCCCGTCCCGCGGCAAAAAGCGCATTCGGTATATGGCTCCTCCACATTCACCTTTCCTTTTCCCCCGCAGACCGTGCAGACGGAAAGGGGGGACAACAGCTCGAAAGGATCCACCCCCGTGCCCCTGCAAAAAACACACTTTATCGCTTTCATTGCATTCCGCCGTAGTTTGGCTGATCTGAATCCTTGTGGAAGGTCGAGATTACCACCGATTAGTTGAAGACTCCGCCGCAGGCGGGGAAGCTCCGACTGCCATCCTATGCAACTCTGAAAAGCCTGTTAAAGGGCAACCTTTTAGTCGGCTAATCGGTGGTAACCTCCTTTCTTGATCATTTCGTCAGGACGTTTCATGCTCTTCGAGACTTCTTCCTTCTGGCTGGCTTGGTCTCTGCGAAGCCGTAAGCACTTGCCTTTTTTGCACTCCTACCCCTGGCCTTGGCCATGGTTGACCACATCGCTTTCACCTCTGCAGCCACCTTTTTGACGTCGTCGTGCCTCTCTTCGCTTTCTCTCCGGAAACCTCCCATCTCTTTCCTGATGCTCTGCAGGAGTCGGTTGACGTCTTTTCGTCTTTGTAAATTTTCCGTTCGAACGGCTTTCATCTCCTCCTGAAAGCCTCCCAACAGGTCACTGACCTCGTCGCTCTGTTCGGTGTTTTTCGAGCGGACACCTTTCATGAATTGATGAACGCCTTTCATGAACTGATGGACTTCTTTATGGAGATCCTCTCTGAAGCCTTCCAGCATCGCATTGACTTCCGTTTTTCTTTCCGCGTGCTCCTCCTGGAAATTCTCCAGCATCCCCTCCGTCTCCTTGGAGAGCGTTTCCACCGAGGCGATCCTCTCGGCCTGAGAAACGGCCCGGTCAGCGTGAGAGGTGGCCAACTCCTGGGCTAAGCTCCTGATATCGGTTGCCACATCTGATAATCCCATCCTTTTCACCTCCTTTCCCTTAGTTAAAGTTTGCAGGTTCCTTATCACGCCCTTCATGTCTTCTATCTTAAGATCCTTCCCTTTGGTCAGAAGCTTCCTTAACTCCTCGGTCAATTCTCTTTGTTGGTCTCCGAAATTCTCCAGCAGCTTTTTTATTCCGGCTACGTTCTTTCCTATCTCGATTTGGGTTTTCCTCATTCTTTCCACTTTGCCTTTGCTCAGAGCATCTTTCAATTCCCGGGCTTGCCTTCTTTGTTCCTCAATGAAGCCTCTTAAGTTTCGCTTCACTTCTTTTTCCTTCTCCTCCTGGTGTGAAAGGATTCCGTTCATCATTCTGTCGAAATCCCTTTTTCGCAGGGATTGCCGGGCAGCCAAAGTCTCTCTTAATTCATTGCTCAGCCTGGTTCGTTTGTCCTTAAAATCATCTAAGACTTGATAAGTGCCGTCTATTATTGCGCCTATGGCGCCCACTTGAGCATCGTAGGAAGCAATCAAACCCTGCGTCAGATTTTTCATTTCCTCAACTGTTCTCATCTTTCTTTTGCCCCCTCTTCTTTCCTGGATTACTTTATGAGGAAGAACCTTTGGCGAGATATGCTTGGCGGTAAGGCCCGCTTGAGGATACCCCCGCAAAAATTCCCCCCTCATGTTTCGGCGACAGACCTTAGGCTGTAGCTGCGGTGGGAGTGAGACCAATCGCCTCCGCGTACTTCAGGAAGGTCTCCACTCCGGCGCATACCACTCTGGCCTCAACCGCCAGAAGCTCGATCCCCACCAGGGAAAGCCTGGCCCAGGCATCGATAACGATACCCTTATCCAGGATTCTGTCGACTACTTCCACCAAGCTGGAAGAGCCAATGTTCTTTTCGACTGCCATCTTTTATCACCCCCTCTCGTGGCTTTTCTTTGGTTCTGTGTTGACATGCGAGAACATGAACCGAATGGTTCATACCGAGGGCTGTCAGCAGATCCCTCTCTTCTCGTCGGAAAGCGACAAGTTTTCATCTGAAGAGACACTGGTTCAACATTTACTTTTGGAAAAAAGACAGAGCCTTCCCCTCCGTCACCATCATGATGAAACGTCTCGGTAAATGAATTGGAATGGACACAGGAAAGTGACGAGGGCTTATGCCCTGTGGTCTTTTGGAGTGTACCAGTTGCCAGCGCTTCTAAGAAATCTAGGGGTAGGATTAAGAGACTCGGTTCTTCTCTGTTGATTTGACGTGTTCCGTTTTGAGGACAGGCGAGTGAATCCGAGGAATAGTCCTTCGAATTAGCGATGTTGCTTGAGAACCGACCCGTTTCCTGAGGGTCATTCAGACTTGATGCCAGAAGTCCTTCTTGCAGCATTTTACCGTCCCCGACTTTCCCTGAACACTTAACTCTAACAAAATGTTCACATCCGGGAAAACTCTTTTGTGAAACTAACTCTATTTCTTTGTGGGGACGATAAACCTTTTCAACTACTGAAGTCTTAGGGGGGACGTTATTTTCGTTTTTTGTATCGGCAGAAAGGAACACATCTTTAGAGCACTGCCAACTAACAATATATAATTTTCGGCGCGATCACCGTTAATGAATATCAGTCCGTTGCTTCTTGTATTCGGCGGACGGCTCAGAGGGATTTGGAAGAATTGGTGAAAAAGGGCGTCATTAAAGTCGTGGCAAAGAGCCCAACAGACCCCACGAAACACTATGTTTTACTGTGACATGTTACTGTGACATACTGTGACATATTACTGTGACAGGTGTTTGGAAAGATAGAAAACAGAATGAATCTCGTACTTTTATATGCCAGAGTTTCAAGCAAGGAGCAAGAGAAAGAAGGTTATTCCATCCCGGCACAGCTAAGACTCCTGAAGGAGTATGCTCAGAAAAACAGTCTTACTATCGTGAAGGAATTCATCGATGTTGAGACAGCCAAGCAAGCCGGAAGGGCAAACTTCGGTGAGATGATCAAGTACCTTCAGAAAAACCCGGATACCAAAATAATACTTGTGGAGAAGACTGATAGACTGTACCGGAATTTCCGTGATTATGTCACCATAGATGAACTGGATTTGGAAATACATCTGGTCAAGGAAGGGGAGGTCTTAAGCAAGGATTCAAAATCGCATCAGAAGTTTATTCATGGGATCAAGGTGCTGCTGGCAAAGAACTACATTGACAATTTATCCGAAGAGGTTAAAAAGGGGCAAAGGGGAAAGGCTGAACAGGGAGAATGGCCGTCTATTGCGCCAGTGGGTTATAGGAACAACAAAGAAACACATAAAATAGAAATTGATCCTCAAAAAGCTCCTTTTATACGACAACTCTTTGAATGGTATGCGACCGGTGATTATCCCCTTGAGATGTTGAGCAGGAAAGCGAAGGGGTCTGGTCTTTCTTCAAGAAATTCGGTTGCGATTAACAAAACTGGAATTCACAGGATTTTGAATAACCCCCATCTACTTTGGGGAATTCGTGTGGAAGGACAAAAGATATTGCGGAATTCATGAGCCGATCATCTCACGCCATCTCTTCGAGCAAGTCCAAAATGTTTTCGATCAGGCAAACCACCCAAAGGAAACCAAAAGAAATCTACCGTTTGCCGGACTGCTTACGTGTGGGAAATGTGGGTGCTCTATGACACCGGAGTTGCACAAGAGCAAATATGCTTACTACAGATGTACAAAATATAAAGGAGAATGTGATAACGTCTATGTTAGAGAAGAAGAGCTTGCGGAGCTTTTGGGCGAGATTGTCCTAAAGATAAGAATAGATGAAGAAACAGTCGACTGGATTAGGCAAGCTCTTGAGGGAAGTCACAAAGATAGAGTCAATTTTCACCGACAAGCGATAGATGCACTTCAAAAGCGCTACAACAAGCTCCAGAGCATGATAGACACCGCATATGAGGATAAGCTCGCAGGCGACATAACGGTGGAGTTTTGGGAGAGGAAATCGGCAGAATGGAGCCAGCAAATGTCGAAGATCCAAACCGAGATTGACGGACATCAGAAGGCGAGTATGGATTATGTGAAAACGGATGTTCGGATTTTAGAACTTGCTAACAAGGCATATGACTTATACTTAGCTCAAAACAACTTCGAAAGGCGTAAGCTCCTCAATATCCTACTTTTGAACTGTGCTTTCTACCACGGAACTCTTTATCCCACATACAGAAAGCCCTTTGACATACTTGCCAAAGGGCTTCGAACACAATTAATGCGGGGCCGACGAGACTTGAACTCGCGACCTCCGGCTTGACAGGCCGGCGTTCTAACCAAACTGAACTACGACCCCGACAATTTACTGCAGTTATTGGTTCATAGTTCACGGTTCATGGTATAGGCTTTTGCTACGAACTATGAACCATGAACTAATAACTGCTTTTATTGGGCGGTACTGGGATCGAACCAGTGACCTTCTGCGTGTAAGGCAGACGCTCTGAACCAGCTGAGCTAACCGCCCGAAAAGACAACCAAGAGTCTATGCTAAACGAGAAACCCTTGGAGGCTGTTTGACCAGGTCGCGGAACTGCCGTTCACTTGCCAGTCGGAAGAACCTCACCGGAAGGCGGTCGTTCCGGCTCCTTTCGGGCTTGCTCTTTGGGCTTTTCCTTCTCCCCGACAATTATGGCGATGGGGATTATCACACAGTAACCCAGAACCAAAAGTATAGGCGCCAGAGTGATGGAGCCGTAACCGAGAGTAATGTAACCGACTACAATGACAAACAACCCGATCCCGAAAAGCAGGTAATTCCTCTTAGTGAAAGGTAGGATCGCTTTGCCGTCGGCTTTGGACGCCTTTACGATCGGCTTGATTTGCGGTTTTATCTTGCGTTTGTCCTTTTCTGCCATTTTCTCCTTCGGTTGTTAGTGCATGCGCACCTTTAATGAGGTTCAATCTAATCAAGAATCCGAATAAGTCAAGCTAAAACCCATAGGTTATTGCCTCTTCCCTCGTCTCTCATTATATGTGGGGGTGGACGTAGGGATAGGTGGTCGGGCTTAATATGCGTTCCTAGGTGACAGCCAATCCTTTAGAGTCAACAAGATTATCTTTATGTCGAATGCCAGTGACCAGTTCTCTACGTAGAACAGGTCGAACTTGGTTCTCTCTTCTATCGACGTATCTCCCCTCAATCCGTTGACCTGCGCCCATCCTGTGATCCCGGATTTGACCTTGTGGCGCAGAAAGTAGCGGGGTATTCCCTCTTTGAACTTATCGACAAAAAACTCCCTTTCTGGACGGGGCCCCACCAGACTCATGTCTCCTCTTAATACGTTGAAAAGCTGGGGAAGCTCATCCAAATTGTTGCTTCTTAAGAATGCCCCTATTTTGGTTCTCCGAGGGTCATCTTCTCTGGCAAAAACCGGTCCGCTGTTCTCCTCCGCCTTATCGATCATGGATCTGAACTTGTACTGGACGAATCTTCTTCCATCCCTGCCTAGTCTTTCCTGTCTGAAAAAGGCAGGCCCTTTGGAATCGAGTTTGATCAGGATCGCCAGTGTCCCAAAGAGCGGAGAAAGAAGCGCCAACCCGACGGACGAGATGGTTACGTCCACAGCTCTTTTTGCTATTCTATTCCAGCCCTCCAGCGGAGTGCGACCCAAGGAGATCAATGGTATTCCATCCAACGACAGAACTTTCGCCCTTGCGGCCATGATCTCGAACATGTCCGGTACTATCTGAAATTCCACTTTCAAATCCTCACAGCCCAGAATGATATCCATCATCTCTTGATGATAGGACAAGGGCAAAGCCAAGATCACCAGCTCCACCTCCTCCTCTTTTATTATCCTCATAAGGTCACCGACTGACCCCAAAACAGGCACGTCTGGAGAATTTGCCGGATGAGTGTTGTCCGCGCGCCTGTCTCCACCTTGCACCAGGCCGACCAGCCGATATCCGAGCTGAGGATTCTCCTTCCACCTCTTGTAAAGTGAGACCCCCATCTCTCCGCTTTCCACGATTACCGCCTTTTTCACCCCATACCCGCGCCTCATGTAATGACGCTCCACACTGGACATGATCCTTCTTTCTCCATAAAGCAGGACTATTCCCAAAAGCCAGGATGCCACCAAAGTGGCGCGGGAATAAGAGGTACCGCGATAGAAAAAGGTGAACGCCAGTATCACCAGGAATCCTAAGGTGGCGCTTTTGGCCAGAAGGTAGAACTCATCGAAAGTCCCTTTCGGTCTCGTGCTTTTATAAAGTCCGTAGGCGTTGAAGACCATCACCCACACCACCACCACAAAGATGGAGCTATAAAGATAAAAAGAAAGAGGAGGAATCCCCTTGGTAACCGGAACCAACTTAGTCAACGGCGAATGGAACCTTAGCCAATAGGCCAGAAGGATGGAGGCAAAGATGACAATGACATCCGTTAGGAAGAGGAAAAACGGGAACAGGAATCTGAAGTTCTCTTTTTTCATGCCAGGTTCTTGTTGTGTTCCTCAAATTTCGCTTGGATGAATTCTCGTATCTTCTGCTTGAACACCTGTCTGCCAAATCGAAGCGCGTTTTCTCTTATTCGCTGCGAATCAAACTTGACTGACTCGAAGCACCGGACGGCTTCGATTAGTGCCTCTTTGGTCTGGGGACAGAAGAATATTCCGGTGTGCTCGGAAGTGATTTCTTGATTCGGAAATGCTCCTCTCACCGACTCGGTCACTCCTCCTCTGCCATAAGCGATCACCGGCTTGCCGCAGGCCTGAGCTTCCACCGGCACAATGCCAAAGTCCTCTTCTCCCGGGAAGACTAAGGCCTTGCATTCTGCATAGTATCTTCTCAATTCTCCAGGAGCTTGCCAATCCAAGAACTTAACGTTTTTTCCGGCAATTTTCATCAACCTTTTTTTCTCCACACCTCCGCCAATCACCAAGAGTGGGAGATTCAGCTCATTGAACGCCAAAATGGCCAAATCGATCCTTTTGTAAGGGACCAAAGCGGAGACCACCAGAAAATACTCCCCTGCATTCCTGCTTAGCCGAAAATAACCCGTGTCCACCGGAGGATAGATCACCTCTGCATCCCGGCGATAGTGCTTTTGGATTCGTCTTTTCACGTTCTCCGAGATGGCGACAAAATGATCTACCCGATCGGCGGATTTCTCATCCCAGGTTCGGAGATAATTCATGAAGAACGGGATGCTCCAACGAACCAGCGGACCGACATTGTCTTGCGAAAAATAAGTATAATACATTTCCCAGGCGTATCGCATCGGCGTGTAACAATAGCAAAGGTGGCATGTTTCCGGTGACGTGATCGCCCCCTTGGCCACACAGTGACTGGAGGAGATGACCAGATCGAAGCCTGTGAGGTCAAACTGCTCGATTGCTGTTGGGAAAAGAGGAAGGTATTTTTGATAATGATTCAAGGCAAAGGGGAGCTTTTGAACGAAGGAGGTTCTAATCTTCATCCGTGAGATGGTCTCAGATACCGACCCTTTCTTATGCAAGAGCGTGTGAACAGCTGCCTCCGGAAAAATCTCACACAAAACCTCCAGACACTTCTCCCCACCCCTCATTCCGGTTAACCAATCATGAACTAATGCGATTTTCATATCTGATTTTGCATTTGTAGGGACAACTCATGAGTTGTCCCGACGTTTTCCTTATCCCGCCACCTATTCCGGTTGACCAATCATGGACTGATGCGACTTTCACATTTGATTTCTCTTTTGTGGGGGCAATTCATGAATTGCCCATACAATAAACCTCTTTCCAATACAAATCGTGATCTAAATCGAAATTCTTTGATCTTGGATTTTCCCGATCCAATTCCCATTGCAAGGGATTATTCTGAATATATTCTCTTATCTTTCGCAGTTCATTCTCGGTTCGAATTACATGCTCATAGTAACTCCGTTGCCAGAAGGGTTTGTCCGATCTTTTCAGAATTTGATTGATCTGCTTAGCAGTGTTCATTTTGAAATAACCAACCACTTTAGATAATAACATAGTCTGTCTCCGCCGTCGTGGCATTTGCAGGGGTAACTTATGAGTTGTCCCATCACCCCTAACATCATCTCCTCCAATTATGAATATTATGCCGTGAACATGGTTGGGCATAATCACAATTTCATCCAAATCGACCAACGGAAATTTTGTTTTCAGATCATTCCAAAATCTGAGAACAATTTTCTGCAGATTGGGGTATTTCTCAAAATACACTTTTCGTTCATCTGTGCATATTGTTACAAAATAGGCCCCGTTTTGCGAATAATCATAATGCTTTAACCGAAGATATTTTCTTTCACAGAAATTTCGACTAATCATATAGATTATTGCAGAAATTTGTATGTTGTAGTATTTGTAGGGACAACTCACGAGTTGTCCCTACGTTCTCCTCACTCCGACCCACATACCGGTCAACCAATCATGGACTAAAGCGACTTTCATTTTACCTTAAGTTAATACTATTATGTATAAGCATTATTCTTTATGTCATCCCAAGAGGTTTTTTCTATCGGTTTTGGGATAATAATTAGTCTGTTCTGTTGTGTCCACTCATCCCAATACTTTGAAATTCTACTTGGACTCTTCAGTTTTTCTGGTTCAGGATGTATTATTACTATCCTGTGATCGGATGATGAGTACATCCAATCAACAATGTGATTATTGATTCCTCTGTCACTAAAACTGTATCCGCACACTACCAATCGTTGATTTTTGTACAAAGAACGAAAGAATTGATAATGAAGATGAGCATAAATACCGCTTGTGTATCGCAACATTTTGTTGAATGTGCCTGCTAATAGCAAAGGACGACCATCATGCAGAATCTGCATTTTCCCTTGCGGGTCATTTGTATGCTGGATATCTCGACCCAAAGGAATTCCTAGTATTACATTATAAGAATTTCCATTTAGGCTCCGAAACCAAAACCAATTCAAAGAACCATGCAATTTGAATAATCTAACTTTGGAAGAATTATCTTCAAACTTTCCCGGATTCCAGTATCGAACCTCATTCAGTGGCTCGTCAAAACCGTCAGTAACTCGAACACCATTCTGTGAGAAACATCGCTCTATAACGGTGTCGTGATTCAAGGTAAAAATATCGACATGAGTTACCTGGGAATCTATACATGCTTCCCTTAAGCTGTTTAAATGATCAACTTGGCTTGGTTCTTTATTGAGCATGTGCCATACGATATCAACAATGTAGTTCATTGCCTCACCAGCAAGCTCATGGAGTCTCCATGCTAGTTTGTATTCATTTTTCCTCTTCTTAAGTAAATGGCGGATGTCGGGCAATATTTTGTCAATGAAAGGTTGGACGGCTGGATTATCATAATCTCTGAGTTCGCTATCGTGGATCTGACCAACCACATAATAGAGATCTTCATAGTTCAAGAAACGCCCAATCTGATATAAGTAGTAAAGATCAATCTCAATTTTCAATCTATTGAGGAATATCACAATCCGAGGCACATATTCATCAGGAATTCCCACATAGGCATATAAAGGTGCGCCAAAACAATAGGTCTCATCATTGTTTCGTCTGATACCTTCACCAGACAAAACCTGTTTTGTTATATCTCGAGTTGACGGCATTCCTGCAGGAATCGAAATTCCAGAACCGAGCAAAAAGGCGAGTCTGATCTGTTTATCCAATCGCATGTTGTTTTATCAGTTTTCACTACAAAGGTCTATTAAGTATCTCATCCAATTATTTTTAAATCGCATAAGACCTACAGGCAGTATCCTTCGTAAACACCTTCACATTGAAAACCTATCTCCTTTCCGATGAATGTCCCCATCGGCGATTATATTTCTCGTTCTGTTGTTCCTCATTTGTAAATCAAGTTGAATAGCTTGTTAGCCAAATCCCTGTCTAAGGTTTTTAGGATTTTATACTCTTCTAAGGCTGAACCTGAATCTCCCAGTGCCAAATGAGATATACCCAGATTGAAGTGTGCTACAGCATAATCCGGCTTGATACGAATTGCCTGCTTGTAGGCTTCCACCGCTTCCTTGTAACGACCAAGATTAGCATAAGCCCCGCCCAGGTTGCCGTGTGCCTCAGCAAAATCCGGCTTGATACGAATTGCCTGTTTGTAGGCTTCCACCGCTTCATTGTAACGACCAAGATTAGCATAAGCCCCGCCCAGGTTGTAGTATGCTAAAGCATCATCCGGCTTGATACGAATTGCCTGTTTGTAGGCTTCCACCGCTTCATCGTAACGACCAAGATTATTATAAGCCCCGCCCAGGTTGCCGTGTGCCTCAGCAAAATCCGGCTTGATACGAATTGCCTGTTTGTAGGCTTCCACCGCTTCATTGTAACGACCAAGTTTACCATAAGCCACGCCCAGGTTGTAGTGTGCTTCAGCCAAATCCGGTTTGATGCTAATTGCCTGCTTGTTAGCTTCCACCGCTTCATTGTAACGACCAAGATTAGTATAAGCCCCGCCCAGGTTGAAGTGTGCTAAAGCGTAATCCGGCTTGATACGAATTGCCTGCTTGTAGGCTTCCACCGCTTCATTGTAACGACCAAGCTCGTCATTGCAATAACCAATCCAAAAATAGGCACCACCGTATCCAGTGTCCTTTTTGACTGCCTGTTCAAAATAAGAAAGAGCCTTCTCGTAATCTTCACTCCAGACCAAAACAAGCCCCGCATGCTGAAGCCGTTCAACAGAAACAAGCCGTTCTTTTTCTCCAACCTTTACCCATTCAGGAAAAGTTTGCAACTTTCCTTCAGCCAATTTCAGTGACCTTTCTCCTGGAATGGCAAAATTAAGATTTTGCCCTTCTACTACTTGAAAAGTCGCAACTCCGATGATTTCTCCTTTCATATTCACCACAGGACTGCCGCTTGAACCTGGAGATGTAGGTGCTGTAATCTGAATAATCTTTCCAAATGCCGGAATATCTCTAACGGCAGAGACAATACCCTCTGACACCGTTTGCTCAAGTCCCTCTGGGCTACCGATGACGATTACTCTTTCACCCACTTCAGGGATAGTGGCACTAACTGAAGATGCATGCACTGCACTGGCAGGAATATCCACGGAGACCAGAATAAGGTCACCCGCTTCGTCCTCAGCAAGAACCTTTGTAATAGGATAAATTTTTCCATTGGCAGTCTTTACCTTTGCGCTGCTTGCTTCCACAAGTACATGTCGATTAGTGATAACATCGCCCCTCTCGTTGATAAAAAACCCGCTTCCCTGACCCGAAATCTGCCCTTCATTGTCATAGGTAAGAATAACTACAACCGATGGCTGTATCTTTTTGATAATCTCCGGCAAATTCCCCGCAGCCAGAGATGAGGAAAAAACCGCTACCAAAATAAGAAGAACCATCCAGATCATCAAAAACCACTGCCGTGTTTTCATACTTTCACCCCAATCCCTTTGGTCTCAACGTTATCTTCAACGAATGTGCCACTGTTCCCGTTTCCAAACTCCTGTTCAGTAAACCGAAGCATTTCCATCGGTTTTTTCATCGCCCTACCAGCACGCCTTGCCCGATGGGGGCTATTGTCAGCATATCCTCACTCTTGAAACGATGCAATGGCCTCCTCGAGGGCGACGCGGATGGGGGTGTAGGTAATGCCCAATTCCCTTTCCGCTTTGCTGCCGTCCGCTATCACGCCGGCTTTCATGGTCTTCATCTGATCTATGGCCATGCCCCAAAGGGGTGGCTTCTTTATCAGATCAGCCAACCAGGTCAAGAGTCGGGCGTTGATCATAGTAAGAGCGTTGGGAAGGCGCATCTTCGGCAAAGGAACACCGGAGATTTCGCTGACCATCTGGTTGATCTCTCCAAACGTCAATTGATACCTGCCCGCTATGTATTTTTCGCCGATATTGTTCTGTCTCTCTGCCGCCCTAACGATGATCTCCGCCACGTCTCTCACATGGACGAAAGTGAAGACGCTGTCATCGAATACCGTCGCCGGCAAGCGGCGGTGAATTAAATTTTGAATGTATTTGCCGGTGGCCTTTGGATCATCTGGCCCGAGGACACCCACCGGGTATACCATGACCAAAGGCAATCCTTTCTTCGCGTACAACTCCCAGGCTATCAAGTCCCCCTCATATTTCGTCCGGAAATACTCGCAAAAGCGAACCGGGCCAACCGGGCTTTCTTCGGTAAAAGGGGAATCCGCCGGCGTGCCGTAAATGCCCACCGTGCTCACGTGCACAACCTTGGCAATGCCTGTCTCCAGGGCACACTCCATGACGTTCCGAGTCCCTTCGACATTGACTAGAGCGAAGATTCGCTTGTCCTGCTCCCAAAAGGAGTAAATGTTGGCCAGGTTGATGACCCAATGGCAGTTTGTCATCCCCTTGAGAATGGAATCCTTGTCGGTGACGTCGCCGGTTATAAGAGTGACCCCCTGCGCCTCCAGTTGCCCAACGTCGCTGGTTTTTCTCACCAGACAGACGAGCTTATGGTCGGTCTGAGCTAATCGCTTCACCAGGTGAGTCCCGATGAATCCTGTGGCTCCCGTAATAAAGATTTTCATCTTATACTCCTGGATGGTGGGTGAGTTGTTCTCGGGGCTGAAGATCTTTCGTGACCTTCGACATGATAAGGGCCATCCACTCCTCCATTTCAACGCATGCTCTTGGCTTGGTTGAGTTCGTGCTGTTTGTCGACAAGCTTATCTTATCCCGTTTTGCTCCGAAAATCAAGCACTTTTTTTCTTCGTTCTTGAAGCTTTGCCTTCGAAATCACCCTATTTTTGTAGTCGCCCAATTCATTGGGCGCTGTTTGTGCTTATGGACAGACGCCCCCCGTCTGCGAATCAAGCAACCACACAAAAAACAACCCCCAACCTTCGATGGTTGGGGGTCGTGATACGTCAATCAATGCGCTACCATGTTGATTCTAACACGGTGGCACGGGTCCTGCTTTGTACAGGTAATTGATCAGGTAGATCACGTCACCGGAGTCCACCCTGCCGTCGCAATTGGCATCGCCGGCATCTAACGGATAAGGAGCGGCAGCTCCCTTAAACAGGTAATTGATCAGGAAGACAACGTCTCCGGCATCGATTATCTGGTCTCCGTTAACGTCCCCATGCATGAACTGAGGAATGCTCTTGCCGATGCCAAACCAATCCATAATCCGCCGCATCAGGGTATAGCGGTTGTTGGGATATGGGCCGGTGGCGGGAACCGACTCAAAGGAGAAGGC